>CAKZMM010000026.1 GCA_937128505.1 uncultured Thermogutta sp.
CCATCAAGCACTCCTTACCCTCGGCTGCATCCTGATCTGCTATAAATGCCTGTGCGGCTCATTTTGTTAGAGGCTCTTAATCAATTTCGTTTGTCGTGAACAAACCAACCGAATATTCCACGCAGGAGTTGACGTATCGAAACCGACAACCGGTACTCACTGGAACCCAAAAGTAGCCTCTTCCGGCCCATCGCCCCTTCCCACTTTTACCCGTCTATTACGTTGTGCTTTCGCCCACAGGGTGATGATTCCACCGCCACTTAAATCGGAGCCTTAAAGCTTTAGTAAGACTTCCCCCACTATAGCTTTTTCACTCACTGACTTGAAAAGATTTCGTCGACTGCCGGACAAACCATCCCGGCCGAAGCCTTATCATGAGAATTAAGTCCCACGCAACGATCACTAACGAATTCACAAGCGAATTCTCCAGTCGAATGAAAAGTTGAAAAGCTCCCCTCAGGGTTATCCGCCCCCAATTGCTGAGCTTCGACCGCAATCTCCATCGTAGGTCCACCATTTACCGGACGGAGACGATAGAGGACAACCTTTTCGGCGGCCCGATCTGCTGCCGGGTAACGCTTACGGGCGGCGGCAACTGCAATGTCCCGTGCATTATCGTCGACACGATACTCCGCATGCAGCAGGCGATGTTCTTTTGCCTTCTCGGCCTCCCCCAACATGGCATAAAGAAGGGATAAGTTGTAATGAGCCGTGATGTTTTCCGGGTCCAGTTCAAGCGTTCGATGGAACCACTGCCGCGACTCTTCCAAAAGGAGTTTTCGTTTTTGGGCTTCCGCCTGCCGAATCCGTCGGGCCTGGTCGAATAAAGTTTCGCCGAGGAGATTCAGGACCTCGTAGTCTCTCCGAAAGTCGAAACCTCTCGCTGATAACTCCGGCGGGGGCGGTTGATCTACGATCTGTCGCAAGCTGGCCGCTGCTTCATCCAGATGCCCCTGCTGGCGGTTAATCACGGCCGATAACCAGCTTGCGGTCCACCACGGAAATTCCGGCGGCGGGGCACGCAAAGCCCTTTGAAGACACCGGGTCGCTTCGTCTAAGTCTCCCTCGATTTGATACACCCGGGCTAGGTTCAGCGGACCGTGATAACTTCCGAGCGATTCAACCTGCCGAAAAGCTTCAGCCGCCTGCCGCAGTTGAGCCTTACCTTTGAGCAGAAGACCGATGCCATAATCGTTCCATCGTTCCCAAGTGGGTATCTTCTCGATAGAGTCATCTGAACTGAGCCACTGCGTGGGGGCTTCCACGCCGGCCGCCGCTATGTCCCCAACAGCAAGGCTGACTGAATCGCTGCAAAGGACGGTTACCGGCAACTTGTTTCGATAGGGTTTGCCGGGCTCTAGACCGGGAAGGGGCTTTTCGCCGGGTTTCATCTGGCTCACTACAAAATTCATAAGCTCCCAATCGAACTTTCGGTAGCACACGGCGGCTTTGATTTCGAGAATGCCGCCCGCAGCGGCCTCGGGCACCGCAAGCAGGTAATGGATGGTGTTCGCGGCGCCGGGCGGGATTTGATGATCGTAAAGCGGTACGAAAATATCTTGAGGATTTCTCCGCGCAATCCGATTCCCATGTCGGTCCAGCATGAAAACGTTGATGAAATGCGCCTCAGGATCAACACGACCCCATTCGTCAATACCACCACTTTCCACCAAGGGCTTGCCGTTTAGGTCGACTCTCAAATGAACCCAAACCTCGTTCGAGTCGGTTGTGCCTTGTGTAAAATGATGACCAACACCAAGTGTACGTATGACCACTTCAAGCAAGTAGTGGCTCCCTGGGCGAAGCAGTGGGACTTGCGGACGCAAAGGGGCGAGCAAACGGCCGTCGATGTGACCCCCTTCTCTAAGCCCGAACAAATCGATTCGAAGCTGACCTTGAAGAAACTGCTGATGCAATTCCACCATAGTCGGATTGCCCCGGAAGAAAGGTAGCGCTGTGTTAGCGCCGAGGAACCAATGACTTCGCACGCTCAAACCTTCTATTTCCGGATAAGGCTTGGCGCCGAAATCGGCAGAACTAACCGGGGGCATATGGCAGGCAGCACAATTGCTTTTTGCTTGCTTCGGATAGTAAAAACTACGAGCCCCGTGTCCCGAAACACCGCTCAGCAAAAACGAATCATAATGGTTCTGCCCCCGCAGGAACTTGTAGTCGTTCACCGATTTCGGAATGTGCACTTTATGGCAAACGGAGCAAAACTCGGCCGTTCGATGGAAGGGCTTCAAAAAGGTCCTCTTATGGAACTCTGGCTTAGCCCGGATGAGCTGGTGGTTCACCCATTTCAAAATGGGGTTTTGGCTGAAGGCGAACGGGTAATGAAGCGGTTCCTCGATCGTATAGTCACCATTGCCTCGCACGGAATTGATGGCGACTATCGAGTGACAACTGCTGCAAGTAATCCCCGCATGGGCCAAGGGATCGTGAATATCATCAAAATCCGGATCGTCGAATGCTCCGCTAAATAGCGGAACTGGGTCGTGGCACCCCGCACACCATCGTGAGCGAAGCACATTGCCATCCCGCTGGAGCGAAACTTGCCGCGTCTCACGAACCGAGGCCAAGTAGACCGGATTATTCATGGAAGCGAATCGATGCGCACTTTCTGCCCATTGAGCGTGTACATCAGGATGGCAATCTTTGCAGTATTCGTTATCCAAAAGTAACTCGGGGCGAATATGCCGCCCGTGAGCAGTTCGTGCAAAAGATGGGGCAAAAATACTCCGCTCTTGCCCCGCATTCGCCGCGATCTGCCGACCGCGGGGGTCGAAACCATGTCCAATCACAAATAAGGCGCAAACGCCCACTACCGCGCCGATCCACGCGAACATCCGCAAGGGGCGGATTCCTCGACCGCTAACGCGATGCAGCCAATAAAGACCTAAAGCAAAAACGGGAGTCAACACGTGAACCCAATAGGCTATCGATCGAATCAACGGATGCTTTACCGCCAAAGGCTCCGGACGCCACAGGAGCAAACCACTGACCACCAAAGCAGTGGCCACCCCAACAAGCAAAAATCCCCAGCGTTTGGTTGCCGGGCGACGCACCCCCGCCATGGACCGCCAATGGAGCAACACATATGAGATAAGTAACCCAATGAAGAATAGACCACCAACCAGATGCACTAGAAAGAAGTATTGGTAGGCATAATTCTGAAGGACAAAACCGGTCACATGCTCCATGAAGGTTATGCCGGATAAATAAAGACCGTTTCCGGCCAGCAAGATTACACAGAGATTAGTGGCCCAAAAGAGCCACAAGCTCCATCCTCTCAAAACTCGCGATTTCATAGATTTGTGCGGCTCCGATATTAGCGAAAGCGCATCAAGTTAGTTGGCTAGCAAGGATCCAGAATTCCAAAACAAGACTTAGCAAAGATTAAGAATCAGCAAAAATAACGATCCGCGAGAGAAACGACCCTTTCGCACGCATTTCAAAAGGTTTATCCTCCCTGAGCTCTTTGGCTCCAAGCCCCCCTAATCAAGAATGTCCAGCCAAGAGGTCGGAGTAAATTGATACGTGCGTCCCCACCACGTCCATTGGTGGATATGGATTTCCCCCTAATCAATAACCACCTCAACTCCGCACGCGGCAATATGGCTTCCTAACAATCGGCGTACGGGAAACCATCCGCCCCCATTAGCGGGGGCTTGACTAGCTCAGGATGCGATCTACTCGGTGAGGATCCTCCACTGACCCTTATTAGGGGTCCGAACCCAAGGACCAACCGACCGTTGCCGTATCTCAGCCCGAGCAATTAATGATGGAGCCGCGCCGCGAAGAAGATTTGTTTTTAGCTCGTTAAAGTCTTGCCGACTTGTTAACTGCTGCAAAAACCGATGAATTTCGGCGCTACCGCCTTTGCCTCGTGATCCGGCCGCCGCATATCTCGCGACACAAAAGACGGGCGAAAGCATCATCAAGCCAGCGAACGCTTGCTACAGATCCCCCCTTTGAACGCCTTCAACCTCCCCCTAACGAAAACGCAAACATGAACTCACCCAAGCCGAGGTGATTAATCTCAAAGAGGTCCGACTTCCGCGGAAAAGGCCGCAGGTAAAAACCGGGCTGAAGCCGAACCAACTCGTCGATTTTCATGACACAATCCATCACAGATTTTCATCAGGTTTAACTGTCATTATAAACTAATGGAAACTGCCTGCAATCGTGTGTCCTTGAATAACGCTGAAAGCCGCAGGTTTGTTGTACGGTCACAAAGTAACCGCAAACCTGCACTTTTTGCGGCGATAAATCTTTAAATCTTTCGGGTGTCCGCCAATTCTCTGGGGTGCCCAACCCCAAAAGACTCTAGGGGGTCCAACCCCAATCCTCTTGTTGATAAAGACTTGCGAAAGACCGCGAGGGTCTCACGCTACGCCTCCAAACCCTAGATGGAACAACCGGAAAACAACATTGACCGGCCAAATCACCTCTGATACTTTGCGTGAGCTACTTGGGCCGGTAGCCTGATTTAGAAAACTACCCAACTTTTCCTCTTCGGGTAAAGATTTCGATTTTCCGTCTAGGGCGAGTGTCCCCCAAAATTCAACAGTTTCTTCATGACGTTTTAACCTATTATCGGGAAGTTATCTCGTACGCGGCATACGAGCAAAGAAACACCGTTTTACCAATGAAATGCACGCACGAATGATCTATTCCGCCCACCCGACACACCGAAAACTTATCACGATCATCATTGTAGTAATCTATCAAGTAATCTTTCTTAGGGAGAAACTGAGGATAAGTTTTAGAAGGGGGCCTTTTGATTCTTTAAGTCAGAGTTGCTTGAGTAATTGAATACATGCGCTTTGTCATTCAAGGATCGGCGAGAGCAAGGGGTAAGCCACCAAAGTGTATTACCGCCGCTGAACCTCGAGATTAAAGAGGTTTTTAGCGATTTTTGCGATCAGGAGTCGGTCAAAGGCGGTTTGTTTAGGCGCAGTAAACGGCACTGATTTCCGAAATGGCCATGGCTTTCGGCACCTCTTTCGACTTCTAAATTCATCATCTATTATCTTATTACTGACGTTAACTTGCCGCCCATAAGCTCATAGTCAAATCGGACAATTGCTTTCTCGTTTTTGCCACGGATTGGCTCCGGCAAATCACCCATGGAAGGTTTGTCAAGTTCTCTTCATGCGGTCCCGCATGCCTGGGGGAGTGCCCCGGATTTTCGCGGCAAAACCCCGCGTAGGTCTGTCTTGGGACATTATCGTGGGGGGCTCGCATTACTTTACACGCTGCTTCTACTCTCGACTTTCGGCTGTGCGACAACCAAGTATGCATCTCTTCGAGAAACACCCGACAATCCCCTCGTCGATCAGCTAAGATTAACCTCCCGAAAAGGGCCTCGCCCAAGTCCCCGAACTGAGCAGTTTCTCCGCGTTCATGATTTGACGGAAGCGTGGAAAGAAGAAGACCCCCGAAACTTCTTGGCACGTGTCCAACGCTTAATTCAGGAGGAACCAGGAGCCGAGAAGATTTATGCCGTGTCGGAACTTGCTTATCTTGCCGCCAAAAAGAGCGAATCTCATAACCCCCGTCTTGCTCTGGATCTTTATGGAGCGTCTGTATTGCACGCTTTTGAGTACTTATTCGACGAGCAATTCCGTGACCTTCGAAACCCCTACGATCCCCAATTTCGCGGAGCCTGCGATCTTTACAACAGCGCCCTGGAGGGAATGCTGCGGTTGGTCTGTCGTCGGCACGGACTTCGTCCCGGAGCTACCTATCGCTTGGAAACCGCCACGGGCTCTTGGCAGCTTAGTTGTCTGATTGGGGCGGGCCTATGGCGGCCGGAAGAATTTGAGCGATTCGAGTTCGTCAGTGATTACGAGATTCGTGGTCTAAAGAATCTTTATCGAACCTACGGTTTAGGCGTCCCG
This sequence comes from uncultured Thermogutta sp., assembly GCA_937128505.1. GTDB lineage: Bacteria > Planctomycetota > Planctomycetia > Pirellulales > Thermoguttaceae > DTLM01. The sequence goes on from CAKZMM010000026.1 coordinate 5,907, forward strand.
CTCATCGCGGTACGCCGCAACGATGCGAGGCACGGACCTGAAGCCACCTACTACCCTGACAATCTAAGTTTTCCGGTGACGGTCTTCCTACGGCCCCAATTTGGCCCGAATCCCGATGCCGACTGTGACCCTGCGGATCGTTTCGCCACCCTCGAGCTTTACGATCCCTTGGTAACCACGGACATCTACTGCGGTACGGTCGTCGTTCCCTTGCAAAGCGATCTGACCACGCCGCTAGCGTATTTTCTTTCTGATCCTCGGATGGCAAATCTGGCTACGCTCGGCCTCCTTCGCCCCGAAACTTTGCTGACGTTTCAACCCGGCCGTTCAAAGCCGATTATGGGACTCTATATGGCTCAGCCTTATGAGCCCGGAAAAATTCCGGTGGTGATGATTCACGGGCTTTGGTCCAGCCCCATGACTTGGATGGAAATGTTCAATGATTTGCGCAGTTCACCGGAGATTCGCCGTCATTACCAGTTTTGGTTTTATCTTTATCCGACAGCACAACCTTTCTGGGTAACGGCGGCACAACTGCGACATGACTTGGCCCAAGTGCGGGAGACCCTTGATCCATATCACCGCGAGCCCGCTCTGGACCAAATGGTTCTCATCGGGCACAGCATGGGGGGACTGGTCGCTCGACTCCAAACGATTGACAGTGGCGACGAATTCTGGCGGCTTATCAGTGACCGACCATTCGAAGAGGCACGCGGAAATTCAGAAGTTTTGGCGCGGGTTCAAACCGTCCTCTTCTTTCGTCCCAGCCCGCAGGTTCGGCGAGTCATCACCATCGGAACGCCGCATCGGGGGAGTCATTTTTCCAATTTGACCACTCAGTGGATCATGGATCGCCTCATCCGCCTTCCGGAGATTTTAATACGTACGCGGGATGCTTTCGTTCAACAGAATCGGGCGTTGATTCGCGACAGCCGGCTTTTGGAGATCGAAACCAGTATCGGAGCCTTGGACCCCGAGAGCCCATTTTTTGCCGCCATGCATCGATGTCCGAAGGCAACCTGGGTCAAATACCACAACATCATCGGGATCATTCCGCGACGCGGTTTACTAGGGAAGTGGGCGGCGGATAGCGACGGGGTCGTCAGTTATGTCAGCGCTCACATGGACGATGTGGAATCGGAGTTGATTGTTCCGGCCGATCACATGACGGTACATGCCCATCCGCGGGCTGTGCGAGAAGTTCGCTGCATTCTTCTCGAGCACTTAGCCGAGATTCAGTCTTTCAACGTGCTTCCCCCTCTGGTCTCCGAGGGACCACAACCCGTGGGAACTCCCAATCCATGTGGGTTGCCCTGGGCTACTAAGGATTATCGCCTTTTATGGAGCGAGCCTCCTTTCCCTCAAGCGATTCCTTGGCCCCATGGGGCCACGAGCCCACCGAATCTGCCGGTACCCGCGACAGTTTCACCTTGGTCAGGAGCCGACTATCTTAGTCAGCCTTCTATACTTAGTCAGCCTTTCATACGCGGCGATGACGATTGGCGAATCAACGATTGGAATGACCACCTGAACCCTTCCCAAGGTGCCCACGGGCAATTTGTGCCCACAAGGCCTTTTCCCCTCATGAATGAGCAACGGCCGTCGAATCCGATTTTGCCAACCTCGTTCGCAATTCAGAGCGGAACACCGGGCCAATATGAGGGCATACGGTCCGCGCCTCTTGCTGGAGCTACTTACCCGAAGGGGTCTACTCAAGCACACTATGCCCGACGATCGATCCCGTCTACGGTTAATCAACCGCCCCTGCATCTGCCAGAGGGGGAAAGCATTCCCTGGGCCATCGGCAAAGAACCCCTTCGTCGGTAATTCAAGCCCGTATTTCGTTGGCAAGCTCCTGCCGAGTTTGGGAGGTTCGGTTTTCTGTGACGGTGCAGGATTTTCGACAATTATTCCTCGGCCGGCCAACGCTTTCCAAGCAAGAGCGAATCATCATTACGCCGTAATTCAGGGCCTTATTCTTTGTAATTTAGGGCTTTATTCTTTCGTTAAACCTCCAATCTATCTACGCATTTTCTTTCCAAGAAGCTCGTTGCCCCGTTCCCGGCTACTCAACGTGCGAGCACTCTTCGTGACATTCTCTCGGGGTGTTTGAAAGTGTACGGATTTACACTTTCATTAATTGTCACCCGCAAGTGTCTTTTTCTTTGATCCGCGACGCCTAACTACTGAGGGGCACAACGTCATCCGAAAACGGATCCTTTCAGTAGATGAAGCTCTTCTAACTGCATTTGCGCCCGCGAGAATTCCCGACGCAGATACTGGGGACCTTGGCGGATTGTGGTGTGATCCCAAGGAAGTGGCTCATCGAGCTCATAGGGTTGGTGAAGCAAGCTATCGATATCCACCCCGCTTTCTTCAATAGCTTCCCTCCAAAGATCGCTACGGAAATGGTCGCTCCAACCGTCGAGCCGAGCCCCCTTTCGCCAGGCTCGCTCAATGACCGCTCCCAATCGCCGGTCGCCCCGGGCGAGTAAGCCTTCCAGGAGACTCGCTTCGACGTCGTGGTACTTGATTTCCACATGACGGGATCGTCTGTACCTGACGAGCCGCCGATGAACGTCCGCGAAATATCCGCGGGTCTGCATCCCGTGCCACTGATAGGGGGTGTGGGGCTTGGGGACGAAATTTGATACGTTCGCTATCACCGTGGCAGGCTTTCCGACCACTTGACGCCGCAATTCCGAAAGCGTCTCCGCCAACTCGACGATCCCTTTCAAATCTTCTTCTCGTTCCCCGGGCAGCCCGCACATGAAGTAAAGCTTGACCCGATCGAACCCCCTTTCAAAGGCACGGCGGCACCCAGATACAAGGTCCGCATTGCTAATGGGTTTGCCGATTTGTTGCCGCATGTCGTCGCGGGCCGCTTCAGGAGCAAGCGTCAGACCGCTTCGCCGGTCGGTTTCAAGCAACTCTCCGACCAATTTTAGTTGCTCATTGATCCGCAAACTTGGTACCGAAATACTTACATGTAAGGGCGCCAATCGCTCTTTTAGTTGGTGCATCAACTCCTCAAACGCCGGGTAGTCGCTCGTGGAAAGCGAAAGGAGCGAAACCTCGTTGTAGCCTGTGTTCTCGTAGGTTTCTAACACACCCTTAATAATGGTTTGCACCTTTCGCCAACGCAGTGGCCGCTTCAACGTCGTGCTTTGACAGAATCTGCATCGCCACGGGCAACCCCGCATGATCTCGATAGCGATTCGGTCCTGCACACACTCGATGTGTGGCACCAGCGGTCGGGTCGGTAAGGGCACAAGATCCAAGTTGGGCACAAAAGCAGGACGAATCTGTGCCGGCACCCCCGAAAACTTTGGCCGGGGAGCCATCATCCAGCCTTTGGGTCCCAATTGAACTTCATAGCACACCGGCACATAAGCGAACGGCAGACGTTCCGCCATGGCTCGCATGGCTGACAAGCGATCCGAATGAGCCTCGCGCACCTCTAGCCACAGCCGACAAACCTCAGGCAACGATTCCTCACCATCTCCCAAAACGAACAAATCGATAAAATCGGCCATCGGCTCCGGATTCTGGCAACACGGTCCTCCCGCAATGACCAGCGGGTCGCGCAGCGAACGATGCTCGCCCCGAAGTGGAATCTCTCCCAGATCCAGAATCGTCAATACGTTGATGTAGTTGAGCTCATGTTGGAGGCTGAAACCAATCACATCAAACCGATCGAGCGGCGTGAAGCTCTCCAAGCTGTAAAGCGGTAACCCGTGCTTTCGCAGTTGTTCTTCCATATCCGGCCACGGGGCAAAGACGCGTTCGCAAGCCCAGTCATCCAGCCGGTTTACCGCCGCATAAAGGACCTGCAAACCGTGATTACTCATGCCGATGGAGTAAACATCGGGAAACGCAAGGCAGAGTCGGCCACGGACAGCGGAAGCAGGCTTCCTCACCATATTCCATTCCCCACCCAGGTATTGGGCAGGTGTTTTGACATTTAGAAGAACGGAATGTTCGAGTTTTCGCTTTAGTTCTTGATTGAACATGTGACAAAATCGTCCCTTCCTAAACTGAAGTAATGCATTTTCCAATGCTACGATTCGGATCCGTGATTTGCTCGATTCCCGAAACAAGCTTTTGCGACATTGGGGGCGACGAGCCGAAACCTTACCTACATGAAGACCTTTCGCACAGCTTTTTTGCGGAGAATTCGAGCCCGCACGATCGAATCCATTACGATTCGATCCCGGGAAACCTCTACTGCGATCCCCAACAATTATTACCCGAGGGGCTGCGAGAATTTAGAGCGCAAAAATGCTTCGCTTGCTCATTGAGAGTTCAGATTAGGAACTTAAGGATGCGCCGGAAAAAAGCAATTTTTCCACGAAAAGCGATCAACCGCCCATAAGCGCAAACCAGCCTCGTAAGCGCGGCAGGGCATTCCTTTCACATGTTGACTTAAATTCCCGGTGACCAGGGAGCGTGCGGCGTCACCGGCATCTTTTATGCTCTATCGCCCCGCCTTCTTAGCGCTTTACCGCCATTTTTATTGAGGTTGGCGAGCCGGAAATCCAGCTCGCGCCGGTCCAGATCTACCCGGGCCACCACGACTTTTAGTCGGTCACCTAATCGAAAAGTATTGCCCGAGCGATGACCGCTGAGTGTGTGCGTCTTGCGATCGAACCGGTATACATCATCCCGTAGGGTGCTGACATGAATAAGCCCCTCGGCCGGCAATTCTACACCTTGCACAAAAAGTCCGTAGCGTTCCACGCCGGTCACCACCGCTTCCATCTCCAAACCGATCCGCTCTTGAAGGTAATTGAGAAGCTTGAGCTTAATCAGCTCACGTTCAGCCATCTCGGCCCGTTCTTCCCGTTCCGAGCAATGCTCCCCAATTGCCACAAGTTGATAGTAATCGGTCACCGGCTTACGCCCCTCCAGAACCGCGTCAAGCAACCGGTGCACCGTTAGGTCCGGATACCTCCGGATCGGCGCGGTAAAGTGGCAATAGGTATCCGTCGCCAAGGCAAAGTGCCCTTCAGGCCGCGGACTGTAAATAGCACGCTGAAGCGAGCGAAGAACTGCATAATGGATGGCATATTGCTCCGGTCGGCCCGCTACAGCGGTGAGCAGTTGTTGCAAAGCAAACCGGCTTTCCAAGCTCTCGGACCTGATGCCCAACCCCGCCACAAAATCGTTCAGCTCCCGTAGTTTCCGCAGCATGGGGTCCTTGTGAACCCGGCGGAGAAAGAATAGCCCCTTTTCCTGCAAGAAATCGGCAACCGCTTCATTGGCGGCGAGCATAAATTCTTCGATAATCTGATGACTTTCCGTATGTTCGATCAGCCGCGCTCCGCAAACTGCTCCCGAAGAATCCAATTCGACTTTTATTTCGGGCAAAATAAGTTCAAGCGCTCCCCGTTGTCGCCTCCTCCGCCGCAGAATCATGGCCAGGCGATGCATCCCGGCTAGCAGCCGACAAATCTCAGCCCCCCATTTGGTCTCAAAGTGGCCCGGGTCGGCCAAGAACGCATCGACCTCCTCGTAGGTGAGACGCTGCCGGCTGCGAATGACCGAACGATGAAACTCCCGATGCGTCACAATTCCGTCCGGGGTATAGTCCACAAATACCGTTTTTGTGAAGCGCAATCGCCCGGGCTGGAGGCTGGCCAGCCCGTTGGAAATAAGCTCCGGGAGCATCGGGATGACTCGATCCGGCAAGTACACGCTGGTGGCCCGGTTGTACGCTTCTCGGTCCAAAGCGGAGCGTGGAGGCACGAAATAAGCCACGTCGGCGATGTGCACGCCCAACCGCCATGAACCATCCGGGTGCTGCTCCAAAGAGACGGCATCATCGAAGTCGCGTGCATCCGGCGGGTCGATCGTAATACACAAAAGCCTCGTCAAATCGAGCCGATCAGGAGGGACCGCCTCTCGAAAAGCGCGGGTTTGCTCCCGGGCTTCCTCCAGGACATCTTCTGGGAACTCTTCCGGTAAATCAAACTCCCGCATGACCAGGTGGGTATCAAAACCCGGCTTGCCCCGGCGTCCCAACACCTCGACGATCACTCCCTCCCCCTCGTGGTAAGCGGTGGGGAAGCGGATCATTTCGATGACCACTTTGTCGTCCGGCTGTACCCCTTTTGCCCCTGGATCCCCGACGAAGATGGCAGCCGGAAAAAGCCCTCCATCCACCTCCACATAACCGAACCGGCCCGCCTCGAAATAGGTTCCAACAAACTGGAGGGTTTGTCGTTGAACCACTTCGACGATCTTCCCCCGCGGCCCCTCGCCGTTGACCCCCGCTGGCTCCGTCAGTTCCACACGCACGATATCACCGGTGGATGCGTCGCCCGTTCGAGACACAGGGATAAATACATCCCCTGAAGTCAGCGTGGCGAATTCGCCTTTGGGCCGTACGAAGCCGTAGCCCCCCTCAGATCGGCGAAAAGTGCCGACGATCTGTTTAACCGTTTCCCGCAGCGAAGACACCGGCCGAACCACGTGGCCCTTCCCAAAACTGATCAAACCCCGTTTGACCATGGACTTGATGAGCCGACGCAACTGCGGCACTTCTTCCCGCGGTACCCCAAGGCGTTGAGCAATCACCTTCGGCTTTACGGGGTGATAATTCGGACCATTGACCAGCTCTAAGATTGATTTTTCTAACGATTCTTGTCCCATCGTCAATCTTACCGATATCTTTGCCTGCCCTTAGAACGTGTCAGATGCCTTAACGTTCGTAAACTGAAATTACCCAACAGGCGACCTTTTATCGTTCGATAGTCAAAGACCGTCCCGCACATTCCCGGCTTAATCGATATTGAGCCATTGCTACGAAACAAATTCAAACGCAAGCCTCTTTTAGAGGTAAGGCTCTGACTTCCGTTTCCGCCTGCTGCCGTCGGATAACGCGGTGCCGAGCCATGCCCTACGGAGTGCCCTTACGGCGAAATCTACTTAATCATTGTATAGTATACGTGCCGTCCTGCCCGGGAGGTCTGCCAGATTGATGCGAAAGCCTGTTTCGCCGACACACCGAAGACGCTTCCGACATTCTGCGAGCCATACTTTTTCGGGGGGTAAAGCCGCGGTTTTGAGCTTTAAGGACCGGGTGTTCACCGATCAAGTACAGTTCAAAGGCGAGCATCTTCCTCGCGCGACAAGCCCCGGAATAATTTCCGCCCCACCACAGGATGATACCGAGACCAAGCCTCCTGAGGCCGAACACCTGCGGACAACATCTGGGCAAAGGCTCCGAGTTTCGAATCCAGGGTATCCAAATAATGTAAGGCCACCGCCTCCAGCGTCATCGGAAGCTTCGGGCTACCAAACTCGTAGTGCCCGTGGTGGCTGACGATCATATGCTCAAGCCGGAGAGCCAATTCAGCGGGAAACGGTTCACCGGTCAGAAGCTCCGCTTGCCGAATCTTTTCGCGAAGGATGTGGGTTCCCAAAACGATGTGACCGATCAGCTCGCCTTCATCGGTATAGGCGGCCTGAGTCTCCGGGGACATCTCGCGGAGCTTCCCGATATCGTGGAGGAGAATACCTGCCGCGAGCAAGTCCCGGTCAAGATAAGGGTAGCACGTCGCTGCTTTGTCCAACATTTCCAGCATCGTCACGAGGTGTTCCAAAAGGCCGCCGCGATATGCGTGATGATACGCCAAAGCCGCCGGCGCCTCCGCGAGTTGTTGCATCAAAGGTTCATCACTCAGAAAGCAGTCCACCAGCGCAATCAAAGCCGGGGTCTCTACCCGGCCAAGAAGCTCGCGGAGGCGGAGTTGCAAGCGAGCGATCGCGGCATCCGTTAGCGGAAAAAAATCATCCTCAATTACTTCCGTCGCTGAAACCCGTTCAATTCGCTTGGCGATGATTTGAAGTCCCCCTTGAAAAACCTGGGTGGTCCCCTCGACACGGACAAAGTCGCCGTCCTCGAAGGAACGATAAAGGGCCTCGGCTGAGTTCCAAGCCCGGGCCTCGATCGTGCCGCTTCGATCCGACAAAAGCAGTTGCAAGTACAACTGCCCATGGCGGTTCGGCCTTAAGGATTTTTTGCTGGCGCGATAAATCTCACCAACCGCTTCATTCTCGCCCAATTGAGCAATGAATCTTCGTCGCATATCGCCGGCTTTCACTCAGTGTTTTTCCACGTATTTCGCAGCCCCCAACCAAGCGTACGAATCTCTCGGTTCGAATGAAATTTTCGACCGTATCGAAATTTACGATCGTATTTCACCACGACTAACACCCCAAGGCAAATTGACATTCTTTTAAGGAAAACAAAGCCTTAATCGCGGCAGAGAAAGCTGCGCAGCAATCCGGCTCGAAGAGAGACCGTTTCTGAGATGCTTGCACAATTACCTGATGAGCTACACAACACTCTGGCAATTCGCCCCCAATGCGAGACCGAACTGAACCCCACCCACCGACAAAACGGACAATATAGGAGAAATCACTCGACCAACTCAGTTCTACTTCCGCCCCCAATTATCTCTCACCGAAGCCGCGGGAATGCCAGGGTTTTGTCGCTCAATTCCTTCGCAGCTCCCCGGGGCCGCATCCATCGGGCAAGCGCCACGGCACGCTTGCGCAACGGCGTCGATGAGCCTGCAACTCGCTCATCAGCTGGGAAAAAACCTCAGGTCGAGCAGTCGCACAATCCTTGGTTTCCCCGGGATCATCTTGAAGGTTGTAAAGCTTAAAAGGCTCCTCGGGCATATTTTGCAGAAGTTTCCACGGACCCTTTCGCACCGCATAAATCGCCCGACCGTTAAATTTACCCCCTTCCATTCGCACCCAAAAAAGTGTTCTTGTCTCCTCGTGCATTGAATTGCCGAGAAGAATCGGAAGTAAACTGCGACCATCGATCTCTCCCGGCGGCAGAACGCCTGCAAGCTCACAAATTGTCGGGAAAAGATCCATGCTCAAACCGACTGCATCAGTCTGGCTCTCCGGCGGGATATGTCCAGGCCAAATCGCCAGTGCCGGGACTCGTATTCCTCCCTCCAACATTTGCCCCTTTTCGCCCGCAAGCGGACCGTTATCCGACCCGAAAGCCTCCTGCCCTCCATTGTCGCTCGTAAAAAACACGAAAGTCCGCTCTGCCAATCCGAGCCGGTAAAGCGTCTCCAACACCCGGCCGACTGCCCGATCGAGATCTTCCACTAAAGCTGCCAGCTTGGCCCTGCGCTCTGAAACCTTGGGAAAACGCTGGCGATATCGCAGCAACGCATCCTCCGGCGGCTGTATCGGGCTATGGGGCGCATTATAAGCCAGGTATAGAAAGAAAGGTTCTCGGGCATGCTCTTCCAGGAAGCGGCACGCGAACTCCGTAAAAACCGACGTCGCATGACCGGGGGGATCGATCTCCCGCTCGCCCTCCCTCATGTAATTGATCCCGTGCCGGCGATGATTCCAATAATCGTCCATCATGTCCCCTATAAATCCCCAGAACAAATCGAAACCGCGCCTCGTGGGAATATTAGGGACATCTAACCCGAGATGCCATTTGCCCACCATCGCCGTTTGATAACCGGCCCGTTTTAGAAGCTCTGGCAACAATGTCGCTTCCGGGGAAAGAAATCCCCAGGAATTGTCGCAATGGGTGCGGATCACACCCGGCACGCCGACACGGTCCGGAAAACATCCCGTAAGCAAGGCGGCTCGCGTGGGGGAACACACGGGTGAATTAGCATAGAACTGGGAGAATCGCATTCCCTGCTTGGCCAAACCGTCAATATTTGGCGTGTGCAGATCCGTGGCCCCATAACACCCCAAATCCCCATACCCGAGGTCATCTGCCAAAATTAAGATCACGTTTGGCCTCGAGACGACAGCCCTCTCTTGGCCCACCGTACTACCGAGGAGACTGCAAGTGGCGAGGAATATCGCCGCCAAAGCGGCCAGCGCCCTGCTCGCTCCATTGCGCTCAAATATTTCGGAGCCACCCTCCGCCACATAAGGCCCCGAGTCCTTCGCAGGAGAATCGCGCCCAATAAACTGCGAGGCCTTTAACGCCGTGCAAGCACTAGTTAGGAACCATCCCGAAAGCGCAAAATGGGGAGCAGATGTCAAAAATATCATGCTTGTTACCCCCCTTCTTCGCTCGGATGGAGGACATCGGCAGTATCAACGTGATTGAAAAAGAGGGCACCGTTCTGCGCTCGGATGGAGGACCGGTTTTCAATCCCCGCAAAAAATCGGTTTCCGATCCCTCCAAAAAACAGGGAGAAAGATCACTTAGCGATACCCAAGCTGCAAGGTCAGGCCCAAACAAATTGTTTGTTACCGAGCTGCATCACCAATTTAGCGACGAATCCGCCGAAAAACAAATAAGCTTCACGATAAGCTTCTTGACATCTTCAGCTTTGTTACCGGCAATTCTTCTTGGCGAAAGCCGAGAACGTGGCGGCTTTTTTGTCCCCCGAAGCCTCTTGGCCCGTCAAATGAGACCCGAGGCTAGCTCCATCCTTCGCGGTTTCCGGTCGCGACCCCTCCAGAAACGTATAACGAATCACTAAGCCGAACAAAATGATGCCACCTCCCACAATCGTCCAAAACGCGGGGATCTCCGCCCAAACAAGCCAGACCCAAAGCGGCATGACCAATGGCTCGATTAGACCGATAAGAACCGCCTCTTGACTGGGAATGTCCTTTAACCCCTTAATCAGCAAGTAATAAGGAAGGGCCATCTGGAGACTTCCGAAGGCCATTAACACAACGAGTTGCCCAAGACTGGGAATCCTCCCCCAAACTGCCAGAAATGGAAAAAGGACGGCGACCACCAGCACGTGATTGAAGACGACAAGCCAGGCAGGATCCTCTCCCCGCAGTCGTCGCATAAAAACAAGCACTCCGGCGTATGCCAAACCGGAGATCAGGCCCAAAACAGTACCCCAAGGAACACCACCCGCACCGACTCCTACGCGGCGAAATTCAAAGAAAAGAATGACCACAACCCCCGCGATTGCGCAGGCAAGGGGCATAATATCCCGCTGGTCGGCCGACTCCCGGAAAAACAACCAAGACATAAAAAAGACCCAAGCCGGTGCCGTATATTGAAGCCAAATGGCATTGGCGGCTGTCCCCAACACCATGGCCGATAGATACGTAAGGTTCATTAGGACGAAGAATAGGCCAAGCGGAACCAGCAGCCAATTCAGTCGCCGCTGCCGGACGAAGGGACTGAGAATCAAAGCCGCGAAGACTGCTCGCCAAAACGCCAGCAAAAGACCTCGGATCTCCTCGGGCCACTCGGCAAATACCGGTGCCGCCTTGACAAAAAGCCCACTTGTGCTCCAAAGGAGTGCTGCCGCCACAACGAGCAACCTACCCCGCCAGCGACTGACGGAATCCCCTGTTCTTGACGCGTGTGAAAGCGGAGAATCTGCTGCTTCAGCAAGTAACGGTCCAGTTAATTCATTTCCGTCAGTTTTCACCGTGGGCTCCAATTTCCTGATTAACTCCGCTCGTGATCGCCGCAAATAAATCCGGCTTGCCACCTGTACTTGCCCATTCGAGCGTGCAGCTTTTCCCCCGCGTGCATTTGCCCTTTTGTAACCAGGAATAAGCCTTCGTTCACTCGTGCGATTCAAATACTATTATTTCTTTGCGGGAGTCCCTCCGTTCTCCGACCCGAGCCTAGTTACATCAAGTAGTTCCGCGCCGGACGTAATCAACTCGCTGGCTTTCAGCAAAGGAAGGGTCGACCATCGGGCAGAACGGTAGACCTCGTAGCCTCTGCTAATACCATCCAGTTGGCCAGGGTTGGATCGCGGACTTGATGAATCCGACTCCCGGTTCTTTGCTTCACGAATAAATTCCGCGGCACACCCCTCGATTCGGTCCACAAGTTTGAGCCCGGCCTCCGGACCAAGCACACTGACCGCAGAGGCCAACGCATCGGCCGTGGTACAATCGGGACCCACCACAGTCACCATGCTCCGTCCACGCATGGCCCAACCTGAACGCGGATCTATCAGGTGAGAGTAACGCTCGCCGTTTATCGTGATATGTTGAAAGCGGTCGCCACTCGTAGCAACGGCACAATTCGCAAGTATTAGGAATTGCTCCGGTTGCGCCGTGGGCTCAAACGGCTGAATGGCGATGACCCAACCGCTTCGCCCCGGCGGCGGCTCGCCAAGCCGGATGTCTCCCCCCGCGTCCACAAACGCGTGCCGGATTCCGCGCTCGCGGAGCAGTTCAATGCTTTGGTCGACGGCGTATCCCTTGGCAATCCCGCCAAAATCCAAAAGCATTCCCGGCCTATTTAACAACACACTTCGGGTTTCCGCGTTTGTCGATACGAAACGATAACCTACTGATTCCTTCGCCTGTTCCAGAGCGGAAACCGAAGGCAGTTCCCGCTGCCGCCGCGCTCTCCGCCACAAACGCACCACCGGACCGACTGTCACGTCGAATGCCCCCTCGGATTGCTCAGAAAACCATAGGGAACGATTCAACAATTCCCACAATTCCGGGCTAACTGGGAGCCAGCAGTTTGTTCCAGCAGAAGCGGCCAATCTTTTCACTTCACTGTCAGGCAGATAGTCGCTAAAAATCTCATTAAGTTGATTAAATCGATCCTCAATATTGCATATAGCTTCTTTAGCGTCGCAATCATCTTCTGCAAAAAAAACAACTTTTACCGGCACAGCCATCGCAACAAATTCGAATTCGAAACGCTGCAATCTGGGATTGGCGGCTTGCCCAGAACTCGGCGGGCACTTGGGTTCGCCCCCCAATAACAGTTGGCTCGAAAACATCAAGAGGAAAAGCAAGGTTACAGCAGGACTCATATTAGTAATGTTCACTTTTTGACAGCAGGCTACTCGCCGAAAGGATGCTCCGTGTAAACAGCTCCTGGTGAGCCTTTATGAAGCTTGACCGTGACCCCACCCGCACACGCATTAACCGGTCCTAACAGCAACATCTCTAAAAGTTTATACATGAGGGGCACACCAATTACGATTGGATATTTAACCCCTTAAAAACCACCAAGTAAGATACGATTTGGCAGACTGATGCTAATCTCCGTCACCTCACGCGACTAAAAAGCCAAATGATGCATTCATTTTTTGCTCTGTTTTGATTGGGCCGAGAAACAAGCACACAAAGTCCATGAACCAAGCACCCAAAATCGACTATTATTAGGGAACTGCGCAGGATTACTACTTTAAAAGTGTTTTAGGCGGCCCAGCGATCCAATTTCTCATTTAATGTATCCGATGCGTTCAAGGACTCCTGCTCATCCTCCTAATCCGAAACCGAGTTCTTCTAGTACTTATACTTGAACGTACACGGATAATTCATGGCCCACTACTTGAAGGTACACGGTTAATTCATGGCCCACCTTGCGAGTGGCTTGGCGAAGTGTCTTCTCTGCGTTAAAAAATTCTGCGTTAAAAAATTCGGCATTGGGGACGGCCTGGAACTTCGTCCCAGATTATCTTGCAAAGGGTAAAAAGAACAAAAGAATAGCCGACTCCCCAGTTCGCCGGTTCCTCCCAAGTACCGTGCGGCCCCCCGAAGGGCCCTTTATCTGGTCAAAAGTGCCTCCCAGAAATGCCTTGGCTTTGTCCCTGATTTGCGTCGGCGAGGCAGGTGTTTTAGAATGGGCGGAAGCGCATTCACCGAATAAGCTCGGTTTGCGCACTGAGTTGTTCCATATTCGTATTGTGGACAACGATGCATTAAAGATGGTCGGTTCGCGCACTGAGCCGTTGGATGTTGAGTCCTGTAGAAAGTACCATCGTGCAATCCGTTGAGGTGTGTAAAAGTGACGTGATCTGGTTGGAGGGATTAGACCGTGATCCCTCGGTTAGAGTGGTGATGCCTCGATTAGAGTTTTGAGAAGAGTTTTGAAGGAGCTTGATGTGAAACAGTTCGTAACGTGGAGATCAGATCGAATGCATGAATGCCGCCCCCTAAGCCGGGCACTCCGAGTGTGGGTTTGGATCCTCCTTTTGCCCATGCATTTTACAATCGCGGCTTTCGCGGGAGAAAGTTCCGATTTGCCGCAAGACTTCGACCCTAATGCCTTGATTTCTTTAGAGCTATTCCCCCATGTGAAACCGGTTCCCGAGGTTTCGATACCGGATGCTGAGGCCACCGACGAGGCCAGTATGAAGCCTTATACGGAGGTGGTTCCGGGGACCGAGGTAAAAATCGAAATGGTACCCATCCCAGGTGGGAAGTTTCTCATGGGAAGTCCGGAAGACGAGCCGGGCCGAAATGAGGACGAAGGACCTCAGCATGAAGTAGAAATCGAACCGTTTTGGATGGGTAAATACGAAATTACCTGGCAACAATACGATGCTTGGGCCCTGAAACTCGACTCGCAATGGCGACGTCTAAAACGGCAGGCGGAAAGCCGTGAGCCTACCGCATGGGAGCGCCTGGTGGATGCTATCGCTCGCCCCACCAACGCTTATACCGACATGACCTTCGGGATGGGCCGCGAGGGTTACCCGGCCATTTGCATGACGCAGTACGCTGCGAAGTTTTACTGTAAGTGGTTATCGGTGAATACAGGCCGTTTTTACCGATTACCGACCGAAGCAGAGTGGGAATATGCCTGCCGAGCTGGGACCACCACGGCTTACTCGTTCGGGGATGATCCGGAAAAGCTCGGCGAATACGCATGGTATTTCGATAACGCCGATGATGCCTACCAAAAAGTAGGGCGGAAAAAGCCGAATCCTTGGGGTCTTTACGATATGCACGGGAATGTGGCGGAATGGTGCTTAGATCAATATGTACCGGACTTTTACAAGCGTTTTGCCGGGAAGACAACTAAGAATCCTTGGGCAGTTCCGAAGGACGAATATCCGCGAGTGGTTCGAGGTGGATCTTGGGATGATGATCCGGAGGCTTGCCGGAGTGCCGCACGCCGGGGATCCCACCCCGATTGGAAAATGCAAGATCCCCAAATCCCGCAAAGTATCTGGTTTTTGACGGATGCGCCGTTTGTCGGCTTCCGGATTGTGCGGCCCTTGCGAACTCCATCGCCGGAAGAGGCAAAGCTGTATGAGCCAGAGGTGGAAATCCTTCGCGAGTACATCAAAGCTCAAGGGGGCAAGCAGTAGTTGCGGCGGAACTGAGTCGTGCAGTTGAACGTGTTTGTAAAAAAGAAATGTGCTCGTAAAAAAAGATAAAAAGAAGATTGGATCTGCTTTCAAAAAACCAGTCAAGCTCTTGCAAAATAAGGAGTAACCACGTTTAACTTCTTGAGACTTTTCCTGACGTAGCTTGGTATATCCCGGAGTGAACGATCCCCAAGGAGTATCGAACGATGCAGCGGGAAAAAACGACGAGGCGTGAGTTCTTGCAGACTTCCGTAGCCATTGCAACGGCTGCCGGCGCGGGAACCTCGGCATCAGTTGCCCGAGTGGCTCATGCTCAAGGCTCTGATGTGTTGAAAGTGGCCTTAATCGGCTGTGGGGGTCGCGGCCACGGTGCAGCGCAGGACTGCTTAACTGCCTCAAAGGGCGTGAGGCTTGTAGCGGTAGCGGATGCGTTCGAGGATCGGGCTCGCGGGGTCGCCGATGCCCTGCGGAACGATGCCAATTTCCGAGACCAAGTCGATCTTCCAAAAGATCGGGTTTTCGTCGGTTTGGACTCCTACAAGCACGCGACGGATTGTGGCGTGGATATCGTGCTATTGAACTCCCCGCCCGGGTTTCGACCTTGGCATTACCGGTACGCAATCGAGCGGGGGAAACATGTGTTCATGGAAAAACCCTGTTGCACAGACGCGCCCGGCTACCGCGTTTTGCTCCAAAGCAACGAAATGGCCGATAAGCAAAAGCTGAAAGTCGTGGTGGGATTGCAAAGGCGCCATGATCCACGGTATCGCGAGACCATTGCCCGAATCCATGACGGGGCGATTGGTAAACTGATGTATACCCGCGTTTATTGGAACGGCGGTGGAGTGTGGATTCGCGGACGAGAGCCCAATCAGACGGAGATGCAATATCAGGTACGCAACTGGTACTATTTTGTTTGGCTATCGGGCGACCACATCTGCGAACAACACATTCACAATTTGGACATCGGCAACTGGGTGCACGGAGGGCATCCGGTTGAAGCCAATGGGATGGGAGGAAGGCAGTTCCGGACGGGTGCCCGATTCAATAACAATGTCGGTCACATCTACGACCACCACTGTGTCGAGTTCACCTTTGCCGACGGAAGCAAGATGTTCAGTCAATGCCGCCACATCCCCAATTGCTGGGACAATGTCTCCGAGCATGCTCACGGCACCGAAGGATACTCGAATTGCAACGGCGTGATCGAGGGGAAGAATTCCTGGCGCTACCGAGGCCCCGGCGTCAATCCATATCGGCAGGAGCACGTCAATCTGATCCAAGCCATTCTCAAGGATGAACCTTTAAATGACGGTTGGCATGCGGCCACCAGCAGCTTCACCGCGATCCTGGGGCGGATGGCCACTTATTCCGGACAAGTGGTGCGTTGGGATGAAGCAGTGGAAAAAGGCCCGAAGGAAGTTCCGGATCCTGAAAAATGGGCTTGGGATGCAGAGCCGCCGGTAAAACCCGACGCAAGTGGAAGCTACGAACATCTGGTAGCCATTCCCGGGGTCTACAAGCCTTTTGCTTGATTAGCGCATGCTTGATCCGATCGGCGTGATTGTCGTTGGGTTCAAAGCCCTCGGAGTTCTACAGTCTTCGCTTGCGGCGTCGTGTTTTTGCATGAGCCACGTGGGGGTTCACCTACGGAAGAAACTTTGGTTCAAAGCCGAAGCGTGGTGGAGCTATGGCGGTATCGTTTTGCGACAGCCATCGCAACTCAGCGAAGGCTTGTGACCTTTGCAGGATCATAGCTGAGGAAAAATCAGCAGTTTTGGCGCAAGCGATCGATTGAGTGAAGCTCCATGCTTGGGCTATCCAGCGCGCCCTGAATTGACACGAAGTGATTGTCGCAGCCGCCGTGGGCCTATGCGGCCCACGGCGAGCTCATTATTCGGGCGAGTTCTTTTTCGCTTGATCCCTTTAGGGCTTTGTCCAAATCGGCTCGCTGTATCCGCTGCAGAAATTCTCCCATCTTGCCAGGACAAATAGTAAATCGCCCAAGCGGTTTAGATAGGCAACAAGGACTTGAGCAACTGAATGGGGGGGCTGCTGCATAAGAGCAACCACGCGACGTTCCGTCCGGCGGCAAATTGTCCGGGCAACGTGAAGGAGTGCCGCCGCCCGAGTACCTCCCGGTAAGATGAATTGACGCAGCTCCGGAAGGCGTGCCTCGAACCGGTCGATATCGCGTTCCAGCTCGCTGACGTGCTCCGCGCCGATCATTTTGAGGCCATGGTCTTCTGGGGAAGGGCACGCTAACTCGATACCCAGGCAGAAAAGCTCTTTTTGTATTCGAGATAATATGGCCTCGACCTCCTGTCGCAAAGGTTCGGTCCGCACGAGGCCCAACCAACAATTCAACTCATCGATGGAACCGGAAGCTTCGATCCGCGGGTGATCTTTGAAAACCCGTGAACCCGCAAAAAGCCCGGTTTCCCCGCCATCGCCGGTGCGTGTGTAAATACGCGGCATAGTTCTTCGCGATACCTGACGTTATTTGAAGGGTGAATTGATTTGCCACACCCATCGTCCCCTTAGCTATTGACGAAAGATGACAGGACGACGGATCAGGTTTTTATGCAAATGGGTCTTCAGCTTTATCCGAATTGGTCTTCGGCTCCATCAACACGGCTTTCAGCGCTCGAAAACTATCCGTTGACGGGCAATTATACACCGGACTGAACGGTTGGGGATTTCAATCGGAGTGCATGAATCGAACCAAAAGCTCGCATTTCTCAGTTGAGACCGCTGAATGGTGTTCAAGGTCCAAGTCTTTTCGCCGATCAACCTGAGACGGTGGCCCAGCAGGGTTAGGTTCCAGTTAGCGAATCACAATGTTGCGCTGGCGGTGTCTCGATAGCCCCGAGTCTCGTTCCGCCGCAAAGAGCCGCAAGTGGGCCTGATTCCGTATCGCTAAAGGGTAAAGACGGTGGCGCAAAGCGCCCCCACCCGGGTTGCCGCCATCGGGGCCGCTCTTCCAATCGTCTGGCACCGAGATTACTTCATGAGCATCCTTGAAGGTATGCGAAATTTGTGAGTTGAGCCTAAGATCAGTCTTTTCGACTTACCATGCAGCCAGGTTGGCTGCCCCCGGTACTCAGGCCAAACAAGATGCCTATCGGCAAGCTATCGCGGGGAATCAGAGAGTCCTCTGCCGACCGGGGATACCAAACGGTCATACGACCGAATGGCAATCGAGCTAGTCGGTGCCGTCATTTCCATGCGTTTGGCGAGAAAGTCGGAAGATGTTCCGCGATTTCTCAGGGGCAATGGTCTCCGCCCTTGCGGATTTGCACCAGGAATAACTAGTGCGTTCCAGGGAAATGACCGAAGTCTTTTTGGGACGGTCTTTTGCGGCCGGTGTGCCACTTGGGTTTCGTAGCGTCCATCGCGGCCCGGAGTTCCCACTGCCCACGCCACCTCCTTCCTTTTCTGCCGGTCCAGTGTGGGCCATAACCTCTTGAGAGTCTGACACCGTGGTCAAGCCCTCCACCGAACACCCGCCAATACCCCCGGAAACAGTGATAACCAATGCCTCCGCAAAACGGTATGTTGACTCCACCGAAAGGCTCGGCAAAAGCGGTGTTGGTGTTGCTTGGTCAGCAGTTACCGAATCCGATCGGTGTTGAGGCAGCTCGCAAGCTGCGGTGCATTCCGGCAATGATTCTTGGCATGCCTGAGTAACAGCGGCGAGTTGACTTTCCAAATCCGTGCCTTCCACGGGGCCAAGCCCTGTGCTGGATGCTCGTAAAGCTCCGCCGACATTCATTTCACCTAGCACATGCGAATTCGTGCCGTAACCGGCACAATGAACCCCCGCACTACCGGCACCGCCTGTGGGTCGCAACGGTATCTGCTCGGGCGGGGATTGCGCCCCGGTGCTATCGAGGGTTGGTCGCGGCCTGCTGAGGCAAATTTCACCAACGTCTCCGTTCCCCGCTGGGGCAGCGTCGGCTTTCGCGTTCTCATCGGCATAACTTAGCCTCGTTAACTCGCGCAGGCTAATCCGGGTACGCCAGTTTGCCCGGTCTTTCCCGCCGAAAAGGGATCCTTCTTGCCTGGTTTGCCGGCGGCGTGCCTCGGGACAAATAAACCACACGTGAGAGTGATTCAGACCGATCTCGGCATCGAATGGCTCTGCGAACGGGTCTTCCCAACAGCACGCGGTGCCGCGCTGTGCGACCACGTCCAGTGATCCCGAAGCCTTCCCATTTGCGGTACTGGAATCAAAGGCACCTTCGCGACGGTTCGCCTCGCCGGAAAGATCGGGTGTGCTTGCGGCACTCACCCCAGCAAAGGATGTGTCCGTTACAGCGTCTCGCTGCGAAATAGAAATCGCTTCAGATTCAGGCGCCCCTCTGGGGTCATTCAATGTGCTTAACGCTGCCTCGATTTCGGAGATTTTTTCGCATGGATCATGTGGCGCCTCGAGGACTGCCGCCGGCTGCGACCCATAACCCGCGTGAATGCTCCGCGAATGGCCAACGTCTACGTCAATTGCTGTGAATTCCGGCTGATTTGCAACCGGTCCCTCTTCCGCGGCTCCTGCGTTCGGAGTGCTCCCGAATTCGACGACCGTGCTCTTTTTGGCTCGAAGAGGTGACTCGTTCCAGGGACCGGGAAGTTGCTGAAGATCAGCCCAGGCTTCTTCAATCAATGCAGAGTCGAGGACATGCTGACCACGTGTGAATGCCAAAAAAAGTGCATGATCACAAACCTGATTGATCAAGCGCGGGATACCGGCCGTGGCTAAATGTACGGCTTCCAGAGTCTGAGGTGCCAAGATCGGATCCGGATTGGCGCCTGCCTTCTGAATCTGATAGCGCACAAACTGCTCGGTCTGAGTTTTCGAAAAGCTCTCGAGGTAACATCGCACCGTAATTCGTTGAGCAAAAGCCTCCAGTTTCGGACTGGTCAGCCGCTCTTCCAGGAGCAGACTCCCTGCCAAAACTATGGGGATTGCTGCTTGGCCAGGGAGGAGATTGCCGAGTGCGCGAATCTCTTCAAGCACCCGGAGCGGAAGCCCGTGGGCCTCATCGACGAGAAGGACGATCTGCCGTGCGATCTCTGCGGCAGAACGTTTCCCGAGATACTCGGCCAAGGCTAGGCGCAGTTCACCCTCGTCCAAACCGCGGTATGGCTGCCCCAAATGAAAAAGTATCCCCTGTAAAAGCGCCCGCGGAGTTTCATACCGGCCTGTGAAAAGCCCCACAACACTGAACTCGGACGACAACTGGTTTGCCAATACTCGCAAGACGAGGGTTTTGCCCGTCCCTGGCGGCCCTATGACCACGCCGATCCCCTCGCAGCGGCGGATCATGCGCAAGAGATTCTCCACCGCAGCTTGGGCTGGCGGCGTCGCGAAAAAGTACTCCGGATCGGCAGATGCCACGAATGGTCGTCGACATAAGCCAAAAAAGCTTTCATACATGGCGATACTCTGAGCCACCTGGGCTAAACCCTCTAGGAGTTCACACTCATACTCGGCAGGCGACGGTAGCAAGGGGATACGGCGTAAAAAGGTGTGTTTCGGTTTCGGAAACCGGCGGCGTAGCCGTTCCGCGGCCTTGTTGCACGAGCGACCGGATCCATGAGCTAATGAGTTGCCGATTTAGTAGAATCCCAGATTTATTACTACGCTCCAAAACTCAAAGGGGCCGCTCGAGACCAACGGGACACACACCTTCTGATTGGGGAGGCAAGTCCCTACTACCCATCGGCTAAAGCCGTTGGGCCGCTACAATGGTTTTAACCGTTGACCTCTACGGTTATTTACGCGCTATATGGCATCGGAGAGATTCACACAAAATACGAAGAACACTCGCTCTCCGAAGGCTTTGATGATTCCGTCAAAAGGAGAGGGTGATTGAAACGGAGAACCACCTACAATCTTTTAACTCGGCTGCACAAAGGGATATATCCCTTTAAACCGGGACTAGCGGAATTGCGAATCTTCCGGGGGAAATTCGTCAGGGCTATCGGTCAAATTTCGACTTTTAGTTGTGCAAGCTTTTTCCGCGCGACGAACCCTTCCTGCGCCTTTTGGTGAATCAACTCGTTCATGATGAGCAAAGACGGCAATATTCGGAATGCCCGGATAAGAATCGGATCGCCCGAGTAAGAAACCGACAAAAACCGGGTTAAGAAACCGGCAATAACGGTAGGGATATTTCAGAATAATCAGAATAACAAGAAGAAATAATAAGACGAATGCAGGCGGGGGCAAGATTGGGGCAATGATTATAATGATTACTCTGATGATTATTCTGAATCACCAACATTGAACCGGGTTTCACTGGAATGTTCCGGGTCAAGATCTGTGGGATAACTTCGATCCAAGATGCGGTGGTTGCTGCCCGGGAAGGTGCGGAGGCAATTGGGCTCAATTTTTTTCCCGGAAGCCCCCGTTTCGTATCCTTGGACCAAGCCACCCAAATCACTCGGGCGATTCAAACTTACTCCGACTTTAAGCCGGCGCTTGTGGGTATCTTTGTCAATGCTCCGGTTGAAGAAATGGTTTGTGCCGTTGAAAAAGTTGGTCTCGGGTGGGTGCAACTTCACGGGGACGAGCCGCCCGGGGAAATACTCCGGTTGCGGGAAACTTCAAACGCGGGCTTGCAGATCATTCGGGCCTTTCGGGTAGCACCGGGAGGTCTCCACACGGTACTTTGCTACCTCGAAGTTTGCGAGAACCGACGTTGTCTGCCAGATGCAATCCTGTTTGATGCAGCGGTCCAAGGTACGTTCGGCGGCTCTGGTCAGCGGACGGCCTGGGACGATGCGGCAGCATACGTAGACCAGACGGGGGCTGCACCGCTTGTGCTTGCAGGAGGTTTGAGGCCAGAAAACGTGGCGGAGGCTATCCGCACAGTCCGCCCGTGGGCCGTCGACACGGCAAGCGGCGTAGAGATCCAGCCCCGCAAGAAAGATCCTGAAAAGATTCGTGCCTTTGTAGCGGCCGCCAAATCTGCGTTTGCCTCAATATCCGGCGAGTCCTTATATCGATAAACCTAAAACCTTATCTCGTTAAAAATGAGCCGGTAGACCATTCGGCGAATGCTTTTTCACGCCCGGCTAATCCGACTAATTTTTTGCCTAATTTCCATTTTGGAGGCGTACTTTCCGGTTTCGCTCTCATTTCATGAGAAAACTCCGATTTTATGATGGAAATTTAACGCTGTCGTGAAGATTACGATTCTTGATTAACCTTAATGAACAACGAAACGTTGCAATTCTTCCGCGGAATTTAACCGATTACGCTTCCAAGTCGCCCTAGTTCATCAGTTTTGTGTTCATACCAGTTGATCGAGGTCGACGAAACGGCTGAATACTCTGAGCAAATGGCGTGCTGCGGGCTGAAAGCTTCATGTCTTCATGTCAGTATGATTCGGAATTTCTGTGGTCATACCTATTGGGGGAGACATTCAACGGCGATAGGAAAACGTCATTCCGAGACAGGATTGGGCAACCTTTCTCTGCCATTTCAGCTACAAAATTGCCATTTGCACTGCCAAAAAATCTTGCCTCAAATAGGGACACTTCGCTGCTTCTCGAAGGGAATTGAGCCAACAAAGCCTCTCCCCCTGCTATCCCCTGCTCTTTTCGTGCACATGCCGTTTGCCACTTTTGTCGGCAGAATTTCCCCGGGAGGTTTCTACCCGGATCAACAGTTTCCAACTCTCGCATTGGAACCTGCTTTTAATCACAAACTTTGGGGGCCAGTAAGTTTGCCCGGTGGAAAGTCCGCGGCAAAAAGTTATACTTTTTTCGTAATCGACGCGCTTTTTACCTTTCGCGTTTGCCGCTACATTGCGTCGATTGCGAAAATGGGATAGTTACCCCCGTCGTTTTCGCCGGGTCACGATTTGGAGTTCGGCGTCCCACGATTTGGAGGACCAGGCATTTGCACGAGCCATCTGCCTGTTAGTTCCTTGCCCAAAGGTGTGCAAGAAAACTGCAACGCGTAGAATTTGCTCTCGACCGTTATTGACTGATCTTGGCAGAGCAAGGGCGTGAGGGACGCGAACCAATTTGGCTGGTAATGGCTGCCTGCAAATTTAGAAAACTAGAAAACTTATAATAGGCATAACGGGCTGAAAGTCAAAGTTGCTTGAAGTTGCGAACGGGAATTTAACGTTGTAGGAATTTAACGTTGTAGCCAACTTCACGGTTGGAAAAGTCTCGCGAAACCGAGGCTTTATTTCAATTGAAGAACTTAGAGGCTAATCGCGCCGCGAAGGCAGTCTCCACGAGGTAAACATTCAAATTAGCAGTCGCGATTCGCTTTCGTCACCAACTCCGGAGGTAAAGCCGTGGCACAAATTGCGACAAAACTCCCGTACAAAGTAGCCGACATGAGTTTGGCGGAATGGGGCCGACGAGAAATCGAGTTGGCCGAAAATGAAATGCCGGGCCTCATGGCTTTAAGAGAGATGTATAGCAGAACTAAGCCGCTCAAAGGGGCGCGGATCGCCGGCTGTTTGCACATGACCATCGAAACAGCCGTGCTCATCGAAACTTTGGTTGAACTAGGTGCCCAGGTGCAGTGGAGTAGTTGCAACAAATTTTCGACGCAAGACCACGCCGCTGCCGCCATGGCTGCAAGAGGGATCCCCGTCTACGCATGGAAAGGGGAGACCGACGAAGAGTACGAATGGTGTATCGAGCAAACCCTCTTTTTCCCGGACGGTCAACCCCTCAACATGATCATTGACGATGGGGGCGACCTGACGGCAATGGTTCACAACGATAAGTACCGTTATTTGCTCTCGGGAATTCGGGGGATCTCGGAAGAAACCACCACGGGTGTGCATCGTCTCTACCAGATGCATGCCCGGGGTGAGCTCGGCGTTCCGGCGATCAATGTCAATGATTCGGTCACTAAAAGCAAGTTCGATAACTTGTATGGATGCCGGGAGTCGCTCATCGACGGGATCAAACGGGCTACCGACGTGATGATTGCCGGCAAGCTTGCCGTGGTCTGCGGTTATGGAGATGTGGGTAAAGGTTGCGCGCAAGCGCTGCGGGCATATGGGGCTCGGGTCATGGTCACCGAGATCGACCCGATCTGCGCCCTACAAGCCGCCATGGAGGGGTACGAGGTTGTCACCATGGAGGAGGCAGCTTCCCGGGCAAACATCTTTGTCACGGCTACTGGCTGCTGCAAAGTAATTCGTGTCGAACACATGGAGCGAATGCCCAATGATGCTATTGTTTGTAATATTGGGCATTTCGATGTGGAAATCGATGTTGCCGGTCTTAACAACTACCCGGGCATTCGTCGGACGAGAATTAAACCATTAGTCGATCGTTATACTTTTCCAGATGGTCACTCGATAATCCTGTTGGCGGAAGGGCGACTTGTCAATTTAGGTTGCGCGAGCGGACACCCCTCCTTCGTCATGTCTAACTCCTTTACAAATCAGGTCTTGGCTCAGATCGCCCTTTGGACGGAGCCTGAGAAATATCCGATCGGTGTGCACGTCCTGCCAAAGAAGCTTGATGAGCAGGTAGCTCGGCTTCATCTGCAAAAATTGGGATTCAAATTGGAAGAATTGACGCCGGAGCAAGCCGCGTATCTCGGCGTCCCGATAGATGGTCCGTACAAGCCTGACTATTATCGGTACTAAACGACAAGTGCCTCTCCGCACTTCCCCCGCAAAGCCGGCCCAATCGAGTCGCTCGCTTTAAGAGCTTTACGTGCTTGAGATTAAAGAGCGCCCGCAGAATTATCGCACTCGCAAGCGTCTTTCAAGCGGGTAGGGAAAAGGCGGTAGATTCCGTTCTTCGGGCGCCGGGGCGACCCCGTATGGTCCGGGCTTTTGACGTCTTAAAGGCTCCCTTTATCGCAGCGTGATTGGGAAGACTGAACCACTGAGTTTCGGGGGTGCGTTGGAACCAATATCCGCCCGAAGCCAGCGGGCTTCGGCTACCCCCCGCGCGAGAGTACTCCAGGTCCGAGTGAGAGTGCGACCCCCCAATTGTCTGAGGATTCAGAACGCCCCCTTCGAGGCTAGACACTTTTCCATTGTAGGGCTCGAGAAAGACGTCCATTCGTTTTCTGGTTGCCTCCTCGCTTGACCAAACTGCTAGGTGACCCTACCTTGACCGTACATGCAGAGCAAATACATCCCTGCGGCATTCAGGGAAAAGTCAATCACTTTTTGGTGGACGGTCGCAGCTAAATTATGCCGGAAATACAAGCGTTTCGCGGGATTCGATACAACTTGGGGCAAGTAGGGTCGCTCAGCGATGTGGTGGCTCCTCCCTACGATACGATTGGGAGCGAACTTCAGGAGGAGCTCTACAAGAAGCACCCCTGCAATATCGTTCGGTTAGAGCTTAATCGGCCTGAACCGGGCGACGATGAGGCGAATAACTCTTACATAAGGGCAGCGAAGTTTTTTAAGAGCTGGTTGAACCAAGGTGTTTTGGTACAAGAAGCGGTACCGTCTCTTTATGTCTACCATCAACACTTCAACTTGGAGGGCCGCGATCATATTCGCCGGGGCTTCATGGCCCGGATGCGGCTTCAGCGATTTGGCGAAGGCATGGTTTTCCCCCACGAGCAAACGCTCAGGGCACCCAAGATCGATCGACTGATGCTCACGGCGGTTTGTAAGGCGAATTTCAGCCAGATTTTCGCCTTGTATCCGGACCCGGCTGGCGAAGTACAGCCAATCCTAGAAGAAACCATTTCCGATAAAATCCCACTGGAGGCGACGGATCATCTCGGCGTGATTCATCGGCTATGGCCGGTAACTGATGTCGGCGTAATAGGTCGGGTATGCGCTTTGATGGGGCCGAAACCGGTCTTCATCGCTGACGGACACCACCGCTACGAAACCGCGTGCGACTACCGAGATCAGGTCTACGACAGTGGGGCATTGAGGCCGGATCATCCAGCCAATTACGTCTTGACCATGCTCGTGGCGCTGGAGGATCCAGGCCTCGTGATTATGCCGACGCATCGGTTATTTCGAGGATTGGGGGCTCTCAACGCACTTCGGCTACAAGAGAACTTGGAGCCGTATTTTTCCGTGCGACATGTTTTGACCGGGCTAGAAGAAGGAATCCGCGAGGTTTGGGAGGACATCAGCACCGCAAGTGTGCCGGTAGCCCTCGGTTTCTTCACACGCATCGATGAGACTTGGACGATCGCTGAGCTAACTGAACAGGGGCAGGCGAAAATGGATGAGGTGGCTGCGGACCACCACGAGCCGTGGCGTCGGCTCGCCGTGAGTGTGCTGCATCGTCTTGTCATCGAGCATTTGCTCGGAGGGAACAACCTGCCCTCACCAACTTTTGTCCACCGCCTAGAAGAGGTCGTGGAGGGATGTCGGAAGGGGGAATACGAGCTTGTGGCCTTGGTTCCGCCAGTCGGCATAGCTCAAGTGCGCGATGTCAGCCTCACGGGCGAGCGATTGCCCCCGAAAACCACATACTTTTACCCTAAGCTTTTGGCAGGCTTAGTCATCAATCCGCTGGAGTAAGGACTTTTTAATCAGGCCGCAAAAATTCCGGTAACCAACCATTTACGAGCGGGCATTTGAGCTCTTCTCAGTACGCTTTGAAGCTTGCGAGAACGGCTTGATTTACTCAATCCTTCCTCGTTGACGGATTTGTCCTTACCGTTTCGCGCGAAACAAAGCTTTTATCCGATAATCCTTCCGCCATACCATAGGCTTAACCACGGGGTTGGTTAAACGTTGTGTAACTGTGGGGGAGTTGGCTTTTTCACCGTGTGAGAGCGGATGTGAGAGCGGATGTGAGAGCGAATTCGTGTGCTCTGAAGAAGGGTGTGGAATCAGCCCAGGAAGTTGACAGAAGGTTGCTTTCGCGGGGGGAATGATCGCGATTGACCCGATATCGCTGTTCGGGGTTTAGGACTCGACTTCTGACCTCAGGTTTGCAGGTTAATTTAATTACAGACCGACGGCGGATCGCTCAGGAAAGATTGTGGTCTCCCATTTGCCTTGTTGGTGGAGCGTCCAAAACGGATTTTTCGCGTTTAATTCTTAGCACCCTTCCCAAGCGGTTTTCGCACCTCTTACCGTGCGGCATAGACCCAAAGACTTAGACTTGCTGAAATTAGACTTGCCGAAAAACGTCTCGGGGCGGGTTCGCTCGGTTTATTCCCACCAAATTGCCTGCTCTCGCAAATCCTGGGCACACACTCGGAAATCTTCCCTTAGCGCTACTCCCCCATACCCACCCTTCTGAAACGGCTTGCCCGCTTCGAATAAGCCGATTTTGAAGTCACCCTGCCGGATAATTTGCGCCCGCCTCTCGCCGATGAATTCCTTTCCGGGATGATTTTGGAGTCCTCTATGATTCTCTTTCGCTTGCTACCTATCCAGTTGATTCGGGTAAGCCACGCAAACTGCGGAAGATTTGAATTCGGTTTGTTTCGCGCGAAACATACCGTTTAGGGCCTCTATTAGCGCTCATGTGTGTGTTCTACACCACAGAATAAAACAAAATAAAAAGTTCACCTCTTTACCCACGCCGGTTTAAGGTTCCTGGAACTGTTTACAACGCTAAAGGGTGCGATATTGACGACCTGGCTCAGGTGGATAGGAAGCATCCGCGTGGTACCGGCGATTTAACCGCAGATCTTCCAAGCTCTTTCATCTGCAATTCCCACCGCACCCCTTTCGCCACTCTCCTCATTCCGCTCCTTCGATTCTGGTCCTAAATGCCCTCCACCATTTGATGCTTTCCGTGTCATGTTGCAAAACCTCAGCGACGAAGCTGTGCTGAAAGTCTCTCGTCGGCTCCCAAAGGTCAAACTACCGATTGCGCGTCTGCCTCAAAACCTCATGGTTCCGTCCGAGGCATTACAGAATCTTGAAGTGAATTATTCGGCTTGATTTCACTTCAAGTTCCCGTCCATGTTCGCCACCAACCTCACACCTTTGAAGACGCTCTTGCAAGCAGTTTGAAGAAGTGACGTTCCTCTGTTACAGACAAAGGCGGTACAATTCCCCCCGTTTCGGGCGTAATCTGCCTTGGGCAGGGCGATACCGATGGGACGAGTCTTGTGTGTAGCCAATCAAAAGGGGGGGGTGGGCAAAACCACCACCGCGATTAACTTAGCAGCCGCACTTGCCAAGTCTGGGGCCAGGACACTGCTAGTAGATTTGGATCCGCAGTGCAATGCCACCAGCGGCTTGGGATGCCGCCCGATTATTGAGCACCCTTTGGTCACCAACCGCCCGCTTTTTGAGGCCGTAATCGCCACTCATGTGCCGCGGCTGGATCTTTTACCGGGCACCCGTAGTTTTCGAGAGGTGGAGACGTTAGCTCGGCAAGAAGCCTCGGCCCTTCAGGTACGCCGCCAGCTCCAGTTGGGCTTGAATCGGTACGATTTCGCCCTCATTGATTGCCCTCCTTCGATTGGGCAATTGACGCGGACCGCACTGGCCAGCTCGACGGAAGTACTCATGCCCATTCAAAGCGAGTACTTTGCTATGGAGGGTCTGGCCCAAATGATCGAGGTTATCCGCGAAGTAATGGCGCACGATGCACCCGAGTTACAGTTCGCGGGAATCCTGCTGACGATGTACGATCATACCCTGGAATTAACCGCTGAGGTGGAGCAGGAAGTGCGAGAGTTTTTCGGAGAGATCGTGTTCCAGACGGTGGTTCCTCGGGATGTCGCGGTGGCAGAAGCCCCCAGTCATGGGAAATCGGTTCTTGATTATGCTCCGCGATCTCGAGGAAGCCGGGCCTATGTAGAACTTTGCTGGGAGGTCAAGGAACTTGGCTAAGGAAAGGCGACTTGGCAGAGGATTGGAAGCTTTACTCGGTCGAATTCCTACGGCTGCAGGGTCCGATCCGACCCCGGAAATAAATCGAGTGCAATCGCCGCCCCCTCCACCGGATAGTCAATTTGGAGAAGCTGGGAAAAGGGCACAAAATTGTGATTCGACTATCGGCTCGCCGAGTGAGCAAAATAGACCTCAAGCCGCAACGGTGGAAAGTGTCGGTGCTCCCTCGGGTGCCGGAGCACCCCACTTGCGTGCAGCGGCTGAGGCACGGATTTCCGGGGAGTTTTCCCCAATCGACCGAGGCATCCCAACAGTTCAAATCCACTCGGGAAGTCCATCTTTGCAAGCCCGGGAATCTGGTCAACACTCAGGCGGTGAACATTCAGGTGGTTCTCTGCCGGCAGGTCAAAACCAACCACAGGTTGCCATCACGCATCAAAGAGTGGAACGTGTAGAGGATCGCCCTCGACCCTCCACCGATTCAGCTCGGACGAAGGAATCGGGAGTCCTTTCAATCCAGGGTGCTCATGAGAATATCGCGCCCGGTCTAAACCCCCAGGTGCCGACAAGTGCAGATCTCGGGTCAGGGAACGGCGTAGCACTCTCCGGCAACCAAGTTGCGGAGATACCCGTCGATCAAGTTGAAACCAATCCTTTCCAACCGCGGAGTAACTTCGAGGATCCCGAACTGAATTCTTTGGTGGATAGTTTACGTGCCCACGGTTTACTCCAACCCATCGTGGTGCGGCGGTGCGGAAGCCGATACCAATTGGTGGCGGGCGAGCGTCGGCTGCGGGCGGCGATGAAGGCCGGATGGACTCGCGTTCCCGCGCAGATTATCGTGGCCAATGAGCGGGAATCGGCCGAGCTAGCCATTGTTGAGAATTTCCACCGAAAAGACCTGAATCCACTGGAAAAAGCCGCAGCTTTTCAGCGTTACTTACGCGATTTTGGAGCAACTCAAGAGGAATTGGCTAGCCGGCTAAAGATCGATCGATCGACGTTGGCAAACTTGATAAGACTCTTGGACCTCCCTCCAGAGGTTCAACAATCGCTACGATCGGGAAAGATCTCTCAAGCCCACGCTCGCGCCCTCCTACCGTTGGAAGACGAGGCCGAACAAGTAGGGTTTTGTCGCCGAATTCAAAAGGAGAATTTGACGGTTCGGCAAGTCGAATCGTTGGTGCAAGAAGCCATTCGTGCCTCCGAGTCGGATCGCCCTCGCCTGCTTGCTGCGGAAGCCCCTCCACGTGCAACCCGTTCTCGAAGCGAGCACCTCATGTCTCTTGAGCAAGAGTTCCGGGTCGCTCTCGGCACGAATGTGCAGATTACCCACAACAGTCGCGGGAGGGGAAAGCTAATCATTCACTTCCGGAATCATGAGGAATTTGAAAGGATCCGGCGGCAAATTTGCGATTCGCCCGGTTCAATCCGCCACGCTAAAGCCGGTTGAAGATGCGAATTGCGAACGGGATGCAGGTCCCCTCGTTCATGGGGGGATCATTAGCGCGGATTAAAGGAGATTAAAGGAAAAGACATTATTGATGTGCGATACGTTATTGATGTGCGATGTGCTGCTTTATTGACGTGCGATTCGCTACTTTGAAAAAAGGACTGATTATGGTCGAAGAATTGGCGCGCGACTTCGAGCGGAATCCCAATCATCTCCACTTATTTGCTTTGCGTCGTCCGCTTTTCCTATTCACCGTGTTGCAGTCGTGGTTCATCGAAAGCTTTGATCGTGTAAATACGTTACAAATCTTTTGAATGTATCGAACAAATCTATTGAATGTATCGATTTATACTTATTGCGGTACACTTACTTATAAATCACTAGGATACGGTGCGTCGGCAGTTGCCCGGCATAACGATTGCGATGAGCTCAGCCTAAAAGCCTGATCAAACGGCTGTCATTTTAGAGGTAACTGTTGCGCAGAGAAGAACGACCATTCATACGGTAGGAAAACGATGATTCCAACCGTTAGAATAGATGATTCCAACCGTTGGAATAATCGAACAAAATTTGCGACACCGTTGTCAAAAGGCTTCTTGAGCGTTAGCTTAATGAAATCGAGATGAAAAAATAACCCGCATGCAAGAGCTGCGTAAAACTCCAAGCCCTTTTCTCCCGTTCAGAGACAAAATGAGTCAAAAGGAAGAAATGGGACCTTTGGGATATTCGCTTAAAACAGAAAGTTTCGGGGCGTAGCGCAGCCTGGCTAGCGCATCTGCTTTGGGAGCAGAGGGTCGGCGGTTCGAATCCGCCCGCCCCGACTCACGCGGTTTTAGAGCGTCGAGAATGGTGTAGAAGCCCGTTAAGCCGTGCCTCGCCACCGTGCCGGGAATTGACCGAATGCTTGACCGAAAGCTACCCGCGGTAGCTTGCCATCGAATAGCAGAATGCGATTCACTGGCAAAACAATTCAATTTGGGTGAGGGCCTACCCCGAGTCGGCTGCACCGGTTTATTCCTTCTCATTGTCGGTTCAGGCCTTATCAATCATTGGAATTGGCACGGCCTATGTTCGACCGGAGCAGCCGCCCCATCGCCGCCTCCAAGACCTTTTCAGGGGTTGCCTCTTCAGCGGCGAGTTCGGCGGTCAGCGATCCCCGGTGTAAAACGAGAATTCGGTGACTGAGCGCCAAAAGCTCGGGTAACTCGGAGGTAGTAAGAACAATCGAAATCCCTTCGCGAGTCCATCGCCTTATCAACTCGTAGATCTCGTGCTTGGCTCCAACGTCAATTCCCCGAGTAGGTTCATCCAGGAGCAATACTCGGGGCGTAACCTTCAACCACTTTGCCAAGGCGACCTTTTGCTGATTTCCGCCCGATAGACTCGAAACCTCTGCATCGAGGCTAGGCGCCCGAATGCGGAGGGTCTGCACTAAACGCTCGGTTTCATGCCTTTCTAAATTGGGACGACGCCAGCCCCATCGAGCCAGGCTCGGCCAATCCGCCATCGTGGCATTCGCGATGACCGATAAAGAAAGCACTAGCCCCGTCGCCTTGCGGTCATTGGTAAGTAAAGCAATACCGCGGCGGATGGCCTCCCGCGGATTCTTGGTTCGGAGAAGCTCGCCATCCAACCAAACCGAACCCGTTGCCCCGGCAGTCATCGGGTCAAAAAGACCCTGTAAAACCCAGCTTGCCCCCGAGCCTTGCAGTCCGGCGATACCGACCACCTCTCCTGAGCGAGCGGTAAAACTCAAGCCGCGAACCGAAGGGTTGCCGCCTGGGCCACCCTTACGGACGACCAAATTATCGACCCTAAGCCGCTCTTTTTCACCGAGTGTGTCACGAGCGGGAAACTGTTGATTCAATTGTCGCCCCACCATCCAGCGGATCATCGTGGCTTCATCGAGCTGCTTAGCCAAAGCGGTGCCGATTACCCGCCCGTCACGTAAAACGGTAATTCGGTCCCCCAGTTTCTTGATTTCCTCAAGTTTATGTGTGATATAAACAATGGCGCAACCCTGCTGCTTCAATCGATCAATTACCAGAAATAACCTTTCAGCTTCGACGGCGTTAAGGGCGCTGGTTGGCTCATCCATGATGATCACCCGGGCATTCCGCCCGAGCGCCTTAGCAATTTCTACGAGCTGTTGGACCGCAATAGGTAGATCTGCGACGGTAGATCGGACGTCGATATTCAGGCCGACCTGCTCGAGCAATCGCATGGCGAATTTTTTCTGCCATCCTGGCCAAAGCCACCCGCCGGGTATTACGGGCAAACGGCCGACAAAAAGGTTTTCCGCCACGCTGAGATATGGCACGAGTGAAAGCTCCTGATAAATCATCGCGATGCCAAGCTTGGCGGATTCCTGGGGCGTAGTCGGACGGACGAATCGACCGCCTAATTGGATCGTTCCAGCATAGTCAGTAAAAACCCCCGCGAGCACCTTGACCAGCGTACTTTTCCCAGCCCCATTTTCTCCCAAAAGGATGTGGACTTCGCCCGGGTACAAATCTAAGTCGATGTCGAAGAGCACCTGGACGGGACCGAAGCTTTTGCAGATTCGGCGCATCTGAACTAATGGAAGCTTTTCGTCAGGATGCGACATATTGGGGCTACCCTAAATGTACCTTCGCCTTTGCTGAGCAAAATGCAGGATCGCTGCTAATCTCCGGCAAGACTTGCCCAAAACGCCCGATTTCGGCTTCCCTACTCTTTAATTCCCACCTGATTCCATACCAGCGGCAAAGGGGCTTCTAATACCAAGGGCTCTTGGCCAATCGGATGAGAAAGTTCCAGCCGCCGGGCATGTAATGCAAGCCCCACCGGGAACCGCTTGCGACTCCCGTATTTCCGATCTCCCCATATGGCTAACCCCCTGGCCGCAAGCTGCGCCCTCAGTTGATGCTTCCGCCCGGTAACCGGCTGAAGCTCCACTAGGACTTTGTCTGCCAAATACCGAAGTACCCGATATTGGGTAACGGCCTGCTTAGCTTCCGGGAATTCGGGCTCGACTAATCGAGCACGGCCATGTCGCCCACCGCTTACCAGCCAATCGCTCCACTGACCCTCGCGGGGGTCCGGACACTTTTCGATCACGGCCCAATAAGTCTTGAGCACTGAACCGGCTCGGAATTGCTCGTTCAACCGCCTTGCTGCTTTCGTCGTCTTAGCCAGAATAACTACTCCGGTCACGGGAGTATCCAGCCGGCTCACGACGCCCAAGAAAACATTGCCGGTTTTTTGGTCGCGAGTTTTGATATAATGTCGCAGCAAGCTCACAACGCTGCGTCGGTCCCCCCTTACACCCATCGTGGGTAGGCCGGCAGGTTTGTTCACGACGAGCAGATGATTGTCCTCATAAATAATCGCAAAAGGGGGACGAATCATGCAGTTTGTAGAATTTGTAGAATCAGGTGACTTTGAAATCGATTTGTCCTCGGCGGACTTGCCCGCCTCAATCAGTTCCTCAATTCGTTTTTCTTCCCGCCTCGCGCGAAATCCTTCAAAGTTCCTTAATCTGGGAAGCCGTCAGGCGTCAATCTCGGAAGCTACCCGGCGCTCGATCCGCCAAGTAACAGCTCCCAAAAGTTCTCTCGCCACCCGCGATTCGGGACAGCCTATTCACGCGTTGCGAGTTAACATACTCTACTGATAGGGCTTCACAAAATTCGGTGCTTGGGGGACTATTTTCTACTGCCGCCCCACGAGCAGGCTAAATCAACCGGTGTTGGAAACGTCACGTGTATTGAACATTACGTAAAAATTGATGAACGATTCTCATGGAGCGACCGCACCTTATCTTAGCTAGCCGTTCGCCCCGACGAAAGCAATTGCTCGCCGAAGCCGGCTACTCTTTCACAGCGATACCGCCGCACGATGACGAGCCAAAGCCCCTTCCCCATGAGTTGGCCGAAACCTATGTCATGCGCCTTGCCTATTTGAAGGCTGCGGACGTTGCGCGAAGTTTGCCGGCGGGGCTTGTGATTGGATGCGATACCGTCGTTGAGTGCGGCAGCTTAATCCTCGGCAAGCCCACCGATCGTCCAGACGCGAGGCGGATCCTTCACACATTAAGTGGCCGGGAGCACCGAGTCGTAAGCGGCCTTTGCCTCTGGGACATACAGGCAGGGCATGGACAGCTGCGGGCTGCCGAAACCAAACTTCGAATGGATCCACTCGACGAACAAGTTATTGAAGAATACCTCGACTCGGGGCAATGGGTGGGTAAAGCCGGGGCGTTCGGTTATCAAGACCGGATCGGCTGGGTTCACATTCTCGAAGGAAGTGAATCAAACGTTGTTGGTTTGCCGCTGGAACTGCTGGCGGAGATGCTTCAGGAATTCGCTTCTTCATAGCCGTGGCAATGCATTATGAAAACTTAGCTTTGCTTGGGCACCGGCGCTTTGCTGCGCTAATGGCGAGAGGCGATCGGCCCCATCAACCCCGCGAAGCAGAAAACCGGCCTCACCAATTTTACAAAGCAGAAAACCCGGTCCACCCGCGTTTTACTCCGGTATCGCCTCGTTCAAAACCTCCTCGTTGACGTAAATGGGAAGCGGTGGCCGGCAAGTTACGGCTACGGCGATTGCATCCGACGGGCGAGCGTCCACCTCAATAAGCTCCCCTTCCCGGCGAATTCGTAGCTTAGCGTAATAGGTGTGTTCGCGGAGTTCGCTGATGATCACATCCTGAGGTTCCCCACCCAGGAGCTCGATCACACTGAGAATCAAGTCATGGGTCATTGGCCGGGGGAATTGCTGCCCCTTGACCCGACGTTCGATACTTGTCGCTTCGAACAAACCGATCACGATCGGGAACGAGCGTTTCCCATCGACTTCCTTCAGCCAGATGATTTGCTGATCGTTGATTTCACTGATCAATATTCGCGACAACTCCATGCGAACCGGCATGGCTAGTAACCTTGATTCTTAAGTTTTGGTCCCAAATTCGCAGAGCTGCGGTACGAGAACCCACCGGTATAAACTCTCTTATCGAATGACCAAAGCAGGCAATCTTTCAATTCGCCTTTCAAACTGCGTGGTCAATCGGCTATATGAGCTTGTATCTGCACTTCGCGAGTGTCCACGCCACGCTGAACCGCGCACTCTACGATTTCCGACTCAATTGTAAACCAGTGGTCTCGATTCCACTTTTTCCGCCGGAGGGCTTGGGCCCTCGCTAAAGTTCAAGACAGTATTTAATCCGCTTTTATCGCGATCAGTGTGCAATTTTGCGGGGCATAATTCGATACTTTAGAGCCCTGCCGTGCATTATAACCGAAGGATCGTAGTCTTTGGTAGGGTCGAACGACCCCCACTTATTCATGATTGATCTCGGCGGCACGGCATGGGCAAACCGTTCCGCCAAGTCAATTAAAGCATGCGTGGTTCTCACCCAGAACGGCAAACGAAAGTTATTCCTAAAACCACCCCATCAAGTAAGTTAACCGCTGTTCGATTATCACTGGACATCTAGAAGCGCGAGTGGCCCCTCTGCAAGCAAGGCCGGCACATTCATCCCAGATTCCTTAGTGGTTCCGTTGGTGCGGTCCACCCATACGTATGGGCGGCCCTTTTTTAGTGGTGTTGGGGGATTCGACCTAGGAGCGGTCCATCCATACGTATGGGCGGCCCATCGCGGCCCTCCGACTTGTCCCCGTACTCATCAAGCAAAGGCACTAGATAGAGCTCGAAAACTTCCTCTTTTTGGCAAACGATTTCACATGCAACCGGCTGCAGATAAATCGAAAACAGGACTCACGGAGTGTTGTGCGCCATCCGATGATGCTCATCTGTATTCCACACGCGAGACCCCACACTGACTTAACACCAATGATAAATGAAACTGGATCACCGCATTAGAACTTGGAATTTCGCGGCAAAATGGCAGTTGCGATTCTTTACTTGGGATCTGTAAATTCCAAGGACGAGGACCCGCCTGCACTTGCCGCCTGAAGGAAGGGCCATGGGCGAGCATCCCACCCCGATGCCAAATTATGCCATTCCACATAAGCGGCCCAACGCTCAACCTCTGTTACTTCGAAAAGATATCGCTTCGCATAATGTTCTGACCAAACCGGACGCCTCCAATTCAAGGCTTTTTGAATGACGCCCTCCGAATGCCGACGCAATTGATCAATTGAGTATTCGACCGCAAGACACACGACGTGGAGATACCATGGCTGCACCGTGAGGGCCCGAACTCGTAGGCCCAATTCCCGGACCCAGCCCGCTCCCACCAACGCTCCGATACGATGAAGCTGGTCAGACGCGAAGATTAGCGGCGAATCCGCCGTCTCCGAAGGCGCGGCCTCCGCGCGAGCGGCCCTCCCAAAACTCCGCACCGGTGGCACTGCCGGCAGGATCAACTCACGGTCAATCCACTCAAGACTTTCTTCGTCGAGAAGGTGTCCATGAGTAATCAGGGTCAGCATGACGGCTTCCGCGTCAAACACGACTTGGCCCCATTCAAAAAACTCACCCGTCGAGCCGGTCGCCAATCTTTATGCCCAATTGCTCGTACCGAGACTTCATCGGACTACCCCGCCGATCAACGATCCCCGAAACCCCACCCAACTGTCACAAACACCTCGTGGCTTGTAAGCACTACAGTTTTCCCTCAGCGTTGCGGCCAGGGTGAGAAGGTGAATATCGATGACTCAGATCAATGGGCTACGTAAATTAGGGCTATTCGCAGTTTCAGCGCTTGTTTCGATTATCCTCTGTTAGTCTAATTGAAGATCGAGCCGAATAGCAATCAGGTGGCTAGAGTGGGCTGTCCCCACTTTTGGGCCGGTTTTTGGAATCGCAGACGGTGTGCCCGCCCCTCCGGCCGGCGAGGCTTCGTAGAGATAAGTAGAGATAATTTGGATCCAAACGGAGGTCTGCCACCCACTATTAGAGGAGCAACGTTTCCCGGCTCTGATTTTCAGGGAGCACAGAAGCGCAGCATTAGCGTAGTGAAACTGAAACCCCTAAAAAGCCAACGCCTATGGTTTGTGGTACGATCGCGGTAGGAATTGGCCGCATTCACAAAGTGTGACGGATGATAGTGCTTTATCGCTTGACGAGTGGATAACCCCCTGGCTTGCAGGGAATTTCTTGCCGAGGCTAGCTCAAATCTTGCTCCGCGCAGGATTTCTACCGACGCCTGAACCTTGGATTGGAGTGTTCCGGCAATCTGCTCCGGTGTGCAAAAAAGAGCCGTTGAGCAAGAGCATGCATCGTCAACAATTATCGACTTTCCTGCTGCTATTCCCCCCGTGCTTTACGGAGAAGAACTCGCAATATGACGACCAAGCCGATAACCCGACAGGACCTATTAGAGTGGGGCACGGCGTTCATGTCGGGCTGCATCTTGGGGGCTGCCGCAGAACTCGAACTTTTCGATGCCCTTGGCAAGCAGCAGCTCACGGGGGAAGAAATCGCGGCCAAGCTCGGTAGTGATCTTCGCGCCACACGGATTCTGCTTGACGCCTTAGCCGCCTTGGGGGTCTTGGAGAAAGTTGAAGATCGCTACAGCGTTCCGGCCAGTCTTCAACCAAGCTTGAGCCTCCATCACCCAGAAACCATTCTCCCGATGGTTTTACATCGCATGAACATTTTCCGTGCCTGGGCCCAGATGGCATGGACTGTGAAAGCCGGGATTCCCGCCCCACGGCCTGCCAGCATCCGAGGGTGGGAAGCCGACCGAGATGCCTTCGTCGCCGCGATGCACGTCGTATCGTCGCCGGTTGCCGACAGTTTAGTAGCCAAGCTGGGTCCCCCGCCCTTTCACCATCTTTTGGATGTAGGGGGTGCCTCCGGTACGTGGACGCTCGCTTTTTTGGGCGCTAGGCCGAACGCCGTGGCTACCATCTTCGACTTGCCGCATGCTATTGAGCAAGCAAAACGCCGGTTGGCCGATCATCCCCAGGCGAAACAAATTCACTTGGTAGCTGGGGATTTTTATCGGGATCCGCTTCCTGCCGGTGCCGACTTCGCCTGGGTCAGCGCCATTGCTCATCAACACGCTCGGGAAGATAACCGTGCCCTTTTCGCCAAAGTTTTCCAGGCCTTAGAGCCGGGCGGTAAAATCGCGATTCGCGATATCGTGATGGCGCCGGACCGCACACGCCCTCTGCAAGGGGCCTTATTTGCCGTCAATATGCTGGTTGCCACTGCCCGCGGAAACACATTCACTTTTGAGGAGTTTTGCGAGGATCTAATCAGTGCCGGGTTCAACTCCCCTGAGCTGGTGGTTCGCTCAGAAGATATGAATTCGGTGATCATGGCCACCAAGCCTTCAAGCTCCGCTTAGACCCCATTTGGGCACCCAACCACCGATTCCACAGCACGTCCGGCTGGCGGACACTATGCCCTTTTGTACTCCTGCTTGGCCATAAACATTTGTATTCTCGGTCGGCCATAAAAAGACGAGGGACCTCGTGCCACCGGGCGGACGCCAATAAGTGAAGATTTCTTTGCTCCGCTTCGGATTTCCTCCTCCGCAAGAGCGTCGGGGGCAAAAGATCGCGGTGTTGATCCCGGAGTTACGGGGGAAAGCTCGGTTTAAGACGCCTTGTATCCCCCCGATTAGAAACCGGTTGATCCGAGGCGGCTTTCATCCCAATAACTGGCCCCCGAGATTCCAAGCTTCTCGACCCGCGGCAATGGGCCACGAAAACCCCATGACTCCGGGAGTTTTTTCACTGAAGGCGGAGCTTGATTTCAAAAATCTCCAAAAACTCGGGTCGAGCGAAAATACCCGATAGACCGAATCTGCCTTTTCCGCCACCGCGTTTTCCAGTCCATGCCGATCAGGGAAATGCTGGAAACCGGTGCTTTGCGAAGCGACTAATTCGCAGGCTTCGGTTCCGAGCGGGTAAACATGGGGGCAAGCAATTCGATAGGTACCGGGAAGACGATTGTCGTGTTGTGCTCGGCACCAATTTCAACCAATGTCTGGAGGTATCGCATGACCAAAGCCTTCGGCTGTTCCTCGAGAATTTTGGCCGCATCGCGAAGCTTGGCTGCCGCCTGAAATTCGCCTTCCGCATGGATGATCTTGGCACGGCGTTCTCGTTCGCTTTCCGCCTGCTTGGCCATAGCGCGACGCATTTGGTCCGGCAAATCGACGTGTTTCAATTCCACCAGAGACACCTTGACGCCCCAAGGGCCAGAGTGCCGGTCGATCACTTCCTGCAAATGGAGGTTGATTTTCTCCCGCTCAGCCAAAAGTTCATCCAATTCGACTTGCCCCAATACGCTTCGCAAAGTGGTTTGCGATAACTGATACGTGGCGTAGCGGTAATCTTCCACTTCCAGGACGCTCTTGCTCGGATCGACGACGCGGAAATAAACCACGGCATTCACCGTAACCGACACATTATCCCGCGTGATCACATCCTGTGGCGGCACATCCTGCACATAGGTCCGAAGGCTTACCCTGACCAACCGATCGATCGGCCAAAAGAGCAAAATCAAGCCGGGCCCCTTCGCCCTTCCCAGGACGCGGCCCAAACGGAAGATTACACCCCTTTCATACTCGAACAGTACACGGATGCACGACAAGAAGTAAGCGATCACCACAGCCAGGAATAACCCTACCATTTGCACGGCGTTGACGTCCATCGCATGAATCTCCTCAAACTAAAGTAACAGTTCCCTCGTCGCAGCAAACTCCCCCCTGAACCAACGCGACCTTGCGCCACAGGCCTGCCCGGCGCACGTCCCCCTTTGATGTCCGTAACTACCACCGTGATTGCGGATGATTATCGTATTGTGGACCACCTCAAGCAAACAACCATTTGGACGCACAAATTTCTCCACGACAAACCGCATTTTCTCCCCGAGAAACTAGTAGTTGGAGCTGTTTCTAACGAAGAGGTTAAATCGCTCCGCACTTGCCGGCTTTTCGGCTGAGTACTACTCAGAACTACGCGGAACCGTTCGCAAACTCAAAACCCTGTAAGACGCCCAACTTACCGCCAAACGCAACCTCTAGGTCCAAGCTTCTATGAGCCTAAAGCCCGTCGGCGAGGCCGTTATCGGTGGTCCCGCCCTCAAATCGCTGATCCCCTGCAAAAAAGCGGGGTCGCAAGTTATTCGCCGCGAGTGGGTATGCCGCGGAGGCCTCCAATCGAGACTTTGAACTATGGGAAACGTAGAGAACAAGTGATTCAACGGTCCTGCTACGCTCGCCACACGACTCTCAAATGACTTGCTTTATTGGAACCGGCTAACCTCGGCGGAATCTGTCTTTGGCTGCACGCATAACGTCAAGCCATCGCGGCGTAAAACGGAGCACATTGTACCCTGCCGAATAGGCTGATCGCTGGAGGCCTGCCACCATTCGCCGTGGACCAAGACTTTTCCTACGTACTGCCCCTCCTGAAACGTGAAATCCGTCTTTGCCTCAACCACTTGTCCCGCGATATCCTCATCGCCTGTCTGGACTCGACCCCGATGGCTACGCAGCACACCCAGCATCAGTAAAAACACAATCGCTCCGGTTGCGAAAGCAATGGGTACGATCAGGTTGAGGGAAACGCCAGAGAATTCCGTCGGCGACTCGATCAGCATCAATCCCCCGAGAATCATACAGGCGACTCCGGCCAAAGTGAGTAAGCCATAGCTAGCCACGAACAACTCGCCGACAAAAAGCCCAAACGCAACGACGATCAACCCTAAGCCTAAGTAATTTACCGGAAGGACGGATAAACCGTAAAGACCTAGCAGCAGGCAGATCAACCCTACGGTCCCGGGCACGCCCCAACCCGGTGAATAAAGCTCGAAAAGAACCCCGTAAAAGCCGAAGATCAAAAGAATCAGAGCCACCTGAGGATGACTGAGTAGGGAGAGCAGCCGTTCCCCCCACCACATGGATATCTGTTCAAGCGTAGCCCCTTTCGTTCGTAAGGTGTAAGGCCCCTGCGGCAACTGCACCAGTCGCCCGTCGAGCTTTTCTAACAGGTCATTCAAATCGCTTGCCTGAAGGTCGACAACTTTTAGCTCCACTGCCTCGCGGTCGGTGATCGAGACACTTTCCCGAACGGCTCGAACAATCCATTCCGCATTCCGCCCGCGTTCCTCTGCCAATGCCTGAGCCCAACTGACGGTATCATTCACGATCTTCTCTTCCATCGGGCTGGAAGCGCGCTTGGCGTTTTTCTCGGCAGCCGCCGGCTTTTCCGACTTTGAGGCTTCCGACTTCTCGTCGGCCTCTCCCTGAGCCGTCAGGGAAGATTCGGGGGTCGAACCCGGCGGCTCATCCGACGGACCGATCTGAGGTGTTGGGACCCCTGCCGGGTCTTCTACAGCCTGAATCAGCTTTAAGAACTCGCCGTGCCCCCCAAAAAATTCACGCCTCCCGTCTCCCCAGGACGACAGGCGGTCGTTTTTGATTTCCGAGTTCAGACCCATGAAAGGCCTAGTAAACAAGCTCCGCAATTGCGACTCCGGCTCCTCCGAGGGCTGGAAAGGTAGCCCCCCAATACTC
The DNA here is from genome assembly GCA_937128505.1 of uncultured Thermogutta sp. Lineage (GTDB taxonomy): Bacteria > Planctomycetota > Planctomycetia > Pirellulales > Thermoguttaceae > DTLM01. The sequence continues at coordinate 47,678 of CAKZMM010000026.1, forward strand.
ACCGGATGGGCAGCGCCGATCGTTGTCCCGGGAGCCATGACCGCCACATGCGAGGCCATGGTGATGAACACCCCTGCTGAGGCCGCGCGGCTTCCCGCCGGCGAGACATAAACGACGATGCATACCCGGCTATTTAAGAACCTTTTGACTAATTGACGAGTCGATTCCAGTAGCCCACCAGGCGTGTCCAGGCTGATAATCAAACATTCTGCCTGCCGAGATTCTGCTTCGTCGATCGCCCGAAGGATATAACCGGCCGTACCCGGCGTGATCGTTTCATTTTCGAGCATGGCATGCAACACAAGCGGCCGCCGGGTTGAACTTTCTTCTTTAGATTCTTTATCCTGCGCAATTCCCCACCCGGCCCACAAGACTCCCAGCACCCCGACGATCCCTACAAAAAGCGCTCCCAGGGTTGAGCAAATGCCATTCCCTCGGAAATTCTCCCCAAAAAGTCGGGGTAACCGACGGCAACTGAGAAATTTTTCTTTCCGCCGGGAAACAAACCGGCACCTCTGCCTGCGACCGCAACCGGGAAGCGAGTTTCCCATACAGCACCTGTTAGCTGGTTTATGTCACTTACTTTTTGTCAACTTTTTGTCAGATTTCGCGAGTCATTCACGGTAAAACCGAAAGTTTCTTCAGCGTTCGCCTCAAAAACCTACATAGGATAAAAGAAGCAGGATTACAATTTGAAGGCCCCGGTTTCGGAAACCACCTCTCTGCCCAGAACTAAGTCAAAACACCGGGCCCACACTTTACAACATCCTATTCTCAAGTGGCCGAAGTTTCTCCAACTCGATCCTGTCTCACCTGGAACCGATAGTGATGGGGGAAAGCATTACGAAGCTTTGTCGACGGGCAAGACATTCTTTGGCAGCCTAAACCTACACCTACAACCTCAAAGGAAATTTAAGCCGAAAGTTAGAAATGTCTAAAGGTCCTCGATAGCTTTGCCAGGTCAAAAATGGTCCCCGCCGTCAAGCTGCGTCGAAATCACCCAATTTTGATCCGCACCTTTTTCTCCGCACTTATACGAAGTCCAAATGGCAACTCACCGCTGATTCATCACCAAATTAACAACTCAAGCAAGCAGTATTAGGCCCTATGAAATGTTCTCCGAATCCGCCCTGCTACTAGCCTGTACTTCCGCAAACATGACTTTCTAAGCATCATAACATTGTCGCCGAAAATATCTAGGATTCACGGCTCTGGGGGCTTAAGCTGCTCAGTCCAGCTTAGGCCCCGCTTAGTCCGCTCGACAATGTGTGGGCCCTCCTCGCGAGGCGGCACCAAGCCTATAAAATTTTTCAGTTCCGGGGATTTGAGACCGACCGGCCATTGGCAAGACTTTCAAGGGACAATCCTGATAATTAATGAAACAAGGATTCCAGAAACGGCGATCGCTGCGGGAGCGCAGCAAGGATCACTTGGGTTAGGACATTGGCAAGGAGATTAACTAAAAATTTGACGCGAAAGGGCACTAATGCCGCTGTTACGAAGGTAACTCGTTTGGCCTTCAGAATCACAACTTAATGCACAAAACAACGTGTCATTTATAAGAGTAACAGATGTCTGCGCGTCGTAAAATTGTTAACAAGACTTCCAGTTCGAAGAATGGAACAGCGATCCAGCTACGCGGAGTGCGAGTTCACAATCTTCAAAATATCGATGCAGATTTACCCCATGGAAAGCTCGTGGTCATTACCGGACCGAGCGGTTCCGGTAAAAGCTCATTGGCTTTCGACACGCTTTACGCCGAGGGACAGCGTCAGTATCTGGAAAGCCTTTCCCTTTATGCCCGCCAATTCTTTCATCAGCTCGAGCGTCCGGATGTTGATTTGATCGAGGGGTTGCCACCGACATTGTCGGTAGACCAACGGGTCGGTCTTTTCAGCCCCCGAAGTACGGTGGCAACGGCGACGGAAATCTACGACTACCTACGGCTACTTTATGCGAAGTTGGGCACTCTCCGGTGTCCTAAATGTTTGCAACCGATCCAGCGGCAGTCAGCCGAGCAAGTAATTGAGGCACTTTTGCGACTACCTTTCAACACACGTGTCATGCTATTGGCCCCTTTTGTTCGCGGGCGAAAAGGGGAGCATAAAGACCTATTTGTTCGACTACGGAGACTTGGCTTTGTTCGAGCGCGTGTGGATGGCCAATTGGTCGATTTGGAGCAACCGCCAAGTCTTGCCCGGCAGCGCCGCCACAACATCGAAGCGGTGGTGGATCGGCTGGTCATACGTCCCGAGGTTGCCGCAAGAGTTCGGGAGTCCGTTAATTTTGCCCTCCAACATGCCGAAGGTGCGCTCCTTGTCTGTTACCAAACAGCAGGTCAGGAACGTGGGGAGTGGCAAGAGCGGCTCTTCAGCACTCGATATGCCTGCCCCTCTTGTCAGATTAGTGTTGCCGAATTAGAGCCTCGAACTTTTAGCTTTAACAGTCCTTATGGTGCTTGCCCGACCTGCGACGGATTGGGGGTAGTGGATCAATTCGATCCCGAGCTTCTCATCCAAAACCGGAAGCTCCCTTTGGGTGGGGGTGCCATGCCTTTATGGGACCAGATGCCTGCCAGTTGGCGGCGCTCCTGCCGCGATTGGATTGAGCCGTTCTTGAAAAAGCTCGGCGCCTTGTGGGAAACACCTCTCGCCGATTTGGGCTCCAAAGCCCTTGGGCAACTACTTCGGGGAGATGGCAAGGAGTTTACTGGGCTCCTACCTTGGCTGGAGGAACGATTTCGGCATAGTTCCTCGAGTTTTGAAAGCATATTGGCGGACTATCGTTCGCGTCTCCCTTGCCCGGATTGTGGGGGGGCTCGTTTGCGACCTGAAGCGCGGGCGGTAACGATCAGCGACCAAGCCATCCACGAGTTGACCGCTATGACCGTGGAGGCAGCCCAGCGATTCATCGCCCAATTGACGTTCAGTGAGTCCCAAAAGCCGATCGCTCGACCGATTGTCGGTGAGTTGTTGTCGCGGCTCGACTTCCTCCGCAGAGTGGGCGTTGATTATCTGACCTTGGACCGTCCCACAGAGACCCTTAGCGGTGGTGAACTCCAACGGGTTCGACTGGCCAGCAGCCTGGGAGCAGGCTTGGTTGGCGTTTGCTACATTTTGGACGAACCTTCCATCGGCCTGCACCCCCGAGACAATGCCCGGCTCATTGAGGCCTTGAGGGAACTTCAGCAGCACGGCAATACGGTCATCGTTGTTGAGCACGATGAGTCGATGATTCGAGCCGCCGACTGGGTTCTGGATTTGGGGCCGGGCGCGGGACGCCACGGAGGTCGGGTGGTAGCCGCCGGAACGCCGGCTGACTTAGCCGAATCTTACCGGTCGATCACGGGGCAGTATTTGTCGGGACGACTTCAAATCCCATTACCCCGCCAACGGCGATCCGTGTCCGCGCAATACCGCATTCGTCTCGAAGGAGTGAGAACGAATAACCTCAAGAACATTACCGTGGATTTTCCGCTCGGGGTCTTCATTTGTGTCACCGGTGTCAGTGGTGCAGGGAAAAGTTCACTGATTAGCGAGACCTTGGCCCGGGCTTTGCGGCGCCATTTGGGGCTGGGAGGTCCGAAACCGGGTCCGTATCGGGCCATTCGCGGGGCGGATAAGATCGACAAGGTCGTGGAAATTGATCCCTCCCCCATTGGTCGAACCCCCCGAAGCACACCAGCCACCTACATCGGTGTTTTCGATCATATTCGGCGGGTGTTTGCCGGATTAAGGGAGTCGCGCGAGCGAGGGTATAAGCCTGGGCGTTTCAGCTTCAATGTGCGGGGCGGCCGTTGCGAAGCGTGCGAAGGCCACGGCCAGCAGTGTATCGAAATGACCTTTCTCCCCGATTTGTACGTATCCTGTCCTGCTTGCCAGGGAAAGCGATTCAATCCCCAAACGTTAGAGGTGACTTACCGCGGAAAGTCCATCGCGGATATCTTAGAGATGTCGGTCGAGGAAGCCATCAAAGAATTTCAAAACTTTCCCATCATTCAGCGATTGCTTCGCACGATGCAGGACGTGGGTCTCGGCTATCTGACTTTGGGACAGGCTTCACCCACGCTTTCAGGCGGTGAGGCCCAAAGAATCAAGCTCGCTGCTGAACTGAGCCGTGTCAGTACGGGCCGAACTTTGTATATCCTCGACGAACCGACGATCGGGCTTCATAGTGATGACATTCGTAAACTTCTTCAGGTTCTAAACCGGCTCGTTGACGCGGGTAACACGGTCATCATTATCGAGCACCATCTAGACGTCATTAAAACGGCCGATTGGATTATCGATCTCGGGCCCGAAGGTGGGGATCGCGGAGGGTATCTCCTCGCAGCAGGAAGACCCGAGGAACTCGCATCGCTCCCTGACAATCTCACCGGCCGTTTTTTACGATCTTGTCTCGAGCACACGCCGACGACCATCGCCTCGTGACCGTTTTATCCTGGTCTCAAGATAATTTTCTGTGCGTCTAATGAACGGTGCTGTGAAAACCTTGAACGACCGTCGCCCAGAGGAACTAAACCTGGGAACTGAAGCTGCTTCCAAAACACGCCATTGAGCCAATGCGATTCGGATTTTGGGAGCGTGCGCTAAGAGGAGTTAAGTGACAAGTTGCGACCAGCTAAATGAGAGAAGTTAGGAAACAGTACAAGAAGTGTAAGAAGGAGCATGAGAACGCAACAAGTTAAGGAGGGGTGCTTTAAAGGCAAGGAGGGGTGCCTTGAAGGAATAAGCTAAAGCGAGGGCGTTATGGCGGGTCATAACGTGAGGATTGAAGCCCGCCATAAGCAGTACGCTTAGGCCCACGAGGGGCTCACCAAGCCGGGCATCGTTCCGAGAGTGCGATAAGAACTATCCTACTTTCGGGGGTAATGATTCGAGGGTCCTCGTCTTTTGCAGCGGAAGTTTTTTAATCATTCCCGCGAACGCACGGTCCCCCAGGGGTTTCGGGGCTTGACGGCTCCTCTGCCTCGACGAAATACGGAGCGCAAAAGATGGGCCTTTTTCTCGTTGGGCCTTTCCTTCAGAAAGTGCGTTGCTAAAAATTTCGTCAAAGGACTCCTCGGAGGTCCTGAAATGAGTTCCCTCAGAGGAGCTGTGACCAATACAGCAGTTCGTTTCCCACTGCGCGGGGAGCAACCCGCACTCGGCGTTCTCGTAGTGAAAGGTGCTTTCAATACAACATCTCGCAACACATTGCGCGGGGGTGCATTTGCTTCAATTGGAACCAATGAGTTCGGTCTTCATTTTTGTATTTCGTGATACTTTTTTTCGCGGAAGGGTTAATTAGGTCCTGCCGGAGAAGTCCCTAGCAACCTTCTCTTAGTTCTCGGAATGAGATCGAGCGATGTTGCGCCCTCACCTCTACTGGATTTTGCTGGTCGCCTTATTTGGGAACCTGGTCATATCCGATGACGTTATGAGTCAAGAACGCCCCTTTTCGCAGCGTATCCGTGTGCCACCATGGCCAGAAGGGCTTGAGTGGCTTAATTGTGCGGGTCCAATCACCCTTGAGCAGCTCCGGGGGAAGTTCGTTCTTTTGGACTTCTGGACCTATTGTTGCATCAACTGCATGCACGTACTGCCGGAGCTGGAAAAACTGGAGCGTGCCTATCCGCGGGAATTGGTCGTAATCGGTGTGCACTCAGCAAAATTTGACGCGGAGCGCCGCTCCGAGAATATCGTGGAGGCGATTCGCCGTTACGGCATCCGGCATCCAGTGGTCAACGACGCACGCCATGAACTTTGGAATGGGTTCGGTGTCCGCGCTTGGCCCACACTCATCCTGATCGATCCCGAGGGCTACGCGGTATGGGGAACAAGCGGGGAAACCACTTTCGAGACCTTGGACGCTCTGTTGCGGCGTGCCCTGCCAGACTACCGGCGGCGGGGATTGATTGACGAGACTCCCCTGGTCTTTGGGCTGGAGACGCGGCAGCCAAGTCGCACCCCACTTCGCTATCCAGGCAAAATCCTTGCCGACGAGGCTTCGCGTCGACTGTTTATCTCCGATAGCGGGCACCATCGAATCGTCGTGACCGATTTTGAGGGGAATGTGTTGGCAATGATCGGCGAGGGGCGACGCGGTCGCAAAGACGGCGATTTCTCCTCTTGCCAATTCAATGATCCCCAAGGATTAGCGTTGAAAGGGGATCTGTTGTATGTCGCCGATACCCGCAATCACCTGATCCGCAAAGTCGACCTCCGTGCAAACGAGGTGCGGACCATTGCCGGCACCGAGGTGCAGAACCGTCAACCGGTCGTGACGGGCAGTCGCGCTCCGCTCCGACAGCCGTTGGCAAGCCCGTGGGATTTGCTGATCCACGAAGATTACCTCTATATTGCCATGGCGGGACCCCACCAAATTTGGCGGATGCGACTGAATGAGCAGGTCATCGAACCCTTTGCCGGCAATGGCCGCGAGGATATTATCGATGGTCCTCTCTTGCCGCGGCGGCCTTTTGAACTGGGGTTTGCGGCGTTTGCTCAGCCTAGCGGATTGGCTACGGATGGTTTGTGGCTTTACGTGGCGGATAGCGAGGGAAGTTCGATCCGCGCCGTACCCCTTCGGGGTCAAGGTGGCGTCCGAACGGTGGCAGGCACCGCGTGGCTTCCCATGGCAAGGCTGTTTACCTTTGGTGATGTGGACGGACCCCCGCAATCGGCCCGATTTCAGCACCCGTTAGGGGTAGTGTTTTACGAGGGTCAACTATTCGTCGCAGACACGTACAACAATAAAATTCGTGTCATTGATCCTGCCACCGGTCAAACAAAAACCCTCGTCGGAAGTGGCGAAAAAGGCTTTACAGACGAACCTCCGACGTTCAATGAACCGGCCGGAATCACGGCGGCGGCAGGTCGGCTTTTTGTGGCGGATACGAACAATCACTTGATCCGGGTGGTGGATCTCGCAACCGGTGGAAAAGTGTCCACGTTAGTTTTGAAAGGGCTTGAGCCGCCCTCGATAGACTTTGCTCCGGTTGAAGAAGATGAATTGGCCGGTAGGGACGAAATCCTTCTAGATCCGGTCGAACGCAGCATAAAAAACGGTCTCTTGACCTTTCAATTAAACCTGCGTCTGCCTTTCAACTATAAACTGAATCCGCTGGCCCCGTTGAGCTTTCAGATAAGTTTGGCCGATGTTGGGAAACCGCGGGGAAATCTTGCCATCGTGGATTCGCATTTGGGTCGGACTCATGTGCTCAAGAATCCCGAAACTCAGTCCACAATTTCAATACCCGTACAAGGGGACTCAGGCGAGATTCCTCTAAAAGTTACCGTCACTTACTTCATTTGCCAGGAGGGCCGGGAGGGACTTTGCAAAGTCCGAAGCTGTCAATGGTCAGTTCCAATTCGCGTGGTAGCCGATGGATCCCACGAGCCCATAGTCTTGGAAACCCGCCCCTGACCACTTTTGTCCAAACCTCGTAAGAGTAGCTTCACTCGCACCAATCAGCGCGCATTCCCTTGAGAAAATTTGGTTATTTGCACTCCCGCATCTTCCGCAGCTTTTCGCCGGCTGACTTTGCCAAACCGTTGCTCAAAGTGTCGGAACCCTATTTCAAGATGTCGGCAGCCGTGCACGAACTTCGCAGTCTCAGTAGCCGGTGCGAACCCACCGCGCCGTCGTCGTGCTGAGATTTAGGGCATGAAAATCTAATGTATTTGTTTCCTTCAACACCAGTTCCTTGCTCGCCTTCGAAGTAATCGTTTTCCCGGCGGTTCCCCTTTTTGTCCTCAACTTTTTGCCGACTGCCCCATTTTCCACACGGTTTTCTTGCTCGCGTGTCTTGACAAAGCGGTTCACAACCGGTCAGAAAGCGGTGCGATGGCGGGAAGCTGGGAACGCGGTGATTGCAAGGTCCGCATGCGCTTTGAACTCGCCATTACCCTGCTTGCCCAGAATGTTGGAAATATCCAGAATGTTGGAAATGGTATGATGCTTACAGTTTGGATCGGCTTTTCTATTTGCCGCATAATGTATTCGAATTTCGGCGATCCAGCTCCCGGATTTTAGCCACAAAGCTGATGGCATTCATGCCTGAGATTAGGGGATCCATTGGATAAGCCTCAGGATTCATCCACTGAACCCATAGGCAAGTTTTATAGACATTTGGGAAATAATTGGTATCTAAGAAACTAAGACCTCGAAGATGAGCAAAAACGTGGAACTTGGCTCCGTGCGGGGTGAGTCACTGAAGGCAGAGGGCCTTCTTTGCCGGTTGGTTGCCATTCCGAGCGTCAATCCGATGGGTCGTGTGGAAATGCCTCCAGAGTGCGGTGAGGCTCGGATTGCCAATTTTCTGGCGGAACTGCTGGAAAGCTGGGGGCTTGCAATTTGGCGTCAGCCCGTGGATCCCGGCCGAGAGAATATCGTGGCAGTAGAGACGGATATTTCAGGCCCGCAGGAGAGTCATTCCGCCGTTTCAAAGAATCAGGATGACAGAGCACTCCTGGTCTTTTCGGCGCACATGGACACGGTGCCGCCAAGCCCGGAGATGGCTCGGCCATTTGACCCGTGCGTCATCGGTGGTCGCCTCTACGGCCGCGGGGCGTGTGATGTAAAAGGCGGGATGGCCGCAATACTCCTTGCTTTGCAGAGGCTATTAAGCCAGCCAAAGCAAACGGGAGTTCGCTTAGGGGTTGCGTTTACGGTAAATGAAGAATTCGGTTTCTCAGGCTCTCAGGCTTTGGCTCGGTTGATGGGTACCGGCGGCCAAAAATCGGTTTCCGGAGATGCTGGGCCGCCATTCGATTTTCATCCCGCGGCCGTCGTTGTTGCGGAGCCTACGAGCTTAAACGTGATTGTTGAGCATAAAGGGGTGGTCCGTTGGCGTTGTCATGCCCGAGGTAAAGCGGCCCACAGTGCTTTTCCTGATCGGGGGATCAACGCTATCTACCAGATGGCCCATGTTTTACGCGCAATCGAAGAATACGGAGATCAACTCGCACAAAAGCGCGCGGTGGGTCGCTCGGGAAAGCCCTCTGTCAGCGTCGGCACTATCACTGGCGGGGTCAGCGTCAATACCGTCCCTGATTCTTGCACCATTGAAATTGATCGGAGGCTTGCGCCAAACGAATCCCCTACTGATGCCCGGGAAGAGCTGATTAGATGGATCGAAGAGCGGACGGGCTTGAGGGAAGGCATCGAGCATGAGGAGCCTTCAATGGTGGGCCTTCCGCTCCCGGATCAGTCGAATCAATCGATCGCTCGACAGCTTGCACACCTCGCGGAGCAAATCGCGGGTCGTGGAGAGATGTTAGGAGCTCCCTATGCTACCGATGCTGCATTCTTCGTAGCGGCGGGAATTCCAACAATCGTGTTTGGACCCGGCGCCATCGAGCAAGCTCATACCGCCGATGAGTGGATATCCCTCGAGGAAGTAGAGACGGCAGCCGAAATCCTCTTTCACCTCGGGCGCGGTTTTCGCGGGTGAGAGCGATTGGTAGTGAACTGGGGCATTCGGGGGTGTAACCGTCACATTGAAGGAACGAGAAAGGGAGTAATGAGAAGGAACGTCGAGGTGAGTAGGGGCCTTTTCTACCACAGAGCTCCTGGAGGCTTGACGATTGAATCGAGAAGAATCAGGGTTCGGTCACGCATCGCCGAAAATCGGCCGCAGAATAAAATTTTCCCTTGGCTTGAAACGTGAGCAAACTGACGTCAGGTTTACACCATTGCAAAGGGCCCCGCCGTTGCGAAATATGTGCGGAATTAGAGTGCAATTTGTGAAAAACATGCACTCTGCTAATATGCAAGTAAGTATTCTACTAATCCACAAGATTAAGCGAACTCCGGAGAGGCGGCTATGCGAAAACAAAAGCCGCGCGTTTACGTGGGTACATCTGGCTGGAGTTACGCCGATTGGCAAGGTCGCTTCTATCCGGAAGGTGTCAAAGCTCGGGATTGGTTAAATTATTATGCCCAGAAATTCTGTACGGTTGAGGTTAATGCGACGTTTTACCGGATACCGACACCGGCAATGATCGCTAGTTGGAACGCCCGACTTCCCGAAGAGTTTCATCTTGTGCTCAAGGGCGCTCGGTCGGTAACCCATTTGGCCAGACTCGAAAATTTCGCGACCGACCTGGAGATTTTTCTTGAAAGAATACAGCCCTTAAAAAGATTGCAAGTGATCCTTTGGCAATTACCGCCGTCGTTCCATTTAGACTTGGACCGCGTGGAGCGATTTCTGGCGGTTTTGCCTCGAGATTACCGGTACGCCATGGAGTTTCGCCATCCCAGTTGGTGGTGCAAGGATACTGCCCAACTGCTTCAGCACCATAAGGCGGCGTTTGTGGCAGTCAGTCACCTGCGGCTTCCCGCGGAAATTATCCCCACAACCGACTTTCTCTATCTTCGGTTTCATGGGCTAGGGCGGCAACTCTACCGCTACGATTACTCCGAGGCGGAGTTGCGGGAATGGGCTGCTCGAGTTTCCGCTTTTTTGAAGACCTGTGCCGTGTATGCATTTTTTAACAATGACTGGGAAGCAAATGCGCCAAAAAATGCGAAGCAATTCGAGCAGCTTTTATTGAAGGGTACAACCGAAGTTTAGCCGGATACCGGGAACATGTCGCTTCAGTTTCCGCTCAGCAATTGCCTGCCGTTGTACCGGGGAATCGTTCTCCAGATTCGGATCCCCCTATTTGCTTCGCGATGGTACGGCGCGAATTTTGAGCCGGCCTGTAGTAGTTTTTCGGAGTAGGGCTTCATGTGTGGAAGATTCACGCTGCGCGCCACAGCCAAACAGATCGCTGAGCAATTCGGCATATCCACGGTCCCGGATTTCCCTCCACGGTTTAACATCGCGCCAAGCCAGCCAATTCTAGCCGTTCGGACGCGATTTCCCTTCGATTCACCCCTCGAGCGCGAATGCCTTTTTATGCAGTGGGGGTTGGTTCCGCATTGGGTCAAGGAATTGAAAGGCGCACCGGCCTTCATCAATGCAAGGTCGGAAACGGTGGAGGAAAAACCGGCCTTTCGCGTACCGTTTCGCTACCGTCGGTGTCTCGTACCAGCAGACGGCTTCTATGAATGGCGTAAGTTGCCGCGTGGTAAACAACCATATTTCATTTGTTTAAAAGGTGACACACTGTTTGCCTTCGCAGGACTATGGAATCATTGGGAGGCACCGGACGGCTCGGCATTGGATTCCTGCGTCATCTTGACGACAGATGCAAATCAGGTAATGCGGCCCATTCACGACCGCATGCCTGTGATTCTTTCTCCAGAACACTATGCGAGCTGGTTGGACCCCCAAATCACGGACTTTTCGCAGCTTCGATCCCTTTTACAACCTTACCCAGAGGAGCGGATGGAGGCTGTGCCCATTACGTCCCGGGTCAATAATCCCAAATTTGACGATCCCCGTTGTTTGGAACCGGCGGTGTAAGCCCTTTGGTGAGGGGCCTTTCGAAACAAGTGGGGATATTATTCCCGCTTGCGGGAGGACCCGGGTATCTCCGCGGGTAATACCGGCACAACTGTAAAGGGCGGCTGGGTAACCCCCTAACCGGGGGTCGTCGTGGTAGCTCAAGCTCAATGAACTCAGGATCAGATGGGTAACCCGCGACCCGGGGGTTGTCGGCTTACTCCGCGTATCTTACCGGAAGGACTGCCTTAAATTGTTGCCACGTTTGGCCCTGCACGAAAATGGTCGGGAACACTCCTTGCAGCGTGTTGCGGCCCTAATTATGAGTAACGCAGGGGTTTTGGGCTGTTGGGCAGATGTTGCTTAGCGGTAATCCGCAATATTCTGCCATGCCGCCCTCTCGGCAGTTTGCCATCCGCTTTGCGGCCGTCGAGCTACCGGTAAATGCAGGCCGACTCCTGAAAGTCCAGGAACGGAGGCAAAAGTCGGGCCACCATCTTCAGTCGCCCGATTGACAAAAAGGATACCAATCGTCAAACTCTTGGCTTCCGATTTTTCCTCGGAGCTCTCGCGCGCTAAAATCAACCCACAAACAGGATGCACCTTTAGGTGAGGCAGTTCAATCGCGGCTAAGAAACCCGGGAAACGTGGCGGCTGAGGCCTCGCTTTAAGGGCCCATATTGGGGGATCCTTCGGATTTCCGATATGGTCGCCGATTCTCGGCGAAAGAGCGGGGGCGAGCGGCTGGGCCAGAATTTACAAAGCTACCCTATGTGGATTAAAAGGGAATTTTCGGGGATCCAATTGATTGAGGATCCAATTGATCGGGAAAAATAATGTTTCACCATACCTTCCCGCGGAAGGAGCGGAAAGCGAAAAAACGATGGTGGCGTAGGAAAGCTCTGTCACCAAGGGAAATGGCGGCTAAAGACGGGATAAGGATCTTTCTGCCCTTTCGCATCAATGGCCGTCTGGTTCAATCCAACGTTTTTCAGAGGTAGAGCGGCATCCGGAGCAGCAGAATTGTCACGCGAGGACGGAAGAATTCCTTCCCCAAAGACATGAGCATATGGAGAAAGTCTCCTAAGGGTAACACGCGTTCGGGCATTTTGCTCAAATGTATCCTTCTCGTGAACGGTCACGGGAAAAAGTCAAGTGATTAAAAAAGTTAGGTCCACAATTGGGCGAAACTGTCTTTTTACCGGAGGGGAGCAGCCATGGAAGTCGTGATTTATCCGAATTACGAAGCAATGAGCAAAGCCGCTGCTCAGATGGTGGCACGAGTTCTAAATGCCAAGCCTAATGCTGTCCTTGGTTTGGCTACCGGCAGCACACCGGAGGGTTTATACCGTGAGCTGGTCCGCATGCACCGCGAGGAAGGCTTAGATTTTTCCCAGGTCACGACGTTTAATCTCGACGAGTACGTGGGTCTGCCGAAGTCCCACCCTCAAAGTTACCATTACTTCATGCATGAAAAGCTGTTTAAACACATCAATATTGCGCTACAGAATATCTATATCCCATCGGGTACCACCGACAACTATGAGGCGTTTTGCAGGTGGTACGAGGAGCGGATTCGGCAGTGCGGCGGGATCGATCTTCAGATTCTCGGCATCGGGGCCGATGGCCACATCGCTTTTAACGAGCCGGGCAGCTCTCTCGGTTCGCGGACTCGCATCAAAACTTTGGCCCGGCAGACTATCGAAGACAACGCTCGGTTTTTCGACGGGCGGGTGGATTTGGTGCCGATCTACGCCATTACCATGGGCGTCGGTACCATTTTGGAAGCACGTAAGATAATGCTTTTGGCCAGCGGGAAGAGCAAAGCGAAGGCCGTCGCGGCCACCATCGAGGGTCCAGTCACCAGTATGATCACGGCGAGTGCTTTGCAACTTCATCGCGATGTTACCATCTTCTTGGACGAGGAGGCAGCAAGCGACTTGAAACTAATCGATTATTACCGCTGGATCCAGGCCAATAAGCCGGGCGCACCAAAAACCTGATGGCTCAACGACCGGCGACTTTTGGGCTTGTTCGCAAAAGTTTTGAGGGTTCGCGAAAGTTTTGAGTGTCGCATAACGGACTAAAGGTTTTGCGGACGCCCGGCCGGGAAGCCTCGCATCGCGAAGTTCGTTCGGCGGCCTTCACTTTGGAGATTGCCGCGGGGCTCGCTGCCACTTGATGAGGCAGTGCAAATTTGCCTTTGCCCGGGTAGCCGCCTGGGTTCGCCCTTCAAATGGCCAGAAAAATGTGCAGAGAATTTCTCTAGAAAAGAGAACCCAAACATGCGGGAAATTCCGGGGCGGCTTGGAGGATTTTTGTCTTTCTGGCCTCACCCCCTGCGTGTGGGGGAAGTCCTGCGTTCAGCGGTACGCCGTCGCAATCGTGTCACGTTACCATCGGAGTGCAGAGGAAGTCCCCAAAAACTAGAAGCTATTCTATACTGTGTTTCGTGCTTGATTATCGATTTCGCAAGGTAAAGTTTTCCTTTCTTGCACCTGGACAAAGATGATCGGATTTAGGCAAAGATGATCGGAGATTCAGCCATCTGAGCCAGTCAGATGTGGGTCTCCGCCATCTGGGCCAGCAGGATCGGATATTCCGCCGTCGTACAAATCGGAAATTCCAGAAAAAATCGAACCCGCAGGCGGTGAGGGAGAAACGTTTATGCGATTGGTGCTGGTAGATTGGCCTTCGGCAAAGCGCTACCATTTCGACCCTCTGGCACTAAGTCGGCCGATTTTCGCGCTTCGCTGCGGCATGAGCTCCTTGGGTGAAAAGCTCATTCGCAAGTGGCAAGCGGACCACGTGGTGCTGATTATGCCACCGTATATGGAAGCGGTCTACCGCGCGGACTCCTACCGGCCCGTTAATGAGATAGACCGGATTTTCGAACCCCCGGATGATGTTTTATTCGTGCATGGTCGCGTTAAAGCGTCCGGATGGGAGTATCCCTCAATTGGGCCAAGCGAGGTCATTTTGGATTCCGATGGCGAGCTTCTCGTCGCTCGGGTAAGCCGGGATGATTTACAAAAGCTCGACCGAAGTAGTCTCGAAGGCCTTTTAAAGTCTATCCCGGAGAATTTACCTCTAGTCGAAGCAGAAGTGCCAACCTGGCAATATATCTGGGATTTGATTTTGGCTAACCCAGATCAGATCCGCGAAGATTTCGCCGCCATGGGCCGGTATGGAATGGAAGGAACGGTAGAGCAACCTTTCGCCCTGCGAGGAAATGCCGATGATTTGTACATTGCACCCGGCGCGCTTGTCCATCCTATGGTGGTGATCGATGTACACGGTGGACCGGTGTACATCGATACCGATGCGGAGATCCATCCCTTTACGCGGATTGAAGGTCCGTGCTATATCGGTCGTCGAACTATCCTTTATGGGGCCAAGTGTCGCGAAGGAAACTCCTTCGGCCCAGTGTGCCGGATTGGTGGAGAAGTCGAGGAATCAATCATCCAAGGATATTCCAACAAGTACCATGACGGATTCCTCGGCCATGCCTATGTGGGCGAATGGGTAAATCTCGGGGCCTTAACAACCAATAGTGACTTGAAGAACGACTATTCGCAGGTCGAGGTCATTCTGGATGGCCGCCGGCCTATCCCCACAGGTTCGACGAAAGTTGGCTCGCTTATCGGCGATCACACGAAGACCTCCATCGGCACCCTACTGAACACCGGGGCTTATGTCGGGGCAATGGCTTTGATCACCGGCACGGGCAAACCCCTACCGAAGTTTATTCCCTCTTTCGCTTGGTTCTTGGATGGCATCGTCACCAAGGGTTATGGGAAGAAAAAACTTTATGAGACGGCTCAGGTAGCGATGTCGCGTAGGCGGCACCGGTGGACTCCTGCCATGGAGGCCATGTGGGACAAAATCTACGAGATGACAGCTCCCGTGCGCGATGAGGCCATCAAACGCGGCCGGCGATCCCTCGCTCCCGGATGATCACACACGCGGACAAAAGCGCAAGGCTCCGTGCCGGTTCCTGACAACCCCAAAACGGTGCAGTGAGGCCGGCAAAACTCCTAAATGTTTGCGAGCCGCTTTTTGCAACATTCTGCTGCCTTGCAACGCCTTGTAGCGAACTCTCAAAGGGTAAGCGACTCAAACGTGCACACCGCGCCTGAATTTGCGTTGCAAAATCGGTGGGTGTGGCGGAGGGTTTACCCTCGATAAAGCTGGACCTTGGTGGGCCGCACTCGGCACGGCATCTTTGTTGCACCGATGCTAAGAATTGCCCATTACTGGGCAAAAACCGTTCTATCCGCCCCAAAGTTTCCGCAAAAGCTTTGCTCCTTCCGGATCGTGCTGAATTACCTCTGCCCGGACAAACGGGTAGAAATCGTTAACGCCGAACCATGCCTCCGAAAGTTCGGCGAAATATTCCTGCGGGTTTTCAATCGCATAAGCACGGCGACGGCTTCCTCCCCAGTGAAGAACACGCAGGTATTTCCCGCTTTCCACTGCCTGATGCCAGGCGGCCTTTATTTCCGGATTATCATACCCCCCTAAAAAGCGATGATGATACGCGTGAGCAAGTTCGTGGAGCACCATCGAGGGCTGACTCAAGGTCCAAGCGAGAAATGTTTCAGCATTGCCGATTTCCACTGCTCCGGCTTTGTCGGGGTTCATCCCGTGCGCTTTGAGCCACCCTCGTGAAGGATGGTAGCAAGCGCAGGTAACTCGGGTGCTTGAGTGCTCGACCCATATCGGGACTTCCCGAAGTTTGTCCACCGCTCGCTCGGGCACAGTCCGGACAATGGCATAAAGTTGAATATCGAGCAATTCAAGCACTCGATCACTCAGCTCCCTGTGCTCCTCCAACAGAGACCGGTGGACAAGGACCCGCCAACCCCGGATGATGCGTTCGTGATAGTTCTCGGTGGGTTCATAGGGCAATTCAGTCCCCAAGAGCGGGGCGGTATCTGTCTGGGGTACCGTTGCCTGGGGATTATCCGTCGCGAAAGACGGCAGTTCACCGGCCCAAAGCCCAAAGATGATCACCCAACTGAGAGCTACCGTCAGCGCGTTTGGCCGGCAACGCGATCGGCAGAATGGCCCACGATTCCAGTTCGTCTTTGCGTGTGCAACCAGCAATATATCGAACTCTATCACCTGCCTCATCTTTCCGCCTACGCGACTAGCATAAACAACGTGAGTAAAACGAATACCCGTCTGAGAATTTTCGAGATCTTCCCTACTCGGGTGCCCATGGACAACGCGTTACTGGAAGATCGAAGGATTAATTGAACAAGATCAAAGGATTAATTCAACCTTCGCCGAGTTGAGGCTTTGCTGTAACTCCCCATGCTGCCGTGGAACCAGCTTCTTGAAGATCCCCTGGTTCTTCTCGCGGCCAGCGCCGCAGTACCCACTCAAAGATATCCGCCGAATCGTTCGGTCCCAGAAATGCTTCCTGCCGAAAATGCGTCGTGAACTGGATCATCGATCGGACTGCGGACCCCGGCTCGAGTTGACGCCCGTGAAAAAAGCATCAACCGCGAAAGGAAATCCTCACATGCGAGCGGCGGCTCCGTGCCCGCACGGGAGACTATCGAAGTTCCTGAAGCATCCCTAGTAAACACGCGACAATCTTCGGGGCTGCCTCAATTTCCACGTTACAGGTGCCAAGCCAGGTTTCGTATCCACCCCAAGCGTGCTGCTGCAAGGTCGGCAGGTACCCAAAATGGGCATTTGCATGAGAAATGGTAAACGTCTTGGCAAACGGGCTTTCTTGCTTCAGTTCCAAGCCGATCTCCACAAAGACCTCAAAGGGAATGGCACAAATTGCCAAATCTCCGATCCGGAAAGCCTGGAGAGGCACGCTCACTTCATCCGGGGCATCTACAAGGTTGAGTACCCTCTCGGCGTAAGTACGTTCCCGGATATGGTACGGCTTGGCGTCAGCCGGCTTGGCGAGCACAGCTCGGGCATATTCGATCTGCTCCGGCGTCGGTTTTCGAACCCGCAGCACCAGTTCGCTTTGCTTTGCTCCCAGAGGAACCCAGTCGACGAATTGCAGTTGATCATAGGCTTCTTTCACGCGCTGTGCCACCAGGTCGGCGACATACCGCTGGCGTTCATACGGTCGCCAGCGCCGCTCATCCTTTTGAAGCCAGTTAATGTTATTGATATCCCCGCTGGTGCCGTTGCTCAGGATCCCGACAAACGCCGGGGCGAGCCGGTCCGCCCCGAGGAGTTGTTGAATGCGGTCGGCGAACTCCCCGAAATAATCGGCGGAAATTACGGCGCCCGCTCCCGGTCCCACGTAGTGAAGGCTATAATTGGCCAGTAGGGCGATGGGGCGTCCGTCGAGCGATTGAATCGCCAAGAATACGATCTCCGGATCGGTCGGCCCCGCCGCTTTGAGGATGTTGGGGTCCCCTTGCCCCGGATTCATGACCACCTGATCTTCACCGCCAAAAGGATTGGGAATCGCTGTACCCGGCTTCATGAAGTACCGACGATTAAAGACCTGAGTAGGTTCCTGAGCACTTCCCCAGGCAATCTTCGCCGGTTCCAGATTTCTGACGGCTCGCCGAACTCCGTCGGCAATCCGGCGGGCCACGAAGGTTTGGTATTCACTCAGTTTCTCTTCGGGAGCCATCCGCCGGTCCCCCCGAGCACTCACCGAAGAGTGAGTATGGGTCGCGGCCATCATCATGTTTTCCGTTGGGATCCCTACTTTTTCGTGAATTTCTTTCTTTGCTGCGTCGTAGACGGCGCGCGAAGCGCCGATATTATCGATGATCACAACGGCAAGCTTCGTTTGCCCATCATCCAGAACCAAACACCGCGCCCATAGCTCATCGTGGATATGCACGGCCGGCGACGATTCCCAACCCCCCACTATAGGCATATCCAAAAATGGCGTAATGTTGCTCATTGCCGCGCCGGCTCGAAAGACCTTTTCCTGTGCCCAAGCAACCGAGTTGCCATCGATTTTCGGAAGTCCAATCGCAAAAAAAGTTCCGAGAAGAACCACGCATACCTGAATCCGGCTGACAGCTCCTTTCTTCGGCATCGCCCGACTTCCCATCTTAAAGCCGATCTGTAGCCAGTGGCAACGGACGCATGAAAGCCAGTGTTCAAAAACTTTTCTTACCCGCACCATGGCTCAAATCCTTGTGAATTAGGTTTACCGGGACATTGATGCCTGATCCGACTCCTGGACGCAGTGCAGCGCACCAACCCGTCGCAGTTATTCTTCTACCGCGTAGTGGCCTTGTCAACACACGCATCTAGTGTCAGACGGTAGGCCACCGATAAGGCAAATTCCATGCGTGATATTTCCGCAGGATCACCCTTCGGCCACCGAGCAAATCACCTGAGAAAACACAGAATCGGAAGAGATGAGAAAACGGAGAATCGAAGGGGTGGTTTCTTTCCGGCAAGAAGCTTACTTCCAACTTCTGGCCCCGAGACACATGCGGTTGTCAAGAAGCTTTAATTTTCTCGTGCAAAGAGCGAATACTATATTAGCCACCCCATTTGGCATGCCACACTCGGAGCCTAAACTCGGCACACCAGATCGGGATTCGTAATCGTCTGCTCACCAAGTTTGCTAACATATCAGACTCAGGACGCGGTTAGTCTGCGATACGCTGTGAGCCTCGAAACCGGGAGCCACTCACATGGGCTCAATCGGTATCTTCTTGAGGCGACTTTTCATCCTTGCCTTGTGCAACTCCCGTTCTGTCGAGGATTTATGATGGCGTCCCGCATCGTCGGAATTTGCGTTCCACTTCTGCTCGCTCTCGAAATGAGTGCCGTCGGCCAAGTACCCGAAATGCCATTCGCCCTCGGCGTAGAGTACATGGTACCCGGGTTTGCCGAGGTTTATGCCAGAACCGGTGTTCGGTGGGCCAAGGCGATGGGGCAAGGGTTTTCTTGGGGGGATATTGAGCGGACTCCCCCCGTTGGAAGTAAGCACGTTTACAACTGGACGTGGCCCGACCAACTGATCCTCGAATATCAGCGGGCGGGGTTCCACCATTTTCACATCTATGTTAAGGCCCATTGTCGTTGGGGATCAAGCAAGCCGATTCCGCTAGTCGCTACTCCCAGCTTTCTCCCCAAAGCGGAATACATGGACGACTATGCCGCCTTTGTTCGTGCACTGGTGGAACGTTATGACAATGACGGACATGACGATGTGCCTGGGCTTCTTTACCCCGTGGAATACTGGGAAATCGAGGCAGAATGGGGCACTTTTTGGCCGGGAACTGCTGAGGAATATCTCCAACTTTTGAAAGTCGCCCACTCTGCGGTCAAGTCCGCTAACCCCAAGGCGAAGGTCATTCTGATCGGCTTTTTCATGGCAGGGGTATTCGAGGGTCAGCCGGACCCGCAAATCGCACTCGAGCAGCTTGCGCAACGTCATCCGCCACACCGAGTTAAACAAATCGAGCGTGGTATCGCCGAGGCAAAAAAACTTTTCGCTCATCCGGAACTTTTCGACGTGATCGAATTTCATTCCCTGAGCGACTGGAGCGAAATCCCGGGCATGAGCCGGTTTCTTCGCCACTTGATGCGCGAAAGGGGATACCAAAAACCGATCTGGGTGGGGGATGTCAATTACACGGCCTCTCCCATGATGTTCTGGGGCGAACCGGTCCCACCTTATACAAAAAGTCAAAAGGCGGGTATCGAAAAAACGCTCCGGGCTCTGGCCAACTCAAGGGATCCGCGTCACGGCGAAGTCGTGGCGTGGTTTCGGGCCGAGCAATCCAAGGGATTGGTCAAGAAAGTCGTCTTGGCCATGGCTGAAGGTTTGGCGGGGATCAATATCGGCAACCTCAAGGATGAACCCATCTTTTCCTGGGTGCCCACATTCGCAGGAAGTGTGGCTTTTCAGGGGTTAGTCGATTCACAAGGCATTCCGGCAAAACCGGGGGAACCTCGTCCGGCCTATCACGCCCTTACGCTTCTTCAACAAAAACTCGGTGCATTCGTCGGTGTCGAGACATTGAACCTCGGCCCCGGTGTTTACGCCTACAAATTCATGACCAGCACAAACCCGCTTTACATCCTTTGGTACGATGACCGTGCCCGCTATCTGCCGGGGGATAAGGAACCCTCAAAGACGGTAAATCTCCCTTGGCCCTGGAGCCGGTGCCTGCTGACGGAAACGCCCGTATCGCGGGGCCCAATCAAAACGCAAATTCTCACTGCCCAAAAAGGCTTCATCCAACTAGAACTGAGCACGACTCCAATTTGGCTCGAACCCAGGGGAGGTTGATCCCATGAGAAGTTCTATTGGCAATTGGGCTCTGTGGGGTCCACTGGCCGGCATTTTTGCCGTCGTCGGTGCCTGTCTCTCGCATGAGTCTGCTGAGACCGCGGCCCCTGAACCGGTTGAATTGCCGCTTACGACGCGAAGCTTTCTCACCGGTACCACCCCGAGTGTGAACCGCACGAAGAATCCCGCCGCGGCATTCATCCTCAGCAAAGAAGTCGGTCGTTTGACCATGTTTTGGGTCACCCCGAATGGAATCGGCCTATTTCAACAAGTTTCGAAGCAAAATCCTGCTGCCAAAAAAACAAATTATGAAGCGATTCAGGACATCGGTCTTATACCCGTCATTCATTTGAATCCATGGACTGTGCAACCCGGCAAAGGGGTTGTTCGGAATGACGGCTCGGGAAGTAGCGACTTTTCGAACCCCGACTTCGTCGCTCGGATGTGCGAAGAGGCTGGAAAAATTGCCGAACGTTTCCGACCGCGGTATTTCTCCATCGGCAATGAGATCAATAGCGTTCACGAGTGGCTTGGTCCGAAGACTTTCGAAGACTTGGCCGCACTAGAGAAAAAGCTATACGAGACCATTAAACGGGCCTCTGCGGAAACCAAGGTACTCGTGGTGTTCTCCTATTCCCAATTGGTAGATCTGCCCGGGGCGCCGCGGTTTCATTTGGTTGAGAAACTAGATGGCAGCTACGACGTGCTAGGTCTGACGACATACCCTTGGAAGAACTACGAGATCCCAGAGGAACTGCCGGATGACTATTACTCGCGCATCATGAAATACACCGCCAAACCGATCGGCTTCACAGAGATCGCGTGGAGCAGCGATAAAGCCCAAGGGGGGAGCGAGCAAGAGCAGGTGGAGTTTCTGCTGCGATTTCTGAAACTTACTCGCGACATACCTTTAGAGTTCGTAAGCTGGGCCTTTCTCCACGATCTACCCCAGGAAAGCGTAACCGGCTTTATTATTCAGAAAACTCACGTTGGCCTTGGCCTTCGGAAATACGATGGCTCACCCAAGCGGGTATGGAGCTACTTTCGGGCTCTATCCTTGCTGCCGGGACCGTGATTCCACGAAGTATGGTCCCCGGTTTGGGAATCCTTTTCCGGCCTTACCCAAGGGCACTATCCTTTCGCGGTGTTCCTGCCAATCCCTCACGCCTTGCATTATCCTAACAGCATCCGAAGAAGAAATCGCCTTGACCATGGAGCCACCCCCTGGCGGTTCCGATAACCCGGATTATGATAAGCGATCTACGGCCGAAAGCTGATTTCAGGCCAAAATCCCCCCGTTTGGGGCCAAGGTGGGCGCGCACGTTTTCGCGTCCCCCTCAGTCTGTCCCAAGCTGCGGTTTTTCCTGCAAGGGGCACAGACGTTCCTTCCGCCCGTGGATTTCGCCTCCGACAGCAACGGCCAGACGAAACACAACAAACGTGATAACATTTGGGAGTTTTTGGTTCGGTAAACACCTAGTTTTCAGTTTTTTGGCTCCGCGACGATGAAGGCTGCAAATTGTGTAGACAATCAGACGGTAGGAACACCCACCTCCGCAAACGTACGCCCCCGGTTGGATGCAATCTTTTGCCCGCGAAGCGTGGCGGTAGTTGGGGCAACCACGACGCCGGGAACTGTGCCCCACGACATTCTGGAAAACATGGTCAAGTCTGGGTTTACGGGACGGCTTTATGCCGTAGCTCCCGGAAAAAAATCGATATGCGGTGTGCCGGCTTATCGATATGTGCTCGACTTACCGGAACCCGTCGATTTAGCTGTGATCGTCTTTCCCGCGGAAGTAGTGGAGAGGGCCCTCGACCAGTGCGGCCAACGTGGAATCCCCGGCGTAGTCGTCATTTCCGCGGGCTTTCGTGAGATTGGTGCGGAAGGACGGCAGCGAGAAAAGCGGCTGGTGGAGCTATGTGAAAAATATCAGATCACCTTAATCGGTCCGAATTGTCTGGGAGTTTTGAACACAAATCCGGCGATTTCTCTAAATGCGTCATTTGCCCGTGCCATGCCAGCCACGGGAAAGATCGCCATGTTGAGCCAATCCGGGGCATTGTGCACAGCTGTTCTCGACTATGCCCGGGAGCGTCACGTCGGCTTCTCTAAATTCGTGAGTTTTGGCAACAAAGCCCTCATTAGCGAGGTGGAGCTACTGGAATATCTTCACAAGGACCCACAAACCTCGGTGATCCTCATGTATTTAGAGGAGATGGGCCGAGGCCGCCAACTATGCGAGGTGGCTCGGAGGATAACTTCGGGGCCCAACGCAAAACCCATTTTTGCCATTAAGAGTGCTCGAACCCGTGCGGGGGCGCAAGCCGCAAGTAGTCATACCGGCGCGATGGCTACCGAGGACGCGCTCTGCGAGGCGGCCTTCGCAGCCTCGGGGATCATCCGAGTGGATACTCTGGAAGAGCTCTTCGATGCGGCCATCCTTTTCGCCAATCAGCCCTTACCCCGGGGTAGGCGGGTAGGAATCGTTACCAATGCCGGGGGACCGGGTGTGTTGGCTACCGATGCAGCGGTGCGCTTCGGGCTTAAGGTTCCTCCGCTTCAGCCGGAAACTCGTGCCGCACTAAAGCCCCGGTTGCCCGCCACTGCCAATTTAACTAATCCCGTCGATGTCATTGGGGATGCCCGGGCGGATCGATACGAGGCAGCGATGGAAGTTGTCCTCCAGGATCCTAATATCGACCAATTGTTAGTGATCCTTACACCGCAATCTATGACCGACATCGAGGCCGTAGCGGAGGCGGTTAGTAAGACAGCCGCTAAAAGCGAAAAGCCGGTTGCGGCCAGCTTCATGGGCGGAGTGGATGTAGGGCCGGCGGTGGCTTTACTGGAAAGTCGCGGCGTGCCCCATTTTACTCAGCCGGAGGATGCTGCCCGCGCCATGCTACGGGTGGCCCAGTGTGTGGAATGGCGTGCGGAGAGTGCTGCCGAGCCAGAGGATCTCCCGCGGCCAGCTCCGGCCTCCGCTGCGCAGCCGATTCTTGACGCCGCGATCCCGGGGCTTTTACCGGAGGATCAAGCGCTTCAGGTGTTGGCAGGCTACGGGCTACCGATTCCTCCCTTCCGGTTGTGCCGGTCGGCTGAGGAAGCGGTGGCTGCCGCCGAAGAGTTGGGTTATCCCGCGGTACTGCGGGTAGTGAGCCCAGCGATCATCCACAAAACAGAAGTCGGCGGCGTGGTAGTCAATATCCAAAACCCGGATGATCTTCGCCGACATTTCGATGAGATGATGGGCCGCTTTTCCACGCTTGTACCCCAAGAGGAGCTTCGCGGAATTTTGGTCCGCCGAATGATCCCCCCGGGTCATGAGCTGATTATCGGCGGCAAATCGGACGAGAGCTTTGGCCCGGTCCTCATGATGGGATTGGGCGGTATCTTCGTGGAGGTGTTCGGGCTGGTCGCTTTCGCGTTGGCTCCGGTGACTCGAAAAACCGCTCGAAAATTACTGGAGGAAAGTAAGGCCGGAAAAATCCTCTCGGGTCTTCGCGGACAAAAGCCAGCCGACATAGATCAGTTGGTTGATGCCATTGTACGGGTCGGACAACTGTTGGCCGATTTCCCGCAAATTAGCGAACTGGATATTAATCCCCTGATTGTCGGCCCGGCCGATCAAGGATCTTGGGTAGCCGACGCCCGAATTGTCCTGCGATTCAATTCCGGGGAAGGTTCTCGAAATTGTTAGGTGAAGGTTTTCGAATCACTTCACTGAATCTTCGGGAGGTCCGGCCCATCAAGGTTCCTGCAACAGGTGTGGGCTAGATCGCTGCAGATGCACCGGGAAGTCGTGAAGATGGGCATAAAGACAACGTAGCCTTATTCATTCCAATGCAAACGATTTTCTGCGAAGCTTCTAAAAAACTTGATTTCGACCAAAGCTTTGCCGGCATGGTCGGTTTAGGTCCAGCTCAGTGCGAACCTGCGGAATCGATGTAAGAGGAGTATCTTATGGAGCGTCAAGAAATTGAAAAACGCGTAAAGCAGGTGGTCAGCCGTATTCTGAGGATCGACGAATCCATGATCGAACCCTCGAGCCATTTTGTTTTCGATCTCGGTGCCGAGAGTACTCAGTCGATCGAACTAGTCGATGCTTTTGAGCAAGAATTCGATATCGAAATGGATCGGGAAGCGGCCCTCGCCGTCAAAACAGTCGGTGAAGCTGTTGATTTCATCGCGGGTTATGTTGCCCGATAGAGGCAGCCCGCCGTGGAGCAATCAGGTACCCTAAGCTCCCGTGTGGTCCGTTGGGTTACCGCGGTTTACTGGTTGGCTCTAACCGCCATGCTGTTACTACCGCGGCCGTGGGCTGGATTGGGAATTTTGAGGGAGACGCCCGAAGGCTGGGATCGCCCGGGGCATGTGCTGGGTTTCGCACTGCTTGCGTGGCTGAACGGGGCCAGTTGGGGTGCCGAAAGCTTCAAGACTTGGTTCTTAACATTGACCTGTTATGCCGGGTTGATCGAAATCGCACAATACTTGATTCCGTCGCGCACAGTAGATTTGCCCGACTTCCTAAGTAACTTGGTGGGCCTCTTGATAGGCTCGCTCGTGTGGCGGGTTACTATTCAGAAAAAATCCGGTAGCAAGTAAGCAGGCTTCGTATATTTATTTTTTCTTTCGTTCTTTGGGCGTCATTAGCCCATCTTCTTCGGGTGTGATTGCCTTAAATTCTTTGGGTGCGATTACCCTACGTTTTTGGCGTGTGATTAGCCTATACCGGTCTCTTTCCTATTGACCACCATTTGTGTATTGACCAACTTTCCGATAGCGACCATCTTTCGCGGCTTTTTCGGGGCAGATTGAAGCCGTGCTCCTCCCGGCCACCCTTTCCTGTCCTCTAAATAAGGAGTTCCGCGCGAAAAATTTTTTTCGTCTAAGTCGACTCCTAAGCAAGTAAGCGTCCCCAAGTGGTGTCAATGGGTCGACTAATTTCCTCTTACCTAAGCGGCGACGACCTACAAAAAGCTTGGACAGGGAGGCAGGCAAAACTGATCGATCGGACGGTGAAGTAGGTGAGACTGAATGACAAGATTGAGCAACGAAACCTCTCGCATTCCCGAAAAAAGGGTTTGACGGGCAAGGATATTGACCAAGTGTTTCTATGGATCTGGCTTTTTTGCTAACCGCGGCTGCTTTCGATCGATATAGTCGCATTTGAGGGCAAAAGGATCACCCACACCACAAAAGCCTGGGACAAATCCGAGATTCCAGTGCTGTTATGCTGAGCTAAACCGCCTGACGAGCTGCTTGCTTTATCCGATGAGAGTTGGGTCGAATTAATCGAACCAGGTCCTCAGGCAAATCGCTACGGTCCATTGTACACACGTATCTCACAGATCCCCATATTTGGGCGAGCCCTTTCGATAACAATTCGCAAACGATCGGCGATGGTGGGATCCAGGCGCAGCACGCACCGCCGTTTGTCGTTGTCGAGCACCTTAGCAACTGTCTGCCACGCACCGTCCTGCGGAACTTCGATCCGGAAGACCTCGGCCCGCATTGCCTGCGATTGAAACGAAACATGCACCGTATTGAAATCGACCGGCTTGCCGAAATTCAGTTCGATCCAATGAGGGGGCGACGCATCCGGGGTAGGCCGCCACGAGTTCGGCCATCCCCGGATGGCCCGGGCGAAACCATTGATCACATTCGCGGGGGCGAACATGTCCTCCTTCTTCGGTGGTCGAGGTAAGGCTTCCGCAGGTGGTCGCTCCGGTGCAGCCAAAGTGAACATGTAGCAGTCGGTCATGGGCTGCCAGGTGTTCCCGCTGCGGTAAGCCCGCGCTGTTTCTGGGGGAGTTGTCGTAAAAAGCCTCCAGTGAATCCCTTTGGTTAGGGGTAGCCAGACGAAGTAATAGCCGCCCGGCAAATCGCGATTGAACTCGAAAGCAACCCAACCGTCACTCGCTGCGGGCACCGTGGCTTCGCTGTGAGCCACCGGACTTTCCGGTGTGAATTGCCCCAGCTTCTCCGCTCGACACAAGGTGGCCCGAATGGTGGTAGGCTTCTTGTTCTCGGAAATGAGAGCCAACCAAATCCGTTCCAATTTACCCCCCTCATGCCGAAACATCACAGCGCGGTCGTGATTTAACGGATGAACCGGCAAGCTAGAAAGCCAAGAAATTTCCACCGGGGGAGAAACACTAGAAGCGGTTACCGTGGCCCGCAGCGCTAAATCCCGCGGATCCTGATTTGGCAGGTCAATGATATAGCATCCATCCTTCAAAAGCTGCTGTTGCAAATCGCCGATATGCTTCTGGCCCAACTCGCGGGGCAAAGTGCCGAACTTTTTGCACAGCGCCGCAGCCGTCCCCACAGCTTGACCTTGCACCCCGCAAGTAATCATCACCCGGGTCGCCCCTAAGGCGGCATGACTGACGGAGATACAACGCCCGGCCATCATCAAATTCTCAATGTCTTTGCTATACAGACTGCGGAAGGGTATGGAGAATTTCACTTTGTGAGAGAATTCGGCGGGCGCTTCTTTTGCGTAAAAACCACCGGGCGGATGTAAATCGATCCCCCAACCGCCGTACGCCACGCGGTCTTCAAACAAAGTTTGGCGGGCTATATCATGCTCGGTCATCACGTAGTCGCCGATTAGCCGCCGCGACTCCCGTTTACCGACCACGTGGCTTACCCAAACCAGCTTGAAATAAGGAGCTTGGTCGGCCAATTTCGGGCAATGGTTCTTCGCGTGGTCCCACATGCCCCAAATGATCCGAAGGAGTTCATCGCGGATTTCTTCGGCGTCATGGTAGGTGTTGAGCATTCCGCCGTATTCAATCACCCACTGCCAACCACCAAACCGTAATTGAGGGTGGCGGG
Source organism: uncultured Thermogutta sp. (assembly GCA_937128505.1). GTDB lineage: Bacteria > Planctomycetota > Planctomycetia > Pirellulales > Thermoguttaceae > DTLM01. The sequence goes on from CAKZMM010000026.1 coordinate 75,152, forward strand.
ACTGCCCAAAAACTTCGCACTCCGCAAACTTGTGTGCCCAGGCAGGAGCCCGGAACTCCACGGGCGTGGGTAACTGCTCGGTCGCATAACGAAGCGTGCCACCCATCGTGTATGGATCGCCTTGTTCCGGAGCCCGGCTTTCGCCATACATCGAACGGGGCTCACGACCGTGACGATATTCCGCGCCGGCCCAAACGCCGATTACCCCATCCCCGGTGCAATCGATGAAGATATTTCCCGCAAGCTCCACGCGCTGCCCGCTCACTACATCTAGTGCACGAATAGCTGCGATACGCTGCGGGTTGGCCATCAAAACCCCCGTGGCATGCGTATTCAGGAAAAGCTCCAGGTTTGGCTCCCCCTTCACCAACCGCAACAAACGTTGTGAATATCCGAAAATATCGCCTCGGACCTCTTCAATGATTCCGCCTTCGCCCGGATCCAGCGGCTCCCGCGTGGTATCCCCCTGCGGCTCCACCAGGATTTCATCGCTCGCATTGCCGCCCAAAACAGGACGATTTTGCACGAGGACAGTTTTGCATCCCAGCCGGGCCGAGGCTACCGCGGCGAAAGTTCCAGCAAGCCCGCCCCCGACGACAACCGTATCATACGGCCCCAACCGTTTTACTTGACGGCTTACCCCACCAAAGCGTTCTCGGGCGGCCGCCAACGCCTCCGGCTCGTTTGGTGGACGGAATTCCGGATTGCGACTCAAAACGACGGCATCACACCGACTATAATGGCCAGTGAGATCCCGTAAGCCGATCTCCAATTCTCCCGCGGGTAGTTGGATCTCGCCACCGTCTTCCCAAATCCAGCCCGCTTGCTTACTTTGGCCGAAGATATGGTCCAGCGGTTTTCCCGCGATAACCACCTGAAATCGCCCCGGACTATGCTCGGGTACCCAATCCCGGCACCTTACCCAGACACAATACTTGCCGGCTACCGGGACCTTGATCTGGGTCGTGGCATCGGCCACCGGGCCCTCCAATCCGATCGCAAGCAGGTACGGCGATCCCATTTGGTCCACAAACTGGGAATCATTAACCCAGCCGCCAAGATTCGAGAATTGCTCTGCCTCTAACCAAATGATTCCCTCGGCTGGTTCTTTTGCCTGAGCGTTCGCGGATCGTCCACTAGTAATTCCGATAATGCCCAGCACTAAGCCGCAAAGAGCCACAAATCCGGTAATTGACGTACGCCGCTTGGACGCAGGAAAATACGCAGGACCTCGCCGTCGCCAAGCGCCGAACAATCGTCCCAAATGCGGGATATGGGCTCGCGCGAACTTCGTAAGCATACGGAATATCTCCTTTTGTCGAAAAAGAGTAGTAAACTGCCCACCCCCCCGTCGGGATTCGTAAGGCTATTGAGCGGCAATTCTTCCAAAACCCCGTTTAGGGACTTTAAAAGCAAATTGCCGCCGAAGACATGGGCCCTGCAATTGGAATTCCAGTCTTCTTGGTTTTTTCCCTAACTCTTACCGATTTGCCGATGTATGCTTGCTCGGAACCTTGCGAAGCTGTGTCCCATAACAAACAGGTGCACTCGGGACCATGCAACGGATCCACGATTTGCTATCGGGGCCTCGCGCGGGCTTATCCAAACACGTTCGTACCCTACCACACCTCTATAGCTTACTGATTTTATAGTTCCGCGAATACTTCCAAACAAGCAGCCAGAACTTTACAGCGTCCATCCTGCCGGCTGCACGCGGGAAGGGGTACCGTTGTATTTGGCAGCAGGGCAGACATTCCCTTGAGACAGCCGCATCCGCGGGGTGTTCCCGCGCGGAAAGCATGTTCTAGTACCGTGTGCCAGCGGACGGCCACGTGCGCGGAGCGCTCCCTCCCCATTTGCCCAAATCGAATGAGGATTTGATTGCGTGGGCAGCCCGCCGAGCAAATTGGCGTAACGTCTACCTCCGGAACGACTGGTTTGGACGAACAAAAGAAAGAGTGGGCCGAATCCCCATTCGGGTGATAGACTGGGCTGATATGATAATAAGTTGTAGCAGATTGCCTCAGAGTTGGAGAGAAACACGATTCCGCACATTTTGGCATTCTTTAAAAAGTTCCGGACAATTTTTTGCAGACTGGATGGATTTGATCGCTGCTGGCAAGTACCGTTTTCCTCTGAGTCAAAACAGGTAAGCTCTGGAAGCCGCAAAATTCAAAGCCAAATTACCCACAAGCCTTAGCCTTGCATTAATCCCCAATGATGCTTCAACTGGATGAGCATGTCCTAGCAGCACGCCGGCTTTTAAACGAAACGTGGGCGAAGTTGCACGCGCAGCATCAGGAGGGTAAGTCCGCCATCCAGATATGCCGGGCAATCGCGGATGCGCGCGACGAATTGGTCAAGTCGCTGCTTTACAGTAGCGCCGAGGAGGCAGGGGTCCGCCCGGATGAAATTCTTCAGCAGATCGCGTTGGTGGCCCATGCCGGTTATGGCCGGCGAGATGTCTCCCCGTGCTCAGACGTCGATCTGATGGTCCTTTGGCCAAAGCGTCGGTCGCCCACCGTGCGGCTTGTTGTGGAGCATGTCTTTCGCGACCTCTTTGATGCAGGGCTCACCGTGGGCCATAGCGTTCGCACTCCGCTGGAGGCATGTCAGCTTTCTGTCCAAGACGTGCAGATTTTTACGTCGTTGGTGGAGTCCCGTTTAATCGTGGGGCAAATCGAGCTTTTCCACGAGTTTTGGGAGCATTACCGCCGGCAGATCCACCACAAAAGGACGAAACTTTTTGAAGCAGTGCTGGAAGCGCGGGAAAAAGAACGTGAACGATTCGGCGAAACCGTTTATCTGATCGAGCCGCATTTAAAGCGGTCCGACGGCGGGTTGCGGGACATTCATTTCCTTCGATGGATTGGGTTGCTTCGCTACGGAACGCGCGAGCCAGAAGCTCTAACGGACCTTGGTGCTCTGTCCTCTGAGGATCTGGAAACGCTTCGCAACGCTACTGAATTCTTGTTGCGTGTGCGCAATGAGATGCATTTCCATCTCCGCCGTGCGGCAGATATTTTGGGCCGGTCCGAACAATGGTACTTGGCAGAAAGATTTAACTACGCTCCCATGGACGGTTTGTTGCCCGTAGAAGTTTTCATGCAGGAGTATTTCCGACACACATCCGCGGTAAGTCGGATCGTGCGACGGTTTGTCAATTTGGCAAGGCCGAAGCGGCGATGGCGTTCGTGGGGCCTCGTTTTTGCAACGCGGCTAGGCCAGCACTGGCTGATGACCTCCGGAACCATTGAAGCGACCGCAGCGGGTAAAAAACGCTTAACGGAAGGATTGGAGGGGGTGCTCGAACTGCTTCTCCTTGCGAATGAATTGGACCGCGAAATCCCCCCCGCTATCTGGGAGCTGATCCGGCAATCTGCCAATCCAACTTGGGCGGTAACACCCCAAGCGGTTGATCAATTCTTAAAACTACTGAGTTGTCCTAATCGACTGGAAACTATTCTCCAAGAGTTACACCAGCTTGGGTTGCTAGAGCGGTTTATTCCAGGCCTCGCGCGGACCCGCGGACTACTTCAATTTAATCAGTACCACAAGTATACGGTGGATCAGCATTGTCTGAAGGCGGTTGGATGGGCAAGCCAATTGGCTAAAGACCCCGGCACGCTAGGCAAGGTGTACCGCAGTTTGGTGCGTCGGGACCTGCTGCACCTGGCCCTTCTTGTCCACGACTTGGGTAAAGGCTACTCGGAAGATCATTGCAGGGTGGGGCGTCGACTGGCCGAGCAAACGGCCGAGCAACTCGGCCTTTTGCCTGAAAATCGTGATCTTTTGGTCTACTTGGTCGAACAGCATCTGATGATGAATCACCTGGCCTTTCGGCGCGATACCGACGATGAGCACACGGTCGTCCGGTTTGCGGTTGAAATTGGCTCTCCTGAGCGGCTCGGAATGCTGTTGATCCTAACGGCGGCGGATCTGGCAGCAGTCGGCCCCGGTACCTGGAACTCCTGGAAGGAAGAAGTGCTCACCGAGTTGTACCATCGCACCATGCGACATTTAGTCGGAGACAGCCTTTCGTTCGTTCCAGAAGCCTTTTTCCAACAACAAGCGAAGGCTGTGGCACAATGGCTGGGCTCCGACAGCGCGCTACCATTCTTCGCCAGGCAACTCCAGCAATTGCCCGGGACTTATCTCAGCAGCACGCCCCCGGCGGAGATTGCAAGAGACTTACGGCTTTTGGCCCGGCTCCAACCGCAGGATGTGCATGTTGAGATCGAATGGCGCGCAGAACGCGGTACCCTGACCGTCCTAGTGGCCACGAATGAGCAAGTCTCACAGGGGATTTTTCACCGAATTGCCGGGGCTTTGAGCAGCCAGGGTCTCGAGATTTTAGCCGCGCAGATCCATACCTTGGCGGATGGTTGGATCATCGACCGCTTTGAAGTTCGCGATCCCGACTATGACGCCAAACCGCCTCAAAATCGTCTCGACACGATTGCCGAGACCATAAAAACGGCCTTACGACAAAGGGGACCGGCGCAATTTCGGTTCCGGCAAAGTTGGTTTGATCGCCCTTCAGCGCGGACAACCTTGCTGCAAGCAACTTCCCGGGTCGAGATCACCAATAATGTGTCCCCTCAATTCACGGTGATCGACGTATTCACCGCCGATCGTCCCGGGCTCCTTTACACCATTGCGAAGACCCTGTTCGAAGCCGGATTGTCGGTCGGGCGGGCTAAAATCGGCACTTACCTAGATCAGGTGGTAGACGTGTTCTATGTTACCGATCAAGCCGGCCAAAGAATCACGGATCCGGCCGAGTTGGCAAAACTCCGCACCAAGATTCTCGAAGCCATTGAGTCATTCGAACCTCGGTAGGCCACAGAGGTTCCCCGCCCGCCTTTGCGGTGCGGTGCTCTTGTGCCGCCTCGGCCCCTTTATTTGCGTTTTATTTGCGCGTGGGCCGACTGGCTTCTTCCATTTGATCGATGTAGCGGCGGAGTCGCTCCAGCTCGTCCGTCACATGCCGAAGTTTGAGCATATTCTCCACCCGCTTCAACAACTCGAACTTGTTCACCGGTTTACTCAGAAAGTCGTCACAGCCTGCCGCCACGGCCCGTTCGATATCTCCCAGCTCGTTCAGTGCGGTGACCATCAACACCATGATATCCCGGGTCTGCGGGCTATCTTTAATCCTGCGACAGACCTCGAAACCACTTAATTTGGGCATCATGATATCCAGGAGGATAAGATCTGGTTGGAAACTTGCGACTTTTTCCAAAGTCTCCCGACCGTCGCTTGCCACTGCAATTTCGCAGTCCAGCTCGCTCAGATACACCTCAAGAAGTTCGACATTAGGTGCATTATCATCAGCGATAAGAATCTTGCTTTTGGCCATAACACGCACTATTCCTGAGGAAAAAGAGTTGACGAATCCCTTCGCCGGAGCACTGCGATACCGGCCGATTTATTTTAACCGTATTCCCCGGTGCCCAAAACCTGTTTTTCCACCGCGTGACAACAAACCTCGTGCCCATTCAGATCAAGACGGCGGGGTTCCTTCACTTTACACACGGCTTTAGCCCACGGGCAGCGCGGATGAAATCGGCACCCACTCGGCGGTTTTGCCGGACTGGGAACGTCCCCTTCCAGTCGAATGCGTTCAGGTCGGTGGCCGGGATTAATTCGCGGAATAGCCGACAAAAGAGCCTGGGTATAAGGGTGCAATGGTTGAGAATACAGCTCTTGGCTAGTGGCCAATTCCACGATTTGTCCCAAGTACATCACCGCCACACGATCGGAGAGATACTCCACAACCGACAAATCATGAGAGATGAAAAGATAAGTCAAATCGTGCTTTTGTCTTAGGTCCATCAAGAGGTTAATGATTTGGGATTGGAGTGAAACATCTAGCGCCGAAAGCGGCTCATCGAGCACCAAAAACTTTGGCTGAAGGATGAGTGCCCGGGCGATGCTGATCCGCTGCCTCTGACCACCGGAAAACTCGTGCGGATAGCGGGCGATGGCTTCCGGCCCTAGCCCTACTTCCTTGAGCGTCTCGATGACTGCCTCCAGCCGTTCCTGACGAGTTCCCCGCCGGTGAACAATCAGCCCCTCCTCTACGATGGCTCGAACGGTCATGCGGGGGTTTAGCGAGCCATATGGATCCTGGAAGACAATCTGCATGTCCTGCCGCAATTCGCGCAGCTTTCGCGGAGATTGTTCCAAGACGTCTCGGCCCTCAAAAAAGATGCGACCTTCCGTGGGTTCAAGGAGCCGTAGGATCGTACGTCCAGCCGTGGTTTTTCCACAACCCGATTCCCCGACCAATCCGAGCGTTTCTCCCTTGCGAATGGAAAAGGAGATGCCATCCACGGCGCGAACATAGCCTACCACCCGTGAAAACACTCCACGGCGTATGGGGAAGTATTTCTTAAGCCCCTGCACTTCTAAAAGGGGCGAGTCTTTGGTCGCAATCATCGCAAGTCTAATTCACCCGCAAAATGACAGCGTACGTAGTGTCCTGGTGCCACCGTCGACAATTCCGGTTCGACTTCTACGCAAATCGGCTGCTTCCATTTGCACCGGGGATGGAATTTGCAACCGCTGGGCAACGCAATCGGCTTCGGAACGTCACCGGGAATCGTGGGTAGTCGCTCTTCTTTTTTGGCTCCCAAGGCCGGCCGACTGTTCAACAGCCCAAAGGTATACGGATGCATCCGATGATGAAATAGTTCGCTGACCGGGGCATGCTCGACTACCTTCGATGCATACATCACCGCCACTTCGTCGGCCATTTCGGCCACGACTCCTAGGTCGTGGGTGATAATTAAGATTGACATTCCCGAGTCGCCCTGTAGTGATCGCAGCAGATCGAGAATCTGCGCCTGGATCGTCACATCCAAGGCGGTGGTTGGCTCGTCGGCAATTAGAAGCTTCGGCTCACAGGCTAGCGCCATCGCAATCATTGCCCGCTGCCGCATCCCGCCCGAAAGTTGATGGGGATACATATCCACGGTCCTCTCGGGATCCGGAATGCGGACTTTTTTTAACATCGTGATGGCCCGATCACGAGCCGTCTGCCGGTCAACCCGTTGATGAATTAAAATGGCCTCCATAATTTGGAAGCCTATCGTGAAAACGGGATTGAGCGAAGTCATCGGCTCCTGAAAGATCATCGAGATCTGCCGACCGCGAATCCTCCGCATTTCCGACTCCGATAGCTCGGTAAGGACTCGCGGATTGCCGTCTTCAAAAAACGTGATCTTTCCGGAGACGATTCGGCCCGGGGGACTAACCAGTCGCATGATCGAAAGCGCGGTCACCGATTTACCGCACCCTGATTCTCCCACCAATCCAAGGGTCTTGCCCACAGGGATAGCCAGGGAAAGACCGTCGACGGCTTTCGCGGTTCCCTCATCGGTGAAAAAATAGGTCCGCAGGTCCTCTATACGTAAGAGCTCGGTCGCCATCGTGTCATTCTGTTGAGCTTATGATTCTCCAAACTCGCAGCACCGGGCCCATTTGCTGACGGGCACCGACCTCCTCTCCCCGATGCACACCCTGGATGGTCAGATATGCGCTCTGGATAGCGCACCTGCCCGGCAGAGCGTCACTGCTTACTTTCCTGCTTCCCGCAAACGGGGGTCAGTGGCTTCTTGAAGCGCTTCTCCGATCAAATTGTAGGCAAGAACCGTCAGGAAGATGGCCAAACCCGGGAAAACAATCAGCCACCACATTTGTAAATTCGAGCGCCCCGCGTTCAGGAGGCTACCCCAACTCGGATGAGGAGGCGGCGTGCCAAATCCCAGAAAGCTCAAGCCGCTTTCGATTAATATGGCCGATGCGATTCCGAAGCTTATGGGCACCAGAATGGGAGCCAAAGCATTGGGGAGAATGTGCCGGAAAATGATCCGCAATCCTCGGGCTCCAAGGGCTCGTGCTGCCGTCACAAATTCCGAATTGTTCAATCGGATGAATTCCCCGCGTGTCAGACGGGCAATTCCGGTCCAGCCCGTCAATCCGAGTACCGCCATCACATGCCAAATCGTGGGATTCTCAATGATCGCGATTAGCGCAAGAATCAGCACTAGGGAAGGGATGCACATCACCAGTTCGATTAACCGGCTCAATAGGATGTCAACCCATCGGCCGAAATAACCTGCCAAGGCCCCCACGATAATGCCGATTACAGCCGCGATCCCCGTGCTAACGAAACCTACGAGTAATGCCGTGCGCGTTCCGTGCACCATCTGAGCAAATACATCTATTCCCTCCTGGGTAGTGCCCATTAAATGGTAGCGGTTTGGCTTTCCATCAGCCCCCGTAGGATTGCCCGGATGACCGGGCCATTCGTCTTTGGTTACACGGCGGTACGGGTCCTGATAAACCAGTGGCCAAATTGCCCAACTGTTTGGATCATTCCGTTTGAGGTTCTGAACATATCGCTTGCGGAATTTATCGCGGAAAAAGATTTCGTTTTCCCAACGCGGATTGAAATAAGCCATCGCTGGGAAATAAAGCCGCCCTTTATATTTACAAACAATAGGTCGCGTTCCCGCGATGGCCGGCGACAACAGAGCAACGATCGCCAAAAGAATGACATAAATCAGGGCTGCCATCGCCAATTTGCGGCGGCGGAATCGAACCCAGACTTCCCGCCAAAATCCGCGGCTAATCGCTTGGTGGGGAATTTCCGCTGACACAGCAAGCCCTTTTATTCCGCGCAGATGAGCCTGTGCACTACCTTCGAGTTCCGATTAATTCCCTGTGCTCCTAAGAAATTCAAGCCGGCGGTGCGAGAATCGCCATCTTGACTACTTCCTATGCCAAGGGCTTACGCGCGTTCCACCTTATGCTACGTATGATACTTTATGCCAAGTACGACACATGAGTAACCTGAATACGCATTGCGAACTTCTAGGCCAACGAAGGCGCGAAGCCAATACCTCAAGTTTTTCGCCCCATGTTGTGCCGTAAAACGGACCTTCCCATCGGCTTTTCATTCCCGAGAATTCAATCGCTACCAGAGAACGGCGTCACACGGCAACCAATCCTTCCTCAGGGAATTTCCCTCCGCAAATCTCCCTCGAGTGTTATCAGGCCTCCTGTGGTAGCGGAGCTGTCTCTATGCACGTCTTCTGCAAGGCAATCGGATTTCCTAGTCACGGTCTTCCATTTTGCCCTAGGTAGCACTTTGCCTATGGTCACGGGTAAGCACGACTATCCGCTTGAGAGCGTCTCTCAGCAACATAATTTGACCCATCACGAATACGTTACCCGCGGATCCACCACGGCATAAAGCACATCGGCCACAAGTTGCCCAAGGAGCGTCAACAAAGAAAACATTAACGTCAATCCCATGATGGTCGGGTAATCACGCTCGGTAATCGCCTCGAAAAAGAGCCGGCCCATTCCCGGCCATGTGAAAATCTGCTCCAAAATGACCGAACCGCTCAAAAGAGCCGGCATGGTCAAACCGATAAGGGTCACAAACGGAATCAAGGTATTTCGGAAGGCGTGCCTAACAATGACGTGAAAGGGGTGAACCCCTTTGGCCCGAGCGGTGCGGATGTAATCTTGCCGAATCACTTCCAACATGTTCGCTTTAACGAACCGAGAAAAATAGGCCAGGCTACCGTAGGTAAAACAAGTGACCGGCAAGATCATGTGCCGGAGGACATCGCCCACTTTACCGAAAAACGATAGTTCCCGGTAATTGTCACTCACCATGCCAAAAAGGGGTAACTCCCACGGAGTACCTGCCATTCGCACCGCAAAAAAGATAAGTAGAAGGAGTGCCGCCACAAAAGTGGGAAGCGAGTACAGCATGTAAAGAAAGGTGCTTAAAGCTCGCTCGTCGGGCTTACCACTCCTCACCGTGGCAAAGAGGCCCATGGGGACCGACAGCAAATAGGCCAAAAAGAGCGAAGTTCCCGACAATAGCAAAGTAGGTCCGATTCTCTCGCCAATCAGTTTGGCCACCGGCTGGCGCCGCGAAAGAGATCGCCCCAAATCCAGTTGAACAACACGGCTCATCCAATGGAAATACGCCTCGGTCCAGTGTTTGTCGAGCCCGTAGGCCCGTTTCATTCTTTCCAGGTCTTCGGGGCGAATTCGCCGACTGGGATCGGTCTCTCCCAAAGCGTACGTCAGCGGCGTCCCCGGCATATTACGGATCAAGCCGTAAACCACGAAGGTTATGAGTACCAGGGTCACAAGCCCGATTAAAACCCGCCGAATCAGATACTGAAACATGCGAATTTACGATGAATTGCGGAAGCGATTGTCCTTCGACTCAATCCCCCGAGATTGAGGCGATTACGTTGAAGCTCGAGGCCACCGTCTTAATCCCCCGCGTGCCGCAATCGCAACCGGAAGAACGCTAGCAACGCCCTCTTCCAAGCGTACGCTTTTTTGGCTTACCTCTATCGGTGCTAAAAGCAAGACCTCTTGCCCTTTCCTCGACTCCGGATCGCTACGGGATAAGTTTTGGTACTTTATGAATGCTGCCGAAGCCAGGCCCATAATGGTAAGGTCCTCGCGGGCTAAACGTGTACCCCCGCAGATGTTTGTTGAAACCGTACATGGCGGGCCGATAATAAAGCCATGTATACGGCTGATCCTCGTAAAGAATACGATGGATTTGGGCGTAGATCTCGGCCCGCTTCTTCGGGTCGAATTCCCTTTTTCCCAACCAAAAGAGGCGGTCCACTTCCGGATTTGAGTACTGCCCGAAATTTCGCATTTCGCCGGTTTTCCAGATGTTTTCCGCCGTATCCGGATCTGCCCCCGTACCCCAACCTCCGTGGAAGGCCTCGAAATCATGTGACCGGGTTTTTTCCTGAAGGACGGTGAACTCCATCGGGCGAATTCTGCAAACGACGCCGATTTGTTCAAGGCTCTCTCGGAGTAAATTGCAGATAGCAATCCTCAGAGGGATATTGGAAACCAGAATATTGAACTCAAACTTGACACGCCTGCCACCGATCATCTTATCGCGAATCCCATCCCCGTCGTTATCTACCCAGCCGGCTTCGTCGAGCAATGCCTCGGCCTTATCGAGGTCTTGCTTAAAGTACGGTAGTGGCGGCTTTGGTGCCCAGGCTGAATTAGGATGAAAGATTCCGTTGCACGGTTCGGCTAAGCCATAAAGCAACCGGTCGAACATCTCCTGGTAATTGAATGCGTACGACATTGCTCGACGCACACGCGCATCCGCGAAAAACGGTGATTTGGTATTCCAGCAAAAATAGAAGTAGGTCCATTCTGTGGCATACACCTTGGTGTTACGCTCGTAAAATTCCCCATCGTTGGTTTGAGTCGTCCATTGCTCGGGCGTAAGAATCATTTCGTCGATTCGTCCGCTTTTTAATGCCATCAAAGCCACTGCCGGCTCGGCGATGATGCGGAACCGAACCTCTCGGAAAAACGGCTTATCACGAACTTGCCGGCCTTGGTGCATATACCAACCTTCCCGACTTTGTAAAACAATCTCCTGCCCGCGCTGACGGCTCACGATCTGATAGGCCCCACCAGAGACCGGCTGGTTCTCATACCGGATGTGATAATCACTATCTTGCAGCGTTGGGTCTTGATGAATGGAGCGCTCATAAATGTGGCGAGGGATCACAGGAAAATTCAGATTCCACACATTGGTGGCAAGGGCCTCTTTGTGGAAGAAGACCAGCGTCCGGTCATCATAGGCCTCGATCCAACGGATTTGATCCGTCCCGCTTCGCACAGCCGGTACCGGTACTTGATCCGACATAATGACTTTGAAGGAGAATACCACATCGTGGGCAGTGATCGGATGACCGTCGGACCAAGTGAGATCGTCACGTATCACGACTTTATCCATCAGATAATCACTGCTTGTCTGCCAAGAGACCACGGTATCCTTTGCGGCAAACGGGGTGAAACTCCAGTCAAAACTAAAAAGCCCGAAGCCGGTGAGACCCACCACATCAAACTCCGTGGCGGAGTCTATCATCAGAGGATTCGTGCTCTTGACATCCGCAGCGGTGTGCCGAAAGATCGTCGCATCCCAATCGACTTCTTGATCACTCCGCGGCAACCTTCCCAAGACGGAAAGGATTTGCCGATTCGTCTCGGCCGAAGTATTCCAAATTCGCAGTGCCTCTTGCAAGCTGATCAAAGGTTCTTCCCTTGCCTGGCGCTGTCGCATAAGCTCCAAGGAATCCAAAACCGGCCGATCAAGCCACGTGGTTTTGGCTTCTACCTCTGCAAGGCTGGGGGGAATAAAAGGCTCCACCAGGTCGCCCAAACGAAACGGTTTCTCGGTCCCTTTTGGCCGGGGGGCGGCAGCCATTTCTGAACTTTTCGGACCGACTGAAGAACTCGAAGAAAGAGACTGATCAGCCCGCCCTCCCGATCCAAGCGATTCGGAGCTCGACGTATTCGAAGCTCCCAACGCTAGCTCTCCTTGTTCGGCTCGTTGATCTCCGGAATTCTCCGCGTTCAATGTTGAATAAAGCTCTTCCTCAGGCTCGCTCATGCACCCGGTGAGGCACACCAGCCAAACGGCTCCCGCTGAGATTAGCGCAACCAAGAGGTCACGACGTAACGGAAGAATCCTCAGAAGGTTCATATGAGGACCATCCCAATTCGAGAGTTTACTACTATTCGCAGCTGCGGCCTGCGTCGGGCCTTTTTGATAAACGCCTTAATTAAAACAAACTTATCCTGATAATATGTCCTGATAATATTAAGAATTGTTGAATAAAGGGTCGCGCTAAAAAAGCCATGCTAAAACCAAGATTTGCGCACTCGCATGCGGCAGAGGGCAAAATCGGACCCTACACCGAGTATACACCTAATCAAGGCCAAAAGCGCAACGCAGCAAGTCTTTACAAATTTACTAAGTTATTTTTTGCCAGTTTTATTTTTGCAGACCGACTGTTTGCCACAAGAAACAATCGGGTTCCACAGTTCGGAGCACGCTCGGTGAAGTAAAGCGACCTGGGTCAGCTTAAACCGAAAAAACCCGCCCTTGTAAAGAGCTTCTTGATCAGCCTGTACACCTCGCAACTAGACGGTTCACAGTTGCCCCCGGGAAAGCTTTTCAACTTTTTCGCAAGATTCGATTTTTAAAGTCCTTAGGACGCGGTACCTTCTACGGTGGGTCTACCTTTCGGATACTACAGACAAAGGGTATCGAGGTCAAGAACCTCAGTTTGAGGCTGGAAAGACCGGGCAATTCGAGCAAGTTAATGGCTGAATAAGACAAAAAACCAAAGAATCTCGGCCGACCGTCAATTTAGATTACTTTGATGATGATTTGTGTGCTCTTTCGCTTGCACTCTTTCTGCAAATATTTCCCGGTATCTGGGTGGTCATGATTGGGAATGTTTGAGGAGCAAGCTTCAATTTGCCGGTGGGCCAATTCAGAGGGAAATCCGGCGGGAATTTGCCGGCTTTGTAGGTGCCGCCTTCCCAATCATGGCAGCCACCTTAACATAAAGAAATGGCAGCCACCTTAACATAAAGAAGTAGTGGACATTAACAAAAGAAATATA
>CAKZMM010000027.1 GCA_937128505.1 uncultured Thermogutta sp.
AGAATCACGCCGATCAAAATTGACGGCTACAGGAGCCTTTCACAACAAAAACAAGATGAGTGAAATTAGGGTGAATATTCAAAATTGGGTGAGTTAACCGTGCGGCTGAATGGGTTTTGTGCCGGGTAATCCCCCGGTGGTTTCCGGAAACCGACCGAATCCTCACCCTAACACGGGTCCCGAGCGATCCCGGATAAGCTCATTGGTCGATCCCAGCCGAACCGAAAGGCAAATGAAACGCCCTTGGCTTTGAAATAGGTTGTGGAAGTCTCGGAGAAGACCGACTGTGCAGCAAATTCGTTGGCCTGGAACATTCTTTGGTCCGCCGGACCTGGTGGAGCTCCTTCGTCACCGAGCGACTTTCCAACCGGACGACATCGCTTTCACCTTCCTGGTGGATGGCGAAAATGAGCAGGTTCACGTGAGCAATGCGGAATTGGACCGGCAAGCTCGCGCCATTGGCGGCTGGCTTCAGTCCATGAACTTGGCCGGCGAAAGGGCCCTGCTCCTCTATCCTCCGGGATTGGAATTTATTGCCGCCTTTTTCGGCTGCGTCTATGCCGGTGTGGTCGCTGTGCCGGTTTATCCACCGCGTCGCAACCGGTCGCTCCTGCGGATTGAAGCCATCTCGGATGATGCCCAGGCCAAAGTGGCTTTGACCACCGATGCAGTGCTCCGGCGAGTAGAATCGCTGATTGACGACACTCCGCACCTGAAGCAATTGCGCTGGCTGGCTACCTGCCATGTCCCTCCTGGAATGGAGGATCGATGGCAAAAGCCGCCGATTGATTCCGAGACCTTAGCCTTTCTTCAATACACCTCCGGGTCCACGGGCATACCGAAAGGCGTGATGCTCAATCACGGCAATCTCCTCCATAATTCCGCCCTGATTGCTCATGTGTTTGAGCACACACGTTCCGGGCTCGGGGTTTTTTGGCTTCCCAGCTATCATGACATGGGGTTGATTGGGGGCATCCTCCAGCCGCTTTACGTGGGTCGGCCGAACATCCTCATGTCGCCGGTCGCTTTTCTGCAAAAACCGTTTCGTTGGCTTTCGGCGATCACGCGATTTGGAGCCACCACCAGTGGCGGCCCCAATTTCGCTTATGAGCTTTGCGTCCAAAAGATCTCCCCGGCACAACGGGCCCAACTCGACCTCAGCAGCTGGCAAGTGGCGTTCAATGGTGCAGAACCGGTACGGGAAGAGACTTTGGAGCGATTCGCGGAGGCCTTTGAGCCGTATGGCTTTCGTTGGGAGGCCTTTTTCCCTTGCTACGGACTGGCCGAGGCGACCCTCATTGTAACGGGGGGATATGCCAAAAAGGCCCCGGTGGTCCGCTGGTTTGAGGCAGAGACCCTCAGTCAAGGGGAAGCGATCGTCACTCGGCCCCGGCAACCCGGTGCTCGCCCGCTTGTCGGCTGTGGGCAATGTTTGCCGGACCAACGGGTCATCATCGTAAATCCTGAGACGTGCACTCCCTGTCCCGACGGAGTGGTGGGGGAAATTTGGGTCCAAGGGCCCAGTGTGGCTATGGGGTATTGGCAACGCCCGGAGGACACGCAGCACACTTTCCGGGCCTATTTAGCCACCACGGGCGAGGGCCCGTTTTTGCGGACGGGCGACCTGGGTTTTATCCGCGATGGGGAGTTGTTTGTGACTGGGCGAATCAAGGATGTGATCATCCTCCGCGGAGTAAACTTTTATCCGCAGGATATTGAGCTGACCGTGCAGAATGCCCACCCGTGGTTGCGGGCCGATGCCGGTGCGGCTTTTGCGGTCGAAATGGAGGACGAGCAGCGGCTGGTGGTGGTACACGAGCTGGAACGGCGCGTGAAAGGGGCGCTGGAGCCGGTCTTCCAAGCCATTCGTCGAGCCATAAATGAAGAACACGACCTTGCGGTCGATACTATCGTCCTGTTGAAACCCGGAAGTATCCCGAAAACCACCAGCAATAAGATTCAACGCCATGCGTGCCGGGCCGCGTTTTTAAGCGGAACTTTAAATATGGTGGCCTCGTGGAGCCGGCGGGATAAGACCGAAAAGATCCCCGCTTCGGATGAGGTTTTTGCCGAGCAGGAGGCCGTTTCTTCAGTGGGGCGGGTTGCCGCCTCAGGTCCGGTTGCGCCCGCGGCTGGAGCCTCAGGAAATCTCAAGACTGTCCTCGTCTCCAGGAAGGGGCCCAATATCGGCGGACCGAGTAACTTACCGACAATCACCACTTCCCGGGCCGAGCATGGAGCGATTGCGGCGGAGCCACGGGCTGCGGCCGCCGACGGCGATGATGGCAACGGGCATTCGCGCCGTCCCTCTTCCGCCAGGCAGTCATCCCCCGCAAAGGCCGGATCGCCGGAGCCTGCGAACGGCGATTTCGTGCCGCCCGATGCGAGTGCAGTCCCACCGTCGGTTGAGCAACCCTCGGAAGCTCAAAACAGGGCGGCCAATGGAAAGACTACCATCGAGCTTGTCCTGGAACAGGTCCGGCGGGTGGCCAAAGATCGGGCCGTAAACCTCACGCTCGACCAATCGATCTCCGAGCTGGGTCTTGATTCCTTAGAGAGAATGGAAATCATTGCAGGACTTCAGGAACAGCTCGGTGGCCGGATTCCGGAGGAGGTCCTCCCGCAACTCGACACCTGCCGCCAAGTGGTGGAGGCCGTAGAACGCTACTTGCGGAAATCACCGGGCTCAGCAGGACCGGAATTCTCTCAGATTGGACCGGAACAATATAGAATCGACCAATTCCCGGAATCCGTCAAGTTACAACAGCGGCTGCTATCGCTGCGGAAAGCGGGCCTGGATCGGTGGCAGTATCCCGTCTTGGACGGCGGGCCATTCCCGCAAGTTGAGTGGCAGGGACGTTCCCTGGTCCATTGGGCCAGTTTCAACTATCTGGGCCTTTCCACAAATCCGGTGGTACTTCAAGCGGCTCAGGAAGCCTTGGAACGCTGGGGTGTGGGAGTTTCCGCCAGCCGCTTGACCGCTGGCCAGCGGCCGATCCATGCCCAGTTGGAAGAGGCGCTAGCCGCCTTGGTGGGAGCGGAATCCGCCTTAGTATTTGCCTGCGAGTATTCGGCAGTAAGCTCCACGATCCACCAACTTTTGGGTCCCCAAGATACATTCTTGTATCAGCGAGGAATTGCTCCCGGATTCCTCCACGGTGCCCAGCAGGCCGGAGCCCAGCAGGAATGTTTCCCCCGGGGCGATTGGAAGGCCTTGGAGGAATGGCTGATTCGGTATCGGCCCCGCAGCCGCCGGATTGTCGTGGCCATCGAGGGGTTATCTCCCGTGGACGGCTCGATCGCCGAGCTCCCCCCGCTGAGCGAGTTATGCCGTCGCTACCAGGCGCTTTTGGTGGTCGATGAGTCCCATAGTGTGGGGGTGCTTGGGGATTGCGGGCGCGGCCTCCGCGAATATTGGCACAGCGATAGTGGGTCGATCGATTTGTGTATCGGGTCGCTGGGGCATGCACTTGGATCGGCCGGTGGCTTTGTGGCCGGCTGTCGCAGTTTTATCCAGCTGCTTCGCTCGAGCAGTCCCGCCATGACCCAGGCTACGGCATTGGCTCCTTCGCTTTCGGCAGCGGCCTTGGCAGCCATTCAGCAACTGACGAACCATCCGGAGCTTATCCAGAAGCTTCGTGAGCGAAGCATCCTTCTGCGCGGGCTTCTGCAATCGGCGGGCATTCCTATTTGTGGAGATCCGCGAGCACCCGCAGTGCCGGTCATAACGGGCAGCTCGGCGGCGGCCATAAGTCTTGCACGGCGGCTTCAGCAACAGGGATTTTTCGTTCTGCCCACAATCTACCCCAGCGTGGAGGAACGCCAAGCCCGAATTCGGCTCATGTGCTCGGCAGCCCACGATTTAGACCAGGTTCGCCAGCTTGCCCAAGCAATCATCGAGGCTTGGCCCAGCCTGAAGCGACCGGCGCCCCTACCGCAGGGTGCATCCCCGCGAGTTTCCTAGGACGATTTGCCCCAACTTGCGCGACGTCTCAACACGCAACCAAGCTGTGGGGTTGTGTTGCGGGGTTAAGCGATCGAATTCCGACGCAGGGATAGCGCGAAGGTTTCATCTTCGCTTTGAATCCCCCGGGTAAGAGACAGTGCTCCTACCGCAATATGGGCCTTGCAGCATTCACTCCTCAACGCCTCGTTCTCGTGATGTCCCCCGGGAAATTCATTGCAGAGCGGAATCGGGCTAGGAAGCGCCCCCGGCCTCACGGAACAGTCTTTCGAGAGCCTGCTCGGTCTTGAGGAGCTTCTTTATTCGGGGGGATGCATGCCGGGCGAGCGCAAGGCGATTTTTAACATTCTCGGTTCCAGGTTTACTCAATTCCAAAGTCCTCGCGAGTTAGTCACGTTTCTATCGGCGTATTTTGCCACCGCGAGCCCTGCCAAGAATCGCGCCGCTTTAACTCCGCTTCAATCCCCCGAAGAACGGCAGACTTTTCATGCGACCATTCCGAAGCCAAAAGAAACTCTCGCGGTGCATCCCCCATCAGTCGCTCGATAACGCAATGCGGGGGCAGCACCTCCAATAAATCGGCCACTAAACCGATGTATTCATCGCGCTCAAGGAGGCGAATGCTTCCCTTGTGCCACATCTCGGCCAATGGGGTGTCCACCAAGACGTGCAAATGGTGAATTTTCACCGAGTGGATGGGTAGCCCACCCAGCACTTGCGCGGTGCGCAACACGTCGGCCCGTGTTTCGCCGGGAATCCCCAAAATCAAATGACAGCCGACCGCTAGCCCCCGATCGGCTGCCCGGCGGATCGCATCCTGGGCCGTCCGCCAATTGTGTCCACGACCGAGCCAACTCAAGGATCGATCATGGATCGTTTGTACCCCGAGTTCCAATTCGATCCAAATCTTCCGCGTATATTGAGCGAGGACCTCGAGGATGGACTCGGGGACCCAATCCGGCCGAGTTCCCACGGAAATCCCCACTACGCTCGGCTGACTTGCGACAAGCTCCAAAAGTTCCGCCAATCGTTCCGGCTGAGTGTGAGTATTGGTGGCCGGTTGAAAATATGCCACAAAGGCCTCGGCCTTTCGTTTGGCTTGGAGCGTCGTGATTCCGCTCTTGAGTTGCTCCAGCAGCGACTTACCGGCTTGCGCCAACCGCCGACTGGGTGCAGAGGCTTTCAAGTTGCAAAAAATGCAGCCTTGCGTGCCGATGGTGCCGTCCACATTCGGGCAACTATGCCCGACATCGAGGCTGATTTTCCATGTCTTGCAGCCGAAACGTTGCCGGTAGAAAAAATCGAGGGAGAAGTAACGAAGCCCCGCTGCACGCCAAGCCGGCACCGGTAAGCATTCAGGGCTTTTCCTTGACGCCATGGGTTCAGATCGTTAAATTGCAGGGGACACGGTCACCTAGCAGAATTATAAGAAGAATTACGGACGTCGGCAAGGAAGGCGTTCCCGGGCACTATGGGGTTTTCAGGCTTTTTTCGGCCTTGTCTTAATGGGTTAACTTCCCGAATGACCGGAGGTGTCGGGAAAAACTTTTCGGACGAAGTTCTGACGGCGGTCAGAGTGGCCTCCATCGCTTCGGGTGCCCCACATTTCGGAAGAAGGTGCGAGAGCTATTCGGCGGGGGAAATTCTTCGCGGTTGAGTTTTCGTCCTTGATTCCTGCGAACCTGAAAGAGCTATTGACTAAAAATAGAGTGATCTCGGCAGTGCGGTACAATAAATCCGGTCACGAAATTAGGCGGGTCGACGGATTCAGTGAGGGGGTGACCCATGTTCGGCGAATTGATCCCCGTGGGCGGCGGTGATCCGATTCCACTTTTGAAAAAGAATCTCCTCGTAGGACGACGCGAGAGTTGCGATATCGTCTTGCGGTTTCCGAACGTTTCCGCACACCACTGTGAACTGACTTGCGCGGGCGGCTACTGGTACGTACGGGACCTCGACAGCCGTAACGGCGTGAAAGTCAACGGAAACCGTGTGACGGAGAAGCGGCTCGATCCGGGCGACATCCTGGCAATTGCTACCCATAAGTACCAAGTGCATTATTCCCCGGCAGAACTAGGGGCAACCGGTCCGCCCCCTCCGGATCCGGTCGAGGCGGATATCCTGGGAAAATCGCTTTTAGAACGTGCTGGTCTAGACCGCGGGTTGGAGCGAAAAGTTCGATTCCACGCGCCAAAGCCGCAAGTCGAGGAGGATCTGGGGCCTCCTCCGCGTAGCAAACCACCGACAGAGGGTGAAACGGCTGCCGAGGACGATGAAATTCAACTCGGCTAAGATGTCCCGAATACGCCGGACTTTTCCCGGGCGAACGTCCGAGATTCTTCGGTTGTCTGATTTAGGTGATTAGATAAACTCCGCTTCCGGGTGCGCGTCGGGGATTCCGCAAAAAGTGAATCTTTCCGACACGATGTCCGGGAAAAAGCGTCAAAAAACCGAATGAGAACCGAGCACCCGCGGAGAATTTATATTCATTAAATGCAGAAAGTCAGTAATAAAGGAGCGGTTTGCCGCATCAGCATTCACTGATCCGTTGAACGTTAAATAAAGTTCTTCAAAGAGGCAACTAGTGCTATTTTCCTATTCTTCTATACACGCGACTCGCCCCCTTTTTAGGGCGAAACGTCTCGGCTGTAGGCCCTCAGCCGAGTGGGAAGGCTAACCTTGAGTTGAACCCTACCCTCGCGAACCTCCACGAAATACCGGATGATCAAATCGGGGCCACTGAAAAAATGCGGCCCAAAAATTATGTTAGCAGTAAACATCTATTGATTTAAATTCGGCAAAAGCTTTGCCGGTTTTCAGCCGTCCTTTTTTCGGAATGCGGCGCATGCCGATCCCTCCTGAAGGACGAGTGCTAAAATTCAAGACAGATGAAGCGAATAAGCGACGGGACGACTCCACCGCAATAAAGATGATTTACTTGACGTATTTTTGATGGTATAGAATAACTATTCCGCAAATTCCCGGAATGTCGGAAACAAACTTTGGATTTTCTTTCCTGCCTTCAACTGTTGGATTTAGGACATTCCGAGGAAAAACTTTGGAAGGCGTTGATGGCGGTGGTGCGGAAGCCGGACTGAAGCAAAGTGGCGTAATGAACTCAGGGTTAGCTTCGGCGAACTCCTTTCAACCCAGCAAATCGGTGCGGCTCCCCCCAAACGAAAACTTCACGCAGTAGCGGGAACTGCACGTATGAGGGCTTCTCAATAGTGTTTTCCCGATTGTTTTCCCGGATGAAATGGTTCTGGGACGAATATTCTTCGCTAAGTTGTTTGCAACGGAAGCTTAGCAAAAGCGGCGACAGAATCCCGTGCGTTAATGGATCTAATTGGGAGCAAAGACGCATCTGATTGGTAGGAAATACTAAGGAGTTGGGGGGAAGTACCAACGAGGCTTTATGGGCGATAAGAAAAAGAAAAAACTCCGCGCCGATTTTCGCAAACATGTCGACGAACGTCGTCGTGAAACGGATTGGACAAAGAAATTCACCCTCGAAAATATCGAAGACGAGCTTCCGCCAAGTACCGAACGACTTACCGGCAAAGGGTCCCTTACGCGGCGACGCACGGTGGTGGTCGAATCCGAAGCCACGGAGGCTCAGTCCGCCCCGATCCCACTGCTTGAGGTGGACGAAAGCCGCTGCCAGCGGGGGCGAATTCTCAGTGTCCATGGTCCCACCTGCGAAGTCCGCGCCGAGGACGGCACGCTTTATCGATGCTTCGTCCGGCGCCTTCTGAAATCCCTCCGCACCGATCAAGCCAACGTGGTGGCCGCGGGCGACTGGGTGCTCTTTCGCCCTGCCGAAAGCGGTGAAAAAGAGGGACTGATCGAACGAGTCGAACCCCGGCGCGGGATTTTGAGTCGAAAGGTCCATGGCCAACAGCAGGTCATTGTCGCCAACGTCGACCAAATCTTGATCGTCGTCAGTGCCGCGGAACCGCCACTCAAACCAAACTTGATCGACAGGCTGCTGATTAGTGCCGAAAAGGCGCGAATTCATCCCGTGATTTGTATCAACAAAATCGATTTGGTTGATCCGTCGCGGCTCATGCCCTTGGTGGGAATCTATAGCCAGCTAGGTTATCAGGTCTTGCTGATGAGTGCGACCACGGGATTTGGGATCGACCGCCTGCGGCGAATTTTAGCCGGTCGTCAGACCGTCGTAGCCGGTCAAAGCGGGGTGGGCAAATCCTCGCTGCTGAATGCGGTGGATCCCGGGTTCAAACTCCGGGTTGCCCCGGTAAGTCCGGAGACGCACAAGGGTCGGCATACCACGACCACCGCGCGGCTCCTGCCGCTGGCGATCGGCGGTTATGTCGTGGATACGCCCGGGATTCGCCAATTTGAACTTTGGGATGTGGTCCCCGAGGAAATCGCCAGTTTATTCCCGGAAATGCGGCCGTATTTGAACGGATGCCGTTTTCCCGATTGTACCCACTTGCACGAAGTGGATTGCGCGGTGAAGGATGCTGTCGCCGATGCTCGGCTGGATGTCCGCCGTTACGAAAGCTATTGCCACTTGATGACCGAGGAGGAGGATTTCGATCGATAGTCCCCATTCATTGAACCGCATCATATGCATCCTAGACGCAAAATCATACGCATCCTGGATTCAAGCGCGCAAAAGCGAGAATTGTAGATCGATCGTGAAGCCGTCGGGTGAAGGATCAAAATATGTTGATCCGCCGCCCGGCCGACATTCGAAGAGGGCTTCTTTCGTGGGCATGATGAAATGGAATATCGGGATGAGCGATACCGTACGAAAAGCTCGCTCTAAAGTTCGCGCTTTCATAGCTTGTGGTTTTATGGTTTGTAGGCATGGGTGGATTTAAGAAGGGCTTTTAGCTTCGGTCAGCGGTCGCGAAAGGCTCGTGAAGCACCCTGCGACAGAAATCGTGAGCAAGTCAAATCGGAGGTGAACGTTCGTAAGAATCAACTTTTTCGGCAAACCGGGGAGGCTAAATCTCTGTGGCTCGCGGCGATCGCTTTGCGTCAACGATAATCGAAAAGGCGGTTTTGGTAGGCGTGTTCTTGCCGGATCGTCACTATGGAAATCCTCCTTTGGCGGAACTGGAAGGGCTGGCGGAAGCGGCCGGAACCAAGGTGGTGGGTAAACTGACTCAGCGGCGAGATGCCCCGGATGCGGCCACCTACCTTGGTTCCGGGAAAGTAAAGGAACTCAAGGAGTTGGTTCAAGCAACCGGGGCGGACGTGGTGATCTTCGACAACGACCTGAGTCCTGCCCAAACCCGTAACCTGGAGAATGCCCTTCAGGTAAAAGTCTTGGATCGCACGGAGTTGATTCTCGATATTTTCGCGACCCGGGCCCGAACTCATGAGGCCCGCATCGCCGTCGAGTTGGCCCAGCTCGAATACTCCATGCCGCGACTGAAACGAATGTGGACCCACTTGTCGCGTCTGCGAAAAGGGGTGGGGCTGCGCGGCCCGGGGGAAAAGCAGTTGGAAGAGGACCGCCGGCTGGTGGAAAAGCGGATCAACGATTTGCGCGCGGAATTGGCCACCATTGAACGACGCAAGCAGCGCGAGGTAGCCTCGCGGCATCCGTGGATCACCGTCTCCCTTGTCGGTTATACGAACACCGGAAAAAGCACGCTTTTGAACCGTCTGACCGGCGCGAATGTCTTCGTCCATGACGGGCTTTTCGCCACGCTGGACACCCGTACACGTAAATGGCCCATCCCGGGTTGGGGCACGGTCCTTTTGAGCGATACGGTAGGTTTCATCCGTGACCTGCCTTATCATCTGGTCGCCAGTTTCCGCGCCACTTTGGAAGAAGCCCGCGAAGCCCACTTACTCCTTCATATTGCCGATGCGGCCAGTCCCGATGCCCTCGACCAAATCCGTGCCGCTTACAAGGTCCTTGAGGAAATCGGTATCCAGCAGAAGAATTCCATCCTGGTGCTCAATAAGGTGGACCTTTTGACCGACTCCAGCCGGCTGGAACACCTGCAAGAGCTTTTCCCCGGGGCGATCCCGATTAGTGCTCGAACCGGGGTGGGGCTCGACCGGCTTGAAAGTGCCGTGCGGGAGGCCCTCCGCCGCCTTCGAGTTGAGCTGCACGTTGAGCTGGGGATTCACAACGGCAGGCTGCTCGCTTTTCTGACCGCCCAGGGGGAGGTCATCTCGCGGCAATTCCGCAACAAGGTGATGGAGGTCCACTGCCGCATTTCGCCGGAACACATCGGCACCATCCAGCGATGGGGGGGCCAGATCCTCCGCCGCGAGGAACCACCTCAAGACGTCTGGGAAAATACGGCGGCTGTAGCCGACGAGCCCACTTGGCAGAGCTAAGCCCTCTTTTCAGCTATAAAGCAGCCGGTAGCAGATCACAAAACTACCCTTTCCAACCCCCGCAAATGCGGCACCAACACTCGGTTTTGCTTCGCGGCTTCTGTGCACTTTTTATCCTGGGAGCTTCTGCCTACTCACGCGCCGAAGACAATTCCACACGCAAGCGCGTTGGCGGCTCGCCCATGGGGCAGCAGTGACCACGCGATTGTTCCTTGAAACCGGGGATGATCCTTTTTTAATCGTGGAGGCGGCGACTGAGGATTTTGGCGGGCCGATAACTCGCCGAGCAGTGCGGAGTTTCCCAAAGCTTCACCATCACCACGGGAAAGCCCATTGCCGAGGCTTGCTCGAAGATCAATTGGGCAATATTCTCCGCCGTCGGATTCTTGTCCATTAGGAACAGCGGCTCTCCTAGTTTTTGCAGATAAGGCACGACCGGATCCTCGCGGCAAAGGATCATCCGATGATCTAAGTTTTCATCCACCCAGCTGCCAATGGCCTGCTTGATCCGGGCAAAGTCGAGGACCATTCCCAGTTCGTCCAAATGCCCGACTTCAAAGGTGACGACGAGCTTTCCGTTATGACCGTGTAAATTGCGGCATTTCCCCTCATAACCCAAAAGACGATGCCCATAACAAAAATGTAGAGTCCGGGACGCACGATACATCGCATTCAATCTCCCTGCCGAAAAATCTTCGCCAATTCCTAAAAAGGCAAACACTTAATTTCGCCCCGGGCTACCCCCCGGGTTACGCACCCTTAAAGACTCCGCGGCTCGGGGCTAGCCAATGGCCGAACATAAATTGTTGGATCCGGCAGATTCAGCCCGACGAAGGCCTCGTGCCGTTCTGCACACTTGTTGCAACCGCCGCAATGATTTCCGTCAATCGGAAAAATGCAGGAAAAGCTCAGTTCCAATGGCAGGTTGCGCCCCAGATCCATCACCGCAGCTTTATCCAGGTGGCCAAAAGGCCGCACAAAACGAAGCGGGTGGCCCAAGGATCGCACCAGCACCCGCTCCATTTCCGTAAAAAATTCCTCAGTCGCATCCGAAAACGGATTCGTGCACAAGACCCCCAAGGCTAACTCCGGTACCCGATGAAGCTGACACCACAACCCCGCTTTCAAAGCCAAAAGGGCATTTCGGCCCGGCAAAAATACACTTTCGGCACGAGAGAAGGCATCCGGTATTCCTTGGCCGTTTAAGCTCCAGTGATCCCCGTAAAGGTCCGCGACCGGAACTTCCAGGATTACAAGCGGCGCAAGACGCGGCTGAGCCAATTTGTCCACAATCCGCCGAGCAGCCCTCAGCTCCACATCCTCCCAGAGCAAATAAAATCGGATATACAGCGGATAGACCACATAGCCTTCATTCAGCAAATGGCCCAACAAAATGGTACTATCGAGCCCGCCACTAAACAGTAACCCGATCCTCGGATCGCCGGTGGTCATCGACACCTCTTCTCGCGTTTGCCTCACCGCGAAAAACTCTCGAAGCCGCGAAAAACTCTAACCATGCCGAGAAATGTAATCCCCGACAAAAACCTCATATTTCTCTCAAGCCCAATCCTTCCTAATAAACGAATAGCGGATCCAATGCCTGTGCCGTTTGATCCCGATAATCTTAGACTAAAACTTCCGCCGCCAAGCGGGAATCCAAGAATTATACCCCTATTCATTACGAGTCAGCGCAAAGCCTCGGCAAGCGTGCGGATATCACGATCCTTGCCATGCTCCATCACTGCCCACATAGGAAATCAAAACAAACAAGCGCCCTCAACCACGAATTGCTCAGAGGTTCCCTGTAATACTGCCGAATCTGCGCTTCGGCAAGATTCTGACAAACCACTACGCTTTCTCCGGTAAACGGAACGTTATCGCCAATACGTGTGAAAGCCGCCCATTCAGGGGCCTCATACCAGCGAAACGACCGTGTGTTTTGTCCCCCTATCGGTTATCGTCATTTTAGGGGGGTTGGTAACTCCGGGAAAGTTTGCCGACTTGAGGAGCCCTCGGTAACCGCTGGCTACCGGGCGAAATCCAGGCGATAATAATGATTGTGCTTATTATCCGTCTCCGGCCCATCAAAGGAGGCGTGCCATGAAAGTGGGACTTGTCGGCTACCAAGGGAGCGGTAAAAGCGCTCTTTTCGAGTGGTTAACCGGCTGCAAGCCCGACGTCAGCGGCTCAAGGTCAGCCCACGGGGCTACCACGGCAATCCCCGAACCGCGGCTGGAGCAACTCCGCCAGTTGTATCAACCAAAGAAGGTGACGCCGGCTTCGCTTGAGATTGTCGACACTCAAGGACTGGCGCGAACACACCAGGGCAATGCCGCGCGGCTGGCCACCATTCGCGAAGCGGGCTGTCTGGTCCTGGTGATTGGCGCCTTCGAAGTCGAAAACCCCGCCGACGACTGGCAATCCTTCGAGGAGGATCTCCTCCTCGCTGATATGGAGGTGGTTTCCGGGCGGATCGAGCGGATTCAAGCCAGCCTAAAAAAACCCATCCCGCATCAAGAACGCGAGCAGCTTGTCCGGGAACTCAAGGTGCTGGAGGAACTGCTGGAAGCCATGGATCAAGGGCGGCCCATCCGCGAATCCGGAATGAGCGAAGAGCAGCTCAAATTTACCCGGGCCTTCCGCTTGCTGACCGAAAAACCGCGGATGATTGTTTTCAATACCCGCGAAAGCTCGGAAGTGCCCCCCGAATGGGTTGCCGGGTTGCCGCCGGGTATTCCCGCCGTCGCCATTCCCGTCGCTTTGGAACTGGAGCTCGAGGGAATGAAGCCCGAAGAACGGGCCGAATTCGAAGGTCTTCTTTCGGAGAATCGGGTGACGCGAGACCAACTGCTGCGTCTGATTATGGATGCGGCAGGGCAGATGCTCTTTTTCACCGTCAATGCTCGCGAGGTCCGCAGTTGGCTTCTCCGAAAGGGTGGTACTGCACTGGAGGCTGCAGGGTTGATCCATTCGGATATGGCCCGGGGCTTTATTCGGGCCGAAGTGATGAGGGTTCAAGACCTTGTGCGACTCGGCGGAGAACGCGAGGTGCGTGCGCAGCACCTCGTGCGGCAAGAGTCCAAAGATTACGTCATTCACGATGATGACGTGTTGCTCATCCGTTTTTCCAGTTAGCCTTTCTAGCAAACCATCGGTTTGACGCGAGTTTAGCAAACCATCGGTTTGACGCGAGTTTAGCAAACCATCGGTTTGAGGCCGGGGAAGCTGTCCGATTCAGTTAACTGCCCTACGCGCCGTTCACGCTGCGGGCCCGGATTTCTGACTTACATGCCTTCGGTATCTGAAGGTATTTGGGAAACTGCGCTCCCGCAGCGATGCGTCTAGGTCGTTGTGCCTCCATGGCCTTGGCGCACCCCATGCGCGGAATGTAACGGCCGGTTTCTCCGGCCCTCCGCCACCTTCTTGTGGCCTTTTTTCTCCCTGGCCATCTGCGAGGGGGCGAAACCCGGCGATCGCACTTGTCCAACGCGATGATCCGATTTATCATAATCCCCGAGCTTTCTTGAGGGCCCGGCGATCGTGGTGTCGGGCTTTTTGTTTAGTTTTTTCGATTTGTTTAGTTTTTGCGATGAGGGGGCCGCGATACTCGTTTCCCGACGGTAAACGCGGCTTCATCACGGCGGGAAGCTTTCAGCTAAGGTCTGTACTACCAATGATTTGAGCACTCCAAGACCTCTTTGTTCTTTGCCCATTTGGGGGGTGAGCCATAGCCAGCGCCGGTGGTCCTTCCACGCCTGCGGTAGGCCGAATAAACGAAATTTCTTCGCTCATCCGCGTCGCCGCAAATGGATTTCGGCTGAGCATCTGAATTAATCCCTTAAACGCGGCGGAGCACAGGGAATAGAGGAGTGAGGGAATAGAGGAGTAAGGCCGAATCAATTATCCTTGAGGCTTTACAGCGAGCGCTGTCGGGCGCGGCGATTTCCCCGTGATAAGCGCGGTGGCACACCCGCGGAAGTGGTATTGAGGTTGCGGAAATATTGGATCTCAGCCTCCCCAGTTCTTATGCGAGTTCTTATGCGAGTAAAACGAGAACAAACAATCATAATTCATATACATTATTTGACTTATGAACATTTCGGTCAGGAGGGGCCGACGAGCTTCGCAGGCCATCATGAATTGCCTGCTACGCTCAATCGGTTACGAAGACTAACTTCGCACCCGGGATTTGTGTAAAGTGGGAAATACACGAATTGGCTCAACCGGCCGTAGGCAACCAGAATCAGCGGAGGTTTCGAAGGGTAAAGGACTTGGAAAACCGAAGTTCTCGGGTTACTTACCGCTACGGCAATCTCCGGAATTCCCTAGTCCCCTGCTGACAACCCCGAACGTAACAAAATCATTTTTTGCGGTTTTGCACGACTAGCTTTTGAGGTCGTTTAGCTTTTGAGGTCGTTTGGCGCGATGGGGATCATCGAACTCGAACTGTCGCGGACCAAGGTGACCAATATACTGATGTTTAGCCACTGGACCTCCAAAGATATGCTTACAAAGATTTGGTGAAGTTTAAAGGTTTCACAATTCGTTTTTAGACGTAAGTCCACCAACCTTATATGGGGAAATAATGTGCTTACATCTTTTCCTTTAGTCCTGCGTTCTCCTCACGTTACCAAAATCACCGGCCCGTCTGACAATTCGGGGAGGTTTTGTCGCATCCCGCAGGGGAGATTTGCCGGTTTGGTTCTATGTCTGGTTGGCTGCTGGATGGATTGGGGCGAGTGCCTTTCCCGCCAGGCTTGTGGTAGTACTTGCCAAACCGAATCTGCCATCGTTTACCTTCAAAGTTTTGATTTAGGAGGTTTTTTGCCTCCCGCCAGAGGTTTTTCGCTTCCTGAAAGTTGGATTGCTCATAACGGGGCGAAATTGATGAGTGTTGGAGGGGTAAGCAACTCTGGAGGATTACTCGGCGAGTACTTGCTTGCCCAACAAGAAGAGGATAATTCGACCGGATCACCCCCCAATCCAAGCGGGCCGAGCATCTTCGGACTTTTGTGGCCGATTATTGCCATCTTCTTTTTGTTTTGGTTGCTGCTGATTAGGCCTCAACAAAAGGAGCGCGCAAAAATCCAGCAAATGTTGGCCAATTTGAAGAAAAATGATCGGGTCATCACAATCGGCGGCATTTACGGGGTGGTGACCAACGTGCGGCGGGAGGCCGATGAGGTGACGATCAAGGTCGATGATGCGGCTAATGTAAAGCTGAAGGTAACTCTGGGTGCCATTGCCCGAGTCCTGGGCGAGGAGCCTGAGGCTGATCGTGCATCTGCCTTCAAGGACGGCAAAACCGACTGAATCTTGTAAAATCACGCATTTTCGTAAGATCACGCAGTGTTAACAGAAGATCACAAATTTTTTGGAGCAAGGGTATTGAAGGGGATTAAAGGCGGGGAAGCGATTCGCTATAGCAGTACCTTTATTTCGAGTCCAGGTTTGTAACTCTTTGGGGAGTTAACACCGGGAGCAATCGCTCGAAGTATGTGAGCCAAATAGGCGAGGAAACAAAGCTGTCTTCGTTTTCCTCAGAGCATTTATATCTTGTTACCGTGCAACTTGTTACCGTGCAAAGCGTTTGTGTTTTCGGCCGGGTTCTCAACCGTCTAATTTGCATCTTCAAAACAATACTGCCTAATTTCCATCTAAAAAACAATCTTTTAAGCGGCCGATAGCGGAGAGTCGCGGCGGGAATTTAGGAAAATGGCGGTGGGAATTTGATGAGTAAAGTTCGAGAAAATCGGGTGATGGGAATGTTCGAGTCTTCGAAGTGTAGGATGGGTAGATTAGATCAGGACGATCAGAGCAAAAAAAGCCTTCTGGGCAATGGGCCAGACTATGGAAACGGGGTAAGGACCGCACGAAGCTTCGTGTGGTTTGGGCAAGATGCACTGGTCGGCCGACTAGGGCGGCTTTTTGCGCTGCGAAACCTTCTTTGGATTGCTCTGGTCGTGGCCACGGCAATCGCCGTCCAAAGCCTTACCGGGCCGAGTTTAGATCCCCTTTCTCCTCTCACTCAGGCCTCTTTCGCCGGGTCGGCATCCGAAGGAGTAGAACATCTGGGGAGTGTGGCGATCGGCAATTTGGGGGTAGCCGGAATAGCTCAAGCTGCCTCTGAGACTCAGGAGACCAGTAGTCAAGCGTCAAACTCAGACTCTCAGCCCGCGGTCCAGGCAGCGGCGGGAGAAAACGCCGGTGATTCCGCCGCGGCTAGCGCCGGAGGATCCCAAGGTCGGGAATCTTCGGCTCAGGTTTCCTCGGACACCGGTGCGACAACTGCTAGCACTGCGACTGCCGGCGGGGCAAGCGAAGTAACCGGGCCGAGCGATGCGACCGAGTCATCGGCGGCAAACATCCTGGGGGTCCCTGCTGCAAAAGAGGGTTCGACACCCGTAGCACCGCCGCAACAGGGTTCGGGGGGTCAAACCGGCGAGGGAGGCACTGGCCTACCGGCACAAGGGATGGGGATTGGGGCCGACTCTCAGCCGGCGGCCACCACCCTCCCCCCTACGGCAGACGAAGAAGAAGTCGCCAGTCGCGATTGGCGTCAAACCGGATGGGCACGATTCGCGGCGGTCGTGTTGGTGCTTGGCCTAGGGTTGGGGCTTGCGCGGGTGGCGGCGCTCCGGTGGAGAATGCCGGATTATCAAACCCGGTTTGCCATAGTGCTTTTGACGTTTTTCGCCGGCTGGGCGATCATGATTATGGGGTGGCCTCCGCGGCGGGGGATTGACCTTCGCGGCGGCGTGATTCTCGTCTATGAAATCGCCGAACCTACGGCCCAGTCAATCAGTCCGGTGCCGGCGGCAGAGCTGGATGTGATGGCCGAGGGACCGCGCGTGGTGGAAATCGATAAGTTGATTCAGGCGGTAAGTCGGCGGGTAAACCCGGGGGGTGTCAAGGAGGTCACCATTCGCCCGCTAGGTGACAGCCAAATCGAAGTGATCATTCCCGAGGCCGATCGGGAGGAAGTCGAACGAATTAAGCGGAAGATTTCGGCCGCAGGGACGCTGGAATTCCGCATCCTGGCCAATAACCGCGATCATGCCACACTCATTGAGCAGGCCATGCAGCGCCCCGATCGCGAGCTTCGCGACCCGGAGGGAAGGCTTTTGGCGTGGTGGGTGCCGATCACTAGGGGCCGCGAGAATGATGTCGCGGTTTATCCGGAGATCGCCACTCGAAAGCGAACAGACCCCAAATTCGGTTATGAGTTCACCGAAGTTTTGGTGGTCAAGGATCCGTTCGATGTGACGGGGGCTTTTCTCGTTCATTCCGCCCCGGGGTTTGACCGGACCGGGGCGCCGTGTGTTTACTTCACTTTCAATCAGGAAGGAGGAGCGCGGTTCGGTGGTCTTACCGGCAATAATCTCCCGGAAGAAGGTCAGGAAGCGTTTCAACGGAAACTGGGGATCATCCTGGACGGATACCTGTACTCGGCCCCCGCAATTCGGGATACGATCTTTACCCATGGCGAGATTACCGGCCGATTTACCCGCGAGGAGGTGCAAGACCTGGTCGATGTGCTCAACGCGGGGAGTTTACCCGCCACCTTGTCCGAGCAACCGGTGAGCGAGCTTGTGATCGGTCCTACCTTAGGGCGAGACACCGTGCGGCGGGGAACCCAAGCGATGATCATCTCCGCGGTTCTGGTGTGCATATTCATGATTGTGTACTACCGGTTTGCGGGGGTGATTGCTTGTCTGGGGTTACTCCAAACAGTGCTGCTGATTCTGGCGGTGATGATCTCGATTCGGGCGGCCTTCACCTTGCCGGGTCTTGCTGGACTAGTGCTTACGCTCGGTATGGCGGTCGACGCCAATGTGATCATTTACGAACGCATCCGGGAGGAATTAGATCGGGGGGCGGCTCTGCGGATGGCAATTCGCAACGGCTTCGGGCGGGCTATGTCGGCGATTGTGGACGCGAATTTGACCACGCTGATTACTGCCACCGTTTTGTACGTCATTGGCCGAGACCAAATCAAAGGTTTCGCGGTGACCCTGTGGTTGGGGGTGGTCATGAGCATGTTCGCGATGATCTATTGCTGTCGTGTGCTTTTCGATGTGGCGGAGCGTCAGCGATGGATCAGCCGGCTGAAAATGATGCGGCTCTTCGCCACTCCTAGTATTCGTTTTATGGAGAAAGCCCCGATTGCAGTGGCCGGCTCGGTCGTTTTGATTGTCATTGGCATCTTGGCTGTATTCGCACGGGGCAAAGGGCTACTGGATATCGACTTCACAGGTGGGGTCTCGATCGAAGTTGAATTTACCGAACCGCAAGACATCGGCCTGGTGCGGGCAAAGTTGGGCGATCAAGGGGTCGGCTTGCAAGATTTGGCCATCAGTGATGTGCGACGTTTGGATGACCCCACGCCCGGGCGGCACTTCATCGTCAATACCTCCGGAGTTCGGGGGATGGATCCCAACGCCGATCCCAGCGAGATGTTTGCCGAGGTGCAGCGCCGAATCAAAGAGGTTTTCGGTAAGCAATTGGCCCATTACTCGATGCGGTATGAACTGGTAAGTTCACCCCAACAAGTGGGAAGCTTGCGGAGGGGCACAGGCTCGAATGCGAGGATAAACTCGGCCGCCAGGCCGGAGGAATCCGCTTGGACCCAGCGGCCAAGGCAGCCTGGTGCGCTGGTGATGGGGGGAACTTCGGCCGGATTGGTAGGTCTGCAAATCATCCAAAGTGCGGTGGGGTTCCAAGGTGCAAATCAGACGGCAGCTTCCGCAGAGAATCCCACGGCCGAAACGCTGGCGGCCGAACCTGCCCTGGGGGATGTTTCGGCATTCGGCGGGGTGACAACCGAGGCCAAGTCGCCAGCCCCCGGGGCCGCGCCGGCATCCGAGGCTGCGGCGGCTCAGCCCACGGCTCCGCCGGCACGGGAATCTCCTGAGGGGGCCCAGGCTTCCAGCACGGTGGCCCGGTTGATCTTTGAACAGGCGGTGGTTTACGAGACGGTGGATCAACTGTTGGCCGCTGCAATCGAGCAGGAGCAAAAAGCGGGGCAAATCACCGGTAATGTCGCTTATAAGATTCGCACGGTATCGGACGGAAACGAAACCGAGTTGGCTGCTCACGAATGGGAGGTAGAAGTTTTTCTGGCTCCAGCGGTAGCCGAAGAAATCCTCCGGTTGGTGCAAGCCCGGGTTAACGATACGCCGTACTTTCCTTCGATCAACACGGTGGGTGGAGCGGTTGCCGTAGGTACTCGGGTGGTGGCGATTGCTGCGGTGCTCAGCAGTTTGGTGTTTATTGTGGCCTACATTTGGCTGCGGTTTCAGCGGGTGATTTATGGATTGGCTGCCGTGGTGGCCCTCATTCACGACGTGCTGATCACCTTGGGTGCCATTGCTCTGAGTGCCTACTTGGCCAACTTCCTTGGCTTTTTGCTGATTGATGAGTTCAAGATCAGCCTCTCGGTCCTGGCGGCATTCCTAACGATTATTGGTTATTCGCTGAACGATACGATCATCGTCTTCGACCGGATTCGGGAGGTAAAAGGCCGTGCCCCGCGCCTGACGGTGGAGATGATTGATAAAAGCATTAATCAAACGCTTAGCCGGACGATCCTCACCGCGGTGACGACGCTTATTGTCATGATCGTTCTTTACGTCGGTGGCGGGCAGGCGATTCATGCGTTCACGTTTTCGTTGCTGGTGGGGATTACGGTTGGTACTTATAGCTCCATCTTCATCGCTTCACCCCTGCTGATTTGGCTCACCAAATAGCCGCTGCATGAGGGGGGGCTTCCCGCGGACGAAGCATGAACGATTTAGGCAGTTTAACGACCGAAGCCCGAAATCCGGCCTCCGAGCAGCTTGATCGGCTGAGTCCGCTGGAAATTGTCCGTCTCATGAACGCGGAGGATAGCAAGGTGGCCCCGGCAGTAGCTCGCGAAGAATCGGCGATTGCGCGGGCCATCGAGCTTGTGGCAGACCGCCTGAGTCGGGGCGGGAGGTTGGTTTACTTAGGGGCGGGAACCTCAGGCCGATTGGGCGTGATTGATGCGGCCGAGTGCCCTCCCACGTTCAATACCCCGCCTGAGATGGTGGTGGGCGTGATTGCAGGCGGAATCCAAGCGATGGTTCGCGCCGTCGAGGGGGCGGAAGATCAGGGGCCGGCCGCAGTCGCCGACCTTGCCAGCATCGGTTTTTCGGGGGCAGACGTTCTTGTAGGAATTGCAACCAGCGGGCGGACTCCGTACGTGTTGGCGGGGCTTCAGTATGCGCGGCAACTCGGCGCTGCCACCATCGGCATTACCTGCAATGAGGATGCTGCTCTCAAACAAACGTGCGATTTGGTGATCGCCCCCATCGTGGGACCCGAGGTCTTGAGCGGCTCCACGCGACTTAAGGCCGGCACCGCCACCAAAATGGTCCTCAACATGATCAGCACAGGTGCGATGGTTCTGCTCGGGAAAACCTACGGGAATCTCATGGTCGACCTTCGCGCAACAAATACAAAACTTTGGGACCGGGCTCAAAGAATCGTCTCCACGTTGACGGGGTTGGATGGGGAGAAAGCTCGGGCTCTTTTGCAAAGCTGTAGCGGGGAGGTGAAGACGGCCATCGTG
This sequence comes from uncultured Thermogutta sp., assembly GCA_937128505.1. GTDB lineage: Bacteria > Planctomycetota > Planctomycetia > Pirellulales > Thermoguttaceae > DTLM01. The sequence goes on from CAKZMM010000027.1 coordinate 20,889, forward strand.
TCGTATCGCCTGGGCATTTCTGCCGATTTAGCTCGGGCTAAGCTTGCGGAATCCGGAGGACATCTGCGTGCCGTGCTGGAAGCGGAGGATTTGCAAAAGGTAGCTCGTCGCGATGGGACCTCCGGTAGCGAAAAGATCGGCGAAAACCAAAAATAGAACTTCCTCGACGACGGAAAGTAAAGCAAACGAGGAATAAGAAGCGAGACGCCTCGAGAGATTCGGCGAGGAACGATCTCCGAGCTATCGCGGCATAATCGAGGCAAGTCCAGACCATCACTTCCCTCGGGCTTTTTCGCCGAAAATGCCGTCAAGCTTTCCGAATGCGAGGGCGTCAATGGCCCAGGGCAGGTTTCAATGATTTTGGCGCATGATTTTGCCGAAAGACTTCGCTCGTACGGTAAAGCGCATTTGAAATCCGGGCTTTCCCCGCAAGGTTTGCGTTGTAAACCGTTACCTAACTTTTGATTTTTGCGTTCGAGAAGCCAGTGGTGTCTGCGAAGACGGCCTTAGTCTTGGGCATCGATGCCGGCGGGACGAAAACCGCCGCATGCGTGGCTCGGGTGGCGGGCGGAGGCAGCTTTCGAATCCTGGGCAAAGGGAAAGCCGGTGCCGGCAACCCCGTGGCGGTAGGTTTTGAGGAGGCTACCCAGAATATTGAACGGGCAATGGCGGCAGCTTGCCGAAATGCCGGCCTCGTACCAAGAAAGCTCAACTTTGCAGTCTTAGCGGGGGCGGGTTCTGGGACTGCGGAGCGGCAAGCTGCGCTTCTTGAGTGGATGCGGTCGAAACAAGTGGCTTCATGCGTGGAGATTGTCCCGGATCCTTTAGCGGTTTTGGCGGCGGCTTCTCCCAGTTTATGGGGAATTGCCTTGGTGGCCGGTACAGGTTCGATAGCCTGGGGCCAAGATCGCCGGCAACGATCGGCCCGTGCCGGAGGTTGGGGGTATTTTCTCGGGGATCAAGGGAGTGGATATCAAATCGGCCTTGCGGCACTCAGGGCGGTATGTCGGGCTGCCGATGGGTTAGATCACCCGACTCAGTTGACACAGTTTGTGTTCAGTGAGTTGCGATTAAAGTCTGTGGCAGAATTACCGGGGTATACCGCCAAACTTGCCGGCGATCCCCAGCGTGTTGCCGGTTTAGCTAGGGGAGTTGTCAAAATAGCCAGATCGGGCGACATCGTCGCCTCGCGGATCGTTGAGCAAGCTGCCCGGGATCTCGCGGAGCTTGTGGCGGGAGTGGCTCGAAGGCTAGGTTTTGATGGTCCCTTTCCGTTGGCTTTATCCGGGGGAGTACTTTCGCGAAGCATTTTTTTCCGGGAAAATGTTCTGGCGAAACTAAAACTGTACAATTTCGCCCCGGAGCCTATCGAAGTGGTGCGCGAGCCGCTGATGGGATGCATACGCCTGGCCATTCATCGGTGGATGCTTGGCGGCACTCCGTAGTGGAAACAAACTTGGGTAATCGGCGGGGTCTTCCGTCCGCGGTCCGCCCTGGTATGGACCGGAAATCCCAAGTATCATTCCTACTTTTAAGGCACTTGTGGATATTACTTTCAAGGCTTCGGCGGAAGCCTTTCCGTGGGCCCCGGAAAAGCCACCTCCAGAAAAGCCCTCTGTGCATTAAAGCAGGTAGTTTCGGTGGAGAGGTCGTCGACTTTGCCCCTTCCAAGTTTCTTGCGTGTTAAAGGGAGAAATTTTCTTGCGTTTAAAGGGAGCAGTTTTCCAGCGTATCGAAGAAGGAGATTTCTGCAGCGTTTTGAAGGGGGAAAATGGTTGGACGACCCGCTATATGGGTCACGGCCATGCCGGGGGATTGAGCCATCCGGTGAGTGAGTGGGCGTTTGCGAGTGAGTAGTTTATTTAAGACTTGAAGCTGAGATTCGAAGGAGAGCGGTTCGATGCCAGCACCGTGGATCACGTATCGACCAGAATTGAAAGTGCTTGATTGCACCATCCGCGACGGCGGTTTGGTGAACAGCCATCAATTCGACGAAAGTTTTGTTCGCGGCGTTTATGAAACGTGCGTCAACGCCGGAATTGACTACATGGAAATCGGCTACCGGAATGCGAAACGATTCTTCGCCCCGGATAAATACGGCCGTTGGATGTTCTGCGAAGAGGACACCATTCGGCGAATTGTGGGCGATAATCCGGGACCGGTAAAGCTTTCTGTGATGATCGATGCCGGTAAGTCGGATTGGAAGTCCGATATTCCGCCGAAAGATAAAAGTGTGGTCGACATGGTCCGCGTGGCTTTTTATGCCCACCAGGTCTCGGAAGCGGTGGAAATGATCAAGCACGCGGTTGATTGCGGGTATGAAGTATCCGCGAATATCATGGCCATTTCCCGCAATACGGAGACGGAGATCGATCAGGTCCTCGAACTGTTGGTGCAAACGCCGGCCCATGTGCTGGTGGTGGTCGATAGCTTCGGCTCGCTTTATATGGAGCAGGTGGAACTATTGGTCAAGAAGTATTTGAACTTCGCCCGACCGGTCGGAAAAGAGGTGGGCATTCATGCGCACAACAACCAGCAGTTGGCCTTCGCCAATACGATCGAGGCGATTATCCATGGGGCAAATCGCGTCGACGCTTCGCTCGGGGGACTAGGTCGCGGTGCCGGCAACTGTCCGACGGAACTTTTGATCGGTTTCCTCCGTAACCCTAAGTTTCGAATCCGCCATATTTACGAGTTTTTGGAAAAACACATTGAGCCGCTCCGGCAGCAGTGGGAGTGGGGACCGTATGTCCAGTATAACATCACGGGCCAACTGAATTTACACCCCCGGGCGGCGATTGAAGCGCGGTCTTCTCTGGAAAAGAAAAATAGCTACGTCGAGTTCTACGACAAGGTAACCAGTGAAAGTTAAGGGCAGTTTAAGACCCACTGGAAGGCTGAGCCGGTTCGGCAAAAAGATTCCTTTCCCCACTTCCGATAAGCAGAGTGGGGACCCTGCCTTGCGATTGGGCACAAGGCCCCGCGAAAAGTGAGCGAATACCCTGCGTTCCTGATTTGGCCCAGCCGGTGACTAGGTGGCTCCCTTCCGCTGCGGGGGAGGCAAGGTTGATCGATAAAAATTAATCCTTTTCAGCGATCCGTAAGGTCGATCGTCTTGCCGGGAGTTTGGTTGAGTCACCATTAGGAAAGAACCTTGCGAAAGGGAAAGTGGACATGACTTTCTCGAGCTTGCTTATCTGAATTGTCACCATTTTGGCACTTTACTTAGGTACTGCGGATGCTCAAGCCCAGGTAGCAGTGGCAGAGCTTCCCGCTACGGCCGCTCAACACCATTCTGTTGATATCATCTGTTGATATCACCGAGATCGATGTCCGCAAAGATCCCATCTTTAATCAACGAGATGGCTGGGAGTTGGGCAACCCCGATGCGATCCATAAGCGTATTGAGATTGCCGAATTTCTTGGCGAATTGGGTGCGGAAAAGTTGGCGAAGCGGAATGGCTGGATCTGCATCTTAAATTCGAAAAACAAGAATCTGCCTCACGGTTTTGATCAGGTCTACCTCGCCCCAAACGGACGGGTCATTGTGGTCGAAGCCAAAGGCGGTACGAGTCAACCCGGCATGGCATACGGACACCCACAGGGCAGCATCCCCTGGGCTCTCGAAGTGGCCGATCGCACCCTTTCTAATCCGAAAACGTCGCAAAAAGAAAGAGATGCAGCTCTGCAAGTTCTCAAAGCTGCGAAAGACGGCAGGCTTGAAGCATGGGTAGTCCGGACAGAACACGTCGCGGGCCGCGGCACGCGGGTCAAAGCAGAAAACATTTATCGAGTATCTAATGAATTTGCCAAACGGGCGGACAACCTCCTGCAAGCCCATCTGCGTGTCATCTCGCCGAATGCGCCGACAAACGGCAAAGGCAGCACCGCGGCCCGCTCAGCTTCTGGCCCGGCGAGTCCCGTAACCCATGCCGGTTCGCCCTCGAAAAGTGGAAGCCAAAACGCTAGCCGGCAACCGGCAGAGCCTGGCGAGCACTGGCTCAGGGGAACTACCTCGGGTGCGGCTCGTGGCGCGATAAGAACCGAACAGGTGAAAGTTCCATCTCAGATGATGCCTCGCACTTCCGGCCCCGCTCCGGTATCTGCCGGCGGCGGACAAGCCCTCGCGCTCGGCACGCCTTCCACCCCAGCGGTTGCAAATCCCCCAAGCGTTTCAGCAAGTGGCATCCCTCCCGCAGCCGCGAAGCCAAGCCCGTCTGCTACCGGCGCTCTTAAGTCTGGGGCGAAAGTCGCCGTGCCGGGAGCAGCCAAAGCTTTGGGGGTTGCAGGTGTGGCCATTGATTTTGCGGTACGAACGCAATACTCGATGGAGGTCGAGGCTTCTTATGATCGCGGCGAAATCGGGGAGAAAGCACGGCTTCGCGCCCATGCCGAGAATGCAGGCGGCTTTGCCGGCGGATGCGCAGTCGGTGCCGCCGGGGGATATTATGGCGCTATCACGGGCGCGGCTATTGGAACGGCCATTTGCCCAGGGTTGGGTACGGCAATCGGGGCATGGATTGGGGGAATTGCAGGCGCATTTGGCGGATATCACGTCGGGGATAAAGTCGGTGCCGGTGTTGCCGGTGCCGCGGTGGAAGCGCTCGAAGGCGATTAAATTACCTCAGGTGACTAACCGCGGGAATAAGCGGGACTAATTCGCGCCACTCGGGCAAATCACCTTCAAGCGCGTTCAACCGTGCCGAGACTCCCGCTGCAATGTGGGTTCGGCGTCTAAGCCCGGGTCGGCTTTGCCGCATCGCACACTTTCGATGAATTCCAAAACAGACTTGCAAACGGGGTCATCCGCCGCGCCGAACTCGGTCCGGAGCGATCGGTGGTTGCGTACGGCGGAGGCATCCACGATTTCCGCCCGGCTACCGGCCTCACGCACTACGGCGGCAAATACCTCCATGCGACTTTTCTTCTTGGCAAGGGCCGGGCCGGAGGCGATCACGATCTGAAACGGCGGCAAGTCCTTCGCCCTTGCGGCGTGAACAATCGGCGAGGCATCGGCCCACGCTGCCGGTTCTTCACCAAAGACTGCACGAAAGGAGCGATCTGTGCGGCGCTCGTTGGCCACGGCATCGCGGATATCCAGCGGTGCCGGGTCCAGCAGGATCACCCCCCGAAGGATTGAAAGCGGCTTACCGCACTCCCCCAGTCGCCGGGCATCCGTACCCAGAAGCGCGACGAGGTGACCTCCTGCCGAGTGACCCATGAGGAGAATCTGAGCCGGATCTCCCCCATGCTGCGCGATGTGGTCATGGACCCAGGCCACGGCCCGTGCCACGTCTTCAATGTGCACGGGATGCTTCACGGCAGGCGACAGCCGGTAATTGACACTCACAAATACAAAACCATGTCCGCAGAAAAAAGCCGGCATGTGCGCGGTGTGGGTTTTGTCGCCGAGCATCCAAAAACCCCCATGCACGTACACCATCACCGGCAAACCCTTAGCACCCTGAGGTGCATAAATATCGAGGGAAAGGAGATTCGCCCCCACCCCCGGGCTTTGGCCGTAGGGCACATTCAGCGTGCTGATAATTTCCGGCTTTTCTGCGGTTGACGGCACCGTCCGCGCAGGCCCAAGGGCTCCAGGAGGAAGGCTACGCGGCGTGTCCTGTTTTACACCGTCCTGATATTGTGCCTCGTCGCGCGGAAGCGGATCATCTGCGTTTGCCTGCACCTCCGCATAAGCCAAATAATCCCGGATTTCTCGCGGCTTGCTCTCGGTTTCACATTCCCAATCAGCTTGCTTGAAATCTTTATGTGGGCCGGTAGCTCCAGGCCGTCCTTGATCTGCCGAAACACTCGAACTACCCGTGATGACCCACAGCATGATGGCGATGAAGATAAGCCTCATGACTTTCCCCGCGACTGGTTTACGAATCACACGGCGGATCGTGGAGGCAAGCTTGGGCCTCCAAACCGTCGGGCCGCACCGGCAATGGGTTATGGGGCGGCTGAGTGCCCGTTATTTAAATCCTGCGTTTTTCAAATCCTCAAAGGTTGGTCCCCAACCTGCTAGTTTACAGCGTGTCGGAGCGCCGAGCAAAGTGCACCCTTCAATTGACAACGCGTCCCGGCCTGCCGAGAATCGTTCAAGGTGAATACTCCGGCTGCGATCGATGTCGTCGCCTTCATAGCGGATGCTTGAAAGATTGTCACGGGATCATGGGAGGGCAGTGCCCGGGTGTAGGACGTGGAAACCGGCAAGTGCTTCGTCGCCCTTTTCACGTGGAGAGACGGAAACGAGTGGCTTGCCGCAACCCCCGAGGGCTACTTCGACGGATCTTGGGATGGTGTTGCTAAATTCGGGCTTCGTTTGGCTGGGAGAGAAAAACTTCTCCCCGTGGATAAAAAAATGGACTATTGCCGCCCGGATAAAATCCGCAAAGCCCTGACAAATCCGGCCGACACCCGCCCCAGCCTTCGCATATCATACTGAGGACACAAGCAAACCGAATCTATAAACGGCAAGCGATTGCCTCCGGTTGGTCAAACCGAAAAGGCAAAATCCCTGATGGCATAAGCCCGATGGCACAGAATATTGAACAGCTCTTGCGGCATTTGCGGCGCCGTTTGGCCGCACCTTCAGACCGGCAAATGCCGGAGGGGAAATCTGACTGGCTCATCGAAGCAGATCGTTGGGGTCGGCAGCCGGGGCTTGGGGCCCCAGGAATCGGGGACAAGCCGAGTGCCGAAAAGTGCGACCTAAAACCCCGCTTGGCAGCCGTGTTGATTTTCGTGTATCCGAAGGGGAGAATTTGTCATGTGCCCCTGCTAGTGCGGCCCACGCATTTGCCGGAGCATGCCGGCCAAGTTTGTCTGCCCGGTGGGGCCATTGAATCGGGGGAGTCTTTCGAGGAGGCGGCAATTCGCGAGTTCTACGAGGAGTTGGGCTGCCCGGGACACCCGTTGGAATTGGCGGGGCTGCTCAGCCCGGTTTACGTCCGCAGTAGCCGCTTTCTGGTGCAGCCGGTAATGGCCGTCAGCTTTTGTAGGCCGCAATTCGCCCCCAATCCCCGGGAGGTATCCGGGGTGCTGGAGCTGCCTCTGCGCACGCTGCTAGAATTAATGCCCGAAGGCACGAGCGGTGGAGGCTTGCCGCTTTTTGTGGGCCAAAGCCCCGCCATCCCCACCGGGCAAGCAGCCGAAAAAGCCGAATTTATGTGTTTGGGATACCGCGTCTGGGGTGCGACGTGGCGAATCCTCCGCGAATTTGCGGAACTATTGCGAAATTTGGAAAACGAGGGGCTGCCCATCACCGCCCTGTGAAGACGAAGCACCGCCGTCGCAGAGCATGCCGCCCCGAAACTCTGGAGCGGGAGTTGGTCCTCAGATGCCGGTAATGGAATCTGTAGCGGGAAGTCAAGGCCGCCCGAGGACCGAAATTTGCCTTTTTCAAGCGTGCGAGTTTGTGGCTTCGGTGAAGTGGCGGAATATCTTTCCTCGGCAAGGCGGGGGAAGGTTCGTAAATCTCGACGTGAAGCCAGAGATTCTGAGCTTTGAGCAGGAATGTACTAGCCCTGAGCACCGGCGTCGATTCCGCGTGTTTTCGGAAGCGTGTTTGCATCGTTCCGTCTGCCCTTTTTGCCGGGGAGGTAAGCTGTGGGTAACTGTAAACGAGTTAGCCGCGGAAGAAAGGTGGTTTTGCCTAGGGAATGGATCGCTATGATTGCGATCCTGGTATTGATCGCGGCGATTACCGGCCCCGCTATTACCCAGGAAGGCGAAACCACCGATCGCGAAGCGCACGATGGTCTTCTGGCTTATTGGTCCTTTGATCGATACGATGGGCAAACTCTTTACGATTCGGGCCCCTTTGGAATGCATGCCCAGCCCTCCGCGGACCGGCGAGGTACGATCCAATCGGCACCCGGGGTCGCGGGCAGTGCGGTGCACCTCTCCGGTACCCATCTTGTGCGGTGTGGGCCGCACCCTGTTTGGGAACAATTGAGCCAAATTACTCTTTGCGCGTGGGTGAGCCCGGAAGCGCTAAGCGCCTACCGCGAAATCTTTCGCAAGGAAGATGGCGACCGGCGTGTCTTATTCTCTTTCCAGCATGATGGGAGGATCTTATCACTCGGCCTTCATATCGACGGATATGTGGAGTGTGATGCGCCGTTGCGGCCCGAGGATGTGCTCGATGGGTTTTGGCATTTCTGTGCCGCGACCTATGACGGGCAATTCATGCGTGTTTTCTTCGACGGTCGGAAGATTGGTGAACTGGAGCGATCCGGCAAGCTGCAAGCAGGCGGAAGCGCACCGGGGTGCATCGGTTCCTTAAACGGTGGCGAGAACTTTCAGGGGCGAATCGACGAATTGCGGATCTATGCCCGGGCGTTGAGTGATCGCGAATTGGCGGAAATCTATCAAGCCGGATTGAAATCGATTTTGGCTCAGCAGGAGCAGGCGGCCGATTTGGCTCGGCAGGTGTATGTCCGCCATGCCGATTTCGCACAGACGGTTGCGGCGATTCGTAATCAGCTAGCGTCCCTGCCGCCAGAAACTCGGGCTGTTGCGGCGCCGGTTTTGACGCAGCTTCTTCGCGCGGAATTTCCGGACGATTGCGCACGGCTGGCCGAATACACTCATTGGACCCTGCACGCCTATCTATCAGGAGCCGAGGAGGGCATGGTGCGTCGGACCGCGCAATTGCTGTGCGAATTGCTGACCGAATATCGACCGATCACGGAAAGCCAATGGGCGAAATTGTCGGCGGCGGAGCGGAATCGCTGGGAGAAGCTTGACGAGCTGGCCGCGGAATGTCGCCGACTGATTGAGGAGCAAATCCCGGAAGATTCGCCAGCCTGGATCACTTGGATTTTGGCGGCCGGACCGCAGATCCAGTTCCGCCCACGGATTCATGAGGCAGTTGCCCCTTATGTATCGCCTCGGACGCCCCCCACAAGGACGCTCAGTCCCGCGGAGGCTCAAGAGGCCCTGGAACGAGATTGGCTCTTCCAAGCAGATGGTCATCCGACGGTGAGGCGTACTCGGGAAGAAATCGGCTGGACCGAAGAATTGATCCGACGCTTGGAGGCCATGCCGCGCGCACCCTCCCTTGAGGATTTGAGCCGGCAACTTGCCGTATTAAAAAGCCGAGTTGCAAATTTGCCGCTGGAGCATGAGGACCGCGAACTTTATTTTGAAGTTCGCAAGATTAAGCGGCAGGTGATGTTTCGCAATCCGTTGATCGATTTCGATCGGCTTGTTTTCATCGATCAACCGTTCCCACAAGGGTCGGAATGGAATCACGAAACGCGGCATCGCCTCGGGTACATGGCGGTGCCTGGGGGACGGCTTCTTGTGCTCGAAGGGCTTCACCCCGGCGGAAAGCTGCGGCAACTGGCCCCGCAGGGGGCGCTGCATGGGTCGTTTTGGCGACCCGACTTGGATTTCGATGCCCAGCATGTGGCCTTCTGCTTCAAACCTCATAATGAGAAAAGCTTTCACCTGTTTGAAGTCGGGATAGACAGTTCGGGCCTCGTGCAGTTGACCGACGGTCCTTACGACGATTTGGACCCGATCTATCTACCGGACGGGAAACACCTGATCTTCACGACTACCCGGGGCCATAGCTACGTGCGGTGCATGCCGCCAACGAATGCCTTCGTGTTGGCTCGGTGTGATCGCTCGGGGAAAAACATCTGTTTGATTTCTGCGAATAATGAACCCGATTACCTCCCCAGCGTGATGCCCGATGGGCGAATCCTCTACACGCGGTGGGAATACACCGATAAGCCAGTATGGCGGGCGCAAGGCCTGTGGACGGTGCATCCCAACGGCACACAAGTTCAAGTGCTTTGGGGGAATCAGAGTGTTTGGCCCGATCTGCTAAAAGATGCGCGGGTTATCCCCGGATCGAACCGCATCTTATTTACCGGGAGTGCGCATCACGATTGGTTTGCGGGATGTTTAGGGATCCTGGATCCGGAAGAAGGCTTCAATTACCCGGACGGATTGAGAAAGATTACCTGGGAATTACCCTGGCCTGAATCCGGCGATGGCCCGCACGAGCGGCCGGCTTCGCCGCGGTATCATCCCAGCGGCCGGTACCTGGCTTACTATTCGCCCTATCCCCTGGGGGAATACGATTTTTTGGTTTCCGCCGATCGAGGGGGCAAATTCGTTTTGTATATCATGGACCTCGACGGGAATCGAGAATTGATCTACGAAGGCACCCACAACATTTGGTATGCTCAACCCCTCCAGCCCCGGCCGCGGCCGCCGGTCCTTCCGGATTTGGTGCAATGGCCCACGCGAGAAAACCGCGATGCCCCCGATCCCGGCATTATCTATAGCGGCGATGTCTATCAGAACGCTCCGGAGTCACTTCGGGGCAAAGCCCGGTTTTTAAGAGTCTGGACAATCGACCACAAGACCTACACCTATTGGTACCAGAGGCCGTATGTTTCCACCGGGCCGGTGGTCTCGGCGGTGCAATCCGACGGTGTGAAGCGCCTTATAGGAACGGTGCCGATTGAGGCGGATGGATCGGTCTGCTTTTACGCTCCGCCAGGAATTCCCCTTCATTTTCAGTTGTTGGACGCCGAGCATCGAGCTTTACAAACCATGCGGAGCTTTGTGCACGTGATGCCCGGGGAAAAACGTGGTTGTATGGGCTGTCACGAGGCTCATAGTCGGGCTCCGATTAGCGAGCGCTACGCGGGCGATATGTTCCGGCAGCCCCACGAAATCACCCCGCCACCTTGGCAGGATCGCACCGTCAGTTATCCCCGATATGTCCAACCAGTGTTGGATAAATATTGCGGCCCGTGTCATCAGGGAACCGGCGAGGCCGTGAAGGTACTCGATCTTACCCCGCGGCCGGGGTTCCTGGGTTTTGCGGAGCCTTACTTTCTGCTAACCGGTTGGCCCACGTGGGGAACACCGTACCAACGCCCGCCGGTGGTCCCGCCGGGATTTGGCATCGCCAACATGTTGATGGTCGAGGGGTACGATCAGCGGGATCCGGCAGCCTACAAAACCCCGGTGCCGATGACGGCTTTATCTTACAAAAGTCCGCTGGTGGAAATCTGCTCCGGTGGGGAGCATTACGGGGTGAAAGTGGATGAGATCAGCCGGCTTCGGATCATTGCCTGGATCGACGCCATGTGTCCGTACCAAGGCGAGGAGGAAATTCGATCCATTCCGGATCCGGAATTCCAGGGAATCGATTGGCTGGCGATTCGGCCCCGGATCGCGACAGCTCCGGTGGTTGTGCGACCGGGACCCTTGGATTGAGGCGATTCGTGGCATCGGATTGGGAGCGTGTTCTCCGATGTTTTTTCTCATGGAAACTTCGATGGGGCGTCCAACGTAAATAGCTTGCACAAGTAAAGGTCGTGGGTGGTGTACATTTGAAATTAAGCGCGACGACGCTTGTGTTCGCTTTTGCAAAACCTCGCAATTCTAAAATTCTCTTGATGACAGTTTTGATAACGCCTCCGAGCTTGACAACACTTTCGAGCGCAGATGATCTCGGTCGTGAGTACCGGTGGGTTAAGAAGGTTTTGGGGAGCAAAGGGAAAACGAGGTTTTTCGCTTTTTTCGTTAGGGATTCGATTGCCCGGAGTAAACCTGCTCTACCCGATTTTAAAGGATGACTTCCTGGCGTGCCTTGGCAATCGGCAAGGATCGTGCGAAGTGAGCGGACACGGTGGCAGGGACGGGAGTGAAGCTTTAGAGCAGAATGCGAATCGGGAATCTTCATCCCGGTAAAGTATGCCGTTAGTCATCGAGCCTGTCTTCGATAGCCTCATTTTGGTGGCTCTCTTTTGCCTGGTTTGGGGGGGCATGCTGCTCATTCGGCCTCGTGGGGCCACCCTCAGCCGCGGCAAGAGGCACGCGCTTTTAGCTTGTCGTGCGGGGACCGGGCTGCTGCTGGTTTTTCTTTTGCTTAGGCCCCATTGGGTGCAGAAAGTGATCGAACGTCAGGCAGCAACGGTCATTTTCTTGATCGATCAATCCCGGAGTATGTCCGTGGCCGATGAGGTTTCGGGCCAGTCCCGGTTTGCCCGGCTTCGAGAAGTGCTTCAAGCGTATCAGGCCGAACTGGCTGAGTTATCCGACTCATTACAAGTGAAATTTTACGGCTTTGACGACTCGCTTTATCCCCTGGATTGGAACCGCACCGGGCTCCAGTTGCCTCAAGATTGCTTGGGAAGGCAAACTGCCTTTGGGGTCGCTCTGGAAGAATTGACTCGGCTCGAAGCGGGTCAGCGTGTTTTAGCTGTTGTCCTTTTAACAGATGGTAAGCAGACGGCACTGCCTCCGAAGAATGTTCCACCGCAAATTCCCGCCGAGCAGCTTGCCCGGTGGGGAACCGCCTGCTTTGCGGTTCCGTTCGGTCAGCCTCGGGGGCTGGGGCAGTTTATGGATTTAGGATTCGCCGATGTACACATTCCCGACCGAGGATTCGTCAAGAACCAGCTGGAGATATCCGGCAGCTTTCGTGCCGAGGGCTTGGCAGGAAAAAAGGTGTTGTTGCGATTGCTGGCGGAAGATTCCGCGGGAACTTTGAGCCCGGTAGATGAACAGAGTTTTTCCATCGCCGGCTCCACCGAACAAAGGGCATTTCGTTGCCGTTATAGCCTGCCAGCACCTGGGGAGATCAAAGTCGTCGTGGAGTTGGTCCCTCAACCGGGCGAATTGACTACGGAGAATAATCGCCGCAGCGGCTTTATCCGGGTTCTTAAAGGGGGGGTGAATGTCCTTTTCTTGGAGGGGTTTCCCCCGCGTCCCGAGCAGGCTTTGATCCGCCGTGCCTTGGGAAGCTTCGAGCAGGTGAATTTGGATGTGGTGATCCTCGACCCACGTCGGCCGGAAACCTTCCCGGCCGATTTAAACGAACGGCTTCGTCCAGGTCGCTACGAGGTCTTTATCCTGGGCAACGTGCCGGCAAGCGCCCTAAAAACGCAACTTCTTCAAGCTTTGGCGGATGCGGTGCATCAGGGGGCGGGCCTGGTAATGCTCGGGGGAACCTGGAGTTTCGGACCTGGCGGCTATGCCGACACGCCGATCGCGGATGTGTTGCCGGTGCGGATGAGCCATTTGGAGATCCAAAGGATCGACGAGCCGGTGCGAACCGATGTGCATTTGCCGGGCCCGATTCGCTGCCGATTGACCAAATTGGGGCGCGAGCAGCCTTGGCTAGCGCTGGCCGAAGGGGAATCGGGGTCCGAATCAGGTTTGCAAAACGACACACTGTGGGAAAAGCTCCCGCCGTTACCGGGTATGAATCGCTTCATGGCTCTTAAACGCACGGCGCAAGTGCTGATCGAAACGCCGGATGCTCAGCCGGTTTTGGTTTACCATCCGGTGGGGGACGGTCGGGCCGTTGCCCTCGCCATTGACTGCACTTGGTATTGGGCCCTTGCGGGTTTTCGTGAGCCGGTCAACCGCTTTTGGCGGCAGATGACCCTCTGGCTGGCGCGAAAAGACCTGGTCACAGACGGATTGATCGCTGTGGAGTTGAGCCAGCGGCGATTCGAGCCGGGCCAACGGGTGGTATACCGGGTCCGGGAGAACCGAAAAGGTTTGGAGGGCGATGAAGAACTGGTTGCAACCTTGTTCAGCGCAGGCGGGGTACAAACGCCTCTTCCGCCACCGGGAGGACCTCCCAATCGAGAAGGGAGCTTTTCCGCTCCGGAGCAACCGGGGGAGTATACCCTGCGCATCGACCTTCAGGGGAAAACAGGCCAAGTGGCGAGCGCCGAGGCGCGATTTTCCGTTCTTGTCCGCGACTTGGAACTTGAGGATCCCGCAGCCGATCTCGGCACTTTGGAACAGTTGGCTAAGACCACAGGCGGCAGGGTCATTCCGCCGGATCAATTCGGGGAACTGCTGAAATCGCTTCGGCAGACCAGCCAGACTTTGGAAACGACGATCGAGGTGCGGCAATCGCTCTGGGATCGGTGGCCAATTTTGATGCTTCTCGTCGCATGTCTTTGCGTGGAGTGGTATTTCCGCCGGCGTTGGGGGATGGTCTAAGTTTGGGAATCGGCGGGTGGCAGAATGCTTTCATCCCAAGCTGCCTTTGCGGCCGGAAAAATCCGTTGAGGAGCATCCTCAGGGAAAATGATCCACCAAGTGCCCCTTGCGGCGCGAAAAAATCCCGATATGGTAATCGCAAGGGAATGCCTCGGGAGGGGCGGCACGGGAACCGACGGTGTCACCCCGAAAAATATCGAGTTCGTTCGGAGCCACGATTTATCGTCGGGGAGCCACAGGGAATGGAACGGGTGATTTTAGGAGCCTCTGGTTTACGCGTGTCGCCTATTGCCTTCGGCACCTGGCAGCTTAGCAAACGTTATTGGGGCCCCCAATGCAAAGAAGACATCATTCAGGCGATTTGGACGGCTTTCGATCACGGGGTCAACCTGTTCGATACTGCCGAGGCTTATGGCGACGGTTATGCAGAGAGTGTCTTAGGGGAGGCCCTTCGGCAGTTGCCCCGCGACGAAGTCGTCATTGCCACGAAAGTTTTTAAACGCTTTAGTGAAGATGGGCGAGGCTGCCCGGATTTGACGGCTGACGAAATCTTGCGGCGATGTGAAGGGTCGCTGCGACGCTTAGGGGCAGATCGGATCGACATCTACCTACTGCATTTTTTCGATCCGCTGACCCCGCTTGACGAGACGGCGGCAGCCATGGAGCGGCTTATCCGCGAGGGGAAAGTCCGGGCCATCGGGTTGAGCAACCATACGGTGGAGCAAATTCGCGCACAACGGCGGTTTGCGTCATACTCGGTGATTGAGCCATTCTATAGCCTTATCGATCCTCGGGCTGAAGACGATCTTCTCCCCTATTGCCAGGCTGAGGGGCTCGGGGTGATGATCTACTCGCCGATGCACATGGGCTTACTTTCGGGCAAGTACGAGGGTTGCGAACAATTTGACGACTTGCGGCGGCATCATCCCGACTTCCAAGGAGCCCGATTTGCCCAACTTTGCCGACAGGTGCAATCGCTGCAACCGATCGCCGAGCGGTACGAAATGAGCATCTACCAGCTTGTGCTGACCGCTACCTTGATGCATCCGGGCATTCATGTGGCCATATGCGGGATCAAAAACCCCGTGCAAATCATGGAAGCGGCGGCGGTCATGGGCCGTAAGATCCGGCGGGAAGACTACTTCGCTATTCGACGGGCAGTAGCCGGCATCCCGGCCCGAAAGCCGGCCGATGCCGCGGGGGTTCGAAGCTGAGTGATACCGTTAGATCTGCGGTAGATCTCTTCGGGCACGCTGTGCGAACCCTAGAGACAGACTTGCGACTTAGACCTAGGACCGCAGAAAGCAGAAAGACGGCTTTTTTAAAAAGGGGAGTCGAAAAAAAGAGAATTTGAAGATCACTATTGCGAACGGCAATCAAACCGCATCAATTAGATCTATTTGTTAATGATTCAGTGTTTTTTTGAAAGGGGGCTCACACAAGCTGGTTAGCTAGCAGCTATCGAAATAAACGATAGTAAGTTCATTTTTGCCATGAACTTGCTTTGAGTAACGGGGTACAAAAACTCCTTTGCTCCGGTAGTACAAAGGCTCCCAAAAGAGTTAAATTAGCATTAAAGGTTAAATTAGCACCAAAAAATTGGCTTTCAAAGGAATTGAAAACTTACAACGATTGCAAGAGCGGGCAAGAAGCCGCGCCACCAGCTTCGGAGGGCTTGGTTTTCAGGCTTTCTTAAAGTACATTACTGGGTCAATGACCGGCCCACAAAACGCGGGATTAAAATGAGCGAAACCCGTGCTAGGAAAAGCGGAATTTATTAATAAATTAATGAAAATGACTTAATGAAATGGAGAGCCCCTGAGTTCGGAAACGGGGCTTCCCAGGGAATTGAAGTCGGCTTCGCGCGGTTGGGAAGCCCCCGGGTGCGGGGAAGGAGTGATCCGCTTCTTCGTAGCCGTCCACCGCCGAAAGTGGTTTTGTTTCAGTCCCTTCAAGGCATTTCTGGAGCAATTTGACGCGGAGAGAGAAGATTCAAGTCCAGCTCGAGGTTGAACAGGAGAAGCAAGGGATAAACGGCTTAAATCCACGGAAAAAAACTTTGAAAATGGGGACTTTGGGTTCCAACGAGATTTTTCATGTCTGTTTGAAAATGGGTGAATATCAATGGGTTAAGGATCTTTCCTGGTAAATCAGCTCAACACCTCAAATTAGCTACCATTCTTGCAAACATAGTTTTCATACTTGGTGGTTTTGCAATACTTGTCGTGATTTCGGCTGATCAGTTTTGATTCCAAACATGTAAAATTACCAGATGGATAGTTTTCGAGTACAAAGAAGGCTGCGCACGCAGCACAATGCTCGCTGGACCCGGGGCGTAGCTCAGCCTGGCTAGAGCGCTTGGTTCGGGACCAAGAGGTCGCTGGTTCAAATCCAGTCGCCCCGACTTAAAGCTCGTACTGCCTCGACCGGGGATATCGGGAGGCTCTCGCTGGCGGTGGCTAATTGGTAGTCAGTCTTTCCTCGGTTGGAACCGCGTACGAAACGCTCTTGGCGTCTCGTTTCTTTTGTCGGCGTTTCACTCGGTAAAATTGGTGCCTTAGAGCCTCAACCGAAGCCTTCGACTCTTTTCCGCTCAAAAGTCGCTCCGTCTGGGTCCTAGCCAAGCCGAGAAGCAGTCCACACCCTCCGGTGTTCCGCAACCCTTGCGGCTTCCGGAACCAATTTGCTGCCTAATCCCACGGCCAAAACTCTCTGCGGTCACTGCACCTTTCTCCTTATAACCTTCTTGCAGACCACCTTTCCACGCTTTGGGGTCCCACCTGAAAAGGCTATGGCGAGAGGAAAACCCCGCTTTTCAGTGCTCCAAGGAGACGGCACTCAATTCGACACGCAATAGCCCTGGCTCTTGCGTCCGGGCAAAACCCGACGGCGATAAAGCGAAATCGCCTCAACCTGAAGGGATTTGAAAAAAGCGAATTTGAGAAGCGGAAAAGGCATTCAGAAACGGAGAAAATTTTGTAACTCCCTCGGCTACAACAAGGCTAACAGGCCCTTCTCAGCGGTAAGCCCCGCCCCGTTGTGAATGAAAAGATTTTAATTCCTTCTGAGATTTTAATTCCTTCTGAGTGGTAGCTATAAGCTAAAGGTGTGTATTGGCTAGATGTTGGCGAGCCCGCCCGGTAGCCTGAATTTCCCGAAAGCATTCACGGCAGCGCGCAAATGCAACGGGTATTATTCCCTCTTAATTTCGACAAAGACGGTCCTTAACGGCATTTTGCAAGCCCCAAAAGAACCGCTCGCTTTCCGAACGGTAGCACGAACGTTTGTGATACCCGTCGTTTCGGCGGAGGTCGAATCCACGCAGTTAGTTTCTATCCTATTGGGGTTTGTGTTGGCCATTTGCGGCAGGACGGCCTTCTGCCCAGAAACAGAAGTTAGCTCCACCATCTCCGTGGATGGTTGGGCCCGAGTCATTGAAGATGACCGCTCGATCAAGATCGAGACCGATAAGTTGGAGGCTGTAATCCCCAAGAATCGTCCCAAGCATTGGATCACCGGTATTGAAAGCGGTCCTTTCTGGATAAGGCGACCGGCTTCCCGGAAGTAGGCGACGGTCTAATGGTGGTGGACTGGTTGATGGAACCAGGAAGCAACGAAGCGTATGCCGATCAGCTCGTGGCTCCTCAGGCGAAGGGAGTTGTCCGGTATACCTGGTACGAAAACGAAACGGATCCAAATCGCCGCCATGATGCGCTGATGGCTCACGGTAGCAGTCATCGGAAGCCAATCGTCGAAGGGCCTCAACTATGCCACCGCATAAAGCCGGTGTAGCCCGAGGTCATCTGCGGTAAGGACTTCGTGGTGGTCAGGACAACCTATTGCTTCGAGTATGCTGCCCCCGGTCGAAAACCCGGTAGTCGGTGGACGCAATTAGTCATTTTTCCGAAAGGGGAGCGATTTTTTCTTCTGATGGACCAAATCGAGACGGTCAATGATTCTCCAGAAATGTTCCTACGGAACGACACTGCTGGTTGCATCCGGCACAATCAAGGCGATACTTTCAGCGAAATTTACTTGAGTTACCTCAGCGGGCCAAAAGGAATCCGCATCCCCGCTCGGGACTTTTTCGAACCGTTCCCGCCCGATCTGAAGTTCAATTACCGGCGGGACACTCACCGGGTACCGGCCCATTTTATTCGCGCTTACCATTTGCGAGATCCTCAAACAGGAAAAGAGGGGCCCTGGCTTGCCGGCATGACGCTGGAGCCTTCGGTGGTATACGAGGGTTGGTGTAAATAGCGGCCCGGCGGGATTATTGTTATGATTGAAGAAATCCATGGTAAGCCCGTTAAAGCGGGGGACCGCTTCGGTGCGGCTCACTTGGTGGGTTTTTTCGACAGCATCGAGGAGATGCACACCGTCTACCAGCGATACAAAGAGCACACAGGATTAGTGGTGGACGAAAACGGCTGGCGTCTGGTCCCGCGATTGGAGCAGCATTATTGCACCTTTTAGCGAAGGAAAGGCGCAGCCTTAAGTCGCAATCGTTCGTATAAGTTAACTTATGAGTTGCTTGAAGGGAGAAGCTCGGGTGTGATCCGTAACTTGTGGTTTTGGGGTTTTTTCGCTTTTTCTGCTAGTCTCTTAGGGGCTCTATGCGAGGTCGGTCTCGGCGACCAGTCGCCCCTGGCGGAACAGCACCGTCGTCCCAATATCGTAATCATCTTGGCTGACGATTTGGGCTACTCAGACCTGGGATGCTACGGTGGCGAGATTGCCACTCCGCACTTAGACCGTTTGGCTCAAGGCGGGCTGCGTTTTACCCAGGCTTACAACTCGGCTCGGTGCTGGCCATCGCGTGCAGCCATTATGACGGGGTATTACCCCCAGCAGGTTCGCCGCGACACGGTACCGGGGGTACAAAGCGGCGGCAGGGGAGTGCGCCCGCCGTGGGCAGCCTTGCTTTCGGAAGTTTTGCGAGAAGAGGGATACCGCTGTTATCATTCGGGTAAATGGCATATCGATGGTTCGCCCTTAGCCGGCGGCTTTGATCACAGTTATGTCCTAAATGATCATGACCGGTTCTTTACGCCGCGAAATCACTTGGAAGATGATAAGCCACTCCCTCCTGCGAAGCCGGAAGACAATTTTCACGTCACGACCGCCATTGGCCGCTATGCCATCAAGTATCTGGAGGAACATGCCCGGGAGTTTAGCGACCGTCCTTTTTTTCTGTATCTGTGTTTCACTGCCCCGCATTTTCCGTTGCAAGCCCCGCAGGAGGTGATTGCGCGATATGTGGAGCGGTACCGCGTGGGTTGGAACGCTATTCAAAGTAGTCGGGGCAAACGGCTGCGCGAATGGGGATTGGCCAACCATGATCCGCCGCCGATGGAGCTTCAGCTTGGTCCCCCGTATCACTTTCCGGAGGCTTTGAAGATTCTCGGACCGGCGGAAGTGAACCGCCCATTGCCGTGGGATCAATTGACACCCGAACAACAGGCCTTCCAGACGGTAAAGATGGCGATCCATGCGGCGATGGTCGAGCTGATGGATCAGGCAATTGGCGAGCTGGTCGAGCATTTGGAAAAAATGAAGGCCTTGGAAAATACATTGATCCTCTTTGCCTCGGATAACGGGGCGAGTGCGGAAATCATGGTCCGCGGCGATGGTCACGACCCATCGGCACCCCCGGGCAGTGGCCGGACATTCCTCTGTTTGGGACCTGGTTGGTCTAGCGCCGCCAACACCCCCTTTCGACGGCACAAAGTCTGGGTCCACGAGGGGGGAATTGCCACACCCTTGATCGTCCACTGGCCTGCCCGCATTAAATCGGCCGGGGAGCTTCGGCATACGTCGGTTCATTTCGTGGATGTGTTCCCTACGGTGCTTGACGTGCTGGGGGTGAGCGTCCCCCACCAATGGAAAGGCAAACCAAGGCCTCCCTTGCCGGGAAAAAGCTTCGCTTCGCTTTTCGAGCAGGATGGGACCATCTCGCACGATTACCTCTGGTTTCTGCACGAGAGGCATCGGGCGATCCGCGTCGGGGATTGGAAGCTGGTGGCAGCCCGGGACGATCCGTGGGAGCTTTACAATCTCGCGGAGGATCGAGGTGAAACGCGCAATCTGGCAGACCGGCACCCCGAAAAGCTTCAGGAGCTCGAAGCGTTATGGAACCAGCTTTGGACGCAGTTTCAGGAAGACGCGACGCGGGACCTACCGGGCGGCTTAGATGCCGGGAAGCCGCGATCCAATCGTTGAGGATCCATCCAGGAAATCGTCGCTTTTGCCCCAAAGTTTTGCCCGATTTAAGACCTGCCTAGGGAAAGTTATCCGATTCATGACGTTGCCTGCGGGAAAGTTATATCGAGTGTTTTGCTGCACCTTTCATTGGCACATTCCAAACCATGGGTAGCAAATCCAGACAAGAAATGCTGTGCGGCATCGTTCTAACCCTTCTGCTACTTATTGGTTTTCCGGGCGAAATTTCCGGAGCTGATGGACCCGGCGGGTTCAATACCGTTTCGCTCGGGAGTGCTCAAGCTCAGGTGGCAGGCGGGGACCGTCAAGCCGCAACCGGATTATCGGGCAACAGAGAGGGGGGCGAAATCCCCGGCGAATCTTCCACCGGCTTGGACCTCATTAGTGCCCAAGCAGGAAGCGTGCTGCTTTCGCCCCAGCCGAAACAAGTCCGCTGGCTTACCACATCATGCCGGTTGCCTGCTTGCCCGAGCGTTGGAGCTAGGTCTCTGGAGGACCTTTTTCTCGGTCGATTATTAGCCGCTGAACTGGGACGACTTCACCGGCTCGATGCCGCTGTTGTGGTCCTGGATGCAAGGGATATGCCCAAAAGCGAAAACACAACCGCAAAGTCGCAGGTGATGATTCTTCGCCTAATGCGGGCCGACACTCCGGAGGCTCAAACTTTGCTCAAAAGTGTGCAGTCGTGGGCACAATGGCCGCCGCCCCGAAATGCCGCGGAATCTGCACTAGACTTGGAACCCCAATCCACCCGCCATGTCAGAACTAACGGGTGATCAAAGCTCGCGGGATTGCGGGGAAAGGAAACTTTGCCTTACCGAATTTTTGGGTCGGGCAATTGCTTTTGAATCCCCTCGTCCAGAGGCATGCGATCGGGCATGGCTCCGGTGGCTTCCAGCAGCCGCCGGAGTTCGACTTCCAATTCAACGACTTTGGACTGATACCACGGATCGTCGATCAGGTTCCGCAGTTCCAGTGGATCATCTCGCAGATTATAAAGCTCGGCCTTATGGCGATCTGGCCCCCCATCTCCATGCGGATAGCGCACGTATTTCCACTGAGGAGTTCGAACCGCTCGAACGTTCGGTGTATACGGAAACTGCTTCTCGTAGTTATACCAATAGAGAAAACTCTTCCGCCAATCCGGATCGGGCTGGCCCGATGCCAACTTCTTGAACGATCGACCATGGGTCCTCGGCAGGGGATCCACGCCGCAAATATCCAGGATACTCGGCGCCAAATCTACCGTAAGCACCATCTGCTCAACAACGCGGGGTTGTTCCGGCGGCGTAAGCCCGGGATACCGGATCACCAGCGGAATTCGGATGCTGGGTTCATGTGCCGTACGTTTGTCCACCATGCCGTGTTCGCCGAGCAAAAGACCGTTATCCGACGTGAAGATGATCAGTGTGCGATCCATTTGTCCCCTCTGCCGCAAATACTCCACCAGGTGGCCTACGCTTTCGTCCACCGAAAGGATCGTACCCCAATAGGCGCGAACCATACGGGCAAAAGCCTCCGCCCCTTGAAGGGAACGATCGGGCCAATTCTCCCGGTAACCGAAGATCGGCCCATAGATGCCGTGCCAAGTATCGAGTCGGTCCTGATACCAACGCGGCTTATCCGCCAGCATGAAAGCACTAAGTGGATAAGGCACGTGAATATAGTCGAAGGCGTGCTGATACTTCGGCTCCGGTTCATAGAAACTATGCGGGGCTTTGTGGCCGAGGATCAACGCCCAAGGCTGTTCCGCCGATTGCTCCCCGAGCCATTCCAGGGCGAAGTCGGTGACCACCGTCGTGTAATATCCTAGAACCACCCGACGCGGCCCTCCGTGAAAGCGGAATTCGGGATCGAAATACCGCCCCTGACCCCTGTGGGTGACAAACCAGTCGAAACCCCCACGAACATCATCGTTCTCCTCGCCCATGTGGTATTTCCCGATGTATGCCGTTCGATAACCGGCGGCCTTTAAAGCCTTCGGCCAGGTGGGAAGTTCCTCGGGATACTCCGTGAAATTGTCCAGCACACCGTGAGCATGCGCATAAAGGCCGGTGAGAATCGATGCCCGGCTTGGTGAGCAAAGCGAGGTTGTGCAGAAAAAGTGGGGGAAGTAAACACCTTCTCGGCCAAGGCGATCGATATTCGGTGTAACAATGCGAGATTGCGGGTTCAAACTGATGCAATCCCAACGAAGATCGTCTGTAATGATCATCAGTACATTCGGCCGTACTTTGTCGGCACCGGCACCGAGCACTCCGGCCGTCGGAAAACTTAAAAGGCAAACCCCGATGCCAAGGAACAAATTTGCAACGCAAGGAAAATCGCGCCTAGTCATCGTTTTAGGACCTGTTGAAATGAGCTGAGAAACAACGTCGGAAGCCTATCTTTCCGAGCCCTCGAAAAACTCCAGCTTCACGGGGCCCAAAAGCCCCGAAGTTACCAGTGGATCTTCCGATGCAAAACCTTGGAAAAGTCGGAAGTCCGCAGATCGCTTGCCCGGACGTAGGGCCACGTTGGTCTGGGTGCGACGACGTTCGGGCGGCAAACCCGCATCGCCGATCAGCCGGTTGACCCAGGTGTTGGTCACGGCGATTTCCAGCTCGTTCGTTCCTTCCCGCAATGCCCCTGTCACCTCCACCCTCCAAGGTGTCGTCCAAATGATGCCCAGGTTTTTCCCATTGAGTCGGACCTCCGCCACGTGACAAACCTGGCCTAATTGAAGGCAGGCAACACGCGACGCTTGCTGCGAGGAAAGCTCGAACGATTTGCGATAGATAGCAGTGCCCGAAAAATAACGGATTTCTTCATCCGCATGCTCATTCCATGGAATTAACGATTCGAAAACAATCGGCTGCTTGGGACCCCAATCTGGGTCGAAGCTCACCTGCCATGGCCCAGTGATCGGTACGGTTTCTGCCAACACGGGTGAGGACCTAACGGGCGGAGAGGATTCGCTAGGGTGGCGAAACACCACGAAAATCGATCCGTTTTGCGGCAGCTCAAGCACGACCGCCGTTCGGCCATCTTCCGTCGGATGCCATTCGATAGGATCGCCGATCGCGCCGGTCATCGGATCCCAGAATTCGGGCTTTTTTCCGGCAACCCGGAATACGCACCGCGCTCGCCCTTGCCCGGAAATGAAGTAGAGGTCTACTTCGGCCGTTTGCCGATGGACGTAAGGCCACGGACCTTCGAAATCGGGTAGAGGGCCCCTTTGCCGAAACAGTTCCTCGAGTTCGATCCCGCGAACGCTGTGCTGAGTCAACCGATTATAAAGCTCGCGGACTTTCTGATCGCAGGCAGGAAAGCCGGTCAAACCGGGGGTGCGCTCCGGCTGCCTTCGACCGAGGATGATTGTTGCCCCCGCCTTTGCCAGTTCGACGAGCTTTTCCAACACGACTACTTCCAGCGTGTGGTCCTCTGGATCTAGGATAAGCATTCGGTACCGCTTTCCCTCCGGCAGCAGTAGCTCGCCTTGGCGGCAGGTCAAGCGGTCCAGCAAAACTTCCGTATTCAGCAAATCGTACGCATAGCCGGGAGGAAGCTCGAGCGTGGCCCGATCGCTCCACATCACCGACTGGTCCCACTTCTGGGTAGGGCTACTCCATGTAAGGTACGGACGATCACTAGTATACACACAGACATCGGCAACATGATGCCCTTGACGAAGCAACCATTGGCAGCGGCCGAGATAGCTTAGAAACGCTCCGGCAGCATGGAACCAAGTGACATTCGGATTTAAATGCGTGCCGGCGAAGTACTCGATGCCGGGTTTGCCGAATTCCGAAGGTGAGGCGGTAAAGGTATGCCAAATGAGGTGGTTGATGCCTTCGCAAAAGGCCGCATCGGCGCGCGGCTTCAAAGCGGCCGGATAAGCCGACCAATGGAGCACCATATGGGTAAATGCCTCGGCGGCAGCCAGTGGCCTGCCGTAAATACGAGCCGAGATCGCCGCACAGCGATTGAATCCCCGATGTCGCGCCGGCTGATCACCTCCCCACCAAAACTCCCCTTGCGGCATGTCGGTTCGACCCAGGAAGGCAAGTTGATCCGCCTCGGTAAAAACCGGTAGGTTTCGGTCCCATGGACCGCCGGATTCCGCATGCCACTTCAGCCCATGCTGTTGGCAGAGTTCTTGCAGCTTGCCGTAATAATGATCGCAGAAGCACTCGGCAAGAGTCTTGTGATAATCGCGCAGGAATCGATCGGATTCTTCCCGGCTCCTCACGATAAACCCGGCCAATACCGGTAACCATGGGCGAATGCGATAACCCCGGCGAGTTTCAAAGTGCGTATCGAAGCCCCGGGTCCAAGTCGGCAAGGCTCCCTCCCAGCTCACGCTATAGAAATGAGTAAGGCTCTTGCCCACCAGTCCACCCGCATCCTCAATGATTGTCTTGCCCATTCGATCAAAATGCCCACGGACGGCCTCTGCATCGAGAATATCCACATCGTACTGGCGGCCTTCCATCGTGGTATAAGCAAACCGCAGGAGTACCCAATGTCCCGCTTCCACATCCCAGACCAGCCGTCCTTGAGAATCGACCTGCGAAGTCAAATCGACCACCCGGAGGGCAAGGCGGCGAATAGGTTCCTGCCATGGGCCGGGCTTCCGAACGCCAGGCTCGACAGGTGCTTTTGGATCCGAAACCCGTCCTACCAAAACCCCCAACGTGGCGATCTCCCAAAAGTGACCGCTCTCGGGCCTTTGCCACGAATAAACCAGTTTTTGGGGCCCTTCAAGCTCGCGAACTTCGTAGAGAAGCTTTTTCGGGACGTCGGCTCCACGCTCCCACGGCCCCTTCAGCGAGCCGGCACAACTGCTTAGATTGACGCTGACTTCTAGACCCAAACGGTGGGCATTTTCCAGGGTGAACCGCAGCATTTTTCGCCACTGAGGGCTCATGAATTCCATGCGGCTGGGAGGAAGGACCACATGCGTTGGATCGTCCCAATAGCCCCGTGCATCGAAGAGCAAAATCCCCCCAACACCCAGTTGCTTCATTGCTTCCAGATCGCGAAGGATGGTCGGCTCGTCCACGTTCCCGTTAAGCCACCAATAATAAACCCAGGGTTTTGCGGAATTGGGTACGCTGCGGAAGCCCTCTTCCAGGGGATCGATTTCCGCGGCTTCAAGGCGGCTAGCAGTCTGCCGGTCCGGAACCACCGCGACCATTAGGCCCGCATTCACCACCCAAAACACAAACCAATAAAGGGGCGCACCAAGTCTCATGGGTCTAGCCCTTTCCGCTATCAATCCACACCGATATTCCTCTGCCAACCGGCGGTGGCCAAACACCATCTTGCTTTCCAACCGGCGAGCTTTAGCTGAACCAATCGCGCTTTCCGGTGCCGGGGGAAATAACCTCAGCCAAATCCGGCTTCATCAATCTCAGTACGAGCGTATCGCCGGTGCATGGCCGAAACAAGGGACAAGAAGGTACAGTAGCGAGCAACCGGCCCCCTTGCAGCCTAAGGTGCGAGAGTTAGCGCAGCGTGCGTGTCACGCTCACACAAAAGATACGATTTCGCGTCGCTTTCTGCGGGCTTTTCGCGTCCACATTCCACTCTTGGAAGCGGCTTGGTGCATGCCCCCATTCATAAGTGACTAAGGTAAGTGACTAAGGATCGTCGCTCTCTGGCCTGCCGGATGATGCCCCGCGGCTGCGATGCCCCTTTAACGAGACGAGACGGCACGAACCGACTCGCTAGTGACTAATCCCAGCGGTGTCAGCCCTTGCTCAAAGGCCGTGATATTCCGCAGGGTTTCCCGGGCAATAGCCTCCATGGCTCCCCGCGTGAAGAAGGCCTGATGAGCCGTAATGATCACATTCGGAAACGTGAGCATGCGTGCGAACACATCGTCTTGGATAACTCGGTCCGAGAGGTCTTCGTAAAAAAGATCGGCCTCCTCCTCGTAGACATCAAGGCCTAGAGCGCCGATTTTCCCGGATTTTAAACCCCGCACGACCGCGCGACTATTGACCAGCGCCCCGCGGCTAGTGTTAATGAGCATGACGCCACGTTTCATTCGGGCCACGGCTTCTTCGTTAATCAAGTGGTAGGTCGTCGGCATTAGCGGTAGGTGGAGGGTAACGATATCCGAATTTTCGAATAGCTCTTCCAGCTCGACGTAGCGCAGGCCAAGGGCCTCCGCTTGCGGATTCGGTTGCACGTCATAACCCAGCAACCGACATCCGAAGCCGACGAGCACTCTGGCTACGTGCAAGCCGATTTTGCCTGTGCCGATGATCCCTACGCATTGGGCATGCAAATCAAAGCCCAAAAGCCCGTCGAGCGCAAAATTCCCCTCTCGAACGCGGTTGTAGGCTTTATGTATTTTTCGGCCTAAAGCCAGAATCAGCCCTACCGTGTGCTCGGCCACAGCCGCGGGGGAATAAGCCGGCACCCTAACCACCGTAAGTTCCAATTGCTCCGCCGCGCGAAGATCGACGTGATTGAACCCCGAACAACGTAGGGCTATTAATCGCGTACCGTTTTTGGCCAGCGTAAGGAGGACGAAGGCGTCCAATTCATCATTGACGAACGTACAGACGGCGGGAAACCCCTCGGCAAGCCGACACGTTTCCCGGGTCAATCGCGGTTCCAGGAACACAAGTTCGTGCCCGAATTCTTCATTAGCCGCCAGCAAGAATGTCTTGTCGTAAGGTCGGGTACTAAATACAGCCACACGCATCGCAAAGCCCTTCCGTGCGGTTGAGGCTTGGAAATCTTAGTGAGCAAATCAATTCAGAACGTGAAAATGTGTTTCCTCACCAGGTGCGTATACCATTCTAAAATCTCCTCGTAACACTAATTTTAGGCGGCTCGCCAAGAGGAATCGTCCGTGGAAATCGGAAGAAGCGGATAAAAGCAGGCAAGAGCGTTTCAATGATCCTGCGATCAATCTTGGGAGAATCGTATTTCCGCGACCCTGGGCGTCAATCGCGAGAAAGCCGGCGGGGATTTACGGTTTTCGTGGGAGCATTCAAACTGGCTTGCGGTCGTACCTCGCTGGGAAGGCAAGACTCATTGTTCCTGAGCAATTTGGGAATCTTCCCGCTTCAGACTCCCTTGGAGGCGGAAGCGCGAACAATCGGCGTTTGGGGGGAAGTCTAGCTTGCCGAGCTGATCGCGCTATTGCCGTTAAACACTCGGCCGGGCCAACTGCGTTTACATGAAGAATCCGCCGCTTGGACTCACTCGGGGCTTTTTGAGATCCGAAGCCCAAACCATTCCGCAGGGGCGGATAGCTCCACAAAAATTCGGTAGCTAACCCGAAGCCGGTAAGGATTCCATCCATTCGGGTTTTCGTCCCTTTACACCGGGATACGCCATGGCTCCGGGGCCGACCATTCGGGCAGCGATTCAATCGACTTAGTGTTTTTCTCCCACGACGGCGGAGCACGTCGGCCGATTACTGCCGTAAGAAGTGCTTTTGATAATCGATGAAGGTTACGGGCATGAAGATGGCCAGGAATTGCTCGGCTTGGCTCACGCGGTCGCGATCTGCTTGAACCAAGTGGTAAATGAATTGGTGTCGCGACCGAAAGATTTGCTGTCGGCCCAGGATACCGCCGGTTTTCTTTAGCGTGAGATGAACTTCCGAGGGGAGTTCGCCGTTTTCCGCGAGTACTCGGCTAAGCAATAAACGTGGAAAAGGAAGTCGCGAGCCCGGGTTAAGCATCGTATTAAGTTGACAATACCAATCCGAAAACTCGCGGTAGCGGGTGACAATGACGGGGTCAACCGGATGCTCGGCTTTGACCCGGTAGCTCAGCCATGGGCTCTCCAGCAGATACTCCCGGGTTTCTTCGTCCCGTGAGACGCTAAGTTGAGGCTCGGCGGTAAATCGGATGAAGCTATCCTGATGGTTTAGGGCCCAAGTTTTTAGGGTGCCCAAAAAGGCGGCAACCTGATCTGTGCGAAGTTCGGTCTTTACACGCCGGCTCAAATCCAGAAGGACGAACCGACGATTCGCGGCATCGAAGAGGGTGATTTCCGGGGGATCTTTCAAAAAATCGTAAACCAAACCCTTTACGAAGATCGTGGTGCTTTCCGTGATTGGGTTCTGCGAATTACCGGAAAACACCGAATTTTCCACTCGGAATTCGTCAGCTTTTGACGCCGTGACAAGAAGGATGGATGCGATAAAAACCCCTGCGAATAAACCCACAAAGAGATGCAAAACTTTGGAACGTGGATGGTTGCAATCAGGTTTCATTTTCATGCTGTTCCCGAGCCTTTCAGTCCAACTGAAACGTGTCCAGATCGGTAGGAGTCGATATTTGAGGAGCCGACTTGTCCGGATCTATTTTCCGCGTGAGTGCGGATCGCAATCATCGGTTCCTGTGAAAGAATACTGAGGGAGGAAAGCAGGCGTAAATGCCAGTTCTCATTCAATATGTCATTTCTTTTACTCACTTACTATGCTTTTATGGCTAACGAAACGAGAAGACAGAATAGAAAACACAATAGTAACTATATTCATGAATTAGCTCTACTTATATTGTCTCAAGAAGATGCCCCCCGAGGCCAGACAATTAGGTAGCGATTTGCCGTCGGCGGCCTCCAAGGATTTGGGGGTTTTCCTACGCCGGCCAAGTCTTGAAGAGGGTTGCGTACGCTATTGAGGTTTTAAAGCCCGATATATTTCGCCACCACGGTCTTGGCCAGCGCGATATCGTCGGTGCCCGTGACGATGGTGCGACCGTCCCCGAAGACGGTAATCTCCAAATTCTCCACCTTGAGTTTGACGAGGTAGGGGTTCGCCAGCACGGGGCCGATGGTTCCAAGCCGCCGGGCCAAATCCTCTAGCGGGATGCTCTCCGCCGGCAAAGACAGTTGCACGGCATTCCGACCGCAGAGCACCGAGGGCCGCGACGTCTCCCGACCACTTAGCCACGCAAAATCGCCGCGTTTGCAGGTGGGGCAATCGATTTGATCCCGCAACTGACTGACATCGAATTGGCGGATCTCTCCATCCCAGAGTTCTACCACGGTCAATTTCCGGGAAATCGCCTCCAGATTGCCGCTGAGGATCTTGATGGCTTCGATGACTTGAATGGAAGCAATCACCCCCACGACCGGGGCCAAAATGCCAGCGACATCGCAAGTGGGGGTCGATCCCGGCGGAGGGCATTCGGGCATCAGGCAGCGCAAGCAGGCCGTCTGGCCCGGGACGATGGTCATGGTTTGACCTTCCGCCCCGAGACAACCGCCGTAAACCCAGGCAATACCGCGTTTGACGGCAAGGTCATTGATCAAAAATCGCGTCTCAAAATTGTCAGTCGCATCGACGATAAGGTGGATCCCGTCACTGAATTTCTCGATATTGGCGGCGGTGATGTCCGCCACGATCGGCTCAATATGAACCTCGGGATTGGCCCGGGCCAGCTTTTGGGCCGCGGCGACGGCCTTTGGGAGTCCTTGGGCCACGTCGTCCTCATCGAATAGCAGTTGCCGCTGGAGATTGGTAGTTTCCGCAAAATCTCGATCCACGATGCGCACTTGCCCAACTCCGGCACGAACCAACATGGCGGCCGATAGGTTGCCTAATGCACCACAGCCACAGACGAGCACAGATGACTGACATAGCCGCCGCTGGCCCGCCTCTCCAAGCCGTGCATACCGGATCTGTCGGATATAGCGATCAAGCTGCATCGAGTTTATTCCCCGGTGGCAAAAAATATTGAAACGGCCCACCAACTACCCAAGCTACCCCGGACCAAGTTGCTCCGAAAGGGTGGGCATGCGGTTGGGCCCAAGAATAAATCGCATCAATTGCATAACCAGCTTGCGACCAAACGACGATCTTTCCCTACTCAGTACCCGCGGATTTTGGAAAACCTCTCTTGCCGCCGCTGCAATCGCTTACGATTGGCCCGCCGCGGGGTGCGACGAACACATTCCTCTCCGAGTGGTTCTCCTGGTCGCCGTAATTCGCACATCACGAAGCGTGGTTATCATCCATAGCGAGGGCGGGTTATCCTCGGGTTTGGCACCGGCGGAGACAATCGAAGGCGTCGGCGAAAAAGATCGGCCTTTTGCATGTGTCGTACGCCAATCGCAGCCGAGAATATGGCGAACGCCTTCCCGCACGGAAACTAGGAGCATCCCCGGGTTTTATTCCTTACCCCTTTCCGATCGATTCAACTCGTTGCATGTTGCCAGTCCCGCCCGCAGAACTCCCGTCCCGTCCCTTGAAGCAGGCGATTTGCGATAGATTATTACGCGCTGAAAGCCCCGGCGCAAAGGCGTGCCAAGGAGCCATTCAAGAATTCATTAACCGTGCGTAGAGAGCGGAAAATCTCGGTATAATCCGAGGGTGTTCGGGAGGTAATCCAAGAAAGATTCGTGCGACAATTTCCGCGGTATTCGTGTGACAATCTGCGAAGCCGTGTTTAGAATACCCGGAGTGATAAGCTGCCGAGAAATTGATCATCCGCGTGTGCCCGATCGTTGACATGTAGCTTAGGAAGGACTGGATTATCGCGCATCGTTTACTGCCGAGCGGTTTTCGCCCCGCCAAGACTCCCAGCTCGGCCGTAAAATTGCGCCACCTTGGGGAAGCGGCAGATTCTTGCCGGCCGGGGTTGGGAAACGGGGGCACGGGTTTGGGCAGGGGGCATGACGTAAACCGCGCATCGCGTCGAAGGGCCGATCTTGCGGTAACACCACGGTTTACCGCCCACGAAAACCATGGGTGGGCAATCAACAAATCGCGCGGCGTTGAAGTGCTGCAGCTCATTCGGCACAATTTGGGAAAAAATGAAACCAAGTTGAAGAGGTTTGAAACCGGATTTCACGAATTGAAAGGAGAGATTCACAATGAACTCAGGAGTGTCGCGACGGGGTGTACTCGGTGCCATGGTGGCCGGGGCTGCTTGGGGACATGCCGCTCGTTGGAGCGGCGCGGCAACTGCCGAGGAATTTCAGCCGCTTAAGGGCCGGATCAACCATTCGGTTTGCCGATGGTGCTATGGGAGAATTCCCCTAGAAGAACTCTGTGCCTTCTGCAAGAAGTTAGGGATCAAGTCGGTCGAGCTTTTGGGGCCCAAGGATTGGCCGGTCGTCAAGCAGTTCGGTCTCACGTGCGCTATGGTATCCTCGGGTACGCGGATCGAAAGGGGGTTCAATCGCCTGGAACACCACGACGAACTGATTGCCCATTACGAACGCATGATCCCTCAAGTGGCCGAAGCAGGGTTTAAGAATCTGATTTGTTTTTCAGGCAATCGTCAGGGATTGGACGACGAGCAAGGAATGAAGAATTGTGCCGTGGGCATCAAGCGGTTGCTTCCGTTGTGCGAAAAGCATGATGTTGTTCTGGTGATGGAACTCCTCAATAGCAAAGTGGATCACAAGGATTACATGTGCGACCGCACCGCTTGGGGCGTGGAATTATGCAAAATGATCGGCTCCGAGCGATTCAAACTCCTCTACGACATCTACCACATGCAGATCATGGAGGGAGATTTAATCCGGACGATCCGGGCCAACATTGAGTACATTGCTCATTTTCATACCGGGGGCAATCCGGGCCGAAACGAGATCGACGAAACCCAAGAGATCTATTACCCGGCGGTCATGCGCGCGATTGCGGACACAGGATACACGGGCTATGTGGGACACGAATTCGTGCCCAAATCGCCCGATCCGCTAAAATCCCTTGAGCGATGTGCCCGGATCTGCGAGGTTTAACGGTGGCCAAGGGTGATGTCAAACCGGTGGAACTGGTGTCGAACCCGCGGAATAATGATGCAGGATTGCGCCGGGAAATCGCTTCTTAAATCGCGAGCGTTCGCGCGGAAACCGTAGAGAGATATTTGCGGGGCCCGGCAGGATTTCCCCTCGAAAATCTCCGGTGAAAGAGAAACACTACAGCACGTACTTTCGAAGCGAAAACCGCCGGAATCTCCCCCCAATAACCTCCGGTAAAACGAGGGCTGAAGAAAAAAAAGCGATTTCTCCACCCGGAAACGGCGCTACCCGCGGGGTGTTTCGCCCTTGCCAAAAGCCGGTTTCAGAGTTACCAATCAGACTCAGAAATCAGAGTTAGGAATAACTGCTTTCCTGCTCGGGTGCGAGGAGAATTTAATTCGTTTTAGGTTCAAGGGGCGTGAAATCCGATCGAAAACAAACTGCGTGAAATCCAATCGAAAACAAATTGCGTGAAATCCGATCGGGGACAAATTGCACCACGCATTTTCTTCGCGGAAAACCGACGCTGCTGCGGGTAAGTAAAAGGCTCCCGCGACGACGGGTCGACGAGCACCTCGAGAAGCAACCTCATTACCAGAAAGGGACTTCCCCCTGGTCACCGCAAAGAGGCGCTTTCCGCCTCGTTCGTGCCGGCTGATTCCCCTGGATAGCCCGGGGACTGCCCCGGCTTCTGGGGTGGTTCACCCGGAGGTGAGGGGCGGAAGTCGGGTGGAGAATCGGGGCCCGGTGCGGGCGCCCGAAACTCCTGGGATGGGCCCTCCACTGAGCGGCGGGGGCGACCCGGCCCGAATCCACCCGGTGGTACACCGGGACCGAGACCCGGTGCCGGCGGGCTCATCCCGGGCGGGCCACCCGGGAATCGCGGACGTGACCACGCCGGTCCTCCACCTGGCGGTGGACCTTCCGCAAGTTCTCGCCACCTGGACCTCAAAAACTCGAACCACAATCGGCCCCTGCGTTCTGCTGGCGAGAGGCGGAAGAGCTCCTCGCGTCGCTCCGCGCTCATCGTCTGTTCGAGGAATCCTGCCAATTCTTGCTCGCTGATGATGGGAG
The DNA here is from genome assembly GCA_937128505.1 of uncultured Thermogutta sp. GTDB lineage: Bacteria > Planctomycetota > Planctomycetia > Pirellulales > Thermoguttaceae > DTLM01. The sequence goes on from CAKZMM010000027.1 coordinate 53,892, forward strand.
GCGGGCCTTCAATCGCTTTTGAAGCAAAGTAATTGACCGCCAAAAACCGCATAGCCCGAGCAATAATACGCTCTTGGTCCCCGGGGGGCATCGCCACCAGTTTTGCCCTGCTAGCGGGTGTCAATCTCGACAGCAACTGTTCCCGTTCCTCTTCAACCAGCGGCGGCAACTTGTCGGGATGATCCAACTGCCATCGCAACCACAGCCAGCCGAGGACTTCTCGTTTACGGGTCGGATTGTTCTTGTTAGCTTGCCATTCGGCACGCAGTTGGGCACGAAATTCTTCGGGAACCAAAGCCAGAAACCGATCGACGTGTTTATCGGCCAGTTCCTCGCAAAAACCGCCGATGGCCTCCACATCTTCCTTCGTCAACCCTGGCGGGAAGAGGCGACGGAACCATTCCCGCTGGAAGGAAGCCCGCATGGCTTCCACACCCGCACGCCAACGTGCTTGCTCCTCATGCAACTGTTGAACCCGAGCGAGACGCTTTTCCACGGGAAGCCGCCGCAGCTCGAATCGCTCATACGGGGCCACCGTACGAAGCCAATCGTAATAAGCGCTCATGATCCGCCGCAACTCCGCCTGACGCGGATGAGCCTCAAGCGAAGCATGAAGCTCGTGGAGTTGGGCTTTCTCTTGCGGATCGAGATTCCGAAAACGTTCGTACGCTTGCTGGATTTGCCGACGCACCGCGGGATCAAGCTGCCGGAGTTTCTCCCGCTCCGCCTGCCGCTCCGCACTCGTCGGCAGACTGAAAGCGGCAATCGCTCCCAGCCCAATTACGATGGTCCAGGCAACCAGCGCCGCTACGGGGAATATCCAATTACGGAGCCGAAGGTTCATTTTCGTCGAAGACCTTGGCTTCATCCAAAAGTTCAAGGAACCGAATATTTCCTACCTGCTCGTATGGTCCTAGATTCTGGAGGACTGGGAGATCTTCGACGATAATTTGCTCCGGATCGGACCGCGTCCAAGCGACCGTCAGAAAGCCGATCAACCCCATACCGCAGACGAAAGCCGCAGCCAAGGCCCACTGCGCTACCCGCCGCCAAGAAAGCAGGCGTCTCTCCTCTTTCAGCTCCTCCTCCGCGGCCAAAGCGACCATCTCGATTGTGGTGCAGGTAAAGTCTTGCTCGACCTCCCCCTTTTCCAAAAGGTCGAGCATACTCCAGGATTGCTCCAGTTGATGGAGGAGCTGACGGGCTTCCGGATCCGTCGCCAAGACTGTGTCTACTTCCCGGCTTGTTTCCGGATCCAGCTCGCCATCAAGATAGGCGACCAGCCGGGTCTCTAGCCCTTCGGCTTCGCTCTCTGGATTAGGCACACTTAAGCGGTCAGCCATCTATCGACCAATCCCACCCTAAGGCCGCGGAACTGGGAATCTGCTTCCCAAGAAGCCCTCCCCTCTTCCGTTCTCGGGGTCTTACATCCGATCCTTCGTTCGAAGATCCAATCCTCCCTCCGGCTGGTAACACGAACGATCTTCAGTTTTCCAATGCTATTTTCGACCTTCACTGCGCCTGCAATTCATAATGCTGGGAAATCGTCGGTTTTTGATGCCGATTCGAGTTTTCAGTTCTTGAACCCCTTGCAAGTGCAGCAGTCGACGCAGATACCAGCATCAAGTCTGAACCCGACTTTTCATATCGGTTTTCAATAAATTTTCATATCCGTTTTCAATAAATCCGTTATATGCGTGCTCGAAACTCTGCCCAAACCGAGTTAAATTGATTCGGGATGATTGCTGCTTTTCATCGCGTAGGCACACAGTGGACTCAGACAATCTGTAGACCTCTCACTCTCAAGCTTTTGATCTTCCTTTTAATCTTCCGGTTGTTGTTCCTCCGGTGGACCAGACAGAGGCGGTTCACCCGATTCCAAGTAAGGCTCTAGAACTTCGCGGAGGGTCACCCGAGCCCGGCTCAGCAGAGATTTGACTGCCGGTACCGAAAGCTCCATCACCTCCGCAATTTCCGCATAACTCATATCTTCGAACTTACTCAAGAGGACTGCGAGTCGCTGTCGTTCGTTGAGCACATCGAGCGCTGCCCGGACCACTTCCCGAACTTCGGCCTTGTCCAATTGACGGGTGGGGATTTGTCCGCTGCTGGCCTGCACGGCATGTTGGATCTGAGTGGAGTCGGCCAATCGACGGTGTCTGGATTCCAGACTTACCTCACGGCGGCGGGAACGGCTCCGCAAAGCATTCGATGCCACGTGATTGGCGATCCGGAACAACCACGTGGAGAATTTGGCCCCCGGTTGATACGTTTTTCGGGCCCGGAATACTCGCAGGAATACCTCCTGAGCCAAGTCCTCCGCTTGATCCCGACCACCCACGAGGTGTTCCAAAACGTTAATCAGCCGGTTTTGATAGCGAATAACCAGCTCCTCAAATGCGCTGGCACTGCCGTCGCGCACCTCGAGCATCAACCGGACATCCGGGTCGCTCAGGGCATATCTCCGAGCGGTAGACTCGCCAACAATCAATGAACTACCCACCGACGGCTCACTACCGAAATGAAGGCTAACTACTGGGGGATATGTACCGGCAATCTCTAGCTCCTTGATTTACACCCTAATAGTTTACCTTCTACACGCCTGTCGGACTAGTCTCCGCCCGGGGGGCCTAAAATTTCAACCAAATTTTTTATGCTCTGCCACATCTCCCCCTTCGGCCGGTATATTACTAAACCCCGCGAAAGGTCCGGGGTTTCTGCCGGGGTGGCCCAGGGCTTTGGAAACCCACTTGTTAGAGGTATTTGGCACCGGCAAACTCCACCCAAATTGATCCGCAGGAATTGATTTGGCAAGGATGTTGGACTACAGGGATGCGGCGCTGGCAGGATCAGTTGAACCCGGCACAACGGGAAGTAGTGGAAACGCTTTCGAAACCCATTCTTGTTCTGGCCGGAGCAGGGACCGGAAAAACCCGGGTGATCACTTACCGAATTGCCCGCTTGATCTCAGCCGGGGTGAGCCCCGAAAGGATTTTGGCCGTCACTTTCACCAATAAAGCCGCAGCGGAGATGGCCAAACGGGTCGCCGAGCTTCTGGGGTCTGCCCACCGACGTTGTCCACGGCCTGAGGTCTCTACCTTCCACGCCTATGGGCTTCGGGTCCTCCGGCGTCATAGTGCGCGACTGGGGTATCCCCCTCAGTTTTCGATCTATGACCGTGCCGATCAATTGGAGGTAGCACGGGCCGCGCTACGCGAGGTCAAAGCCACAGAGGCGGCCCTCCGCCCAGAAGAATTGATCGGTTGGGTGAGCCGCTGGAAAAGCCGCGGCATGGACCCGCAGGCAACCGCCGATTCTGCCCAGACGGATAAAGAGTCTCTTGCCGCCGCCGCTTATCGCCGATATCAGCAGCTTTTGCGGCTTCGGGGTGCCGTGGATTTCGACGATTTATTGTTCCTAGTGGAAAAACTTTTCAGTCTGCACTCGGAGCTTCGGGAGGAAGAGGCTGCGCGGTTTGAACATCTTCTCATCGACGAATATCAAGACACCAATCGCAGTCAATACACAATCGCTCGTATGCTGGCGGAAAAGCACCGCAATCTCTGCGTGGTCGGGGACGATGACCAATCGATTTACAGTTGGCGAGGGGCAGAGCCGGAACATATCCTGCGTTTCCACCGGGATTGGCCCGATGCCAAAATCGTGCGGCTGGAAAACAACTATCGCTCGCGGCAGCCAATTCTGGATTGGGCCAATCGGCTGGTGGCCACGAATCGGCACCGTTATCCAAAGCAGTTGCGCGGCCACGACGGCGGCGTAAGCCCGCGGATCCTCCAAGCCCACGATGAGGATCATGAGGCCGAGCTCGTAGTGAAAGAAATAGCCGCTCGGGTGCGGCAGCAGAAGATTCGCCCCCGCGATGTGGCGATACTCGTCCGCACGAACGATCAGATGCGGCCCTTCGAGCTGCACTTGCGGCGGCAAAAACTTCCGTACTGGCTGGTGGGAGGCCAATCGTTTTATGACCGAAAGGAGATTCGCGATCTTGCGGCGTATCTGAAGGTAATCCTTAACCCTCGGAACGACGTAGCGCTCCTTCGGATCCTCAATACCCCGCCGCGGGGGATCGGGCCACAGACGGTCGAACGCCTGCTTCACCAGGCCGTGCAGCGGCTATGCCCCGTGTGGGAGGTGCTCGAAGACGGAGCCGCGGAAAAGCTTTTCGGGCAAGGGGCTTTGGAGGCTTTAACTCAGTTTCGGCAGCTTATCCTCGGTTTTCAGCACGATTTGCCGCGTCGGCGGTTGGACGATCTGCTTCGCAGACTCGTTGACGAGATCCAATACCGCCGCGAAGTGGAACGGTGTTACACCTCGGCCGAGGAACGAGAGCGACGCTGGCAAACCGTTCAGGAGTTTGTTGAATCGGCCGGGAGTTATTGCCGGAATATTCCCGAGGCAACTCCCGCCGGGTTTCTTCAGGAATTGACCCTTACCAGTTACGATGACGATAGCGATCCGCAAAGCCGACTGGATCAAGAGGCGGTGGTACTGATGACCCTGCATGCCGCCAAGGGGCTCGAATTTCCGATCGTCTACCTCGTAGGGCTCGAAGAGGGACTTTTGCCCCACCGAAAAGCCTTAGAACTGCAAACCGATCAAGCCATCGAGGAAGAGCGTCGCCTATGTTACGTCGGGATGACTCGGGCCCAGGAGCAACTGATTCTGAGCTTTGCCGTCGCGCGGCACAAGCGCGGCAAATTAGTCGAAACGATTCCAAGTCGCTTTTTATACGAGGCGGCGGGCAAAACCGATCACCCCGGCTACCAAGAGGCGATTTGCGGTATCTCGCGGAGGGCCGCTCAATTAGCCCGCAGCAAGGCCGCCCGGCGCCGGAAAACTCGCTCCTCGGCAAAAAAGGCATCGGCTAAACACCCCAAGCGGCGAAGGTCTCAGCCTTAACTCTCGCAGGCTTGGTTCGAACATGCCGTCAGGCCTTAGGCGAAAAGTGACCGGCACTAAAACGCACGGAGAAAGCCGCGGAAAACTCGCGGGGAAAGCCACTCCTTTCAAAGGCGAAGCACGGGGAGAAGGCACGGCGGAAGCCTAAAAAATCATCGGCTTTTCCCGTATCCCACATCCCTTATACGCTCAATTTGTGGCCCCATCTTTCTTGGTAGATTTATTCGCGGCAGCAAATCCATCTACGCGCTTAGTTTTTGCCCTTCCTTTCCTTTTTCTGAGGCAAGCCGAATGTTTTTCTGAGGCAAGCCGAAGGCTCCGCTAATCTTTCTCTCAACCGGTAGGAGCGGGGTTGATTGTCAGAAAGATCACACAATGGGGTGGGATTTTGCCTCGGAGTTCGCCGCCGGTTATCTCGGGGGAAAATACTCGGACAAACGGCTGCTGCCGGTCCAGTTTGGGCTCGCCATCGAGCTGATCGTCGCTGAGGATGACCCCGCGGACCGAACCCGGCCGAAAGTCGCGAAACCGGATGCGCATCGGCACGCTCTGCTGCCACGATCCATTAGCAATCACCGCGAAAAGCTGGCTTCCGTCGGCGGTCACCAGCACCGGGGTCAGCGGGCCGGCTAAAGCGCGGTCCTCGCTGGATGCCGGGGTGTGGAAAGGTGCCATTCCCTCGAAGCTCACTAACTCCGTGCCCAGGTGGCGATTGAAGTGCCAGTACAGCCAATACAGCATGCTTCGGCTTTCCGGGGCATCGGAAAAGAGGATGGCAAAACCTTGCCCACTCACCCGCGAGAGCATCTGCCAACTACTGGCCCCGTGGAGCATTCCTTCCCGCGCATAGTAAATCATCCGGATCGCCCGGTGTAAAAGGCCCCAAACATTTGCATTACGATTGACGTAGTCGGCCCGCTCCCCATTGGGGCCGGAGGCATGAAGCCCCCACTCGGTATCGAGCTGGTAGACCTCGCGGCCAGGATTGTAGGCCCGGATCACCGCATTGAGCCGCAAGATGTGATCCAGCACGCGCATGTTCTCGGTAATCACCACCTCCTCGAAGGGCTGACGGAAAATCCAAGCGTCCGCGTAGTAGTGACCGACCACAAAATCGTATCGACCGGCGGCTAATTTCAGGACGAGATTCCCCCAACGGACATTTTGCGGGTGGATGGCAATTCCCACTTGGTGTTCGGGGGCTACTTCGCGAATGGCTTGGCTTACCCGTTGAAAATGCTCCACATAATCGGTCGGTGTGGGAAAGGCCTTCCCCATGTAAGGCTCGTTGGCAATCTCCCAGAAGCGGAACCCATATCCCTTTTCCAGCGAATGCCGCACGGCACGGGCCCAGTCCTCCGGCGGAAGTTTGCTGTCGGCGGATTGCTCCTCCAGTTCGATGACAGTCCATTCCCGCGGAATGCCAAGCCCCTCGCAGAGCCAGGCGATTTTGTCCAGCGACTCTCCGACGGAAAATGGCTCCGCCCCTACGGCGTAGAAACGGGTCATCGGTAGCCGCAACTCGCGGATCGCCCTATGCAGCGATTCCGGCAAGGTGAATCGGCCTTGACGATCGAAAGGCTGGCCCGTCCACCCCGCCACCCGGTGAAAGGAGATTCCCGAAATCTGCCGGTTCGCTTTGCCCCAGCGGCGAGCGAAATCAATCGTCAAATCCAGCGAATGACCCGGCGTCAACCGGTGATTGAGCGGTTTGTAATCGACCTCGCTTAACCGCAGTAGCGGGGGAGTAGTGCTCGGGTAAGACGTGACCCGAATATCATCCACCCAAAGTGTGCCTTGTTGACGGCGATCTCGGACCGCCTCGAAACCCAGCAGCCAATACGGCGATTCGTCGGCAAAAAAGTCCAACCCTTCTTCAAATTCGAAACTGAAAGGTTTCCACGTCGGCTGAACTTCCAGGATAAAGCGCCCTGGTGATGGAGCATCTTTCAAGGGCCGAACGCTCCGATAAGCATGAATGGCGAAGACCGCTTGCCGCGATTGATCGGCCCGGACCCAGAAGCTGATCTGGTACTTCCGACGCGGCTGCGGGCGGATGGCGTGAGTGGGATCGGTCACCACATAGTTGTTTGAACCTGCCGGATGGAAGATCCGCAGGCACGCTCGGCCCGTGTGGGGGTTCTCTAAATCCCGGACAAAATGCTCCGGATTCTTCGTGCTGGGGGGGCCCCAAATACTCCAACCGGGCGGGGGCTTGCTCGGGCTTTCAGCTTCAAAATCACCGTTGAAAACAGGAATCTCGTTACTTAAACCCGGTATTTGCGTTTCTCCACTACTCGCGAAAGACTGTCCCCCTAATGCCCACAGGCTCGCCGTGTCCCACGCGGCGATCGAAATGGCTAACGCTAAAGCGAAGCCGTACCAAGCACGATACCGTTGGACCATTCTTCCCTCGCTTGCCAAAACCAAGACTCTTATTCCTCGCAGATAAGCACGGCGGATTCACTTTCCTATGCCATCCGGGGCCTGCCTACGAAGTTCATTCATTAGTGATCCGCAGCAATCCGTTTGATGCGAGAAACTCCGTAGATAATCCGACGCACTCCAATATGATTCTCATATGATTCTTCATATGAGTCTAATCGCACGAATCAACTTGCCATTTAAAATTGCTATTTTAGACGGTAATGCTTGGACATTCAAAACGACCGCGATTAGCTGCGCAACCCCATTTCGACCGCACCCCGATTAACCCGAAGTGATCCACCCGAATGTGGAGACAATGTTCCCATACCACGTTAACGATGTTATAGAACGTTCATGCGACTTGTTAAAAATGGTATAGAACCGTCATGCCACTTCATGGATAAACCCCAAGAAAATGACCGGAATGCCCAGAAAGCCCGGGGCATCCCCTCTCGTGGGCATATTTCACCCACTGCATTCCAAAAGAAGACCATCGCATTCCCAAAGAAAACCAAAGCCAAGTGGACGCTCCGCAGCAATCTGCAATTATTTGCTGCGGCAGCAATCCGCAGAATTTTGCCGGCGGCAATCCCCCACGTTTCAACGTCCGGCGACCAACCTCGGGGCATTTGGCATCCCCGGGATAACGCTGACTCATGTGCCGGCATTGGAATAAGCTCTACCGCAACCGCCGATCGTTGTCGGCCGGAAACTTGCCGGCAAACCGAGCCCGGCCCTAAGCCGCCTCATTGACCAGCTCGACCTTGGCAAAGCGGCAGAAGCGCTCCAAGTCCTTGGTCAAATCTCCGTAGCAGGTCACGCGGTGCAGACCATGCGCCCAATTCTGCCAAAGCTTCTCGGCATCGCCGTCGACCTTTACGGTAATCTTGGTGCGGCAACCGCGGGGCAGATCCGGAGCCTCGATGATGTCCCCCGTGAAATAGTGAATCAATTCTTCGGTAGCGAGGATCGCCGTGGTGGTCTTCCGACCCACTTCCATGAAGACCTGGCACACCGCCCCTTCCTGCCGCTCCATGATCGAACGAAGCCGATACGGGGCAGCTTTGCCTGCCGGGCCATCCATCTTCGGCGTACCCATGCAGTGGGCCAAGACGATGGCTCCGCGGGAAACATCCATCGTCGGATCGTTGCAAAAACCGGGCCTTCCTACCAAACCCTGAAAGACAAGCTGTGTCATGGCGGAGCGGAGGTCCGATTCGCACATGCCGCCCATCCCCATGTTGTTCATGCGGGCATGGCTGATGCACGGGTAAGCCGGCAGTTGCCGCCACATGCTGCCGTAGCAATCCACGGTCACCATGACGGCGTTTTCCTCGTCGGCAATTTTCTCCAAGGCCAAAGCCAGTTTGCAGGAACGGAAAATCTCATCTTCATCGGGTTCGACCACCTTCTCTGCCCCTTCGATCCATTGCTTGGCCTCGCTACGAGCCAGCTCGTCGGGGATGGTTTCATAAGCCTGGAGGACCCGCTCCCGACTTACGGGCAGGATTGTGGTCCCGAACTTGTTCTTGAATCGCTCGGCCAAAGCCGAAAAATCACGCGTAGTGACATTCAGAATGATCGCCTCACGAAGGTGATGCATAGCACGAATGGGGCGGACGGCAACCGCCAGATCGTTCAGATCGCCAGAAAGGATGGCCTCGAAAACGGGCACTTCCCGACGCAGGGCACCATAACCGGTCCATTCATGTCCCGAGTAAGGCTGCGCGAAGAGCACGGTCGGCTTCTCGGCCTTAAGCACCTCGCGCAAAATCGGGGGAATTCCCATCGAAAGATGAATGGCCAAAATCCCATCGGCTTGCTGCAAAGCCTCGGCTACCTCGCTCACTTGGCCAGGCTCCGTCAATAAGCGATTGGCCAAGAATTCCACATCGGCGAATTCAGCCCGAGCCTGCTCGAAGTACTGCTCATACCGGGCTATCTCTTCGTTCAGATCCAATAGCGGGGTGGGCCAAGCGGCTTTGGGTCGGCCAAGGTACAGCTTGGCCACACGCACTTTCGTGCCGCGGCAGCCCGGGCTGATAAGGGGCGCCCCACCGGCATGCGCGCACCAGCAGCCCAAACCCAATGCCGCCATTCCGCCCGTCGAAAGCTGCAAAAACTCACGACGTCCCATTTGCATGGCCATGGTTCACGCCCTCCCTTCTTGGTTTGAGTGGGTTACCGATAGGCTCCCTTAGCTGCGGTTTGACCCCACGAAAGCTCCCCTGCTTTACGAGAAACACCCGCGAAATTTCAAACTGTAAACCGAAAGGCAGGATTTGTAACTTGACCCGTTTTTGGGCCAATCAGTTAACTGTATTTAAGAAATGTCTCTGTTCCTTGCATTCGGCGGTCATCGAGCAGGCTATTTTCCGCGCGTTCTCCCTCGCTCCACGTGATGCCGTATACAGTTTCAGACAAAATATTCGCAAACTATTCTTGCGAAATACTCCGCAGATGTGCGCAAAAGATATTCGCAAAATATCCTGAAGAATACCGCAAGTATCCCAGCAAACTACCGCAGGTATCCCAAAAGCCGGTCAATGAGATCGAGCATGAGGGCAAACCAGCACCTTAGAGAATAAACCGCTTTGCTGGTGCATTTGACGGAGTGTCTCAATCGCTTCCTCTAGGCCCACGCGGTGGCTGATCAAAGGTTCCACCTGAATGGTTCCCCGGGCCATGGCTTGTAAGCTCGTGTGCCAATCGTCCTTATTGCCGGTGACACTGAAGTCGGAGTTCCACGTGCCGAGCACGGTCAATTCCCGCCGCATCACCTGCGAAATTAACGAGGCGGACAAAGTGACGTCAGCCGCCGGATTTCCTAACAGCACGACACGGCCGGATTGACCCGCCGCCTGAAGTGCCTGCACGGTGGTTGCCGGCACTCCGGCTGCCTCGATGCAAACATCCGCGCCGACACCATCCGTCAATCGGGCCACCGCTTGCTCGGGCGATTCTTGCCGTGCGTCATAAACGTTAGTAAAACCAAGCGATGCGGCCATGGCAAGTTTCTGCGGAACGATATCGAAAAGGATCAGTCGCTCGGCCCCCAATGCCCGCGCCCATTGCGCCACCAGCAGTCCGATCGGACCCAGGCCGAAAACCGCAACGCTTTCCCCCGCAAAGCATCCGCCGGCGCGGCGTAGGGCATGGAGGGCCACGGCAGCCGGTTCGGTCATCGCCCCCGCCTCAAGAGAGACATCTGCCGGAATCTTCAGCAGGTTTCGAGCCGGTGCCCGCACAAACTGAGCGAATCCCCCATCGGTCCGCGAGCCCAAATAATCGTAATCCCGACATTGGACATATTGGCCGCGCTCGCATGCCCGGCATTTCCCGCACCAAATCAGGGGAAAGACCGCCACCCGATCCCCCGGCTGCACCCCCTCGACATCCGGCCCACACTCTTCAACCGTTCCGGCGATTTCGTGTCCGCAAACTAGCGGAAACCGGTAGGTGCCTTTCACAAACACCCGGGGAATATCCGAGCCACATACCCCGCAAAAACCCACGCGTACCAGGACCTCCCCCGAAGCCGGTGTGGGGCGACTGAGCTCGGCAATCCTTAAATGTCCGATCTGCTCAAGTAATAACGCTTTCATCTTCGGCAATTCAGTCTTTTTGAGAGAATTTCAACCCGTAGATTTTCAAACGATCATGCGCGCTCGATCCAGCAACTCCACAGAGCAAATCTACCGTGTGCCTTTTTACCGATCCTGCTTGCGCGCAGGGCTCTCATCCAATGCCTCCCGGCAGCCGCTGCCGCACTAGCACTTTCTCCAAGCGCGACGAGGTTTTGCCCAGGGGCTCCCGTAGTACATCTTCTTAGGAAAGACGTCTCCCATCCATGCCTAGCGCTTACCGATTGAAGCTTGCCAGGGTCCCGGCACAAAGCAGACGCATAACTGGCACAAAATTGAATGATAACTGGCACAAAGCGGAATCATGATCGGCAAAAATAGGATCATGACTGGCGCGAAACTAGGATCATGGCCGGTACAAAATAGTATCATATTCGGCGCCTCGAAGGCCGCGAAAAGAAGCCGACTTCCCGCCGGGATCACAAGCGACTACCGGCCCCACCGGTGTCGGTATGCTGCCGAGCGGATTCGCCCCGGTTAAATCCGGGTGAGGAGCCGCACCCACCCCCACTTTGTTCGGCGATTTCCCCCGCGCGGAGGTGCGAGAATTCCGATCGGGGCAAGCCGGCTTCGATGGCAGCAGCCGTACGGCCGACGTTCGCCTCCAGAGTCCCTTCTTTAAAAAACCAACTGCTTGTTCCCGCAACCAAGATGTCCGCACCGGCCGCCACCATGCGGGGGATATTGTCGAAGCTTACATTCCCATCCACCATTACCGGTAAATCCACCCCACGTTCCGCAAGAAACCGCCGACAATCAGCGATTTTTCGTAAGGCTGCCGCGGCCAAAGGCTGTCCTGCGAAGCCCGGATTGACTGCCAAAAGCAGCACATAATCAAGCCGTTCTAGCACGTATTCCAGCACGCCAAGCGGTGTGGCGGGATTCAAGGCTATCCCGGCGGCCAAGCCTAGCCGCCGAATTTCACTAAGGACGCGGTCCAGATGCCGGCAACTCTCTGCGTGAACCGCAAGGGCATTGGCTCCCGCTAGCGCGAACCGCTCCACGAACAACTCCGGCGCCTCCACCATAAGATGCACATCGATGGGAAGTTCGGTCTTCGGGCGGATTTGGGAGACCACATCCGGACCCAAGAGCAAATTGGGAACAAAATGCCCATCCGCCACATCGATATGGAGCATGTCCGCTCCGGCGGCTTCAAGTTCCCGAATGACTTCTCCTAACCGACACAAATCGGCACACATAAGCGACGGCGCGACCCAAACCGGCTTGCTTCGGCTCAGGTATCGTTTGCGGAAATGTCTCCCCGGAGTTTCGGCCCCCTCATCCGGCGGTGGCACCGCGCCCTTTTCCTCCGAAGTCCTCCCGGCTTGAACGGTAAGGGCCCGAACTCCCGAAACGAAGGCCGATGCCTGATTTTTGTCGTCGGCTGCCGTCGGCGTTGCTCTGTCCCAAGAGCTCTGCGAGGCTCGGTCCGCTTCCTTTTCACCAGACCGAGCCCCCCTTTCTCGGTCGCTGAGTTCCCCGACCCACGCTTGCTGCAAATACCGGAGCGATTCGCGCAATTGGCTTTCGAGCAAATGGTCTGAGTAATCGCGCCCTAATTTCGGCCCAGGAATTTCCAAATATCCGACCAGTTCGCACACGGGGAGTTCCGGGGCAGCTTCCCCTAACAAGTGCCGAACCTCAGCAATGTCGACGATTCCCCGGCGGCGGCTTACCTCGTCGAATCCGAAGGTTGCCTGATAGAGTGCGTCGGTATTTTTCAGGTGCAGCTCAACTAGATACGGGCAACAAACCCGAAGCAATTCGAGATGATTATTGACCACCCGACCCGAACCATCCACATATCCATGAGCCACATCCGCACAAAAGCCCACCGGAACAGTAAGCTCGCAGTTTTGGCGATGATAACTATTTAACTCCGAAGCAAAGCTGAGTATTTCCTCCGGCAAAGTGGGCGGTTCTGCCAAGCACGACATCGGCTCGATGGTCAGCCACTGGAGGCCCTCTTCCCGCGCCAGGTGCATGAGCTCCTTCATGTGGGCCAGGTAGCGGCGTATGGCCTCGGGCTTGCAGCCGAATTGGTCGCGCCAAACGGCTCCCGGGTTCGATCCCACGCACCGCGCCCCCAGAAGCCCCCCAATGCGAATGAGCCGCTCGAAATTCCGACGTGCAACCACTTCGAAATGACCGCCCGGCAGAAAAAAACCACCAAGCTCACGATGAGCGGTAAAAACGCTGCGGATCTCCACCCCGAACCGGCGTGCTTCGTCGGCTACAGCCTGGAAAAACTCATCCGGCAATTGATACAGTTCAAAGAAGGTGCCCAATTGAACCCAACGGACTTGTTCATCCGCAAGCAGCCGGAAAAGCCACTCGAACGAGTACCGGTACTCGATGGGGTCTGTTTTCACCCCTAAATCAAGCATCAATCGCGACATCTCATCTACCGCCGGCTAGATCGGCCCTTCGTTATTCGGCTAAATCCAATTAGATCCAAACCTTTCCAGTCAGGACATGAGGGGGGTACCTTTCAACACAGAATAAAAGGTGGGTCAAAAGACCGGAGAATTAGCACCTTCCTTCAAACTTAGCGCAAAATCTCCCCTCACATCACGCATGCAAGCGCACCTCCCGTCGAAGCAGTACCGAACGGGGCCTCAGCGTCTCGAAGGGCCTCTGTGAGCTCGCATCCTCGTCGATTCTCCGGCTGAACCCAGAGGCCCCTAATGTATCCCAGCCTAAGGCATCGAAAGCGCAGCCGGCTTTGCGGCGAATAATCCCGCCGGTAACCTTTCGTACCACGCGGTGTGCGCTTTCGTCGGAGGCAGCGCTTCGGTTTTCTTAGGGCCCCTGCATGCGTTTTGTTGATGATGCAAGGCACCTTTGCTCAGAGGCGAAGTGACTATTTGTCAATGGCAGATTGTCAATGGCACAAGTCAATGGCACAACACGTACCGGTTGACAATATTTTCGATCAGCTCTTGGCGGCCGCTGCGATTCGGCCCCGCATCGCCTTTGGCCAGCATGTACTGTTCCAAGGTCTTGAAGTTGTGCTTGCCTGCTTCGATCTCAGCACCCAAGCCGCTATCCCACGAGCTGTATCGTTCCTTCAGCATTCGCTCCAGTTCACCGTCAGCCCGGATTGCCGCGGCAATTTTTAGCCCCTTCGCGAAGGTATCCATTCCGCCAATGTGGGCGTAAAAGAGATCGATGGGTTCGAAGCTTTCCCGGCGAACCTTAGCGTCGAAATTCACCCCACCGGGTGCCAAGCCGCCGTATTTGAGGAAAGCCAACATGATCTTGGTGGTAAGGTAGATATCGGTGGGAAACTGATCGGTATCCCAGCCCAGCAGCAAGTCGCCGGTATTGGCATCCACCGAGCCTAAGAATCCCTGCATGCCGGCGTATTCCAATTCGTGTTCCACGTTGTGACCGGCCAAGGTGGCGTGATTGGTCTCGATATTTAACTTGAAGTACTGCGTGAGTCCATAAGCACGTAGGAAATTGATGCAGGCCGCGGCGTCGAAATCGTATTGATGCTTCGTGGGCTCCTTGGGTTTCGGCTCGATATAAAACTGACCTTTAAAACCGATTTCCTTCGCGTAATCTGCGGCCATGTGAAGGAATCGAGCCAGATGGTCCAACTCCCGTTTCATGTCGGTGTTCCAAAGGGTGGTATAACCCTCGCGGCCTCCCCAAAACACGTAGCCGGCACCGTCCAGCTCCTTGGTAATCTCCAACGCCTTCTTCACTTGGGCGGCAGCGTAGGCGAAAACCTCCGCATTGCAACTGGTTGCCGCCCCGTGGACATAACGCGGGTTGCTGAAAAGATTGGCCGTGCCCCAAAGGAGTTTTACCCCGGTCCGCGCCATTTCCTCCTTAATCACCTTCACCACCTCGTCAAGGTTGCGGTTGGTCTCCGCCAAGCTACTTCCCTCGGGAGCAACGTCCCGATCGTGGAAACAAAAAAATGGTGCCCCCAATTTTTCGCAAAACTCGAAGAATACCCTTACCCGGCGAATGGCGTTTTCCACCGTATCCTGAGGGCCTTCCCAGGGCCGAAGCATCGTCGCCGAGCCAAAGGGGTCCGACCCGGTTCCCCGCATCGTGTGCCAGAAGGCAACACTAAAGCGAAGCTGCTCTTTCATCGTTTTTCCCTCAACGATTTCGTCCTCGTTATAAAAACGAAACGCCAAAGGATTCTTCGAGTCTGGACCTTCGTAGCGGATCTTCGGGATGTCGGCAAAAGCGGTCATGTCACAAGCTCCTTCGATCTGACCTGGTTCCAAAATTTCTTCGTGGTAAACCGATATGCAACTTACGAAGATTTAGCAACGTAAGAAGATAACGTAAGAAGATACAGAATTTCCTGAGACTTACCAGTCGGGCAGGCAAGATTCGCCGTTGAACCGACGCAGCAGCGCAGGCCGACCCACGGGGAGAAACGCCACTTTTCGAGCACCGGTAAGCCGGGGACTTCGCGGCCATCAAAGGTCCGCACGGCATCGGTTCCTAATCCCCATGCCCGAAGTAGATACTGCTGAACGCTAGGGCAACCCATCCCGGCGATTGCCTGGCGCATCCTTTAGCCAACCGCGTAGGGGAGCATGCTGAGGCGAAATCCGATGTCGACTTTCCCCTTTCCGCAATTGAGCACGCATGGAAAAAGACAACAGGGGAAAAGAAAACGGAAAAGCCGCGAAAAAGAATACAGAATGCAACGACCCGATGAATGAACTCCCCGGCCGGTAACGGGCTCTAAATGTGCTGGAATCGATCCGTAAACCTGACACCAGCGAGTATTCGTCTGAAACTATGGCCGATTCACTCAGGCTAAACTCGCTTATTTCTCGGACGATCGGCTTTAACCGGGCTCAGAAGTGGCTAGCCGCGCGAGGAGAATCGATAAAGGCGCTGGCCGATCCTGGTTATGGGTTATAAAGTGGTTACTCGCGCGAGAAGAATGGAGCGGTTCCAGTACAAGAAAACAAATGCAAATGTCCACGCCACTAGCAGGGTCAAGCCCGTGACCAAGGTGACCCAAAATTGCACGATATCCGGGGAAAACTTCAGGCATCGCATGGCAAGGGCTATACCGACACACAAACTCTGCATCCAAGCCTTCGTCTTACCCATGAAGTTCGCCCCGACGAGTTGCCGTTGAAGGGCTCCGGCTTGGCGTACCCCATCTACAACAAGCTCCCGGGCCAACATCAAAAGGGCCATCCACACGGGAATAATCCGCAAGTCCGCTAAGACAATAAAAAGACTCAACAATATGACCTTATCGACCACTGGGTCGAGGAAAGTCCCCAGCGGGGTGACCTGGTTTAGCCGCCGAGCCAAGACGCCGTCTAAACCGTCGGTAACCATGGCCAAGATAAAAAGGATAAAAGCACCCCAAGCGGCAGGCTCACTCGTCCAATAAATCAAAGCAACAACGCCGGGTGTTGCCATTAGACGAATCAATGTCAGAAGATTAGGTATTGTCATGAACGCCGATGGCGACGTTGCCCGCCGCTTGTCTCGCATATTACTTTGCTGATTACCTAACTTTACTTTTCTTAACGAAGCTGCTCGTTAGGCTCCGAATGATCTCAAACTCGGCCCCGCTTTGAGTGCCGAAAATCGCGTCTGGCTCCGGGATTATCTCGCCCACATTGAAGACCACCTACCATGCTTCTTCACCATTCCTCGCATCTAACTTTGTAGTTTGTCGATTTGTATTTATTGAGAGCCGGTATCGACTGATAGTCAGCGGGTACCGCTTTATTTGGCCTCCTCGACAGGCATCCGGCCTCCTTATAGCGTCGCCAAGCCCCCGGGACTAACTCCCCAACCGAGCACCCCCAAGACCGATCGCCGCTAACCCATACTATCTTGTGCAAGTCTTTCAATCAACCTATACTACCCAATCTTCCAAGAACAATTGACGGCAGTTTCCCCCGAAAGCGGAATTTTGCGAAAAATCCCTCCGCGGAACTGAGCCACTCGCTTAGTTGCGTTCTCTCAAAAACGTCAGAGCTCCTGCCCAGCCGCGGCCCCAATGCTGCCGTATCGTGCCTGAAAACAAGCTTGATCGCCAGCCCCCAAGCCGGGCACGAAGCTTTCTCCCCACTTCCCGCAAGTTCGCGTCGAGAAACGACAAATAAGACCGACTACTTGGCGGGGGGAAAGGGGCAGGTATCTCCCCACAACTCAGACGGAATGCTCAACCCCAATCAACCCAGCCAAACATTTGCGGGGATCCTGGGCGGCCACGTAGTCGCAGTCCCACCAGGTACTAAGGCTGGAGGTGTGCGGAACGGGCAAAGAGCCTCCCGCACGCTCAGGCCCAACACTTCGATGCGATCCACTTCGTGGGTACCGATTCCCGCGTCCGCCGCCAATTGCAAATGGTTTTCGCCGGGGAACGGAAATTTGCCGTGATCCGCGCAAGGATCGTAGCCCATGACCGCCGAGCAGATGGCGTCGGTACACACGGCGTTGCATCCCACCAGCACGAGCTTCGGCTCTACGAGTTCAACCCCTTCATTCCAAAAGCCTTCGCCATTTTTGATCGTAATGACGCCATCGACGACGGCCAAGTCCACCGGCCTGGCTCCCAAAATGTCCGTGGTTACCCGCGGCACCCGAAGCAAAGGATCGGTGGGAATATCGGGCCCGACTTCCGCGGGAACACCGTCGGGGACCTTCCGCCGGGCCATGTGCAGGATGGCCACCCGGGCACGGAGCGAGTCTTCATTCGGCGCATCATCCCCGTACAGCGACGTGGGAAGGATCCCGAAAAGGTTCTTTACGCTCATCGTGACGCCTGCGGTGGCGTGATCTTTGAGTTTGGCAAGTGAAACAAAAATATCGGTTTTCTCGTACCATGGATTCACGTCAAAAGCCGGATACAGGTAGCCGCCCCACGGGACGTTCAGCCGCACGTAACGCTTCCAAGAGCCTAAGTTTTTCGTGTTCTCGAGGATGACTTTATGACCGGCGGCGGATTGCAGTCGCCGCAGATTCCAACCGGCTTTGGTCAGAATTTCCTCGACGGGCTCGCGGTGGTACCACGCTTCGACTAATGCGATGCGTTTGGCCCCCGCTTGATCCAGCAGGGCACAGAGGGCCTCGGCAAACGTCGGATGAATATGATAGGTCTCGGAAGCCGGGCGCCCCAACAGATCGCGAGCCGGGCCCGTCATGTTCAGCTTGACCGTCACGGTCTTGCCCGCGACCAATTTGGTCAAGTCGACCACGCTGCTAATACCGTTCTTAAGGGCTTGGTAAACCTCCTGGGGATCGTAGCTCGAACATCGGCCGATCCACACGGGGCTTGTGGGAGCCGCTGCAGCTCGGCCAAGCTGCTTCCTCGCAAGTTTTGGCTGAGCCGAAAAAGCGACCGCAGAGCCCACTCCTAAGGCGGCCGCCCCCCAGCCAAGCCCCCAGCGCAGGGCCTGCCGACGACTGATCCGGTATCGATGATGGCTGAACAAGCCAGGGCATCTATGATACATAGCAAAACTCCTTCCGGCCGATTGACTTGCTCGAATCTACACTTCTGGTCTCTTGTGCTTGCCTCTTTGCCACGCGGTAAAGCGTCTTCTTCTATCTTCACCGCTTGGCGAAGGCTCCCCGACGGCGGTCAGCGCAGCTCACCCTCTGCCCACCGATTTCTCCGATATCCTCGCGGCCCTATATCCTCGCCGCCCTTGCCTCCTAACTTGACGGGGTCGAGGAGTTCCTCACCACACTCCGAAGGCGCGGGGCCTTCCTGGGCGGATGCCGTCGTCACCAAGCATGGCGGCACCACACACGGAGGCGTAGGGCCACCCCAGCACCTGGAGTACACGCCGCAGTGCGATCCGCCGGCACATCTCCCGCGAAGCCCGGAGGGGCTCGAGGCCTTTTTCCGCCGACTGCCCGGCTTGTCCTTTGAAACATACTGCCGGGAACCTACGGCGGCAAGCCCGCCGTCGGCCGCGAACTCGCACCCCGATCCGCGAATACAGCACAAACCGCACGATTTTCCGCGCAAGCAGGCTTTGCCCCGTTCGGGAATTGACCAATCCCATTTTACGGGTGGTCAATTCCGAAGTAGTTTCTGATAATCTGAGTATAGGAAGGCGAGGTCACTTTCGCGCAGCACCTTTACCGAGATATTCAGAGGATTTTGTAGCTTTTCCAATGCTTCAGGTGGGCATAGCGCTCGCATTCATGTTGACAGCTCGCGACACAAATTCTCTCAGGTTTTTTTCAGGGTAACTGAGTGCGGTTGCCGCACAATCGCAGGGCACCGAGCCAATGGCTGACCTTTTAGCCCAGGGAGAACAACCGGAGCATCGGTGGCGGCGAAGCCTGCCGGAAGGGGCCGAAGTTGTTTTAGGAAGAGCCTCCCAAGGGTGGAGTGTCCCGTGGGATCCCCAAATCTCTCGCCGGCATGCGGTGTTGCGGTTCGAATCGGGCAAATTGCTGGTGGAAGTACTTCCCGAGGCGAAAAATCCAATTTTTTTCCGTGGTCGGCAGGCTCGACGTTTCTGGCTTCAGGTGGGGGAGCGCTTCGTTATCGGTCAAACGACCTTCACCTTGCTGGAGCCGCCGCAGACGGTTTTTCACGACGCCGGCGCCCCGCTGCATCAGCACGTATTCTCTACCGGTCAACTATGGGAGACCCGTTTTGGATATCCAGACCGCAGAATCGAGGTTTTGAGCCGATTGCCCGAGGTTATTTCCCGGGCCACGGATAATGAAGAGTTGTGCATCGCCCTTGTGAGCATGCTTTTGGCGGGGATTCCCCGCGCCAGTTCGGCTGCGGTAATCGCTCGGGAAGCGACCCCCGAGATCGGGGCTGCTCCTTCGGGTGGCCCACGAACCGGTCAAGCGTTGCGGATTCTTTACTGGGATATGCGCTCGCTTGGCCGAGGGGTCTTTTCACCAAGTCACCGACTCGTGGAGGAGGCCCTAAGCGGGCGGCAAAGTGTGCTTCACGTGTGGCAGCCTCCGGGAATGGTACGAGGCGGTAAAGGGCAGACCGCCGTTGCCGAGGAGTCCTGGGCCTCCGAGCCTGCGAAACGGCATGCGGAAATTTCCACGGGCCATCCTGCGTCCCAGACCGGCGAAATTCAATCCCTCACGTACTACACAAGCTCCCCCGGAGTGCACTGGGCCTTTTGTGCCCCGGTACCCGGGCAACCGGGCGACGATTGGGCGCTTTACGTGGCGGGACATTGGGAAGAATCGGACCCACTCGGCAAGGAGGCCACCCTAGTTCACTTGCTGCGAGAGGATCTAAAATTTGCGGAGATTGTTGCCGCCACACTCGCCTCACTCCGGCAACTTAGGAGATTAGCACGCCGCCAGGCAGCCTTGCGGCAGTTCCTCTCGCCGGTTGTGGTGCAAAGTTTGGTAGCGGAGGATTGGGAGCGGCTCCTAGCCCCGAAGGAGACGGAGGTCAGTGTCCTTTTCTGCGATCTGCGGGGCTTTGCGCGCCACACGGAGCAAAGTCAGGGGAACTTGTTGGGGCTTTTGGCCCGGGTTAATCAGGCCCTGGGAGTCATGACACGGCAGATCCTCAAGGAGGGGGGCGTGATCGGGGATTTCCAGGGGGATGCCGCCATGGGATTCTGGGGTTGGCCGGTAGTGCAGCAGGATCGGGCGATCCGTGTTTGTCGGGCTGCCCTGAGCATCCGCCGCCACTTCGAATCTGCTGCCCAAGACCCCGGTAACCCCTTAGCGGGCTTTCGGGTGGGAATTGGGATTGCGACTGGCCCGGCGGTCGCGGGCAAAATCGGCACGGAAGAGCAGGTGAAAGTGACCGTTTTCGGCCCGGTAGTGAACCTGGCCAGCCGACTCGAAGGGATGACGAAAATCCTTCGCGTCCCAATCCTGCTGGACGAAACCACGGCAGCGGAGATTCGCCGGCAAGTGCTGCCGGAAGTCGCGCGGATCCGCCGGCTGGTTCGCGTTCGACCTTACGGAATGGTCTCGGCGATCGAGGTCAGCGAGCTTCTTTTGCCCGAGGGGGAAGATCCAATTCTGACCAACAAACATGTTGAAATCTATGAGCGGGCTCTGGAGGCCTTTATCGCCGGATCCTGGCGGGAAGCCTACCAGTGGCTCCATCAATTGCC
This sequence comes from uncultured Thermogutta sp., assembly GCA_937128505.1. Taxonomy (GTDB): domain Bacteria; phylum Planctomycetota; class Planctomycetia; order Pirellulales; family Thermoguttaceae; genus DTLM01. The sequence goes on from CAKZMM010000027.1 coordinate 74,965, forward strand.
GCCGGAGGATTTGGGAGCCGATCTGCTGACGGTCTTTATCGCGCAGCATAACCGCACAGCTCCGCCAGGGTGGGACGGCGTCATCAAGCTCGATGTAAAATAACGAAAAGGACGGATGGCCTCACAATTTTTCCAACAGTCGACTTACCCCAGGCATGCAGCGCGTGGTACTCCCCGGACACTTCCGAGCTCAAGACGGAACATCGCCCCCGGGGAAAGGAATGCATCCTTGGAAATCCGCATTGCGGCTGTGCCTCTGGAGTCACCGCAATGCATGCCTGCATATCCGCATTGCGGTTATACCTTTGGAGTCACCGCCCCCAGAAGAGGGATACCTCCGTCCGGAGGTGGTCGATTATGTCCCGCGGGTGTGATCACCCCGGGCAAAGGGATGCCCCCCAATTGCAATAAAATAAAGTTGTTACGTGCGACTGAGTTGTCATCCGCGACGATGCTTGATCTGCCCGCCGTAAGCTCGGATCGTGTCGCACAAAAACGCGGGAAATCTGAAATGATCCGGGGAGCACGACATCATCTGGGAAACCCGAGATGATCTGGGATGTGCGAGATACTCTGGGATGTGTGAAATGATCGCCGGAAATGCGAGATGATCAAAAAGCGGGAAACCGGCGCGGATAGTCGAAAAAGACAGTCGGTCGAAAAAGACAAAAGTAGGATAGCAGCGAGAGAACGCCGACTGTTTCCACTTGTTGTTTGAAGCCCCCCGCTAGGAATTTACAGTGTTTAATAGGTTGATGATGCGATGACGATCGCCCGTGCTCGGAGCCTCAGTTCGCGGCAGCTTTCAGGGCCGCCTCAATTACTCGATCGTGAGGAGTATATTGAGCAAGCTTACTTTTACCGGACGCTCCGCGAGCGGCTGGATCAAGCCGCTTCCACTCAAGAGTTGATCGTCTCCATCAAGCAAGAAATTCTTTCCACAACGAAGCTGCCCATGGCTTTGGACTTCATGGCTGCCGAATTGCGACTAACGGGCGGCTTTGCCACAGCCATGGCCCGGCTAAGCCACTACTTTACACCTTTCCAAAGTTTTGTCATCCAAGAGGCGGAAAAGGAAGATGGACGCTTCGATTTCCGCATCGCCTTGGAAATTCTGCAAAAGGAGGCAGAATACCGGGTCCACGGCGCAAGTCCACAAGGGGTGTTCCTCTACCAGTTCGAAACCTTGTGTCGCAGCCGGCTAGGTTATGATCAAGGATTGACGGCGATGGCCGGGGATCCGGTTTTCGACGAAAACTGGCGTGAATGGATTTACACCGTCCGCCGGCAGGTGGGACTGGTGGATATCGCTGATTTGATTTTTTCGCGCAGCGAGTATTACCGGCAGCTTTACGGCGATCCGGGTAAGCCGATCCTTTTCGGGGAAAAGGAGGGGAAAATTGCCGCGGCCAACCGTCGAAAAGACCCGCTGTATTTGTTCTCCGCTTTGGCCCGGCACCTGGGCTATCCTTCCGTGCCGCGACCCCGGCATGAGGAATCGCCGATGAAAACGATCCTCCTCTTAAATCAAAAGATCCAGCGACTTGAAACCCGTGTGAAATTGCTCGAAGAAGAGCTTCGCGGGGGAATCAATCTAGAGCGCTTCTACAAGTCGGCGGAAGAGTCCGGGCGTTCGGGGCACAGGTCATAACACCCAGGCGGATAACCGCAACAACGTTTCCCTTTGCGCGAATAACCATTGGCATGACGGGGGGATCCCTGGCCGGCAGCACCGCCCTTACGCTTTTCGGGGCTCTGGCCCAGGGGCCCCACAGTTGGCTCCACAATCCGCGGCCAAACGGGCGGACAGTTCGAGCACAAGAAGCACCCGTGCGTTTTTTCCTCGTCCAAAAGCCGAGACATAAAGCGCACTAGATAAGCCACTGCCATTACGGCCGCGGCAAGGGCAATCGCGTCTTGCCACATCGCCGGGCCTCCTAGATCAGATTCCTAATAAAAGTCATCGCGATTTTGTCGAGTAACCGAAGATTGCACCGCCGACGCGGAAAGCCTCGACGACGCTCAACAAGATATTTTCAACAATTACATCTGCATCAACTATCATTTTACCAGACGGAACGAGGAGATGCAAATCGAAACCACCTGATAGCCTTTTGCGAACAGCTTGGAAGGATCAGCAGCTAAAAAGGTACACTGCCCTCCTAATCTCCATCCTTCCAAATCTCCATCCTTCTGCTCTCTCTGAAGGCGTGCGGGAATCGGATTGAGTTACTCATCTAGCGGATACAGCTTCATGTTTGTGTGGTAACCGCAGAACTGTGCGGCACTTACAGTTTGTCTCATCTAAAGTTTAGTGAAGATTGATGTTATAAGAACTCGGAACGACACGTACCGCTTATCGCAGCGGAAACGTCGTCAACAATTTCTTACTCCCTGATCACCGTGCTCAAACAAGGAACCGCCAAAACTGCTCGATCCTCAATAAGCGTCGAATTCCCGGACACCCCGGATCTATCAAAATTTCGCACACTTTGAGCTGGGCAGCATACCTCGAAAACTCACTACTGGGCGGAATCAGCCTTCCCCAAGCAATACTATCCCAAGTTGATAAGTGATCATTGCCGCCACATAAGCGAGCGTCGTCATGTAAACAAAAGTGAAAACTGGCCATCTCCAACTATTGGTTTCGCGACGAATAACTGCCAGCGTCGCCGCACATTGCGCACAGAAAGCGAAAAACACCATGATCGAAAGGGCCACCGGGATATTGAAAAGAGGCTGGCCGGTTTGTTCCCAACGGGCCTCCGCCAGTTTTGCCCGTAGATAATCCAGTTGCTCACCACTTTCCAGACTTTCCAGCTCTTCCACCTCACCCAGTTGGAAAATCACGCCCATCGTTGCCACGACCACTTCCCGGGCCGGGAACGACGCAATCACCGCACAGCCGATTCGCCAGTCCCAACCTAGGGGCCAAAAGACCGGCTCAATGAGTTGTCCAAAACGCCCAAGAAAACTTTGCCGCTGATAGCCCGAAACGATCGCCTTCTCCAACTCGCCCTGAAGCTCCCCGTACCGGGGGTCATCCGAAGAAATCTGCCCCAACTCGGTCTTCAGTTTGATGACCGCCGGATCCTTCTCCACTGCCTCAGAATTTCGGGGATAATACAGCGCGGCCCAAACGACAATAGCTACCGCCAAAATGATGGTCCCGGCAGTTTTGACAAAGACCCAACCCCGCTCTGCCATTCGGAGGAGGACCGTTTGTGGCGAGGGCCATTTGTAGTGGGGTAATTCCATCAAAAAGGGGGGGGTTCGCCCGGCGAAAACGGTCCCTTTGAGCGCCATCGCGACGCAAACTGCCGCGGTAATCCCCAGCAAATACAGCCCCAGGAGGACTAATCCTTGGAGATTAATAAAACCGCCTAAAAAGCTTTTGTCGGCGGGGATGAACGCCGCAATCAACAGGGTATAAACGGGCAGTCGTGCCGAGCAGGTCATCAACGGGGCCACTAAAATCGTCGTCAATCGGTCGCCTGGTTGCTCGATGACCCGGGTCGCCATAATCCCCGGCACCGCACAGGAAAAAGAACACAGCAGCGGGATGAAGGATTTGCCGCTCAGCCCAATGCGGGACAGCCATCGGTCCATCAGATACGCCGCCCGTGCCAAGTAACCCCAATCCTCGAGAATGCCGATGAAAAAGAATAAGATCAAAATCTGGGGCAGGAACGAAATCACCGATCCAACCCCGCTAAGCACGCCGTCAACCAGCAGGCTTTGCAAGGCACCGGGCGGTAGGATCGTGGTCACTTGCAGGGCTAACCACCCTACCAGCCACTGAATGGCATCGGTAAACGGCTGTGCACCTTGAAATACGGTTTGGAAAAGGACGACCATCACTAGTAAGAAAATGATCAGCCCCCAAAAGCGGTGGGTGAGAATGGCGTCGAGTCGATCCGTCCAAGTGATCACTCGTTCTTTCGGGCGATGCAAGACGCCGTCCAAGACCTGCTGCACCCACGCAAAGCGGCTGTTGACTTCCGCCGAGGCAAGATCGATTCCCAGCCCCTCAAGTCGTTCCCGGGCAAGCCGTAAGTCTTCCACGAAACTTGCGGGGCACTGCGGCAGGATCGTCTGTCCAAGATATCCCTCTGCATCTACGAGAAGCCGTTCAATCAAGTACCGAGCAAGCGGCGGATAGAAGGAGAACTTGCCCCGCGGTTTTGCCGGCAGCTCCGCCAAAGATTCGGCGGCGGCTTTGTAGCGTTTCTCTAACCAATCCACTTCCTGCTGAATGGGCAGCGGTAATGGACTAAATGCCGGACGGGAATTCCCCTCGCTTAGTACCGCGGCAAGAGCCCGCTTTAACTCCCCCAATCCGCGCCGTCGGTGCGCCTCCATGGGAACCACAGGCACGCCGAGCCGAGCGGCGAGCTTGCCGGACTCAATTCTTAGACCTTGAGCCCGCGCTATATCGAACATGTTCAGTGCGATGACCGTGGGTAGGCCCAACTCCAACACCTGGCTGACCAGGAAAAGGTGTCGCTCAAGATTGCTCGCATCAACAAGGCAGATAATGGCGCGGACCGGCTGTAGCTCCGGCCGACGACTTAGCACCACATCCACGGCAACCATTTCATCCGGCGACCGGGGCGACAAGCTGTAGAGGCCCGGCAGATCGACAACCTCGTAACCCCGGGTCCCATCGCGGAAATATCCCCGCTTTTCCTCTACCGTGACCCCCGGGTAATTCCCCACCCTTTGATGCACCCCAACAAGGGCGGTAAAGACCGTAGATTTTCCCGTATTCGGATTTCCCAGTAAGGCAACGCCAATCCTCGTTGGTTCCGAGGAGCTACCCCCCTTAGTTTCCTCTTTCTGCTTTGTATGTGAAGCGGAAATCTTGCCCGACGACATGCTCAAGTAGCCTGCTTAGGTTCCTCTTTCACGCAAACCACAATAACAACCACAATAACGTCGTTCGACACAACCCGCTGAAGACGGGGCAAAGCAACCTTCAAGCTTCGCGCTTGCCTTTTGATGCCGAGGCTTCTAATTGTTTTTGGAATCGGCCTTCTTGGCTAGCCGTTTTTTCGATAGCCGTGCTCAATCGCCCTAATAAAGCCTGCACAGGAACCGGGGAGCGCGCTTTCTCCATTTTTCCCTTATCCGGACATTACGGCAGGGTAAAAAAGATCCTTGGAGTATTAATCGGCTCCGCGCCGTCAAAGCGGCTCCCACGAAACAATATGGCCGCGCTGCCCAAGTGCCCGATAAGTCATTGGAGGGTGGTGAACTATTCCTGATTCTTAATTCCAGCGTGGTAAGCCAGCCTGCTGGTCTAGCCTTTGAACGCCGCAAGTGAGAACGCAATTTCGGCGATCGCAAGCCGGATCCCTCAAGACATGCTTGTTCCGACCGAAGGCAACTTGACTTCCAAAGTTCCTGTCGGGACCACACGGGTAGACTGCCGCGATCAAACTGCGATTGAACCGGAAGGAAAACGGCCGGTGTCGGGCGCGATTGCGGCCGGAATTCGTGGGAGGACGGTTTATCCGCAGAGAAAACCTTTCCGCCTAAATCTCATCAAGCGGGCCGATCATCGAACGTTCTTCTGACCACAAAGCCGCGGGGCCAAATCTCAATATTAAGACATTTTTTCGAGGCAGCATGATTTTTAAGAACGCCATCGACTTCCAAAACCGCCGCCGCGAAGCCTCTACGGCACCGGTGGCCTTCAGATTGAGCGGGGGACTTACGCCCACCATTTTCCCCATCCAAGACGGAAGCGTTTTCGCCTTTGTCCCCGGCCGAAAGCCGCCGCTTCGCCCCCAGAGCCGGAGCTTGCTTCGGGCTGAGTCGGCCCAAGAGGTTTTACCCAGATTTGTGCCTTTCGGGTTCCACGGACACAAACTGTGGCATGGTTCAAACGCACGATGCAGGGCCGACCTGGACGCACCATTTCGACGACTGCGCCGCGGCGGAAGCCAAACTCGGCAAGCCGGCGTACGGAGTCCGGATCGCCAACTAGTTCTTGGACTTCGGCGGTTTGACCCGGCGAAACTTGCTCGATTAATATGAGCCCATGGTCGACCATGAAGGGGTGTAACCCGTGACTTTTCGGGGTAAATCGTTCCTGATAGAAACCGAAATTCTCAAGCTAAGGCATTGCCTCCAGTTTCCGGAATGATGCTGTATGCTCACTCAACCCCCGATCAAGGGAAGCTCCTTGTCGAATGGGGAAGCTTCTGCTAATGAGACTAAGTATCATTTTTTATTTTACGCTCTCCGATGGCGGTTCGCAACCCCCTTAGCGAATCGCCCTACTACCAGTTTGCGACCTAGGCACCCAGTTTTACAAGCAATAAGCAAAATGAAGCACGATTCCAAAATTCCTTTAATCCTTGCATTCTCTGCTTGATTCCTCCAGCCGAAGGAAGTAACCAATCTTGCAGTTACTTCAATTCTGCCTGCCGCAGGAGGGTGCCAAACTCGCAGACGGCTCTCTTTCCCGCAGAAAGGTTGATTCCCCCGTGCGAAGCCGCCCCACGAGAGGGCCACACCCGGTCCATGACGGCTTTGCTGAAGACTCCCACTACGTCCCGGTGTGGCCCCACTCGTGCGGTTTTTTCCACCTGACATAATCCAGTGCGCCTAACGCAACTTGAGCCCTGCACATAAGGGGCTCAACGGTTGGAGAAAAACCACCGGCTCTAGCAGCAATGTCGCCACATCTTAGCATCTCCACCCCTGAGCCAGCAGCATATCAGCTTCCGGCACACATGCAAGCGAATGATGCCGTTCGAGGCCCGCTTAGGTCAGTAATTATCTATCGTCTCGCCCCCGGCGCAAGTGGCCAAGGCCCGCCATACCGTGGGCGCAATCGTCTCGGCTACAAAGCGGACGGACCCATCCGCCAATAGTGCGTTTACCCCACCGGGGTGCCAACTCCGTGCCATGAAAAACCCCAGTCCGTGAGCATGCATATCGGGCACCGCTGTGTTTGGAGGTTCGTACGCGCAAAAGCTGGTAGCCATCGGTTTACCAACAATCCAACCAAAGCCTCGGTTCCCGTACCACACGCTCGCCGACGCCGCCAGGGAAGCCAGGTCCGGGTTGACGATTCCTTGCAAGCCCGGACCACCCGAAACCAGCCTCGCGCCGGAAATGAGCCCCACCAGCCTTTTAGCCTCTTGAGGCCCAGGCAGTGGGCCGCTCACCCGGCGGCCGAAGCCCAGGAGCGTTTCGGACATCGCCAGCGTGTTGCTGGAGCCATCGAGGAGGTCGCGGAATCCACGCGCGGAAGCATAGTAAAAAAGGCCGTCGGTCGGGTAGCGGAGGTCGTAATTGGTCCCGGTTCCGGAACCGCTGCACACCATGTAATTGCCGCCCGCGATCACCTCGCCCGGCATATCCTCGAAAAGATCGGCCCACGAGTCCGAGGGGCAGCGGAACAAGCTTACCGAGGTTTTTGCGGCAGCACGCTGGGCGGGATTAAGCGTTTGGCCATGCGAAGTCCCCAGATAAAGGGGTTGTCTGAAATCGATCAGATTTTGAAGGTTTCTCTGCTCTACAAACGGGAGCAATCTTGCCTGAATGGAAAAGCTTGTCGTCGAGGTGGTACCGAAACCCGGAAAGCAGTTATAAGTAGTGTGGTAGTTGTGGAGTGCTAACCCTAGTTGTTTAAGGTTGTTCGTGCAACTGAGTCGACGGGCTGCTTCGCGGGCAGCTTGAACAGCCGGTAGCAAAAGGGCTACCAAGATGCCGATAATCGCGATCACCACTAAGAGCTCAACCAGCGTAAATCCGCCTTTAGGAACCTTGGCATGCATGCCAGCACCCTCCTTTCTTACGAAGATGAAGTGCCCTCGTGAAAACTGCACTTGCGGGCAAGAAACCTCTGCTGAGAACAACGAAACACCAAGAAAAGGCTGGCTGGCCGAGCCGCATTTATTTGCATGTGTCTGCATGCGGCCAAAAGGAGGCTAGCTGGCAGGATCGCTCGGGCGACCATCGGCCGCCGCGAAACCACTCCGGTGAACTATTTTTGCAGAATCAATTTATCGTTTTTGGTCCGTAAAAGCCGGTAAATTTGGTCTCCGTGCAAGATGAGTACTTCTTTTTCCCCTTGCAGTAACTCCTCAGAACGAATAACGCGTGGGCCCACTTGGCGGACGCTTCCGGGAGAAAATACCCCAGAATCCTGCAAGCGCTTGGGCCCCTCGGGCGACTGAGCGGGCCTCTGTGGATGGTCGTCAGTCACGACCACTTTCCTCCCCGAATCTGCTGGTTTGCACCGTAACAAGACTCTGGACAAACCCAGCACTTGCGGCCCCCTCACTTCGGGCGTGCGAGTGGTGACCACAGGCCTCCAAACCCGCCGCTGCCTCGCGGGCGACTTCCAGCACCCAGTCAACGCAGCCCGGGTAGCCGACGATGGTCTCTTCGGAGAAGATGACGTCTCGACCAGCCAGTGGATCCGCGGGAGTTCCCGCGGTATCGAGCCTTAAAGCACGGCGATGAAGCTCGGCGGCACTGGTCGCCACGTACAGGCCGATGACCAACACACGCTCGCGGTGCTCCAAAGCCTTTTCGATGGCCGGCAAACCCTGGGAGTGGTACTGTTGCCCCACCCCAAGGTAGGCCCAATCGGCATAAGTAATCCCCATTTGCCCACAGCAATATAGCGCCACTTGACGGATTAACTTATCTACCAGGGGGTGATGATCGGGATCACCATGGGCGAGGATGACCAGGGCTTCCCGGGAGGGATCCTTTGAAAGCTTTCTTACCTGGTCCAAGGCAGCGTTTTGCAGAAGCTGCCCCTGCGCCAAAGTTTCTGTCAGCACAATCGGCACCCTCGGCCGAGCCACCCGAAGTCCTTCTTCCGCCAAATGATGCCGGGTCGATGCGGAGGAATAGATCCCCAAGACCGCGGGCACATCGAAATGACTGTGACCCGAGGGGGCCACAAAAAGCGGCACGGCGATGATCCGCTGGCAACCCTCAGATTCCAACTCTACCACGGCACTAGGCACATCCGGCTTGACGGCCTCTAACATCGCGATGCGAACGGCCTTAAACGTGCCGTCTTCCGCGGCTTTTTCCGCCACGCGCTGGCCGAATTCAAGTACCCGCCGATTCCACTCTGGGCTCCTCGACCCATGCGCGATCACGAGCAACCCGAGCTTTTCCGATTCATCAGCATGCCCCCGTGCCGCAATGGCGACAGTGATGGCGGCAAGGCTCACAATGAGCAAAAAACCAAACCTACGCTGCATGATCTTCTCCTTTCAAAAAAAAGAAACACTTTGGGACCCCTTTCTGAAGCCGGGGTTTTTGGCTTTGATTCCTTAGGAGCTTGTAGGTCGCCTGATAATGATACTGAGTCTCATTATTATCTGCGATATCTTATATCTTCTTTCTCGATAATGTCAAGAGTGGCTTTTCTTATTTCTTGCGGGCTGCCAGAATTTTGGCCTCTTTTCCTTACCACCCGGCTGAAATATTGCTCTTTTTGACATACAGCATCAGAAAAGGAAGCCGACTCAGCTCGTGAGATCTTTCTAAGATCGTCGGGAATTTATCGGCGCCCTTGCGGTGGTCACTGCGTGACAAGAAGTGCCTTCTCAAGCTAGCTAGACCAGATAGATAGGAAGCCCCATCGTGAGCACTCCCCCGCACACCCACCTCCCCCCAATACAAGAGCGTCCTATGCCCTCCTTCGGGTGGTGTGTGCGAGCACAAGCGGCACGTTCCGGTTGTTAACGGTGGGGAAACGCACCGCGCATCACCGGTGTTTTCTGACAGCCCGCAAGCAATCAAGCCGCGGCTTCCAAAGCAGATGGCTAAGAGTCCACTTTAACTGGGAACTTGCGAACGGTTGCCGGTGTGCCGAACCATGATCGTTTTTACGAACTTTTTTCCGCTCCCTGCCTCCTTCATTTACCCATGGACGGTCTTGTATGTTTATTCCGCACAATCCAAAGGATTTCGTCCCCCGGATGCAATTTCGGCAAAAACAGAATTTTTTCGCGCGTATGTAAGATGTTGCCAAGTGAATCAAGAACGGGTATTACACGGCGGTCCACCGCGTGCTTCCGGTCCACCATTCAGGTCCGGTTAGAGTACTTCCGCGGCATTCGAAGTGTGCCGTCCTATGAACCAGTGGCGGAGTTCGCAAAAAATGAGCTCGAGTGCAAAAAGCGTTTTGATCAGCGGTGCTTCCTCGGGTATTGGCCAAGCTTGTGCGATGCGATTGGCAGCCCTCGGTTTCCGTGTATTTGCCGGCGTCCGCAACCCGGATAATTTGGAGGCGTTATGTCGCCAATCCGTCCCGGGAGTGGTGTGGGTTCATTTGGATGTAAAAAATCAGGCTACTATCGACGAATTAGCAACCCAATTGGACGGATTGATCGCGGAGGAGGGACTGGCGGCTTTGGTCAATTGTGCAGCGATTGTGGTCACAGGACCGGTTGAGTTTTTGGAGCGCGAGCCATGGCTCGAGCAATTCGAGGTGAATTTCTTTGGGGCAATTGCTTTAACCCGCGCGATGCTTCCTTTCTTGCGTCAGGGCCGTGGCCGGATCGTCAATCTCAGTTCCATTAGCGGCCGAATAGCCCCGCCGTATTTCGGGCCCTATTGCTGCTCGAAATGGGCTTTGGAAGCCGTAAGCGATGTGCTGCGGGTCGAGCTACGCAAATTCGGGATTTCCGTTAGTGTGGTGGAGCCCGGCAATACCGCCACACCCTTGTGGCAGAAGGCCCGCGCAAAATCGGACGAACTTTTCGCAGGTTGGTCGCGATCGATTCCCGAGAGAGTACCCGGCAGTGTGTGGGAGACTTATCAAGCCGATATCGAGGCGATGCGTCGGGCTACGGAGCAAGCAGCTAAATCCGCCGCGCCGATCGAGCCGGTCGTCGCGGCGGTTTGTCATGCCATTTGTGCAAGAAAGCCGCGGACACGATACCCTGTGGGAATCCGGGTCCGAACCCTCTTTTGGCTTTGCCGATGGCTTCCGGACCGCTGGCGAGATCGATTCGTGATCCGAATCCTCGGGCTTCCCTAGAGCTCACCTCCACGCGAAAGATTGACTCCACGCGGCAGGCGAATCAAACCACCGGGGCTAAGTGTCCGCTATCGAGGGCTTTCTCGCGTGTCAACCGTCGTGGGCTTCTTCGAGCTTGCGGATATAATCGAGGACTTCCTCCAACTCCGGGACGGCAACCCCAGGCACGCGACCGTTGCGATCGCACTCGGCCAGCAGAAGCAGCTCATCGAAATCCTCGGATTGCTCCAAACGCCGCCGAGAGCGCGCGCCCAATTGACCGGCACGCAATTGATGGGCGTCCATGTGGTGGGCAATTAGCCACGCAGTCCGCTCGGTAATGTACCCGTCAAGCGCCTCCAAAGCCGCCGCCACGTGGTCTTTGGGATCGATGGCTTTGCCCACATCATGCAAAAGGGCCGCCAACAAGAATTCCTCATCGTAAGGGAGCCGGTCCTGAGCTAGCTGAAAGACTTGAAGGCTATGGTACAAAAGATCGCCTTCCGGATGATACTCCGGTGCATCGCGGATTTTTTCCAGCGGTAAAAGCAGCGAATAGTAGACTTGAAAACGATCGACCTTGCCGCATTCTTCCGCTGCGTTGTCGCCGCTGCGAACCGTCTCGCCGTGTTGCTCTTGGATCAGCCGTTCCAGCTCGGCAAGAGTGGCCCGCTCCATCGGTCGGCCTGTGATCGAACTGCGAAAAACCGTACGAACTAACGCTACGGGGTAAACGGTTAGTTCGACGGGAAAACGGGTCTCAAAGTGAATATGGGTATACCGACGCCATTGGTTTTGTTTGCGGATGTTCTTGCGATCGATTTCGCAAGCGATGCCCTCGGCTTCCAACACATGGCATACCGCTTCGACACTGTCGGAAAACACATGCAAGTCGATGTCGGAGCCTTGGCGGATATGCCCGGTCAGCACGCTCCCCACCAACCGAGGGCGAAATGGCTCTAGAATTCGCATGAGCCTCAGGGCCTCGAGCCGCATTTCGCGCAGGCGTTCGGCGCGACGCTCACCCTCGTACAGCCGGGCAAGGAGTTCAATCTGGTCTCGAATCTCACGATTGCTGGGTAAATCGCTCGGCTTAACCTGACCGATGCATATCCGCTGAGCCGCCTTGAGCTTGGCACGCAGGTACTCCTCCTCCTGGCGGAAATACATCAGCCGAGCTGCTTCGTAGGCGATTTGTTGGCGAAGTCGATCGTCCGACATCGTTAGAAAAGAGAGAATCTAATTCCTACGGTTATCAAGACTTAAGCGCGACTCATTCATCCATTTTTTAAACCGATGTGTCGATTTTGAAGGCCTAAAACAAACGGCTTCCGGATTTGAAGCATAGACTAAAGTCCCTGACCCGGGACTGCGTCGGCCGCGTCAACCTCCGGGATTCTCCACACTCAATAAACTCATCGCCGGTATATTCGTTTAGCGAATTTTACCCAGCCGTTCGTCTCCGCGTTACTTGCTTGCTTTAACCAGAATGCCTAATTATGATGAGCAAGGTAAGGAGATAGCGATTTGAGCTTTTCCGGCGCAGTCTTTAGGCAGTTTGGCGCAGGGACTTTAAAGCGGAACCGAGTTCCTGTCCGTCGCTTTTATAGGTCGTTACGGAAAGAACTCTGTTCGCAAGAGAAGTGACAGCGAGTTTTTATGTCGGAACTTGTTTGTGCGGCATAACTTTTGTTCTCGCAGGAATGCTGCAAGCAAGCACGGACAGCATTACGTCCGAATAATCGCGGATGCCGCGACGTTTCGTAAGGCTCCTTCCAATTAAATTTAACCACGCGATAGTTTCCGAAAGGGCATAAGTTTTTGAAAGGGTCTAAAACAGGTTTTGGGGGTGTTTTGGGAGAGATTTTGATCGGGTTGGATTCGGTGTTTGATTCTCACATTAACTGAGGCCATAGATTCCTGGAAGCTTTCGGCGCTTTTGGGCTTTCCGGAGCTCTTTTGAAGATTATTTTTTCCGCAATCGGTTGCCCGAAGCATTTCTCGGCCGAGACTTTTTTCAATGAACTTTCAGAACTTTCAGCTCCTTCAATGGATTACAATCAATATTAAAACTTTGAATTCTAAGCACCGTATTTTTTAATCTACCAATCAACTATCTGCAAAGCGATCATTTTTCACGAGGATTGTGGCGGCAGTCACCACAGCGGAGCATAGGCTCACAGTTGGTTGTCTGATGCATTTGCAGCGAGTTTTTTCTTGAGTTTAGGTTTTTTTTTGAGGGCTAGAGTTGGAAGAGCGTGAGACTCCTAAGGGAGCGGCTCAAATTTGCCGTGATGCGGGGCCTCAAATTCTGGGGAGCCTACTTAGCCGCTTGAGTCGGCAAGGCTTTGCTTTTTGGGCGCAGAGGTGGTTTGTTGGGGTGCAAGCGCTCGAAACATTTGCCGGCACGGAAGCCCCAGAAACCATTACGCCTCGCAAAATGTAAAAGTTGATAAATCGATTTTGACGGCAAAAACGAAACCAATGTTTTATTTGCGAATAACCATACACAAACGCAGCGGCAACAAGGTATTCTTGCTTGGGAGAGTCAACCGATGATGCGGCGGCGGTTATCAGGCGGGAACTGGGTTCGGTGCTTCCGATGGAGCCTTTTTGCCCTTTTCGGACTAACGCTCTGCGTGCCGGCTTGGGCCCAACAGCAGGACGGCGGTGCGGTAGCCGGCATCAGCATCGATCCCCAAGGGGTGCTTCAAACGAAGGTGATTCCTGATCCCGGGGGAATACTTCGAGCTCAGCGGGCAGCCGCCGCTCAGTCTGTCCTTCCGCCAGATGTCGTGCGGTTTAGCAAGCTCCGGAAGGTCTCGCTCAACCGTCTAGAAGCAGCCTTGAAGGAAAAGGGGGGAGTCCCCACCGACGAAATGCGGTATTTGGCGGGCCTTCTGCGTGTGCGCTACGTGTTTTTCTACCCGGAATCGAAGGACTTGGTCATTGCGGGGCCTGCGGAAGGGTGGATGACCGATCCGGTGGGCCGAGTGGTGGGAATTACGACCGGGCGGCCGGTCTTAAGACTAGATGATTTGGTTGTTGCCCTCCGGGCTTTTCCCCCGGGTGGCAAGCCGACTGATTTGATTACCTGCTCGATCGATCCCACACCGGAGGGGCTGGCGCAGGTCCAACAGTTCTTGAGAAGTTTAGGGAGTAGGATTCCGGTCGGCACCGAGGCAGCGGTCGCAGAATACATGGTGGTCAATCTGCGGGCAGCACTGGGACTGCATCAGGTCTCCATCGAAGGAGTTCCTCCCGATACGCATTTTGCCCATGTTTTGGTCGAAGCCGACTACCGGATGAAATTGATTGGGATTGGATTGGAACCACCCCCAGTGCGGATGGTGACCTTTATCGAGCGCGCGGATCCGCGGAGAATTCCGTCGAATTTGCTTCTGCGATGGTGGTTTGTGCCGGACTACCAATGCGTTCGCAAAACAGACGATGGTTTTGCGATCGAGCTGGTGGGCGATGGTGTCAAGCTGGTTACGGAGGATGAACTGGTCGCTAGTTCGGGCGAGCGAGAGGCCACCGGTCGGAGCAATCCGGCAAGCCAAGCTTTTGCCACGAGTTTTACGCGATCTTATCCGGCGTTGGCAGCCCGGTCCCCAGTGTTTGCCGAATTACGGAATCTGATCGACCTGTGTGTGGCGGCTGCGTACATTCAGAAGGAAGATCTATACGGGAAGGCGGGTTGGACCATGGAGTTTTTCGGAGACGAAAAATCTTTTGCGGTCCGGACTTATCCCGCCCCGCGGAACGCCCCCACGGCCGTCAATGCGGTATTCAAGAAGTCGCAAATCATGACGCCGGTCGGCGGGGGGGTGGAAATCGAACCACTGCAAGCCTTTGAGCCGGCGCAGATTCTTCCGGACGAACGGGGCGAAGTGGCCAAACTTCGGGAGCAGGTACGACCGCAACTTTCGCCGGGTCAGTGGTGGTGGGATTAATCGCCGCCTAGCATGAGGACTAATTCGAGCGGCGGCTGGCCAGTCAAGCCAGAAGGTCCGCAAAAATCGAGGCACTGGAGCGGCGGATCGGCGAACCCCGACTTATCGGAATGGGCAAAGTTTCGCCGATCTTTTCTTTCATGGGGCGATCGATTCAAGCTACGATGATGCCCGCCCACGCGTTTGCCGTTCGATCTTCCATCTTTAGGAACCCAAGAACGCGAGAGCTTCCAAGCGTCGCAAACGATTTTGCGTCCCATTTCTCCGCACCGCTGGAAGGTCTTTTGGGCGTCGGCGCGATGGTGTCTTTCTCGGAGTGAGGTAGCCTTGATAGGCTGAGGAACAACGCCGTCTTTCCTACCAAAAACATTTTCCTACCCAAAACATTTTGTTGCCCAAACCTTTCCTTGCCTTTAACATTGCGATCAACGTTTTCTTACCCCAAACGTTTTCT
>CAKZMM010000028.1 GCA_937128505.1 uncultured Thermogutta sp.
AATGCTCCCCCGGGCAGGCGGCAGGCTCCCTAGAACATTACCGACCTGGTCCATGTGCCGGCGTTCAGGGCGATCGTGTGTTCCCGAAGAGTTTTGGCAATCGCATTCATCGAGGCAGCTACCGGCATTTCGGCGATAAGTTCCCCGACGGGTAACCAACAAGATATTCATGGTATTTGTTGTGAACTAAACAATCTATAAATCGCTCTAATGCTAACGCGAATCCTTTAACGAATCTCATGACTTGTGATGCATAGCCGAACTCAAATACTTCCGCGGCAAAATTGCAAATTGATGATTTTATTAGTAATTATTAGTCAGAAGGTGGATAGTCCGAACGGAAAAGCGGTAAAGTGGGGTAGCCTATCCTAAGAACAGCAGCCTATCCCAAAATCAACGGGGTGCACCTAAGCCGTGGCGGGGGTTCCCAAGCCACTGCAACTCTGGGAGGGCCGTGCAAGTTGAAATTGATCCGACAAATCCTCAAGGCGTTGATACCACCGAAGAGGCCCCACGAAAGAGCAGTCAAGCAATAGCACTTGCTGGTGCCGCGAGCTCACTACTTCTTTTTCGCTTTCTTTTTCGCTAAAGGCGACCCCGGTCGCGCCAACACACCGGGGGACTAGCGTCGTAAATGTAGGTGGCTTGAACTCACATCGGTGTCGCCTCAACCCACCCAGTGACGGACGACAAAGCGCGCTACCTACTTCTTTTCGTTTATTTCTGACGCCAAAGATAACCGGGCCTCACACACGTCGAATTAACCGCAGGGAATTTGCCTTTTCTTAAGGACCTCGCACAGGCGTTCTGCCGCCTGTTGGCCGCTGTGGATACAATGCGGAATCCCCACGCCCTGATAAGCGTTGCCGGCCAATGCTAGGTTGGGCCAGGCGGCGATTAACTGCTCGATCCGAGCAATTCGCTCCCGGTGCCCCACCTCGTATTGCGGCATACTCCGCGGCCAACGGGCAAACCAGCGGTATTGCGGTTTCCCCGAAATCCGCAACAGGCGTTCTAGCTCCGGCAGCAGAAGGTCCTCCACCGCCTCGGACTCCCCGTCGGCTAGCTCGGGTTGTCGGGCACCACCTGCGAAAACTCGCAAAAGCACCTTGTCCGGCGGAGCCCGATGAACATACTTCTGACTACTGAAGCTGATGGCCAGAATCGGGCTGCGTTCGATCGCTGGCACCACGCAGCCCATACCGTTGAGCGGGTGCCCCACCTGGGACCGGTCGTAAGCCAGCGAGAGGATGGCCGTCCCTTCATATCGGATACTGGCCAGCAACTTCGCCGCCATAGGCTCTAAAGGCTCAATCAGGGCAGCGGTAACAGAGGCGGGTGTCGCCAAAATCAAGCCATCGAATTCTTCTGGCCAGGGCCGCTGAGCAGCACCAAAGTTGCTTTGTGAGTCGGAAGATCGTGGTAACTCCTGTCCGTTTTCTCGCCCGAAGGCATTGGGCAGCTCCGCTGGCGGCCGCAGCTCCGCGGAAGACTGCACCGGCAAGGATACCCGTTGCTTTTCCATAGGAACTGGGGAGGAGCGTCTGACTTTAAGCAGCCATTTTCCCTGCCGGGGTTCGACCGCCACCACCTGAGTGTGTAATTGGATGGAATTTGCCGGCAAACGCCGGGCGATACTCTGCACCAGTTCGCTCAGCCCCTCGGGCAAGGTGACGAACATACTGTAGCGGGCCCCACTTTCCTGGGTTGCCTCCGGATTCAGCCGTCGTTGAGCCTGCATGGCCCTTATCAGGCTTCCGTATTTGCGCTCCATCTCGCGGAAGCGTGGCAAAGTTGCCAGCACGCTGAGCTTTTCCATATCCGCGGCATACACCGCGCTTACCAGCGGTTCGACCAATCGCTCGAAGACTTCGTGACCGAGCCGCCGACGCACAAAAGCCGCCATGCTTTCGTCGCTTTCGGCGCGTCGTGCGGGGATGAAATACTCGAGAGCTGCCCGCAGTTTTCCCCATGGACTCAGCAGCGGGGTAATCGCCAACGGCCAAAGCCGCGATGGGGCCATCATCAAAAACCCATCCGGCAGGGGCCACAAGCGGCCTTTGCGGACGACGAAGGTGCGGCGGCAAGCCGGGTTAGTGGACAGGAGGCGATCCGCCAAGCCGAGCCGTCGACAAAGATCCACCCCCCAAGGAAAAGTGGTAATGAAATTGTCGGCACTTTGCTCGATTTGGAAACCCGCCTCATGAACCGTCTCCAAAACGCCGCCTAATCGGCCGGCAGCCTCGAACAAAGTTATTTCGTAGCCCGGGGCCAGCTCCTGGAGCCGATAGGCGGCCGCCAAACCACTGATCCCACCGCCGACAATTGCCACTTTCGCCACGAGCGAATTCTCCTACGGATTCGATCTGTATCCTATGTTGAGTTTGTCAGTCTTTGCACAATCCAATGGTCGCACGACAGAGGGCGACTGTTGATCATTTGTGTGGACCCTCGCGCACGCTGGGCACACGCTTTGAGGATGACGAAGAGAGAGCACAAATTCTGTGGACCCTCGCGCACGCTGGGCACACTTTTCAGCTGCAACGGCCCGAGTGTGAATCGACGCTCATTCTCAATTTCGGCACTCAAATTCAATTGTAGTCATGTTCAGCAGCAAAGGCGGCAGGTAGTTGGGGTTGCATCCACCTAGGCTGTGATCTTGGTTAGCTTCGGTGGGACCTATGCCCAATGCTTCCGGCGCAAAAGCTTCACGGCCCCTACCGCCGACTCTCGCAACAATGGTGGTCGCCGTTCCGCAAAATCTTCTAAACTCCTACAGGACCAGAAACTGATTTCTAAAACTTGAGCTCATGCCCTACGTTAAACCGCCTTATTTTTAACGCAGTTATCGGGAAATTATATTATCGTGGTAAAGAATTATCGGTGGTTAAGAATCAATGGGATGCTTCTAAAAGGCCCCTGCGAAGGCTAGCTGGGGATTGGGGCTTCTACCAGCCTGGGTGCTACGAGTAGAACACGGTTGAAGATTCCCGCTACCGATCCCCCGCAGAAATCCACGCCAAAAACCTGCTTGAAGAAAAGCGGTTTAGAAAGAGGCGGACAGTCCGATCCATATCGGACCAAAGATATGCTGAAGTGCAAATTCTCTTGAAAGTGGCCGGCTGCGAAAATTTGCTCGCTACCAAAACGCAGAAGCTACGTCTTCCCGGACCGAGGGAGATTCGTTAAAAGATCGGGATTCGTCGGGGGATTGCTTAACGCGATCGAGGATCGGTCTGCCCAAAAGGTCTGCCGGCAGCGAGGCAACTTGAGAATCGACAATCGCCTGCGCAAACGGAAGAAGCTCCAAACGTCTTGAAGGTCGTTTGACGCTCTCTGACGCCGTGTGAGACCCCTAATTTCGGGACGGATCTCGCAGGGGTTAAGTTGATGTTCCTAAGCCGACGACGTTTGATTGTTTCGACGAATAGCCGGAAATTCTGAGCAATGTGTGCCGAAAAAGTTAGCAGCGTGCCGATCAAGAACGCTTTTGGCGATGTGAGACTTCAAGAATGAATGCTTTTCGGTGGTTAAGGGGAATGGGCAAATTGCTTCGGGGATGTGGTTGGATACTGGCCTCGATCGTAATTCCGGCTTGCCACCCACTACCGACGCCTGAGCCTGCTGTGAAGAATCAACCTCAGGGCCAGGTCTCGCCGGAAACATGGATCGATCGCTTGGGCCATCGCAATCCCCTTGTGCAGCGTCGCGCTGTCGAGGAGCTTGTGGCTTTGGGGGAGAGCGTGGTGCCTAAGGTGACGCCGCTATTAGAGAAGAAAACCGCCGGTGCTGCGCGGTGTGGTGCTGCCCAAGTATTAGGCCGATTGGGCACTAAGGCCGAATCGGCGATCCCGGCTTTGCTGGAGTCGCTCAACGATCGCGAATGGCCGGATCGGGAAATGGCCGCGGAAGCCCTGGGACTAATTGGCCGCCAAGCGGCCCAGGTGATTCCGGCTCTTATCACTGCCTTAAAAGAGGATCCAGACGAGCGTGTGCGCGCCAAGGCAGCCAAGTCCCTAGGACGCTTTGCTTCGCAAGCCGGTACCGATAGCAAAGCGGCGATCCAGGCACTTCGCGGTGCGATGAAGGATTCCGATCTTCAAGTGCAAATGGCAGCAGCCGGGGCCCTCGGCTGTTTTGGTCCTCGCGCCCAGGCGGCGATTGCCGAGCTAAAGGCCGCGGCACAGTCCGAGCATTTTGTGTTGCGGCAAGCCGCCGAGGAGAGCTTAAAAGCCATCACCCCCACCGGCTCACCCACCCAAACCGCGATCCCCTAAAGAGCAGCCCTGCATAGCCAAAGCGTGAAGCGGTGAGAAGCGGCTTTAAAAGCCCCCTTGGGGCCGGATAACCAATAAGATGCTGTTGCCTGCGCTCCCGACGATTACCTTCCTCAGCCGAAGCTGAAGCAAAAACCGCTGGAGCCGATCCGGGTACATCCCTCAATCACCGACGGCACGCGGAGCGGAATCAGAATTCGTCGGCATCCGTGACTTCTTTCTCCAGTTGATCCGCTGTTTCAATAACGGCCGTAACGATGGTTTTCATGGTCTCGGCGTCCGCCTCGGCCTCAATTTGGACGGCGAATACGGCCATCTGCCGATCGCCCGTGCCGATCACCCGCCAAGCCCCCACCTTTTTGCGGCCGTTTTCTTTGAGCAAATGAAGCAACACCTCCGGGTCGGGATCCTCGCCTACCCGAAATCCCGGCGCCCAGACTTCACGAATCTCGAGGCCGCGGAGCTTTTCAGTTTTTGACATGACGTAAACGAGATGAGTCCGGTCGTTTTCCAAATTGAAAAGCAACTTGAAATCCCCATCCTTATCAACCTCGTATTTCCAGCCGATCTGATCGAGCAATTTCGCCACCCGAGGATCACCACCGGGCCCGGCTTTACGGCCGATTTGCCCCTGAACGTTCTGCACACTGACCAGCGTGAGAAGAACCACGGCCAACACTGAGGACATCCGCTTCAACATGACCTCCACTCCTCATCCAAAGGGTCTACCTACCACGGGGGCCGAAAACACCGCATTTCCGGCCGACACCTTGTAAGACTTAAACGCGGGTTTCGTTGACCCGCCTTACGTCGGCCTCCCGAAGTTCGTGCCCCGCGGCAAAGCGCCTTTGGAGATCGCGCCTCCTGCGCCGAAAATCGGGTATCCTCGGACCTAGGCAGATCAATTTTGACTCTAATGGAGTTATGGCTCAAAACAAAGAGCTAATCCAACAAAACTTGCAAAAATAACCCACATGGGGGGATGCAGGCGTGCTTTTTACCTGAAATGGCGGGTAATCGAACAAAACGATATCCGGTGATGCTTTCTTCAAGTGTTGTTTGCCTACCGGGCAGAAAAGCATACTTGAGTAGCTCCTCCTCAGACAAATATTCTCGAAATTCTCAGGTATTCTCGAAATTCTCAGGGGCGATATTTCCCAGTCGTTTTTGTGGATTTAGCCACCGGGTTTGGAGATGGATACCGCTCAGGTGTCCGGCCAGGGTTCATGGTGCGAGGACCCACGGCGACCACACGGCGATTGATCGCTTCTCAAGGGAGTAGCGATGAAATCCTCAAATGCTGGATTTTGAACTTTCGCTCATAGCACACTCTCCCCTCTGAGGCTCCTATTTATCTCCGTGACTTTCTTAGCCCGTGCCTTGCGCTTATGTGTGTTAGAGGCTTCGGATCGTCACTCCTCACCTTTTCACTTCGCAGGATACATTCCGCGTGATTGCGGGGCTGAGGACATACGACCAACAACCGATGCTGCCCGCGATATATGGTCCGCGTGATCATGGGGATTGGTTTCGTACCTCGGTCCCTGCTTTTTCTTACTCTTCACAGGCTGCCTCATCGATTGGATTAGGCTAAGGCACAAAAAAGATCAAACAAAGTTCGGATGCGTCGTGTTGTCCAGCAAACTATAAGGGGATTGTGGGCAGGATCCTCGGCGTCCTCGGGGATCCTCTGAGGGTGATTGCCCCAGCTTCGGGGAAGAGTCTTCGCCCCGGAGGGCGCATTTAGGGCATCAGTTCCCCGAGCTGCCGAGCAGACCCAGGGCATGAGTTCGGCAAGCCGAGGAGAGATCCTTTTGGATGGCATCCCCGCATGGCGAACTGCAGAAATTGGAATCCTGCCTCCCTCCGGTCCCAAAGCCTTTCCAAAGTTGGCAAAGCCGCCAGCTTACCCCCAAGACCTTCAGACGAGAGGCATACTGGGGCTTTTACCCGGGAAGCCCGGATAAGCGTCGGCCGGCTACACAAAAAAATCTATACAAAGCACTCCGAAGAATCACGGCCTGGCTTGACAAAGAAGCACAGCTTTTTTATCGTTGAAAGGAAACAGGGATCGCATAACGTTTCTGGCGGGACCCGGCATGGTTCCTGAAAGTTCCGATTCCGAGCGGGCAGCAACCTTTTTGAGCGAATGCGAACGTCGCCTCCGGTATCGCTTTCGCAACAAGCAGTTTTTGATCGAGGCATTGACGCACGCCTCAGGGGCAGCACACAGGCTGGAGTCCAATGAGCGGCTCGAGTTCCTGGGCGACGCGATCTTGGGGGCAATCATCTCCGACATGCTCTTTCGCCGCTTTCCCGCGTATCGTGAAGGGGATTTGACCCGGCTGAAGTCGATGTTGGTCAGTCGGCAAACCTGTGCTCGGGTGACCGAGATGCTCAATCTCAAAAGCTTTTTGATTGCCGGAAAAGCCCTTACCAGTTGCCCGGGCATTCCCCAGTCTCTTTTGGCCGATATGTTCGAGTCGATTGTAGGTGCGATCTACCTGGACGGTGGGTTCGACGCAGCTCGCGAATTCGTCGCACGTTTTTTGGAACCCGAGATCGAAGCAGCGGTAATTGACCAAATCTCCGGGAATTACAAATCGGAATTGCAGGTGCTCGCTCAACGCGATTTTGGGGTGATCCCGAGTTATTCGCTGGCTGAAGAGTTCGGCCCGGACCACAACAAGTGGTTTAAGGTTGTGGCGCGAATCGGCGAGCGATCGTTTGCGCCGGCTTGGGGGAAAACCAAAAAGGAAGCAGAGCAGCGTGCGGCCCGCAATGCCCTCTTGGAGTTGGCAGGCTATAAGGAGCCTGATGATGAGGCACCCGGACCGCTGGCTCCCCCTTTCGATGGCCCCGCTCCAGGAACGAAGCGCTAATCCAAATCTTAGGGAGGCCGATTGGAACTTACCCGCAGGGCCGGGCCTTAACCGAATTCATTTAAGTCCTTATCCTGAGCGTGCCCGCTCCGGATCCTGGAACGTCCTCCTTGTAAGATTCTGCACGGTTGGCCCGCCCGCGCGAAGGCCTTCGGTGTTCTCCCTTTCCCGAACGGTTCTTCTGGGGGAGCTAGTGGACCAGAGGCAGGATTCAGCCACATTCCGAAAACGGCACCTAAACAATTCGCTAGGCAACGGTAAACTCTACACTGAGCAAGAATTCCGCGAGCAGTGCCGTCTGGACCTTGCGGGCTGCGGCAGCAAAGCTACAGTGTACGCCGAGTAGCGCAGGGCAAGTAGGGCATCAAAGATTTCATCGGTTATCCACGTTGGGATTGCCTTTCCACGATCGAAAAAGGATAGAATAATCTTTGCCGACATCAGGACGGCTCAAAGGTAGCCCTTGTGCTGCGGGACGCCGCTCGGCGTAAATTCGCGGAGTCGCGTTCACTGCTTACCGGTTAAAATTTCAGTTTCGCGGGGGGAATTTACGTTAACCTGCGGGACTTGGTCGATATTTCGGGGGTTCTCAAATGACTGAACCGAAACGTGTTGCGGTGGCCCTATTTTCCGGGGGATTAGATAGCATGCTTGCCGTGCGGATCATGCAGCGGCAAGGATTCGAGCTGGAAGCCTTGTACATTCAGACGATCTTCGAATGCTGCAAAGTTCCGGCGGCAAGTGCTGCAGCCGCTTTGGGGGTACGGCTAACGATCTCGCCTGTGGGAGATGACTATCTGGAAATCATTCGCCACCCCAAATACGGGCGGGGCAAGGGAGCAAATCCGTGTATCGATTGCCGAATTTACATGTGCCGAATGGCCCGGCGGCTGATGGAAACCGTCGGCGCATGCGTGGTGGTGACCGGCGAGGTTGTGGGCCAGCGCCCTATGAGCCAACAGCGCTGGCAACAGCACCTGATCGAAAAGCACTCCGGGCTGAAAGGAAGGCTCCTTCGGCCGCTTTCCGCAAAGCTTTTGCCGCCGACCATCCCCGAGTTGGAAGGGCTGGTGGACCGGAACCAATTGTACGATTTCCGCGGGCGGAGTCGAAAACCTTTGATCGCGCTAGCAAAGGAGTTGGGAATCTGCACGATTCCGCAACCTTCAACCGGCTGCGCGCTCGCACAGGTGAGTTTTGCTCCGCGAGTTCTTGAGCTCCTCGAGACGCGTCCGGAAGCCGCCCGGTGGGAGTTCGAATTGCTGCGGATCGGCCGACATCAGAAGATCGATGAACGAACAAAGGTTATTATCGGAAAGAATGCCCGGGATAACACCACCATCGAGGCAGCCTTCCGCCAACATCGGCCGGCGGATGCCGCCTACCTGCATCCGGAGAATTTCCTCGGGCCTGATGTTCTGGTGGTGGGTCGGATCGATGCGGACACCATCAATCAAGCAGGCTACCTTCTGCTTCAGTTTACCAAACGCTTCGACCCGGAGCAGTCTGTAATCCGCATCGAGTATTCTGGGGGGGAAGTGCTTCGGCCCGTGAAGTCGATGCTCGGTGCGGCGGCTCCGGGCCCAATTTAAAGTGCAGTAATGCGCGTGGAATAACTCTCTTACCCTCCAATTCCCCAAATCTATACCCCAGATCTATGCCCTGAACTTACCGCCAAAATTAAAGTCTCTTCACCAACCGCAGAAGAAACGCAAACTCGTCAGAAGGGGGCAATTTGAGTGGGTATGCTGTCTCCTCTTGCTGCCGGGATATTGATATTTAGGGCACACCCGTGTGCGCGGCGGAATTCGCTCGCTAGGCGGCTTTTGCCGCTAGAGTATCGAGGCACACCTGTCTGCGCGGGGGGATACATCGAGGCCGCGATGCCGTTCGTACATGATGCAAGGCACCCCGGTGTGTGCGGGGGAATTTGTTCGATAGCGAGTCAGAAACTCGCGACACAGCCGGCAGGCCTGTCTGCGCAGGGGAATTCGGAGAACAAGCTTGCGAGTGGTGGCCGGGCCGCGCACCAGTTTGCCCCGGGGAGCTTTCCGGCTGCAAGCCGCACTCAGTCCGACAGCTCGGATGGCTCGGGCGGCCGCCGACTGGGGGAGGTACCGGGGTCCGCTTCCTTTTGACTTAG
>CAKZMM010000029.1 GCA_937128505.1 uncultured Thermogutta sp.
CGGTTCGACGAGGTGGGTATTCCTGCTTAAAGAAGCTACGTATTCCGGGTTCAACAAAGGTTTGTATTACCTAGCTCGATAAGGTTTGTATTACCTAGCTCAATAAGGTCTGTATTCCTGGATAAAAGCTGGATAAAAGAGGCCTGTATTCCTAATTGGAAAAGTTCCGTTTATTCCGGGTGCATAAACCCGTGTGTACCCGGATGCACGGTGATGACGACCCACCAAAAAGGGGCCCCCCGCCAGCACCGGTAAAGCATCGAGACCGGCAAAATAGATGGCATGGGAAGAGTGGCGAATTTCTAGCGGATACCCGGGTGAATTTGTCGCGGGTTACCTAGAATGCTGAAATTAAACCTTTTGCGACATTTTGTAGCCATAGGAATTCTGGTGGCTTTAGGATGGTATCTCCTCTCGCAGTACGGCCCTCAGTGGTTGGAGGGCACACGACGGAGCGTTTCCTTCGGGCAAAATCCTGAGCAAACCTCCGATCCGCTTCAGCCTCCGCTGCCACCGCCGCTCAATATATCGGAGAAGCGGACCATTCGGTTGGCGACCTTTTACCCGGGGCCCTTAGAAGTGGCACGACTTCAGGATGAGACATTCCGCGATCAGATGGTGCGCATTATCAGGGAATTTGACCTGGTCGCGGTTCATGGGGTTCGGTCGCGAAGTTTGGCCCCGGTTCTTTCGCTGGTAGAGCAGATCAACGCACGAGGAAGTTACTATGATTTTGCCGCGGCAGTCGGCCCGGTGGAGGATAGCGTCGTCCAATTCAGTGTGCTTTTCTTCGATCAACAAAGCTTGGTGATCGACCGCAGTACGGTGCGAAAAGTGGAAGATCCGCACGGACTTTTCCGTTGGAAACCCTGGGTTGCCTCGTTGATGACCCGCGGGGTAACCCCTGCGGAGGCCTTCACCTTTACGGTGATTTGTGCCCAGGTGGACCCGATGAGGACGGCTCAAGAGCTGGAGCTTTTGGCGGTCGTCTTCCGCGCGGCGAAAAACGACGGACGAAACGAGGATGACACCCTGCTGCTGGCTCATTTGGCCGCGGACGAACTTCAGTGGCAATCGCTGAAGCAATTAGCGCGGATTGTGCCGGTTTTTTCCGGCGTGCCCACCGCTTCCCGAGCAGCACGTTGTGTAGATAACATCTTGTTGGATCGAATAGCCACAAGGGAATTCACGGGCCGCGCGGGGGTACTGGATCTCGGTCGTTTCCTGCAACTGCCGCCCCTGGAAGCCGCCGAGCGATTCGCATTCTTTCCCGCTTGGGCCGAATTCAGCGTTTTCGAAGGGGGTGAACCGGGGTTCGTGGCCCAATCGGAATCACGGGGGACAATGGCCCGGTAACGGATTTTGATCTCTGGAAGTATTCAACTTGAGATCTCTTGCAGTATCTGGATCGATGGCGTTTGAGCGGGCTAATCCGCGCAACATCCGTCGTCAAGACACGCAGAATCCGGTTGCGACCAAGGGTTCCTTGTCGCCACGATAGGGGTGATCCCCACGAGATCACGGGAAGGGGCACGACTCACCGATCGAGAAATTTCCTTTCCATTCTTTCCTTGTCTTCCGAATTTCAATTGACGCCGTTTCAAGATGTAGTGACGTTGCGCACGATCCGTTGAGGATGTAGCGATGGTGCGCACGATTGCGTGAGGATGCAGTGTGAGGATGCCGTGATGGTCGGCAGGATTGCATGAAATCGCGGCGGGAGTGATTCTGCCGCCGGAAAAAGGCTAGCTATCGCTGGTCAAGATGATTGCGAAATTCCTCGTACAAGCGGATCGCATCATCGGACGTAAGACCCCTACCCACCACAAGTCGTACGTGACCGATGGCCGATTGTCCTGCGGGGAAGTCCTGCCCGAAAAGGGAAACATACAAAGAGCGGTGACTTTCGCCGCTGTGAGGCGTGTAAACGGCAAAACACGTCTTGGGCGATGCCATGAGTACCGCCGTCCGCCCGGAGGGCTCATCCACCCGAAGGGCTAACGGTGCCGCCATGAGCTCGTGAATTGCCCAGGTGACAGGGCTGGGAGGCCGAAGCCATCGGCCATCTTGAATCAATTGGGCCGCCACTTCGTCCCCCGGAAAGGCTTGCCATCGACCGCGGTCCTCGGTGGCCTCGATGAAGCGAGCTTGACCCGACGGTGTCTTCGCGTAGACCATCGACTTGTCAAAACCGGCGAAATACGTGGCCACAAAGACCTCAAAGGATCGCAGGGGCCGACGTGCGGTGACGGTGGTTTGAAGGTCGATGATTCCCGGAGCCTGCCACCGATAAACGGCCTTTAAATCGAAGGGGTGCTCGGGATCCGCCGACCAAACGATCTCCGCTGCCCCATGATCCAGAACTCGCCGAGTACTGGCCCAATCCCACGCTGCCGGGCCGTACCGGACCTGGGCATCAAGTAGTCGATAAACCGAAAGCCAGCCATAAGGTCCTGAAAGAATTTCGCCTGTGGGGGCGGCTTGGACCGACACAAGCCCCACCGAGCGGTTTGCATCCCCGAGTTTGCCGCGAAGTAATCCGGTATCAAATCGCAACTCCCCCGACTGAATGAAAAACCCTAAAGGCTCATCTGCGGAAAGGCTCTGCATCTCCCAGAAAAGCGTCGCCAGAAAGAGGCTCGCTACGATCTCGAAAGCTACCCGAGCGCGAGTAACGTGAATCGGTTTCATCGTTCCCCCTCACGGCATAGTAACCGTACTTCGATCGGTTAGAATGGGGTTTTCTTTTGCAATCCGGTTGTCTGCGCGCCGCCCTTTTTCCAGTTGTTGCATCGGGTTCAGTACCTGGCAAGTCAAAAAAGGATTTAGGTCGGCATTCGAAGCCGGGCAACTTTCGCCAAGAGGCGACTCGGCTTGGGCCATTCATCGCGACAAACTTTAGGGGCTTTTCCCGAGCCGCCACGGTATTACATGAAAAGCTGGTGCCACCGGAGAACAAAAAGGTCAAGCGGAAGATCTCACCGGATCGTACACCATGAAGTTGGGCCCGAGGGGTGTAGAAAGGATCTGGGGGCCCAGTCGCGCAGTAGAGAATTGCGATTGACGATTCCTCCCCGAAAAGATACTCTGGTGAATTGCATCTATTCGGATGGCTACGGGGCCGGTGTGCTTGCGGGTTTCTCAAGCGGGGGAGAGTACGCAGAGGCCGGATTTGCCGCTCCGCTGGCACGGAGACAGAAGTCGAACCTTCGAAAGGCTTTCACGAAAAGCTAACTTCGGCTTTTTGCTCCCTTTTTCCGAAATTTCGTCGCTTTATTCTGAAGATATCGGCAACGGTGTAAAGGTTCCTGCGAAGCAAGAACTCATGCTATGGGTAGAGCCTCCGGGTAGGGATTACCGCTACCCGTAGAAAGGAAAGCCGAGACCGCCAACCATCGTAAAAAACTCATCGTAACAAAGCAATCGAAAAGAATTCTAAGAAACGAAACGGATTAGAGCGGTAAGAAACGCTAAAAAACGAAAGCAAGAGCAAGGCTGAAAACTGTAAGAAGCGCAGAAGAAACAGTCGAGCGAGAAGCTGCAAAACCAATCGCCCCATCGTAGCAAATCTTTGACGATGCGAGCTATTCAGAGACAAAGTGCGGTCGGTTCGGCGAAAAATCCGAGGGTCTTGCCGTGGTAATTCGGCCCGGCTTCTAACGAGCGGAAAGCTCATCCATCTGAACCCCGGGAGCGAAGCGGCAACCCGAAGAAGCTGCGGAGAGCAGGCGAGCAAAGCTTTGGATTCGAAGGAATGCAGGCCGAACTGAGCGCAAGCCGTTTGAGCTCTGAGGGCATTGCTCGGGCTTCGATCCTGGCCGCCGTGCTGGCTCTGGGGTTGGCTTCGGCGATCGCGCAAGGAGTTTTAATCGCCACCGCGCCGGTCCCTGCCCGGGATTGCATGGTTTATATCGGGGAGGCTCAGCAGATTTGGCGGCTGGGGATTCGCACGGCGCTCACCGCGCAACCCGCCGAGCCTTTATTCCCAAGCTTGGTGGCATTCAACTACGGGCTGCTTTCACGCATCTGGGGCCAATCTCCCACGATTTGGGTCATCAGTGCGCAACTTGTGGCCGGTACTAGCCTGGTGTTTGCCACGGTCCTTTTGTTTCTTCTTAGCTTGCCGGTCGTTGGTTTCTGGGGTGCGATCGTAGCTGCGAGTTTTTTCGCAGTTCTGCCCGAGGTTGCCCGGCTGGGCGCTGCCGGGATCACCGATGCGCTCCACATCGCTTTGTTTTGCCTAGGATATTGGGCGATTATACGTTATTTGATGCCTGCCCCCGGCCAGGTGCTTGCTTCCGATCCCACCCCCCCGCATGCCGCCACGAGCGGAGTAGACGCCTCCGCGCGATGCCTATCCACCCACTTGAGCGGCAATGGGGCTTTTAAGGTCACGGGCTCACCTTTTTGGCTTCTTTTAGCCGGTTTGGCGACCGCTTGTGCGGTGTTGACTCGGCGCGAATCCCTCGTCTTGGTCGGCGTGACTACCTTGTGGTTGATCGGTCGAGGATTCTGGGGATTTTTTTGCGAGACTGCGCCGCATGCTTCTCGGCTTCACACAAAGCGCGATCAAAAAAAATGGGAGGGAGGGGGGCTTCCCAGGATCACCACACTCTCGCGTCTTTTAATGCGGTATGGTGTACCCATGATCAGTTGGTTTGCGGGCCTTGCGATCCCGTGGGGCATCTATTTCCAGGTGGTCGGCGCCGTTTCGCCTGCGATGATGATCCGCCGGCTACTTGAAAGCCCCTCCATGGCTTGGTCGTGGGTGAATCCGCCGGATCTGAATTCCATTTCCCCGAGTTGGCTTTTGCCCGGCAAGGTCGGGGAACATGCTTTTTTGGAATTGGTCCGTCTCTCCCCGCAGGCTGATACCGAACAAGTTGAGAAGTGTCGCTCTGCCCTTCGCTTGGATCCTGCGGCGGAGGTGGAGCCGGTCGATTTTCGTTGGTTTAATCGGGAAGATGTTCCGTCATGCTCCGGCTTGACCCGAGCCTTTTGGCGATTTGTGAAGGAGTTTTGCGATCTACTTGGTTACGTGCCGATTGCTTTTGCCGTCGTCGGTTTTATAAGCGTGCTCCATCGGCTTATGGTGTGTGAGACATTCGCCCTTTGCCTTGCCGTTGCCTTCGCCTTGGCGATTATGGTTTTTTCAGCCGCGAACGGTTACTTGGAAGCGAGGCATTTGTTGACCCTCGGAGTGCTTGCGATTCCCCTTGTGCCGCTGGGTATTGAACGGGCGTTCAAGAAGGGACGCTGCCTGACGATTGTATTGATCCTGTTAAGCTTGGGAATCATCCTCCACGAGTACCAAGCCAAGCTCCCCCTCAATCATCGCGATGCTGCGCACCGTCAAGCGAGTTTTTTCCTGCGGCAGTTGCCCAGCGAAGAAAGCTGGGTCATCGACACTCAACGGTTTGCCAGTTTTTGGGCCGAAAAACGCCTTTGTCCGTACGAGTTTTCATATCCATTCCTGGGGGTTCCAAATGTTCACTACTTAGTGCTGGAACGTCGCGATCTCAAATACACCAATCCCCGCTCGGCCGCGCTGCGTTTGATGGTCGCGGTGGCTGCCGAGCCGATTGCAGTCTTCGGCCCCAAGTCTGACCTTAATGAGAAAAGGTTCCAGCATTTAGGAGCGCGGACTAATTGGTGGGGAATCCGGGCCGATACGAACACGGTCATTGTGTACCGATGGGATCCCCTGCGTTGGCGGCGATGGTGGCTGAGCCGGCTTAAACAGACCGACGACGCGGCGGACGATAGGGCACCCTTAGTTGCGGAAAAGCCGGCGCTATCTCGGTAGCAAACCGATTCTGCCTGCGAAGCGTAAGCTCTGAGAGGCACGAGTCGATCCTGTCGTGTTATCCGCGGGATTTTTCAGGCCGCCTCAAGATCCTAACTCCCGATGACACTTGGGGTTGAGCCCGGCAGATGAGCGAACGAGTTGGTAAATATTTGGGTTGCCCGGATGTAACCACCCATATCCAGGACTTGCGTTAGCCCCCTTTCCGCTTTTCCTTCGTTCTTCTTAGGTCCCTTGGCCTCGGGGAACGAGAGGTAAGTCGAGTGCGATTCGCGGTTTGCTGCCGACGTCATTTCGCCGGATGTGTCGGCTAGAGTTGTGGCCCAATTTAATCGCGAAGAGCCAGCACATTCACCGGGACCCTTGGCACGAGGCGTATTTCAGCCGCTGTTGAGAGGCAAGTCCTACACCTCAAGCACCTTTTGGTGTATCACTAATTTTGTGCCTTTAGTTAAGAAAAATCTGAACGGGCTGACTCCAGGGTCTTTGGTGTTTAAAATAAAGAGGGCATGACGCCTGCAAATTTCACTTTGCTCATGTGCGTTATGAAGGAAAGCGGTTCGGCGGCATGATACGACACGATGGGCGTGTTTTAGAAAACGGGATGGCCGCACCCCAGATTCCATCGTTCATTGTCCCCATCTTCGCTGCCGAATGCTTTCGGATTGAGGGCCGTGAAACGATCGTAGAAATCACAACGGCCGTTTGATAGCGTCGTGTTACAAAAAATCGTGCGAAAGAAAGCGTTCGTCGTTTGTTTGGGCAAATGTTGGTGATCGCTTAAGCAAATGTTGGTGATTTCAGAGGAACCCGAAAGAACTGGTAACAGTAGTATTTGGTAGAAGTTGGTCGGTGACTCTTTTGACTCTGTGTTTTTGACTTTCATGCCGCCGGACTGGAGGATTGCTCCCACGTCCGGGGGCCGAGGCTTTGCCGGCCGCTCGACCCTTTTTTGGCAAGTGCAGATCGTGCCGATCTCGTACGGGCAAGATCGCCCGAGCAAGAGCGGCCACCAATGAGTAGCGTGCTCATGTGGTTTGGAACCTGAAAACACGTTGACCGCCAAGTGATCGTTTCCTTTCGAATCGCCTCCCGCAACGAGCCCCAGAAGCACATTTAGAGACCTAGTTCCCAGGAAAGCAAATCCGTTCCAAAGCCGGCAGTCAGGAGGATTCCGCGAGATTGGCCTGCTGCAGGGCGACGGATGCCCGCCGAATTTAGCCAACGATTTAACGCCGCAGAGTCCAGCCCGGGGTCCGGAAAGCCCCGGCCTAAAGTGTGGGAGAAATCCTGTGGCCATTATTCGCTTCTTAAGAAAAATCGTTTTTTCCAAGATCACGATCTTTTTGGTGATCATCCTACTGATCTTCGGGGGATTCGCTGCGTTTGGGTTGCGGCGTTTTGCCGCTACCGCGGGCAGCACGAACATGATCACCCATGTGGTACAACGCGGAGATTTTGTTTTTGATGTCACCGAAAATGGCAACGTCGAAAGTGCCCGAAATGTAGAAATTATTTCCAAGGTCCGGTCCATGAGTGGTAGCGGGACGGTCATTCTGGAGATTGTTCCCGAGGGAACGATCATCCGGCCTGAGGACTGCATCCCGGAAGATGCGTTCGTGCCCTTGGAGCTGATCAAGCAGTTGGAGGAATATCACCGCCAACACGGCATCAAATTG
The DNA here is from genome assembly GCA_937128505.1 of uncultured Thermogutta sp. GTDB lineage: Bacteria > Planctomycetota > Planctomycetia > Pirellulales > Thermoguttaceae > DTLM01. The sequence continues at coordinate 7,486 of CAKZMM010000029.1, forward strand.
GCGGATTACAATACCGAGCGTGACCCGCGGAAACGGGAGGATTTGCCCCGGGGGCCCGTGGCCCCTTCAACGGCACCTCCAGAGCGGGAAAAGCCGGCTGCTCCGGAGCGCCCATTAGCAGCCGCCTCGCCGTCCTTCCCCGGGGCGGCGGTTCCCACTCAACTGGCGATGGCAGCCCCGGGTGCAACCGCAGGGCCGGCAGTGGCAAGCAACGGTGATGGGGGCCAATCTTCCAATCATGCGGATTCCGCTGGATCCGTTTCCCCCAGCACGCAACCAGCCGCACGCGGCGGCGATCCCCCTGCAACTCCCCAGCAATCCGCCGGTAGAGTGCAGGGTTCGGATCTCAGTGTGCCTTCGGGTGGAGCGGTTCAACAAACGGTAGCTGTTGAAAAGGAGGACGATCGTTCCGCCGGGGCGCGTGCAAGGGGCGGAATGGGGCCGGCCTTGCAGGCAAGCCAATCGCAGGATCCGCACCGGATCAACCCCGCGTTACCGACGCCCCCCCAGGCGGCAGCTCCTGGACCGAGCCCGAGCAATGATGGGAATTCGGGTAGTTTGCCGGCGGGCGGTGCTCCCTCGCTCGGCGGGAGGCCTCCTTTAGCTCGATCTCCCGCGATAGCGCCGGTCCAAGCTTTCGAGGCACCGCGAGGTTTGGCGGCTGATGAGGCTTCATCGAACGGAGCGAATTATGCGCGATCGCCCGGGGCGGTGCTGCCGGTTGTCAATTCCGCCGCAAAAGCTCCGCCGCCCCGAGATCTTTCAGGGATTTTACCGGAAGTGCCAGCCCTTTCCGCGGGAAAACGGGTCCTTACCTTTGAAGATGTGCGGGACAAAATGGTTTTGGTCCGGCTCGATAGTGCGTCGCTTGAAAATCAGCGGACCCAGCAGCAAATCACTTGCGAGAATAGCCGGGCTTCGGTCGTGCAAGCCTTGAGCAACTACGAGGCCGCGCTCATTTCACTTCAAGAGTACCTCGAGGGAACTTATCGGCAGCAGTCGCAGGATCTGCTTTATCAAGAACTCATGGCCGAGGAAAACTTGGCTCGTGCCCAACAATATCTCGACTATAGCAAAGAGTTATACGCTAAGGGTTATATCTCCGAGCGCGAGCTCCAAGCAAACGAATTCGACGTTCAGAAAAAAAGGGTCGAGCTGGATAACATCAAGGCTAAGCGGCGGGTACTGGATCAGTACACCCGGGAAAAGATGGTGACACAACTTCAGGCGGATATCGAATCTGCCCGGGCCCGCCTTGAAGCTGCTCGAAAAAACTACCTGTTAGACATGCAAAAACTCCAAGAAATCGAGCAACAGATCGCAAACTGCACGATCTTCGCCTCTCGGCCGGGACAAGTCGTCTACGCTAACGAACGCGACTATCGTGGAGGCAACACCATCGTGATTGAACCGGGCACGGTGATCCGAGAACGCCAAGTGATCATCCGGCTGCCCGATCCTTCTCAAATGCAGGTTGTTGCGCGGATCAACGAGGGCCGGGTGAGCCTTGTACAGCCGGGGATGCAGGCCCGGATTGTCCTCGACGCCTTTGTCAACCAAGAGCTGCTGGGTTCGGTGCAAGAAGTGAGCGAGTACCCGGCACCAACCTCATTCTGGGCTTCGAACATCAAGGAGTATGAAGCGAAGATTCGCATTGAAAATCCGCCGGAAGGACTTCGCCCGGGCTTTACGGCGCAGGTGAAGATCCGGGTGGCCGAGCAGGCGAACGTCTTGCAGGTTCCCATTCAGTCCGTACTGGAACATGGGGGTAAACATTATCTCATTCTCGTGCGAGGTGAGCAGCTTGAGGCTCGTGAGGTCAAACTGAGCCGCACCAACGAGAAATTTGTGATCGTCGAATCCGGCCTCGGAGAGGGGGATGTTGTCGTGGTCAATGCTCGCGAATTCCGCGACCGGGTCAATTTGCCAAAACTGCCGACCCAATCGGCAGAGCTTTTGTCGGAAGCCGGCGCGGAGCAGGCCCCAGGTGACTCCGCCACCGTCGGAGCACAAGCTGGCCAACCGACACGGGCGGTATCTGGGCCGGGAGCTACGGACACCAGCGGTGCGGACAGCCCACGCCGTGGCCCACCGGGAATGCCGCCGTTTGGTCCGCCTCGATCGGAAGGCGCTCCTGGTCCCGGAGCTCCGCCCTCGGATCAGCAGGCTGGCGGCCCACCGGGTGGAGAACCGCGGGGCGGTAGGCCCGATCCGGCTCAATTCTTCCAACGCCTCGACCGCAACGGCGACGGAAAGTTGGAGAGGGACGAAGTCTCCGGCCCACTACAAGCCGCCTTCAGCATGGTGGATACGAACGGTGACGGGCAGATCGACCAAGCCGAGTTCATGGCCGGTGCCCGGCAATTTGCGCCGCGGGGGCCGCGTCCACCTTCCAGAGACGCCTCTCCATCGCAGCCGGGAGGTGGTGCCCCATGAAATTGGCTGCCAGCGTGCGAAACTTGGTTAAGGATTATCCGCTGGGTGGGGAGATCGTCCGTGCGCTCCGCGGTGTGAGCTTCGATTTGCCCGAGGGCGATTACGTGGCGATCATGGGGCCCTCCGGCTCCGGCAAAAGCACACTGCTTAATTTGCTTGGGTGTTTGGACCGGCCCACGTCAGGCTCGATCATCCTCGGCGACGATGATGTCAGCAAGTTGAGTGATGACGAGCTTTCGGAAATTCGGGCTTCGCGGATCGGCTTCGTGTTTCAATCGTATAACTTGATTCCGCAACTGACCGTTTTGGAGAATATCGAGGTACCGCTATTTTATCAGGGGCGACTGTCGGCCGCGGGTCGTCGGCGTTGTCGTCAACTGGCGGAGCTAGTCGGCTTGGGGGATCGGCTGAACCATCGCCCGTTTCAGCTTTCCGGAGGACAACAACAGCGGGTGGCGATCGCCCGAAGTTTGGTCAATGACCCGGTATTCATCTTGGCTGACGAGCCGACCGGGAACCTCGACTCGGCCACCGCGGAAGAGATCCTCACGTTGTTGGAGCAACTGAACGCCTCGGGAAAAACGTTGATCATGGTGACGCATGAGGCGGATGTGGCAGCCCGGTGCCGACGGGTGATTCGGCTCCGCGATGGTCGAATTGAAAGCGATCGGCTTCAGGCGCCCTCGCGTACCGTGGCTGCGGCGGTGTTCTGATTTTCCAGATCGGTCACTTTTTTTCGGATTGCTTACGCTTATTTCGTGGATTGCAGGGCTCAAATTAAGCCCAAGGCATTGGTGAGTTTTAACGAACTTTGCTGCTTTGCCGAGCCCTCAGCACGAGCGCTTCGTTCTCGTAGGTCAAGGCAAAAGGGTCCCGACGGTTGCAATGAGTTTCATTTGGTTTCGAACTTGGCAGCTAGGGGTTAAGAGCCTTTTGCTCCACCCCTTGCGCTCGGCGCTAACGATCCTGGGTATTTTCATAGGGGTCGCCAGCGTCATTTGGCTCTTGGCGATTGGCGAAGGAATTAGTCGAAAGGCTCAGGAACAGATCGAGCAATTGGGGGCCAACAACATCATCATTCGCTCGATCAAGCCGCCCAGCGAGGTGACCGATCGCACCACCGGGATTGTTCCCTACGGACTTACCCGGGATGATTACGAACGGTTAACCGAGACAATTCCCACGATTGCCCGGGCCATTCCTATCCGGGAATTGCGACGGCGTTTTACTTACGGGGATCGGCTTGTCGATGGGCGCTTGGTGGGTTGCACCCCGGAATATGCCGAGGTCACCAAGCTGGAAGTGGATCGGGGCCACTTTATCACCCATGCCGAAGTGGCGAACAAGCAGAATCATTGCGTGCTGGCTGCCGAGGTGGCCGAGCGGCTCTTCCCCCTTCAAGATCCGATCGGGCGTTCGATCCGTATCGAGAATCATTATTACGTCGTGGTGGGGGTTATGAAGCCCCGCATGCCCACCGCCGGGGTGGGCGGCTCGCTGGCCGCCCAAGAATTTAGCAATGATGTGTATATTCCGATTACCACGTTATGGAGTCGCATCGGGGATATCGTTATCACCCGACGTGCGGGCTCTTTCGAAGGGGAATACCTCGAGCTGAGCCAGATTACTCTTTCCATCGACAAAATCTCCAATGTCTTGGCCACGGCAGAGACCATCAAGGATACTCTGGCCCGCTATCATCGCATGGAGGACTATGGGGTCACGGTACCTTTGGAGCTTTTGGAACAAGCCCGGATTACCCGATTGATGTTCATGGTTTTCATGGGGTTGATTGCGGCAGTCTCGCTGGTGGTGGGGGGCATCGGCATCATGAACATCATGTTGGCCACGGTTACCGAACGTACCCGCGAAATCGGTATCCGCCGTGCTTTGGGCGCGAAACGCCGCGATATTGTGCGACAGTTTTTGATCGAAACCGTCTCCCTTTCTGTGCTCGGGGGTGTGGCTGGGATCCTTGGGGGGTTGACCTGCCCCGTGGTGCTCATGTGGCTTCAGGCCCGATTGATGGATTTGATACCAAGCCTTATGCGGCAATTGCCCGAGGTTGTCCGGGCCGTGCAACCCGTGATTGTCCCCGGGTCAATCCCCCTGGCATTTGGGATCTCGGTGGTCATCGGTGTCATCTTCGGCCTGTATCCTGCAACCCGTGCTGCCGCCATGGATCCGATCGAAGCGCTCCGTCATGAATAGAACCGGGCCATCAGAACTGGGGCAGGATGCGGCGCTAGGGCCCGCCACCTAGCCGCGGCTTGAAGAATCAAACTTGCGGGGCTACTTTGCTTCTCGTTAAGCGATCCGCCGCGAAATGGTTTCCCGGGCATGACAAGCGCTACGGTAAGACGGGTGATGAGAGCGCGCCACACCGATTTCAATGATGAAGCGGAGGATGAGGCGAATTCGCTTCGAGGGAGGAAAGATGCTGCAAACGCTTGGGCGGGTGATCATGCGGGCAGGTGAGAAGCGGACCTCCTTCAACAACCGGCCGTATGCGGCCAACTTTTCACGCGGTGCACCCGACCTGCCGTCACCTATCGTTGCGCGCGAGATAAATTCGCTTTCCACTTCCCCGCTTTAGCCAACAGCTTGGGCTTTCGGAACCGGAAGTGGTCTAAGCCGACCTTGTTCGAGGACCACCCGAGCCATTTGGCGGACTGCTCGCTCGGGCATCTCCGGATAAAGCGGCAGGCACACCAATGCATCCATTAGCCGACGCACCTCGTCGAGCTTCAGGTCCGAACGATCCGCCGGCGGGTCAATGACGGCCAAGCTATGAGTGCGTGCAGCATCGAAGCCTGCCTGCTGGAGGCATTGCGTCAATTCCCCCGGACAATCCGCGAGGATCGGGAAAACCCAATGGGTGCGAGCTCCTGCTTGCCGTCCCGGGCAAAAGACCCGATCACCAAAAAGCTTGAGCAAAAGTTCCCCTTTGGCCGCCCGATCGGCAAGTCTTGCCTGATTAAACTGCTTCAGCCTGCGGTATAACATCGCCAGAAGCGGAGTGCATGGTTGATGGCGGATCCGCTCCAACCAATCAGTGCCCGGAAAGCCCCGCACCGCATTATGAATAATTCGGTCGTAATCGAACCCCCCCAGGCGGCAACCCTGAACGAAAAGCCCAAAAGGCAGCGGGCGACAAATCCCCGTCATGAAGGCGTACTTCAGCAGCGTCCACAGATAGCGTCGCCGGCTTTGCACCGGTTGAGCACTTTGCAACTCGCGCATCCGAGCCAATAGCGCCGGATTTCGAACCGTGAACAACGCGCCGCCGAGCGCCGTCGCCGTCTTGATCGAGCCGAAACTGAACATGCTCACATCGGCCTGTGGGTGCCCCACAAAATCCAGACCGGCGAATGCCTGGGCACAGTCCTCGACCAAAAGCAGCTTATGATCGGCGGCAAATTGGCCCACAGCTTCCATGGGAATCCGCCCGCCGAAAAGATGGGCCACCACGAAGGCTCGAGTGTTCGAGCCCACAAGCCGGGCGGCTTGATCGAGGTTCGGCCCCAAGGTTTCTAAATCGACATCCACCGGTACGGGGATTAGCCCGTGGACCCGCATGATTGCCGCCATGTGCGGAATATTGAGGGCCGTAATCAGTACCTCGCTTCCCGGGGGAAGTGCCAAGGATTGCCACAAAAGATCGAAGCCGCTGCGAACGGACAGACAAGCCAAGGCTTCGCCCGAGGCGGACCAAAGCCGCTCGAGGCGGTCGCGCGCCGCTTTTGCATCCATCGGACGCACCGAGTACGTGATCCCCGCCAGAATGTCACGCAGCCGGATGTCGAAGCGTTTTCGGGGCCACATGCTCAAGTCATTCCGCATCTTGCTATCAAAAAGGGTGGACCACTACCGACTAACGCCGCGCGAACCCTCAAAGCGAAATTGGATCGACAAGATCTGCCCGCTTGCCTCCTCATTACTTGTCGTTTTTGAACTAAAGTTGACTTCCGCTGGTGTGTCCCTGCCTTAGAACAACTCCCTGGCTCCAGGAGCTCACCCGACTGTCTGCGACATTTTAGAGCCTCAAAAGGACACTTGCGATTCTCAAAAGATCGTCACAAAAGTACGTTAGTTCTAGGGCAATTACCGCATTGCTCGCTTCGTTATTCGTACGCTTCCGCGAAGTTTTTCGTACGCTTGCGCAACCCTATTTCTGGGGAATATCCTCCGGAGATAATCCCCGGGACATCGCGGCGAATATCCCCCAAAAGTAACACCCGCGAATCGCTTTTCTCCGTCCGTGTGATTCTCCAGAAAATGATCCGACCGTGTGATTCTCCAGAAAACGAGAGGTTATTCCTTTCCTTCCGAACTGTGTTTATCAACCCGATTTCTTTCTAAACCCGAAGCCTATTCTGCTCTTTCTAAACCGATCTTTCTAAACCGAAGATTACCGGGGGAACTCACTGCGAAAAAAGCTTCCGAAAGGTGCCATTAAGCGTTTCCAACGGAGTGCCCCGACGAAAGTACCTAAGTATTTTGTGCAAATAGGCTTCTGGAATATCTTATGTAAAGAGGCTTCTGATTTTCGTAGCGAAACTCATTAACATGATTCTGACCCGGCGCCGCCTCTAACAAAAGTCCCCTAGCGGCAGTTTTCCCGGGGAGAATTCTCCCGAGCGGGCAGACATCACCTATCTTATCATTTCACTTGCTCCTGTCTTAATTAGTCCTCTTGCTCCCGCCCAAACTCTTCCTGTTTAGTGGGGGATCCTCTCGGGTTTCCTGGGATTCCACAGGTTTGAATGCCGAGAGACACGCTCTTTACCGTGCGAAAAAAGCGAAAAAAAGGAGGCAAAAGAAGGAAGCGGGGAGTGCGGCTGCCATTCTTTAGATGGAAAGATCGCTTTTGCTAAATGTGAACAATCACCGGCAAAGTCAATGTCTTCCCACCCGTGTATACAAGTTTTAAGAGATACATCACTAAATCGATGACCTACAGGGTTTGTGTTTTTTGCCGAAATGGTTGGGAAAACTTTTCGAGGGGAAAACGTGCCCCGGATGGTTGCCCCAAAACCGGAGCGCGAACCCGTTGGCCGAACTACGGAAATCCGCAACGCGGTGGCGGATTTCCGTTGGGTTGCTGACTCCCGGCAAAAAAGCTGACGAGGAAAAAATCCGTATGTCCTTCTTCAATCAACACTTGTGAAATTTGTCTCGATTTGAATTAGGCCATAATTACCGGGGCACACACTTTGCTTAATGAGGAAGCAAGCGTGAAAAAACGTTTGTCGGCCGTACATCAGGTTGGCTGCATTTATTGGGTATCTCATTAGGCATTCGCATAGTCGAAATCGTAAGCCATTAGCGAGTTTGATTATTCGATAACTAGCCTTGGATTATTCGTGAGCTCGCCGGGCAGCGAATTCCCCTTAAATCGCAAAAAACGATCCCCTTAAATTACCGAAAAACAGATGATTTTCGGCGGGTAAGGTCGCTGATATCCCAGGACTAATCCAGGACTAATTCAGGCAGAGTGCACCGTATTTCCGGACCATAGTCCCGCCTAAAAGAGCTCCCGTTTAAGTTTACCGATCGATAAGCGATTCGACGGACTTGTTTTTCAGGCTCTTAGGGTAGCTTGGAGATTTCCCATGGCCACTGTCCAGGCGGACGATAAAGGGTTGGAGCTTCTCAAGCAATTGGCTCAATCCCCCGAGGGAGAATCCATTTTAGGTTGTATGCAATGCGGCATGTGCGGCGGGAGTTGCCCCCTGGGGTATGCCATGCGGTTTACTCCGCGGAACATCATCCTTCAGGCTCGATCCGGTAGGCTCCAGAGCGTTTTGGAAAGCCCATCGATTTGGGTTTGTGTCGGTTGCTACAACTGCTCATACCGTTGCCCGCGGGGGATTGAATTGACGGATCTCCTCTGGCCAGCCATCCGCGACCGCGCGATGCAGGAGGGCTATCAGCCGCCGGCGGAGCTTCAGAAGGCACTTCAGAACACTTATATGTATGGCAACGCGTTGGGCAAATCGCCCAAGAAGCGGACGGAATGGGCCAAGGATTTGGATGTTCCGATTCGCGACTTGTCGCAGAATCCGGAGCCGGTGGAGGTTCTATGGTTAGTGGGGGATTATCCGGCCTATTATCCAAGAAATCAGGTCGTTACCCGCGACTTTGCACGCATTCTTACAGCGCTGGGGGTTCGCTGGGGAATCATCGGCAACAAGGAAAAGACCATCGGCGATTGTGAACGGCTTTCGGGCGAGGAAGGGCTTTTCGAATCGTTGATCGAGTACAACATCCAGACGCTGCGTTCCTATGAGTATGAGAAATTGATTGTAACCGATCCGCATTCGCTCAATTCCCTCCAGAATATTTACCCGAAGTATGGGGGGCGTTTTCCAGTGGAGCATTACGCCACGTTTTTGGCCGACCGCCTTGAGGAGCTCAAAGGGTTATTGGTCCGCCCGTTGGAAGCCGTGGTTACTTACCATGATAACTGCTGCTTGTCGCGGCGGTGTGGGTGCTACGAAGCTCCGCGGGACTTACTGCGGGCTATTCCCGGGGTGCAACTGGTGGAAATGCGGCGCAATCGCGAGCACGGGCTTTGCTGCGGAGGCGGAGCCGGCGGAATGTGGCTCGATGGCCATATCGTGGAATTAGGCGGGCACCGTCTGTCGGACGAGCGGATTGTAGAGGCAGCGGCTACGGGGGCGAAGATCTTGGCCGTCTCTTGCCCGTTCGAGCTCTCGCGGTTTGAGGATGCCGCGAAAGTCAAGGGTTTGGAAGACAGGATCGTGGTGCGGGACATTATCGAGCTGCTGGCGGAGTCGATGGATCTCCGCGAGAAAACCCGTTAAGGGCGTGGGTACCAGGGGAAGGATGGTTACAGGCAGCTCATCCGCTTTTGCTTCTGGGAGTTTGGGGATGTAACCGGTGGTCACAGGCATTGGCAGCAAGTGGTGGTAGGGAGTCGAGTCGGCGGTGCAACGATTGGTTTGCAGGGTGTAGCCGGCCAGCCGCATGATCGGGAGGATAGGGAATGAATATCATCGTGGTGCTGCGACAGGTTCCCGACCTGATCGAACAACTGGAGTTAGACGCGGACGGAAAATCGCTGGATTGGGGGGCTGCTAGTTACATCATCAATGAATCGGACGATCACGCCTTGGAGCAGGCCCTGCTTTTGAAAGAGGCCGGGGGAGGCACGGTGACGGTTGTCGGTTTGGATTTCGGCAATATCGAAGGATCACTTCATACGGCGGCTGCCAAGGGAGCGGATCGGTTGATCCGGTTGGCGTGGGGTGAGGATGCTCCCCCGCGGCTTTCTCATGCGGCGGCACTTTATGCGGCGGCAATCAAGCCGCAGAATCCGGACTTGGTTCTGGTGGGAGTGCAAGCTCACGACGAGTGGGAAGGGGTGCTAGCTCCGTGGTTAGCCGCAACGTTGGGGCTGCCTTATGTGGGGGTGATTCGCGGGGTATGGCGGACCGAAACCCCGGGTAAAGTTCGGGTACACAAGGAATTTCCCGGGGCGGTCATGGCGGAGTTTACCATGAAGTTACCCGCGGTTCTGGGGATTTTGGGTGCCGAAAAACCGCCGCGATATGTGCCGGTTAGTCGGATTCGGGCGGCTGCCAAGTCGGCCCAAATTGTCGATCAGAATGTGGGGGTACAGCCGCCGGCGGTCGGCGCGCAAATCGAGCAGCTCTACTTCCCTGCAAAGGGAGAAGGAGCCACGATGCTTACCGGTTCCGCGGAGGAGGTTGCTGCACGCATTGCCGAGCTTCTTGCCGAGAGGGGGTTGCTGCGATGAGTAGCCAGGACATTTTGGTAGTCGGCGAAGTCCAAGCCGGAGCCTTGGCCGAGATTAGTTTGGAACTTTTGGGAGCCGCGCGTCAATTGGCGGATCAGACGGGCGGTCAGGCGGTTGTGCTGCTGATGGGGGAAAAGCTCGAGGCGGCTTGCGATGCTCTGGGAGGGGCCGATCGGGTGCTGCTGGTCGAAGATCCTCGGCTTGCTGCATATAACTCGGAGCTTTATGTGCAATTATTGGACAGTGTGGTAGCGCAAGAGGATCCGCGGGCCATTCTGATTGGGAGCACATCGATTGGTTGGGATTTGGCTCCGCTTTTGGCAGCCCGCCGTGGGGTGCCGATGGCGGTCGGCTGCCGACGGGCCTGGATCAAAGATGGCACCGTGTGTGCCACCGCGAGTATTTGCGGGGGGAAGCTGCTGGCGGATCTTGCGCTGGACAAGTCGCCGGCAGTGCTGATGGTGCTGCCGGGAAGCTTCAAGCCGCCGGAGGCCCGAGGCACCCCGGCGCGCGTTCGCTTGAACCTTTCGGTCGGGGATCCGCAGGCGGTTCAATTTGAAAAGTTGGTTCTGCCCGAGGCCGGGGATATCGATATCACCACGCAGGAAATCTTGGTGGGGGTCGGCCGCGGGATAGGTCAGCAAGAGAATTTGGAAGTGGTGGAGCAATTGGCCGCGGCTTTGGGTGGTGCGGTCTGCGCAAGCCGCCCGGTGGTCGATCAGGGTTGGTTGCCCCCAACTCGACAGGTGGGCAAATCCGGCATGACCGTCAAACCGAAATTGTACTTGGCTTTGGGAATCAGCGGCGCCCCCGAGCATCAGGAGGGAATGGCGGGATCGGAACTGATCATCGCCGTGAATACCGATCCGCGGGCCCCCATCTTCGAGATTGCCCATTTTGGGGCCCAGATTGACCTCATGGACTTGGTGGAGCCGTTGACGGAGGTCATTCGGGCCAAGAAGGCAGCCGGGTAAGAAGAGCTTTGAGCCCCGGAATGGATACGCGGGATGTTTCGACGATATTTATTTTCGCGGCGATGATATTTTCGCGGCGATTGAGGACCAGCAAACGGAGTGATGCGAGCGAATCATCCTTTTGAACGATTTTCCGAAGATGAGGCTGTGCTAAAGGTTGGGTGGTGAATAGCGTTCGGTTTTCCGTGCCGGATCGCGACCGATTTTCCTGCGGCTTGTGGGAAGCGGCTTGTGTTTTCATTTTGAGAATCAACTTGTGTGCTCATTTCAGGCTGTTTTTGGAAACCAGCTTGTGTGTTCAAGGGAAAGTCGAATCGTGTACGAACATTCACCGGCCGGGCGTTCGGCGGTTTGTCGGTGTGGTGGTTCGGCGGGTTAACTGCGAACTAAGGTCAATCCAGCGACGAGGCACCTGAGCTATGCCGTTTTCGCGGCCCTTGATGTGGAATGTACCGCACCTGTCGGAGTGGCTCCTGTACGGGCTAACTCCGCTGGTGGTCATTGCGTTTGTGGCGGGGGTGGTCTGGCGGGCGCGCAAATGGGCCCTGGGTGTAGCGGAGCCTGCTAGCCCCTCCGCCATCGAACGTTTAAAGCAACTGATTCAGCCACGGGTGCTCGTGGATTTCATCAAAAATGCGTTTTTCCAATGGCGGCTCGTTCCCGATTCATTTAGTAGTTGGATGCACCTGACGATTTTCTGGGGAATGGTGCTCCTTTTCCTGGGGACAGCCATCGCCACCGTTGATCAGGATTTTCTCAACTTGCCCTTCGATTGGCAGCTTTTGCAGGGGAATATCTATCGGTTGTTCGAATTGGTCTTGGATTTAGCGGGTGTGGCGTTACTGGTGGGATTAGCCCTTGCCGCCTATCGGCGGTATGTGGTCAAGCCGGAGAGGTTGGGACCGAATAGGCGTGCGGTAACTCGATGGGATAATTTTCCGTTTTTGGGAATTTTGGCCGCGATTGCCATCAGCGGTTTTTTGGTCGAAGGTTTGAGGTTAGCCGAGGGCTTTCGGCTGGAAGCACAGTTGCGGCAGGTAGCCGCGGCGGAGGGTTCGGGGAGTGGGTTGGTTGCCGAAAGGAAGGAGATTTTGCACCGCTGGGGATATGAGGAAAACTTGCGGCACCTCGGGACCGAGCGGCAAGAAGCGGAATTAGAACGCGTAAGCCAACGGGCGGTCGTTTTCCCGGCAGCTCCGTGGGCACCGGTGGGCTACGGGTTGGGGAAGATTTTCGCAGCAATTCCCGAGGGGGTGATTCGCACTTTGCATCAGCTCCTATGGTGGGCCCATGCTCTGCTTGCTTTCGGCTTCATTGTGGCGGTGCCGTTTACCAAGGCGTTTCATCTGATTTCTTCGCCGATTAGCATCCTTTACCGCAACACGGGTCCTGTAGGAAGGCTACCGGTGGTGTCGGAGTCGGGAGCTCAGACAATCCGGCAATTGACGTGGCGGCAATTGCTACAGGCGGACGCTTGCACTTGGTGTGGCAAGTGCCAGGAGGTTTGCCCTGGCTACAATTGCGGCTATGCCCTTTCGCCAAAGGTGCTGGTGCAATCGGTGGATTATGTCCTTCTGCGGACGCCATGGAAGGGGAACGGCCAAGCCGGCAATCTTCACGAGGTGATTAGCCCGGATGAGCTTTGGGCTTGCTGCACCTGTCGCGCTTGTGAGGAAATCTGCCCGGTGTGTGTGGAGCATCCGCGGCTGGTGATCGACATGCGGCGATCTTTGATCGATCAAGGCAAGGTGGAGGAGGGGGTGCAGGATGCCCTGATGAATTTCCAGCGTTACGGTAACTCCTTCGGGCAATCGCCGCGGAAGAGGTCTACTTGGGTCAAGACGCTTGATTTTCCCATCAAAGACGCACTGAAAGAGCCGGTGGAATACCTGTGGTTTACCGGCGACTATGCGGCTTACGATCAGCGCGTGGTGGAAGTTACGAAGAAGCTGGCCCAAGTGCTGCACCACTTGGCAGTGGACTTCGGGCTTCTGATGGATAAGGAGCAGAATGCGGGAAACGATGTGCGGCGGATCGGCGAGGAAGGCCTATTCGACATGCTGCGCCAAAAGAACCTAGAACAGTTGGGTAAGGCGCATTTTGCGGCGGTTTTCACCACCGATCCCCACACCTACAACGCCTTGAAAAATGAATACGAGATTTCCGATGGCGAAGGGAACGGTTCTGGAACCGGGCCGTTAGCCGGAAAACCGGTTCTCCATTACACCGAACTGCTCGACCGCTGGTTGCAGGAAGGAAAACTCGTGCCGAGCGAAAAACTTCAAGGTGTGGCGACCTATCACGATCCTTGCTACCTGGGCCGATATAACGGCATTTACGAAGCCCCGCGGCGGGTCATCGAGGCCCTGGGCCTGAAGCTGGTGGAAATGCCGCGGAATCGACGCAATAGCTTTTGCTGTGGCGCGGGAGGCGGACGGGTGTGGATGAAGGATATTCCGGGTATCGAGCGGCGACCGGCGGAACTCCGCGTGCACGAGGCCCTGGCTTTGCCCGGCGTCCAGCGGCTGGTGGTGGCATGTCCAAAAGACCTAGTGATGTTCCAGGATGCGGTGAAAACGATCGGGGCGGAGGATCGGCTACAGGTCGTCGATATTGCCGAGTTAGTTTGGCAAGCGGTGGGCTCTCCGGTAACCGCTTAGACGCTGTGAAATCAGGCGGTCTTTAGGGTGCTTGGGAGAAGCGCGAAGGTAAGACAATAAGCGCAGCTTAAAGCGTAGCCTAACGGGAGCCGACGCGTAACTTGAAAGGGGCTTACCGGGCCGAAAAAAGACAACCCGAAAGGTACACCGGCGGAGGCTCGGCGGTTTTAGCCGTGGTGTGCTAAAAATTTCAAGTGGCAGCCTAGAAAAAGGGTGCGTTATGATCAAGGGCGATAAGAATCTCCGAATTGGCGTGTATGTCTGCCACTGTGGCACCAACATTGCCGGAACGGTTGATGTAGAAAAACTTCGCCAATTTGCGGAAACCCTTCCCGGCGTAGTACTGGCTCGGCATTACAAATACATGTGCTCCGATCCGGGACAGGAGCTGCTGAAGCAGGACATCATGGAGCACGGATTAAATCGGGTGGTCGTGGCCGCCTGTACACCTAGTCTTCACGAAGAGACATTCCGCCGGGCCGCCGAGCAAGCGGGGATGAATCGCTTTTTGGTGCAGATTGCCAATATTCGCGAACAGGTGGCGTGGGTAACCGACGATGCGGAAACCGCTCTGGACAAGGCGAAAGCGCACGTGGCTGGGGCGGTGCGTCGGGTGGCTTTACATCAGCCGCTAGAACGGCAGTTTGTGCCGATTTTGCCTCGGGCCCTCGTCGTGGGGGGCGGAATCGCGGGAATCCAGGCGGCTTTGACTTTGGCGGATGCCGGGAAAGAGGTGATCCTTGTCGAGCGCGAGCCATCGATTGGCGGACACATGGCGATGTTCGATAAGACTTTCCCGACCCTCGACTGCGCCGCCTGCATCCTCACCCCGAAGATGACCGCCGTCAAGAATCATCCGAATATTCGGCTGCTTACTTATTCCGAAGTGATCAATGTCGAAGGTTCGGTGGGCAATTATCGGGTTCAAATCCGCCGGCGGCCGCGATACATTAAAGAAGATTTGTGCATCGGCTGCATGCAGTGTGTGGAAGCGTGCGTGTTTACCCGGGCAAGATTTCCCAATCCGTTTGATCGAGGGCTCGGAATGCGCAAGCCGGTGTATATTCCCTTCGCGCAGGCCGTGCCACCGGTGCCCTTGATTGACCCGGAAGCCTGCCTCCGCCTAAAACAGGGCAAATGTAAGGAGACTTGCGTGGTAGCTTGCGGCGACCGCGGGGCCATCGATTTCGAACAACAGGTGATTGTCGAGGAATATCAGGTGGGGGTGATCATTGTGGCGACGGGGTACCAAATCTTTGACCCGTCGGTCATCGGCTATTATGGTTACGGCAAATTGCCGAATGTTTATACCGCCTTGGAAGTGGAACGGCTCCTGAATGCCGGTGGACCGACCTCAGGCAAAGTGCTCCTTCGAGACGGAAGGGTTCCGAAGCGCGTCGCCATCGTCCACTGTGTGGGAAGCCGGGACAAGAAATATCATGCGTATTGTTCCCGGGTTTGCTGTATGTATGCCTTGAAGTTGGCCCATCTGTTGAAAGAAAAAACGGGGGCCGAGGTCTATAACTGTTACATCGATATCCGCACCCCCGGCAAGGGTTTCGAAGAGTTCTACAATCGTGTTCAGGAAGAAGGGGTCCATTTCATCCGGGGGAAAGTGGCCGATGTTAGTCCGGTTCCGACAGGCCCGGGTGAAAATGGCAGTAGCGGTTTGATCATCACGGTGGAAGATACGCTGCTGGGCGAAGTGCGGAAGATTCCCGTGGATATGGTCGTCCTAGCGGTCGCTTTGGAGCCCCAAGCGGATGCCGACAACGTGCGGCGGATGTTCGGGATCTCGTGCTCGACGGAAGGCTTCTTCCTAGAAAAGCATCCGAAGCTTGCCCCGGTCAACACCGCAAGCGATGGGGTTTTTTTGGCGGGAGCTTGTCAGGGGCCGAAGGATATCCCGGACACCGTAGCCCAAGCCGACGCGGCAGCGGCCAAAGCGTTGGCCCTGATCGACGCCGGTCAGATCGAGCTGGAGCCGAATACCGCATGGATTGACGAGGAGATGTGCTCCGGGTGCAAGACCTGCATTCCGCTGTGTCCGTTTAATGCCATCAGTCGGGACGAGGAACGTCAGATCGCGGTCATCGACGAAGCCCTTTGCAAGGGTTGTGGAACCTGTGTTGCGGCTTGCCCATCGGGAGCTGCCAAGCAAAAACTATTTGGCTTCGAACAAATCGACGAAGAATTAGAAGGGATTTTGAGCTATGTCTGAGAACCGTGTGGCAAACCTAGGGAGCAAGTTCGAACCGAAGCTGGTCGCTTTCATGTGCAATTGGTGCAGCTATACGGCGTCGGATTTGGCCGGCACCGCCAGGCTCCACTATGCCCCGAATGTGCGGATTATCCGCGTGATGTGCAGCGGCCGCGTGGATCCGACATTCGTCCTAAAAGCCTTTGCCTTGGGTGCCGATGGGGTGATGATCGCCGGGTGTCATCCGGGCGATTGCCACTACTTGGAGCAAAACTACAAAACGATGCGGCGTTACGCGCTACTGAGGTACACGCTCGCCGAGTTGGGGATTGAAGAGGATCGCCTGCGGCTGGTTTGGGCTTCGGCGGCCGAAGGGCCTCAACTGGCCGAAGCCATCAACGATTTTGTGGAGCGGGTTCGGCAGTTGGGCCCGCTTCGTTGGTCGATCAATTGGCAGGAAGATGGCCAGCGGGAAAAGGCCATCGAGCAGATTGCTCACGAGCACGCCGAAGCGCTGGAGGTGCCCGTGTAAATTTCCCGTGCCGCCAGCGGTGCCTTCGATGGCAAGGCTGCTTCGCAGAAGAGAGTTCACATCAAGTTGAAGTGGCGATCCCCGGTTGTATCGAAGACAAAGTTCCGCGATACAAACCGGTCCGAGTTGCGGATCGCAGAGTTCGCTCCTTCAAAAATCGAAAAGAAACTGATATTTTGCGGTTTACCCTTGCAGGAACGGAATCCCGCGGCGTAGTCAGGGCGAAGTACGTCATTCAGAAAATAGCCAATCAAGGACAGGGAAAAAGATGACTATGTAGAGCGGGAATATCGTTTTTGTCCTTTCAGCCGGACGATGAGGTTGAGCTTCGGATATTGAAATTTTTCGCCCACATTGCCCGGCGTGACGAGGAATTCCGAAGATTGCCGAAATGGTGGGACTCGCGATTGGTTTATGCTGCTGTTGTTCTGCATGGTTCGTCGGATGCGGTAAGAGCCTTTTGCAGGGATGACGGGGCCCTCTCGCGAGGTCGTTTCCCCGGTTTCGTGCCGGGCGAACATGATGCATGTTCGGAAACTTTGAGATATCGGGAGTGCGTGGGAGTTACCGAGTATTCGGCAGAATCGGCCAAGTTGGAGCCGGTTGTCTTCCTATCCGGAGCGGTTTGAGGTATTTTTATAGGTAAGTGCTGTCGATATAGGCAAATCCTGTCGATTCCGTCGAGATGATCACCGCTTGGTTGACATTACCGACGCATGCTCAAGAGCCTTGGGCACGCAGGCATCGATTGTAAAGTAAGGAACCATAAGGATGAGTCAGACGCACGCGCATGGGCGTAGCAGCGGTAAGCCGAAGCTGGCCTTGTATTGGGCGGCTTCTTGCGGAGGATGTGAGATCGCGGTTTTGGCGATCGATGAAAAGATCCTGACCGTCGCCGAGCATTTCGATGTGGTGTTTTGGCCTTGCGCGGTCGACGGGAAGGTGCGCGACATCGAGAAGATGGCCGACGGCGAAATCCGGCTATGCTTGTTCAATGGGGGCATTCGCACCAGTGAACAGGAGTATATGGCGCGGCTTTTGCGGCGGAAATCGCAGGTCTTGGTGGCTTTCGGCTCGTGTGCGCAGGAGGGGTGCATTCCGGGGTTAGCCAATCTGAGCAACCGCGAGGAGATCTTCCGCACGGTCTACCGCGATACGCTCTCCACCGATAACCCCCAAGGCATCTATCCTCAGCCGGAGACAGCGGTGCCCGAGGGCAAATTGCATCTGCCCATCTTTTACGACACGCTCAAGACCCTGGGCCAAACGGTGGAAGTGGACTATTATCTGCCGGGTTGTCCGCCGGAAGCGGAAAACATTTGGGAGGCTTTGGTCGCGGTTTTGGAGGGACGGCTCCCCGAGCGCGGTAGTGTCATCGGCAAAAACACCACGGTTTGCGATGAGTGCCCGCGCATTCGAGAAGAGAAGAAAATCAAGCGCTTCAAGCGCATTTGGGAAGTGATCCCAGACCAGGAGCATTGTCTGCTGGAGCAAGGGATCATTTGTTGCGGCATTGCAACTCGGGCCGGTTGCGGCGCGAAGTGCCCGCAGGTCAACTCGCCGTGCATCGGCTGTCATGGGCCGAACGAAGGGGTGGAGGATTTCGGCGGTCGGCTGCTGAGTGCTTTGGCTTCCATGATCGACTCGAATGATCCAAATGAAATCGAGCGCATCATTCGCGAGGGAATACCGGATCCGGTAGGCACGCTGTATCGATTCAATTTGGCCTCCAGCTTGCTCCGGCGTTCGCGGCGGGCGGCGACCGATGGGAACGGACAGAAAGGGGCGGCCGCGTCGAAGCTAGGGGCGGTCTCCTGAGATAATCAACGGGATATTGTGCTAGCGGCTTTCCGTTCGGCCTCGCAAAAGGGTTTGGATCAACCGACCAAGAGAATCAGCCCGGTTTCCTGAGGGCATAACCAACGAGCATGGCAGGAGTTCAAGCGACGATGAAGCGGATTTCAATCGATCCGATCACCCGGCTGGAGGGTCACGGCAAGATTGACATCTTCTTGGATGATCAGGGCAACGTGGCCAATGCCTATCTGCAAATTCCGGAGCTGCGGGGCTTCGAGCGTTTTTGCGTGGGCCGGCCGGCCGAGGAAATGCCCAATCTGACCAACCGCATCTGCGGCGTTTGCCCCGAGGCCCACCACATGGCGGCGACCAAGGCGCTGGATGATCTGTTTCAGGTGGACCCGCCGCCCACGGCCAAGAAGCTGCGGGAATTGTTTTACAGCATCTTCTATGCCACGGATCACACCACGCATTTTTATGCGTTGGGGGGGCCGGACTTTGTCGTCGGTCCGGAGGCACCGCCGCTGGAGCGGAATATCTTGGGGGTGGTTAAGAAGGTTGGTTTGGAGATTGCCTCCAAGGTGCTCAAGATGCGGCACGACGGGCATCATTTGATCCAAATGATCGGTGGCCGGCGTGTGCATCCGAATTGGGGATTACCGGGCGGTGTAAGCCGCGGCATCAATGAAGAGCAACGCCAAGAGATCGAGCGACTGGGCCGCGAGGCAGTGGAATTTGCCCAGTTTTCCTTGAAACTTTTCCACGACGTAGTGCTGGGCAATACGCGCTATGTGGAGCTTATCCGCAGCGACACGTACGTCCATCGGACCTACAACATGGGAACAGTGGATGCGCAAAACCGCGTCAATTTCTACGATGGTCAGATCCGGGTGGTGGGCCCCGATGGCCGCGAGCACGCGAAGTATCCGCCGCGGCAATATTCTGAATACATCGCCGAGCACGTGGAGCCGTGGACGTACTTGAAGTTCCCCTATCTGAAGAAAATCGGGTGGAAAGGATTCGTAGACGGCGTGGATTCCGGCGTTTACAAGGCCTCGCCGTTATCGCGGCTGAATGCGGCCGACGGAATGGCCACGCCGCTGGCCCAGGCGGAGTACGAGCGATTCTATGACGCTCTGGGCGGCAAGCCTGTTCATCACACGCTGGCGACGCATTGGGCGCGGTTGATCGAACTTTTGTATGCGACGGAACGCTGGGTCGAGTTGGCCACCGATCCGGAAATTACCGGCAAAGAATATCGCGTCCTGCCGACGAAGACCCCCAGCGAAGGGGTAGGCTGCGTGGAAGCGCCCCGCGGAACTTTGACTCACCATTATTGGACGGATGAACGGGGCATCTTGACCCGGGTCAATTTGATCGTGGGAACCACGAATAACTACGCCCCGATCAGCATGTCGATTCGCAAAGCGGCCCAAAACCTCATCCGCGGCGGCCAACTCCGCGAAGGCCTGCTGAATATGGTGGAGATGGCCTTCCGGGCTTATGACCCGTGTTTCGGCTGTGCAACGCACAGTCTGCCGGGACAAATGCCGCTGGAAGTTCGCCTGCGGGCTGCCGATGGGTCCGTTCTGCGAACGCTCCGCCAGAACCTCGATTGATTCGCCGGACTCAGCCGCCGCGTGTGATTCGAAATGCTTAGGTTCGCTCCCAAAGTAATGGGGGAGGCTGGTCGCATTTTTGATTCGTTGGCCTGAAACTGCGTACGGAAACTGGATACGGTAGTTTCGCTTAAAGCGGCGGTCTAATCGGGATCTAGGTGGTCTCATTGGGATCCATTTTGCCTCCGGTTGATCCTTGCCGTTACGCGGGCAAACTTTGGTAGAAGCCGGGGTACCACCGATCTGCGTTGGCCTCGTCCGGCGAATCCCGTGCCGCTAACCGGGCAAATTGCGGCAGTTCGGATTCGAGATCGCTCGGATTTGAAATAATCCGAGGCGAATAAGAAGATTCTCGGGGGGCTACAAAACGCTTCCCCGGCTGGTTCCTCGGATTCTCCCCCTAGCTCGGTCCTGTGGCGTATTCCGGGCAACCTAGGATCGAGACGATCTGATAGTATCGCTCGATCTCTCGATTGAGGGTTGCATGTTCTTTCGGAGCACCGACCGGTCGTGCCGTTTGCGGAGAATCGCTGCACGACCTTTTTTGGACGATTTTCCCGGATCCTTGTCGGGAACAGCCAAATCTCTTTTCCTGTATCGCTGCGCGACCGTTATTAGAGGATTTTTCCGATGCTTGACGACGATTAGTGCCCGGGTGATCGCTTTAAATATTTAGATATAGAGCGTGCTGCTTTTGCGGAATAAGGCCGCTTTTGCGTGATTAAGGCGGGTGAGCTTGCCGGGCCGCTACTCGGCTTGCGACGATGGTGTAATTGGAGGGGAACAAAGGGGTTGGGTTGCGCGGGAAATGGTTTGCGCGGCTCGGGCGAAGAATTTACCCATTAAAAAGCCTGCTTTAGGCGCAAGCTCGCTATTTCAGGCATCGCTGCTGTCCTGGAATTTTGAGGCATCGCTCCTGCCCAACAAGGGAGTCGAATGCCACGTAAACCGTTCCGCGCAAGCCACGATCGATTTTTGAAGGAATGCCGGCTAGCTGGGGATTCACCGGGAAAATCGCCCACCTAGGGTGCTGTGCCAAGTTCCGGATCTTGGATGGGTACACTAGACTTGGCGTGCCCGTTTGCCTCTTTTGAGCTAGTGGTTAGGGCTCCGAGCACGGCCCCGAGAGCTTTCCCCACAGCCCAAACACTGAGCCCAACGAGTGCCCCAACCGGACCGGCCGCAAGCCCACCGATCGCGGCGGAAGAGACGGCCCCGGAGACAGCTGCTGCCGCTTTTGCTTCCCCGGGTTTTGCTCCTGCTTGCAGAGCTCCGTAGTGTACAGCACACTCCATCAAATCGCTAAGCAAAAGCCAAGGGGTCAGAGCACGGCCGGCTCCTTTGGCAGCTTCTTTAGCCGCGAGTCCACCAGCTTGCCTCAAAGCCATCCATGTAGCACCCGTTTGCGCCGACCGAGCAATCGCAGCCTTTGCGAGCCCCTCGCCCAGGGCAAAAGAAATGCTGGTAGCTAAATGACCCAGGCCATCCGAGACAGCCTCCACCTGCGCACTTCGGCCATCTCCCGTCTTGCACCAGGTCGCGAAATGTTCGCAGTTGTTGAAAATCAGGTCATAATTATCAACCCCTAGCCGGCTCAGTGCCCGTTGTACAACTACCTCCGGACGATCACAGAATTCGTAGCGGACAATTTTGATTGCTCGGCCCTTAGCGAATTCTTCAAGGGAGGTCAGGGCGATTTTCGTTTGCCCGGCGTTCGTCTTCGCATAATGGACCACCTTCCCATCGCCGATGTAGATTCCGTGATGAGCGTACAGGCCACAATTTGCAAAAATGTGATCTCCCGGCTTCATGGTGTGCATTCTTACCTGGTCAAATGTGTTTTTGCGGTGCTCGAATCTTGCAAGAAATTCCTCGGGCTCTCTTTCTTATTCGTTCCGGTCTGATTTTTCGCTATAGCATATACGTGGCAAGCAAGGGAAGTATGACATGGCTTTTGCCAAAAAAAGCCTGACCGTCGGCCAAGGCTTCCCTCACCGGAGTTACGGCGTCGATTCAAAGTGATCGAAAAAAGTTGGTTTGTTTCCGAACAACGGACGTGGTGGCGTTACTTCTTTACGATAGTCGAAACGCGGGTTTGGTGTTGCTTAACTGCTGGCCGCTCGACTAGGAGCATTGTTTATGACTCAGCGGCACTCCACGCCTAGAAGCCGATGCACTTGCCCGGTTGAATGCCGGGTTTTGCAACTTCGCACTGAATCGGGGGCACAGCAAGATCAGGCTTGGCAAGAGCTTTGGAGCGGATGTATCGCGCCCATGGTCAGCAGGGTCGCCTTACGGCTCGGCTTGAGCCGACAAATGGAACAAGATTTTTTGGAAAGAGCGCCAGAAAAAATTTGGAGCAGTATAGAAACTTTCAAGCCGACTAGGGGATGCTTTAAGGCGTGGTGCTACCGGGTCTTGTTGAACTTTGCGAACGACTTGGGCAGAGAGCGCAAGCGACGCCGCGAAGTTCTGTTCAGCCAGCTGAAGACGTCATCGAAGGCTACCGAATCAGGCCAGGAAAAGGATTGGCTGGAACGTGTGTCGCGCGATGAGCCGGTGGACGAGTTGCTCATCCAAAACGAGCCCCTTTCGAAGCGGGAAATCCAAAATTTGGAAGAATCTCCGCCTCTCCAACGGATCATTGTGGTGGCTTTGGCAGGGTTGGTCCCACGCATGGATCCTCAGACGTGGGATCGATGACTGGAAGATGCCCTCATCCTCCCGCCTTTTCCCCCAGAAACGATTTACCAGGAAGATGACCCGCTCGCGCGCGTCAAAATAGTAGCGGAAGCTTTAAATATGAGTGAAGCGGCAGTTAAACAGCACTGGTATCGGGGCCGGAAAGTGCTCAAAAAGCTTTTTCGTCCGGAGGAGGGTGCCGATGAGTGATCCGCTTTCATCAACCAATCCCCCTGGTCACAGTGCCGAGCCGACACTGTGCGGAGCTTCCGGGGGGACTCTGCTTGCGGTTTGGAGGAACCTCCCCGACCCCCGCGATCCTCGAGCGCCTTTAGGCGACACAACAACGATCAAATTGCCGCGAGGGAGTTGGGACCACTTCTTCGAAAAACATGTGCTCAACGAGGGCGAACCGTGGGGAGACCTCCTGACGCCGACTGTCCTCGAGAAATTGCTCGAAGCATGGTATGGCAGGGAGGAAGACGCGGAGGTGATTTCCGAAGCGGTGGGCAAACTTGAAGCCGAGGTCCGGGAAAGCCTCAAGCGGCCCATGGTCATCCTGTATCAGGCAAAGAAAGTTGGGGAAAGCCGGCGAAAGGTATGGCTTTTGCAGCTGCCCTCAGGCGCAACGCTTTACGCCAAGGCCCGCTCGAAAGCTGCTTACGTTTGCACCTGTTACTTTCCGTCGGTCTCGGGCGTAATAAAGAATGGGCAGAAGAGATGGAAAAACGTTGCAGCGAAGCTCGTATGTCGCTACGCACAGCGAACCGAAGACGGACGCCAACTGATACCACCGTCGGCCGGTCATTCGGTATCCATTAAACATGAAACTACATCGGAAAAACGCAGAGACATAGTTTTTGTAATATTAAAAACGTGGGGGTTTGCCCTGGATTCCCCGGGATATCCGTGGCGAGGTCGGCTGCCGGATTGGGAGGCGGCCAGAAAACCTTCGGCGGCTCGTGAACTGTGTCGTCGCCTCAAACCGAAACGACATTGGTTCGATCAACCGGATAACCCGGACGATACACAACCGTCTAACTGAAGTTGAGAATTTGGCGGAATTGGGCAAATCGAAACGCTTGGACTGAGACTTCGCGGGTCAAACACAACTCAAACCAAGGCACTAGGGACGAGCAATAAAAAGCTTAAACCTTGGAATGGCAAGACTCGGAGTGGCAAGACCCTGCAAGTCCGCCGTCCCTGTTCTTGACCGGTTATTCTGCCTAAGTGTCGGGGAATAAACAGCTTATAGGATACACGGCAAAATTAGCTGGATTTGGTGGCAGAGGGCATTCAGCAAAATTTATCAGCAAGATTTTAGAGGTGGCCAAAGCTGGTGAAGGGTCACCGGGAAATTCATTTTAAATTTCCGACAATTTCAGCGAATGGACTTTAGGAGCGATTCGGAGACTTGATTGGTGTTTTCAAAGACCACCGTTTCAGGAGACCAATACACCTTCCCCTTTACGCGAGTGCGATGGTTGATGGAGTCAATCTATTTTCAGGGTTTGAGGTGCCGAAGCTATCAGCCGGTAAATTTTCAAGAAGCTTGCGATATTCAGCACCTCTAGCAGTTTTTGATACTTTTTTGTTTTTTTGTTTTTTTTGAGGTTGATGCATTATGAATTCTTTCAATGATTACAACAAAACAACTGGCTCAAATGGGGCACGTCACCCTGACCCCATGGGATGGGCGGAAGCGGTCAAAGAGGCGCTCGCCGAGCCGGCTTTGGAGGAATTCAATCAGCCGGAAACCCAGCCAAGCGCATCAGCACGGGCTGCTGCTTACCAATTGGCGGTAGCGCTTGGACGGTGCCGAGTTTTTGGCCAGGAGTTGCCCGAGGATCTCGACGGGGTATTGCCCGCGGCGGAAGCGGTTGCTGCTGCCCAACAAGCAACGATCTTGGTCCAGCGGTGGGTAAAAGACCTCGGGAATCTGGGAATGCGCTGGGATGAGGCAATTCCGGAGGTGGCCGAGTCCATGTGCGCGGAGGTGCTCGAAGAGCGTATGGAGCTACAGTTCGTTGTGGAGGCGGTCAGCGAAGCTTATCAAGAGCTTTTGGAAGAGGGCGATGCCGAGGCCGCGCAGCTCGAGGCGGCCCTCGACGAACTGGCAGCCAACGTTGAGCGGTTCGATGAAGCACTTCAACAGTTGGAAATCTTGGCTCTGCTGTCCACAGTCGTCGACCTACCGTTGCTGGACAATTGGCGGGCTTTTTTGTCGGGACCTTATCGTGAAATGCCACCGTGGTGGCTTGATGGCACCTTGGAGGCCGTTGCAGAGGAACGGGATCGGGTCGTCGTGGCTACGCTCCCCCGTGCGGAAGTGTGGCGACAGATCTCTGCCCAAGAAGCCGGCCGCGCCGCGATTTTGCATCTCTCAATGGTAAGCCATGCTCGGCATGTGGCTTCGCTTATATTTAACATCGCGCAGCCAATTGCTGTAGCGGCTGATACGCCGGTGGGAACTCCTGAGGTGCGGGCCCTGCTGCGGTGGCGCTCGCCCGATGGTCGACTGGTGGCGCGACTATCCGTTCCGCGCGAGGCTTATCCGGAAGATCGGCTGGTTTTGGAACTCCTTTCCGGCGATGAATCCCGGGAGGCAACTGAGCTAAGGGGTAAAAGGATTTGGCTCGGGGGTGTCGAAGCGCAAGTGGAGGAAAAGGGTATCGCCCGAATTCCGCTGGGTCTTCTCCGCGAATCGCTTGGGCAGCCGGAGGCTGAGTTGACCCTGGAAGTGGAACACCGGGGAGAAAAGTGGCTCGCCCTTACCGGGGACGAAGAGAGCTGAACCGTGACCGCGTTGTAATGCGCTCGGTTGTTCGGAGCAACATTAACTCACAGTCGACCCCCTTGGTTCTTTTAAAATCCGACACCAAACCACCGCTTGCCGAAAGCGAATTCTCGAGCACCGGCTGGCGAAAAGCCATCAAGTCCATGGCTCGTTGATTCCCATGATGATTGTGATCACCCTCGTCGAAAAAGAAGAGCGATAAAAAAAGAGCGATTTTTACCAGTGCCGGCCAATACCGGTGTTTCTTACATGCCCAGGTACGCTGGATCATCGATAAGATCGGAACTCCTCAACCTCTCAATCAATCGGGGGTTCAAAGAAGATCAGAAACCGATTGTTGTATTTTCGCCGTCACGACTCAATCTCTAGGGAAATGCGAGACCATGGGGTTAGCAAATGGAACAAACGAGTGTTTGTTATAACTGTGGAAAGAGAGTTAATTCCAACTTGGTTTCGGAGGATCGGGTTATCTTCCACCGCTGTTGCGGTCGTAAATGGACTAAACCGGCATAT
>CAKZMM010000030.1 GCA_937128505.1 uncultured Thermogutta sp.
GGAGCAGGAGCGGGCTGCGAGGGCTGCTCCGGCTGAGGTTGCGGTGGTTGCTCAGGTTGAGGTTGTGGTGGTTGCTCCGGTTGAGGTTGTGGTGGTTGCTCAGGCTGAGGTTGCGGTGGTTGCTCGGGCTGTGGTTGTGGTTGTTCCGGCTGCGGTTGAGCTTCCGGCTGAGAAGGTTGCTCAGCGGGGGCTGCCGGTTGTTCCATGGCGGCCGGCTGCTCAGCAGGTTGTTCCGGGGCCGGAGCCGGGGTTTCCGCCTGAGGCTGCTCGGGTTGAGCTGCGGGGGCTTCCGCCGCCGGTTGAGCGGGCTGAGCTTCCGCCGCCGGGGCCTCTTCGGTCGGCTTCGGGGCTTCAGCCGCGGGTTGCTCGGCGGCCGGCTGTGCCTCAGAAGGCTCCTCAGGTTGAGCCATTTCCTCAGGCTTGGCCTCCTCCGGCTTCGTTTCCGCGACAGCCTCCGGTTGTTCTTCTGGTTTCGCCGGCTCAGCACCGATATCCGGAACGCTTTCCGGAGGAGTGGTCACCGTGGGCGCGGGCGGCCGATCAGTTACCCGCGGTGGCGTAACCGGGGTCGGACCCTTACCTTGCGGCGACGGACAGCCGCTTAGATACACCACAAACAACGCAATCATCACTACCGTTACAAACGCCCTTGACATTTAACCCTCCGTCCAAAACTCTCAAAAAAAGGTGACTCAAACTTTCTGGGGAAAATTTGTCGTTCCCCACTCCCAACCAAAATACCCTCTTTGCCTGTCGGAGCTGCCCTTTGCTGCTTCTGAACCCGGCAAACTCACGCTATTTCCCGCAATTTAACGCGCCTCGGAGAACCGTACACCCGCGGTAAGCTTAACAGTTTGTTGCGATACACGTCTTGAAAGGCAACCTCCGGCCAGTTAATCCCCAAAACCAGTTAATCCCCAAAATTTTAGTTTGTGGATCGGCAGATGCAAGCATCAACCGTGTCACCCAACCGTAAATAGCGCTCCAAATCAGGAGAACTTTTGCGACTTTAACAGATCCCAACCTTTGGCTTTAGCCGCACGGTGGTAAAGCCGATCCATCGGTTAGGTTTAGTCGGAGTACATGCGGAGCTAGTCCAGCTTGGACTACCCATGTGAGGGGTAGCTCGAACGAGGACTGAAGGGGTAGCCATTCGGCAATAAAGATGTTCATTTGGGGATTCAATCGCTTCACTCCGATGCCAAGTCCCTGAAACGACTTTCTACCCCGAGGATGCTTTTCGGTTTCACTGGCTTCTTCTCAGCCGTTAAAGGTGGTCATGACCCACTCAGCAGCTTCTCGGCTTGGCCTTAAAGGAACGCTCGGACGGCTGCAACCGGCGCATATCCCTGAAGATTCGCAAGCGACGATCACCGTTAGCCCCCTACCGCTACCGCAAGTGGTGGGCCCTTGGGAGTTGGTCCGATCGCTTAAGGAGGGGAGGCTTTACCGGCTGTTTAGCGCCCGACCCCGGGGGCAGAGCGAAAGGTTGCCGCCGGCTTACGCCATCAAGTGCCTTCGTCCGGAATTGGAGCACGAAGCCCGGGCGGTTGCCTTTCTGGCCCGCGAGGCCGCCGTGGCCCAATCGGTGAAAAACCGCCGAATCATCCCGGTTTTTGCAAGCCAGCTTGATCGGCCGCCTTATTTTTTGGTCATGCCTCTTTTGGAGGGTCAGGATCTGGCCAGCTATTTAGGAAGGATGGGCCGATTGAGTATTCCCCAGGCTTTATGGATTGCCCGCCAAACTGCCGAAGGACTTGCGGCCCTGCATTCCCAGGGATGGATGCACGGAGATGTTAAGCCGAGCAATATTTTTCTATCGCCCCTCGGGCAAGCGACGCTGTTGGATTTGGGTTTTGCGCGTCGTTTGGATCCGCCGGAGCCCACAAATGCTTCATGGCTTTTAGGGACCCTCACCTACATGGCTCCTGAAAAGATTACCTCGACGCTTCGCGCCGATATCCGCAGCGATCTTTACAGCCTGGGGGTCATTTTTTACGAGATGTTGGCAGGCCGCCCACCTTTCACGCATGCTCAACCCGGGGATTTGGCCCGGGCCCATCTTCAGGAAGTCCCCCCGGAGATCACCAGATTCCGCCCCTACATTCCGCGGCGCCTTGTTGCCCTTTTACGTCGGCTCCTCGCAAAAGATCCGTTACGCCGGCCACAAACCCCCGAAGAGCTGGTGGAAAGACTCGTCGACCTTGAAATTGCAACTTTCGATACGCGCGATCCCCAGCCGTGTAGCGGGAATTAGCGGCTCCCTGGCGTAAATGCGCACAAACCTTCCAATGTTGGGCAGCGGGAAGCCTACAGGCGGCCGGAAAGCTTGAATTGGTCTAGAAAGAATGCTGGGAAGGCTGAATTCGTTTAGAAAGAATAAAGAATCTAGAAAGAGTTCTTGCGAGGCCAAAAGTCGGATTTTGCGTGGGTATTTCTCAAGTTTCGCCCAGGCGGAGATCCTGCAGCACGTTTCCCAGAAATCCGCCGGTTAATCCGGAATGGTGATTTTTCCCCGAGGATCCCTCAGCCGGTACAAGGTCTCCCCGGCATGGTCGACGACCAAGATGCCTTCGTTTTCGCGGCCTCGAAAAAAATCCACATCGATTGACGCAGGATCGCAATATTTCAGATTGACACGTTCTACCCGCTCCTTCGGGATCCCGGTGGCTAATGTCACGGTGATACGGGGTTTTTCCACGCCATTCTCATAAGTACCGATTCCCCGAACGTGAGTGGAGTGCGCCAGCACACCCCCGGGAACATCGCGGAACTTGTCCCACTGCTTTAAGAAGTAGTCGCGCACATGGTAGCCGATTTTGTCCAGATATTTGCCGTGGGTATAAGAGATTTCGTTGACATGCGGTGCATAAATGATGAGTTCCCCCCCATCCGCCACGATGGGTTCCAGTTTGTACATCACCTTTCCGGCTACCCAAATGTCGTCGTACATTTCCGGGGCAATGCCCAGGACCAACCGGTAGGGATTCTCTTGGTAGACGATGTGGAGCTTGTCGGATAAATCCGCTGCACGCGACCAGGCCTCTTTCGGCTCCCCGATGTAAACGCCTGCCAAGTGGTCGCGGTGGACCACCAGATTAATATTGAGGATCGGCCGATGGATCATGGTCGCCGCTTCGTTGATCAGCTCGCGGACCGGCGTATGCTTCGTGCCGATGATCTTGATACAGGTGATCACCGCGGAAAACCAGTGGAAAAAGTTGATAAAGTTCCACTGACTGATCCCCGGGAAAATGTATTTTAGACCGCCGGAAAACCCGACGACCTCGTGGGGGAAAGTCGGCCCGAGGATCATGAGCTGATCATAGTCAAAGATCATCTTGTTGACACCGATCGGGACCGGCTGATCCATCCGGCCGCCGGTAATTTGGCGAATTCGTTCCGCGGGGATCGTGCCGATCATCTGAAAGGTGTCGGGTTCCGACCACATGTGATTGAAAATACCGACTTCGCGATAAAGTGAGCTCCGCTCCCCATTGCAGATGCCCAGCATATGGTGGATTTCTTCCTTGGGCATAGGTTGATGAGTGCCGAGGGCAATCAGAAAATCCAGCTTCCGCACCCGCCAGATCAATAGATCGACCATGGCCCGAAACAGCATGGGCAGCGGACACGATCGGGTTTTATCCGGAATCAGCACTAAAACGCGCTTCCCGGCAAGCTCCATCGCGTCGAATGCCTGCTTGAGGAGATTGTAAGTTTCCCCTTCGTCCAAATATCCGTCGGTCAAGCCCTTTCCTGCCAAAAGCATGGGAACGATCCCCTCGATCAACAATCAAGTAATCTGCTCGACGAATTCATCTGTTAGTTAATCCGCTCGACAAACGAAAATGAAGCGCGTCAAACTGAAATCAATTTGTGCGATCAATGAAAGCACTTCTCGTTTGGCCGCCGGATCCGTTTCGTAGCTTGGGGCTTTGTAAGACTTCGAAACCTACCCTGAGACCAATTTGATCGGAACCTACCCTGAGAGTAATTTCAAAAGCCGGGAGCCAGCGTTTAAGCTCGCTTTAGCCGGTGGTTTGGTACCGCACGGCCGCATGAGCAAATCCGAATTCGTTATTCCAAGGCTTACACCACCATCATTTTACTGAGGAACCGGCTTTTTTGGACCGATAGGCTGCGGCGGTGCCTCCTTTAAATTGCCGTCCTTTAGGCCAGTTAATCATAGGGGAATCAGCAAAAAGGAGCAATACTCGCGGGAAAGGGGCCAGCGATCGTGTGAGAAGCCCTTTGGGAGATCACTCCTCCAGCAGGCTCTCGACTTGTATTCTGCGGCGGCTTGCAGCGAGCGCCGGGCACTTTGGCTAAGCACTTTTGCCCGAATTTTCGGGGTTCGCGGTGCTGATGCGGTCCTCATCGGCCATGAAACTCCCTAAAAGCTACCAGGAAGCTTGGGGCCGAATTAAGCTTCAAGAGAACGAAGCGTCGCTGCACCGACTTCGAGGTTATATCGGGAGGAACTGTTGCCGCTTGAGCCGCCGTTTTTGGGCTGCAGTTGAAAGGCCTCTTTGAGGGGGGCTTTGCGTGGGGAGCTTTTTTTCGAAAAGCAGTGGTGAGCTACCAGGTTAAATAGCAGCGAACATGACCTCAGGCTTTGCATCCGCGATTTTTCGCGCCGATAGCCGGGGTTTTCGCAGCAGATACACAACGGATCCGCTGGGAGATACACAATAGATCCGTGGAGTTTTCGATGACCCATGCGAAGCTTCGGCCCCAGTAGAAGTGAATTACTCGAGAAAGTATGCCGAGCTTCCGCACTAATAATCGGAATGCTAAGCTTGCAAGCGGTACCACGAACGACCTTTGGTTCGAGAAGGAGGGCTCAA
The DNA here is from genome assembly GCA_937128505.1 of uncultured Thermogutta sp. Classification (GTDB taxonomy): domain Bacteria; phylum Planctomycetota; class Planctomycetia; order Pirellulales; family Thermoguttaceae; genus DTLM01. The sequence continues at coordinate 4,851 of CAKZMM010000030.1, forward strand.
TAATGAGTTACCGAAGCAGTTCAACACTCCGAGGGATTTTGGTGAGCAGAGATGCCCCGGGGGCAACCCCGGCATTGTCTCCGAGGAATCGATCAAGCGGCGGCTACTGGCTGCGGGTCGGATCGCGGTCGGCACCAGAGCTCCCGCCGCCTACCAACTCTTGTGCTTCATTTTTTGACCGAGTTGCAGCGAGTAATCAAACCCGGCTGGGCTCAAGGGGCGGCGGCGATTCCCCGGAGCGAAGGAAAGAGCTCCGTAGGCTTGGCCGATACAGCCTGGTAGCCGCCCTCGTTTTAAGCCTCGCGTTATGCGAAGCGGTCACGCGCGCACTGGAGAACGTAGCGGGCCCCGCTTCGAAGCCTGAAGGAAGCTCGGTTGCCGATTGGCGGGATGTCCGGTCGTTTGGAGCTCGTGGTGACGGGCAAACGGATGACACGGAAGCGATCATCCGGGCCATCGCTGCTGCGCGTTCCGTGTATTTTCCCGCGGGGACGTATCGGGTGACACGACCCATCGAAATCGTGTTGTCCGAAACCGGTCCGGTTGCCCTATGGGGTGATGGGACGGCGCGGATCGAGATGGCCGGAGCCGGTCCCGCGTTTCGGTTTATCGGGAGCCATACGGGAACGGCGGCACCTCGGACCGTGAAGCCCCAAGTTTGGGAGCTGGAGCGAATGCCGAGCGTATCGGGTTTGGAAATTCTGGGTCGCCACCCCGAGGCGTGCGGAATTGAAGCCACGCTGACCATGCAACTCGTCCTACGCGGGTTAAATATTCGCGAAACCCTCCATGCCGTTCGGCTTTACGTCCGCAATCGAAACGTGATCATCAGCGATTGCCACATTTACCAAAACCGCGGCGTGGGAATCTTCTTGGACGACTGCAATCTGCATCAGATCAATATCACGGGCTGCCACATCAGTTACAACGAAGCCGGGGGAATCGTCGTCCGCGCCGGTGACGTCCGCAACATTCAAGTTACAGGATGCGATATCGAAGGGAACATGCCGCTGGATCCCGTCGTTGCTCAGAAGGCACCACCCACCGCCAATATCTTAATCGACAATACGGGGGCTGCGGGCGGCACGGCGGAAATCGCGATCACAGGTTGCACCATCCAGCACACCCATCAGGCCAATGATTCGGCCAATATCCGTTACATTGGCCGAGATGGGAAAAATCGGGTTTGGGGCCACGTGGTCATTGCCAACAACGTCCTGTCCGATGCCCAGTTTAATATCGACCTCCTCCAGGCTCGGGGAGTCAGTATCGTGGGCAACACCTTCTGGCACGGGGTGCAATACAATCTGCGAGCGGTAGATTGCTCGCACTTGGTCATCGGACCTAATGTGTTGGACCGTAACTTGGAGTACGAAGCCCAGGCCGATGCCGCCGAAGGGGTGCTCCTGCGTAGCTGCACGGATTGCACGATCGCGGGATTGCACATCAGTGGAACGCGCCGTAATCCTGCCGGTTTGGTGCTCCAACAATCCCGACGGATCCATATCAGTGGTAGCACGGTTTTGGATTGTGAAAACGCCGGGATCATGCTCGATCAATGCACCGACTGCTATCTGCACGGCTGTTTGCTGCGGCCTAAAGATGGCGATACCACCGGTTGGGTACCGGTGCGCGAAATCGAGGGGCAAAATAATCAGATAGAGCTGCGGCCTCAATCCGGCGGCTAACACGCCCGATGGCTGCCGCGGAGAGCCTCTCGTTCGATACTTACGCGGTTTACGTCTGATGGCTACGCCATGAGCGTCGCACTTTCGAGAAAAAGCGGGTTTTCGATCTTTCCGCTTGGGTTCGAGCGGTTGATCTCCGCAGCTCAAGAGGATGAAATCCGCGGCTCACTACCAAAACAGATCGATAAAAATCGATAAAAAAACCGAGTAGTAAACCGATTCCATGGATTGGCTGATTCAAGCATTCATCGGATTTGCGGCCGGTGTACTTGGAGGATTACTGGGAATTGGGGGCTCGCTACTCATTATTCCCGGATTGATCCTTTATTTGAGTCACACACCGCAAGGCTACGGCGGAAGCCACCAACATCTGATTCAGGCCGCGGCGATGATCTGTAATGTGTTTGTGGCGGCTCCTTCGGTAGTTTCTCATTTCCGGGCCAAAGCGGTGATGCCGCAGGTCCTCACGCGGTTGGTGCCGTCGGCTTTGGCGGGGATCATCCTCGGGGTATTTCTGACCAACACACAGCTTTTTGCCCGCGAAAAGGGGGTGTATTTGGCCCTCGGGCTTGCGGGCTTTTTGGCTTACGAAGTCCTCACCAATTTATGGCGGCTTTTGGGTGGTGGCGAGATTGGTGAAAGCGACGGAGACCAAGCCGCAGGCGACAAATTCTATGCGGCCTCCGTGGTACTTGTTGGACTTGTGGTAGGCGTCAGCGGTGGGTTACTGGGAATCGGCGGGGGTGCCCTGAGCGTTCCCTTGCAACAGCTCGTGCTGAGGATCCCGCTACGCCGGGCGATAGCCAACTCGGCCGTCACGATCGTCTTTGTCTCCACCTTCGGAGCAGCCTACAAGAACCTAACGCTTCCGGCCCATGGATTTACGCTTAGCGACTCGCTGCGGCTGGCGGTCATGCTTATTCCGACGGCAATTGTCGGCAGCTATTTTGGGGGGCAACTCACCCATCTGCTGCCGCGACGCCTGTTGCGGTTGACATTCATTTGCTTTTTATCTGTTGTTGCTTGGCTAACCTACACTCGCGCCATGGAGGCGCTCCGCAGTCTGCCGGCAGAGGCCACCGAAAAACAACAGGTGACCCTCGCTCCTTGCGACTTCTCCCGCAATTCATTCGAGAATATTGGGTTTTGGGCGGGATTGCGAGATCGGTTCAGTCCATCTAAGCGGGGGAGAGAGATTGCCCCCCGGAGTGACGTACCGGTAAACACTACGAGTGCTTCCAGAGTTGGCGGTCCTAATCGGTCGAAACCTTGAGCCAACCGATTTGGCGCACCGCTTCAAACACCGCAACGGCGACGCTAACCGACAGGTTTAAACTGCGAACCTCCGCGCGAATGGGAATTCGGAGCACTCGGGGCCAATGAGCATGGAGGAGCGACGCGGGCAAGCCTTGCGTTTCGCTTCCGAAAACAAGCACATCGCCGGGTCGGTAGCTCGCTTCGTGATAGGGGCGACGAGCCCATTTCGAGAAAAACCACATGCGTTCCAGCGGCAAATGCGAGGAGAGTTGACCCCAGTCATCAACCACCTGCCAGTTTAGATGAGCCCAATAATCCAAGCCCGCCCGACGCAGGTGTCGATCCGTTATGTGAAAACCCAAGGGCCGCACAAGCCAAAGCTTTGCTCCCACGGCTACACAGGTTCGGCCTACGGCTCCTGTGTTGTAATGAATCTGCGGTTGATGCAGGACCACATGAAGGATCGGTTCGTACACGTCCTACTGGGACCGCAAGTGCGGAGAAATCAATCCAAAGTCTCTTTAGTCTATCTTTCTTTGTTGCTGAGGTTTTTTGTTCCTCACTCAGCATCGATCAGGCCACCCCGCAATATTCGCCGCGGCATGCCGATCTTCCGCGAGCACAGCGTGGCAATTGCCGTCGCGATAGCCCATTTCGCTTTTTGCCGGGCGAAAATCGGCCCTACCCTAGATTTGCGCTGATTTAAACTTGCCACCAACCGCGGTCCACTCCTTGCCGGCGCGCACCGTTCGGGTACGGCAAGCCGTGGCTTCGCGAGCCGGTTGCCGAGGCAATTCGAACTTGCGTGACGGAGGTACCTATTTTACTTCGCTCAAGGACACCGGGCGACGTTCCGCAGCGCTAATGAGCGCCGCCTCCAAGACCCGCTGAGTTTGATAAGCGTCCTCAAAGTCCGGGATCGGAACGGTCGGCTCCTCACCCGCCAGCACTTTGAGGATGTCATAGGCCTGGTTCACAAAGCCGTGCTCGTAGCCGATGATATGGGCATCCGGCCACCAATTGGCAACATAGGGGTGGTCTGGGGCATGGGTGCACATGATGGTGGTCCACCCTTGGACGGCCCGAGGGAGTGTGGCATCGTAAATCTGAAGCTCGTTCATCCGTTCGAAATCGAACTTCAGGGCTCCTTTGGTCCCATTGATTTCAAACATATTCCGGTTTTGATTCCCGGTGGCTTGCCGGGCGGCCTCGAAGCTGGCTACCGCACCATTGGCAAATCGGGCCAAGAAAAGCACGGTATCGTCTACGGTCACGTCGCCATACTCTTCGCCGGCTCGACCTGCACCTAAAGTCTCCCCCGCCGGGCCTGTGGGGAGTTTTCTTCGTTTGATAAAGGTCTCGGCAATGGCCCCGACAACTTCGGTGATTTCCGACCCGGTGACAAAGCGCGTCATATCGATGATATGAGCGTTCAGATCGCCGTGGGCACCCGAGCCGGCTAGAGAGCGGTCAAATCGCCACAGCAAAGGGACGGCCTCGCTGGCCCAATCCTGCAGGTAAGCGGCCCGAACATGCCGGATTTCACCCAGGACTCCTTGCTTGACCAATTGATGAGCCAAAGCCACGGCCGGACACCGGCGATAATTGAACCACACAAACGTCTTCACGCCGGCGGCCTTTGCCGCCTCGACCATCGAACGGGCATCATCCAGTGTGCCGGCTAACGGTTTTTCGCAGCACACGGGCTTCCCAGCGGCCAACGCGGCTTTCGCAACGGGAGCATGCATGTGGTTAGGCGTCACCACATCCACCAGCCCGATCTCCGGCGACCGAACTACCTCCTCCCAATTCGTGGACGAATGAAGCCAGCCCCAATTGGCCGCAAATGCCGGCGGGTTCTCCTCCGGCTGCCCATAGACGGTGTGCATAATGGGTCGAATGGGGGGCTTAAAAAACCTCGCTACCTGCCCCCAAGCGTTCGAATGGGATCGGCCCATAAACCCTTGACCAATTAACGCGACATTGATCGTCTGCATACATCTGCTCCTTGCGTGGTCTGGACCTCTGATTGAGCCGCCGTCAGTCGCACACGTATTTGGTTTGGTCCCTGCCCAAAATTTTGGCACCGCAACGGGTTCCTGCATCGCGGGAGCGATCTGCCCAAAACGGTCCAAAACTTCGACGCCGTTTATAGACTGCAATTTTGGAACTTTCAAGGGGCGGCGAATCGAATCCGAAGGTCCTTTGTGGCACATCCGCCCTCTTTGTAGCTTGTCCTCGTTGGCAGGGTATCTCACGCGCGACGGCACCGGAGAATCTCGCCGTTGATCTACCCCAGTTTTCCGCGATCGGCTATCATGACCATAGGGGCGGTCGGATGAAATCGCAGCTCGAACTGTCAGAAAACCCAACGAGGTGGTTTTAGCTTAAAAGTTCGGGGGCAGGTAAATCCGTCCACTGGTCCGCTTCCCGCGAGATCTTCCTCTCCGTAAAGGGTTTACCCAAACCCGTTAAAGCTAATAAACTAAATCCGTAAAGACAAAAATCCGTAAAGACATAAGCAAGTTAACAAGCGACGCGATTTAAACCCAGGTAAAAGCTGCTGAATCCCCTTTTCATGAAAAGCAACGATCGAATTTCATGAAAAGCAATGATGGACAATCACGAAAAATGGACAATCACGAAAAGCGGTGATCCACAATCGCGAAAAGCAATGATCGACAGGGAATTTGAGGAGGTGGATAAGGAATTTCCGGATTAAGAATTTCCGCAGAAATATCGACCGAATATGGGGCGTTGTAGTTGAGGGGAGGCCCCGGCCGCACAATCCGGGATAATCCTGCAAACCCAGTAATGGAGGATCGACGATGAACGCAGGCAAGCGACTTGGTTGGCTAGCGGGCTTGATTGTGGGGGTTGCGATCGGGCTAGTACTGGGGGGATTGTGGCCCCCAACACCTTTGAATGCCGTGGCGACGGACCGCGGCGAAACCTTCGCCCTGGCCACAGGGTTTGTGGACGAAGGGGTGGAGGCGGTTTATTTCCTCGATTTTCTGACCGGCACCTTGCGGGCCGCCGTCCTTTCGAATCAAACTCGGGGTTTTCGTGCCCGTTATGAAGCCAATGTGCTGGCCGATCTGCAAGCCATCATCGAAGAGAGCAATGCCGGTTTGGCGGCCGCAAATTCTCAACGCGCAAAGGCGGGCCTACCTCCGCTTCAACCGCTACAGGTTCCCCAAAACCCTAAGTTTCTCATGGTGACCGGAAGTGTGGATATTCGCCGCGGTGCAGCGGGGCGGGTTCGGCCTTCGGCTGCCGCCGTGTATGTGGCGGAAATGACCACCGGAATCGTATTGGTTTACATGGTACCTTGGGATCAAGGTGCCCACGCCGCTAACCAGCCGCAGACCGCTCCACTGACGCTCTGGACAGGCGACCGATTCGCAACGGCGATTATCCGCACTCAATGAGGATTTGGTAATCCCAGTAATCCGCGAAGGCTGCCCGGAATCTGGAAGGATTGCTACTGAGGCGCTAGCCAGCCAAGAATTGGAAGCATTTCGAATGATCAAAGTAAGAATTCGGCGGCGACCCCCCCTGCCTCAGCCGGGCCCCTGCCCGAGGGAGTGTTCCCAGAAGACCTGACATCTAAAATACCCTGAGACGGCAGGAAGGATTTGATCTGTATTAGCCCCGCGAGACGAGATTTTAACGGGCTTCGACTCGTAGCCTCCTTTTGGTGTCAAAATTATAGCTTCCTTTATTATAGTCTCCTTTTGATGTCAAAACGATCCGTGTGATAATCAGAAGAAAATCGTCACTGTGAAAACCGAAGAATTGCCCGGCGGGAGGGCATTCCCTATTGATGGTTTGTGCGTAGTAACGGTTTATCCTTACGGATTAATGTTTCCGTTACGGATTAATGGTTATCGTAACAGATGATCGGTTCATGATTTCGGAAGGATGCAATCGCGGAAGGAGGAGGCATTTGACACACGGAGAAGGATTCATCCTCACGCGGAGAACGGGAAAGGATGCATTCCCAAAACGAAAAGGAAGAAAGATCCATTCCCAAAAGGAAAGAGGAAAACGGAAGGATAAGGGAGAAGGATACATTCACAAGACCAAAAGGGAGAAGGATACATTTCCAGAAGGAAAAGGATGCAGTGGGACAAGGAAAAGGGGCCAGTCGCAGGGAGAATTGATTGCCGATAGGCGACGAATTGATTGCTAAAAGGTAGCGACTCAGTCACTATAGCAGGTCGAATGATTCAAATTGAAGTGAATGGGCAAGAATGGGCGGTTCCCGAGCAAATAACCGTCGCCCAGCTTTTGGAGCAACTCGGGCTGGCGAACCGACCGGTTGCCGTGGAGATTAACGGTGAATTGGTCCCCCGGGGCGAACACGCTAAGCGGCAATTGGTGCGCGGCGACCGTGTCGAGATCGTCACTCTGGTAGGAGGCGGGTAAACGGAGGCATAACGTCAATGGCTGTTGCGGTTCCTACGGTCGATCCTTTGCGGATCGGCTCCCATGTGTTTCAGAGTCGGCTCATTGTTGGCACCGGCAAATATGCCAGTTTTGAGTTGATGCAACAGGCGCTGGAGCTTTCCGGAGCCGAGTGCATCACTGTTGCCGTACGGCGGGAGCGACTCATCGATCGCCAAGGACGAAATTTGCTGGATTACATCGATACAAGCCGCTACACGATCCTGCCGAATACCGCCGGTTGCTTCACGGCTGAGGATGCCATCCGCGTGGCACGGTTAGGACGCGAAATTCTGTCCCAGTTGGGTAATCCCGGGGCCAATTGGGTGAAATTGGAAGTCCTTGGTGATTCCAAAACCTTGCTTCCCGACCCGGTAGCCACCATCGAAGCAACCGAGAAGCTGGTGGCCGACGGTTTCGAAGTGCTGGTTTATACCACGGATGATCCGGTGGTGGCTCGCCGGCTCAAACAAGCGGGGGCCACGAGCGTAATGCCGGCCGGAAGTCCCATCGGGAGTGGTCAGGGGATTCTGAATCCTAACGCCATCCGCATCTGCCTCGAATATCTCAAGGATGGTGATCCGGACTATCCGGTGATTGTCGACGCGGGCGTCGGCACGGCAAGCGATGTGACCATCGCCATGGAGCTTGGGGTCGATGGTGTGCTCCTGAATACGGGAATTGCCCATGCGAAAGACCCGCTGCGTATGGCCCGGGCGATGCGACTTGCGGCCGAGGCCGGACGATTGGCGTATCTGGCGGGGAGAATCCCGAAAAAACTCTACGCCACGGCAAGTAGCCCCATGGAGGATACCATTGCCCCTTTGCGACGGGGGTAAGCCATCTACCCACGTGACGTCTATGAGCGCGATACGATTTCCCGCTTGCGACGGGGATGAGCCACGAAAGCCGCGATTTACCCCTCAAATTGTCGAATTGGTTGAAAGCCGGGGCCGATCGAAGCGAAATTTGTAGTTCTTTGCGACCGAAGATCTCTCTCGACGGATCACCCTGCGAATTGCCCGCCTTGACGGCTCAATTTGCTGAAAGCATCTATTCTGCCTTTATTGCTGAAAGTATCTTTTCTTCGTTCAACTTTGCATGGGGTCGACTTTCCAGCTTTGCATGCGGTCCACTTTCCAGAAGTATGCTGAGTGCCCTCTTTTTCGGAGGGGCTCTCGATACGCTCCTTGCTGACTGATGGAATCTCTCCCGGTACGCGGCCGGTGACCTAATTGAGCGCGCTTCAATTTCCCCCAACCAATTCCTTCTTCGCTCACCCGACGCCAAATTCTCGAGCACCGAAGGGGAAGTCTGCCCCTTGCCTAAAGGGCATCACCTACAATGGCATTCCTTACTCAGGAATAGGGTCGTCGGGATGAATGGGTTTGCCCTCCCAAACCGCCGCGCCCGTAGTTGGATTGTACGTGAGAATGCGCGATTCGCTTCCCGGGGCCGGCGGCACATCCACCCGAGGGATCCAGCGACGATGCTCGGCCACAACCTCCGCATACTGGGGATCACCTGCGAGGTTCGTCCATTCATGGGGATCGCTCGCCAAATCGTACAATTCTTCCGAGCCATCCGCATACCGAATGTAACGCCATCGCAACGAGCGTACTGAAAAATTCCCTTGATTGTGCGATGTAATGGCGGGTCGCTCCCGCGGAGTTTCGGGGTCACGCAGTTGAGGGACTAAGCTGATTCCCTCCAAATCATCCCGCTGAGGCAAGCCGCACAAATCGACAAGGGTTGGATAAATATCTAACAATTCCGCCGGTTGCCGGCAGCGACCACCGCGGGTAATTCCGGGTCCGGCGAAAATCAGCGGAACGCGGGTCGAACGTTCCCAGAGCGTATTCTTGCCGGTGATCAATTTTTCCCCTAAGTGGTATCCATGGTCAGACCATAGGACCACGACGGTGCGGTCGGCGAGCCCCCTTGCCTGTAGAGCATCAAGAATTCGACCGACTTGGGCATCCATGAAGCTGATGCAACCCAAATAGCTTCGCACGAGATTCCGCCATTGGTTCGTTTCCCGGACCCAACGCAACCGGGGCTCCGGCAAATACCAATGCAGGTACCAACTGAAGCGCGGCGTATCGTCGCGATCTTTCTCGTTTACCGGCGGCAGGATCGAGTCGTCATCAGGATAAAGCTCGTACCAATTCTGGGTCACATAACACGGTACGTGGGGAAGAAAGAACCCGATGGCCATCAGGAATGGTTGATCGGCCTCCATTTTCTCAAGCTGCTCCACAGCCCAGGTTGCGATCTTATAATCCCCTTTATCCTCGTCGCGATGGTCGAAGGTTCCCCAATCCATCAACGGGTGGTTTCCCATGGGAGTCGGGGGGATAAGCTTCTGCGATGGTCGGACGCCAACTCCCGCCGGCGGTCCCCAGACATGGAACTCGGCCGGCCGGTCTTTCGGGGGGACGAAATGGTAAACTTTTCCCGCACAATAGGTGCGGTATCCATGCCGTGCAAAATGCTGCGGGAGCGAGACGCGCTTTTCCCAAGCCGGCACGGTCCGGAACCAAGGGGATAACCCATAGATTCCCGTAGTGCTCGGGCGAAGGCTGAGCATCAAGCTGGTCCGTGAGGGTGTGCATAGAGGAGCCTGAGTGTGGGCATTCAAAAAAACGGTGCCCCGGGCCGCCAGGCGGTCGATATGGGGCGTTTTCACTAGCGGATGCCCGCCCAGGCATCCCACCCAGTCATTGAGGTCGTCGATCGCTATCATGAGGATATTCGGGCGGCTGATGCCGGCATGATCGTGGGTGTCACCTGGCAAATCGTTTGCCGCAGCAAAGTTACGTTCTGTTGCGAATTCGTCGCCGACAAAAAGGGAAATCGCACCGGCAATCGCCACAATCCGTATTACGTCAAGCACCCGACGCATGGTCCACACCTCACAAAAAACGGGATAAGCAAATAGTGCTGAAAACTGATAGTAACCGGGAATTGATCGTGACTGAATGCTGCGCCTTTCCGCTTCTTTTACTCCGAGCAGTGCAACGATCCTACTTTTACTCCGGCCAATGGAACGCTCCTACGTTTGCTCGGGGCAGTGGAACGATTCTACTTTATTCCGCGCAGTGGAACCCTGCCCAAACTTTCCTTGAGTTACCTGCTTACCAAAGATAGCCCGGATGTCTCGACGAAGCAATTTGGACAAAGTAAAAACAGTTGGACAAACTAAAAAGAAGATTGCCCAGACCAAAGAGAAACAGGAGAGCAAAAAGAACGAAGGGTTACAGCTCGAAAAAGAGAATTATTTCCCGGGATACCCCGCCGATTGTACCGTGCGGTCAATGCGGTGTTATCTCCGATGCTGCGCGAACGGGTGGATGCGATGCTCTATCGTTAGCTGCCGCTAGCTGCGAATAAGCTCGACGATCAGCAGGTCAAGCGATCCCTATTTCCAGCAGGGTTGCTCCTTCAAGGAAAAGGACTATTTCCAGCAAGGGTACTATTTAAAAAACGTAACGGTATGGAAAACCGCACTTTGTTGCCTGCTGCATTTGGGGTAACGAGCTTTGTAACGGTAGCGAGGATCCGAAAAGCCGGGTCTATTGCCGTAGCTGCATAAGGGCAGCTTAAGGTTTGAAAGGACCGTCGCACTTCCGCGGCATCGGGGGGCAAAGGCGTGGAAACATGAATTTTGAAATTCAGGCTGGTTTGAATTCTGAATCGTCGTGCTGAGAGACTGGTCAAAAGGATGATTCTCATGAAAGTGGTTCATTTCGAGCAAATCCCGAGTGCTCCCGTCCAGATGGAAGGGTCGAGCGGTTGCCGCATTCGTGTTCTCATTGGTCAGGAAGACGGAGCCCCGAGTTTTTCGATGCGTCAGTTTGAAGTTGCCCCCGGCGGTCATACCCCGCGACATTCCCACGCCTACGAGCACGAAGTGTTCGTGCTAGAAGGAATGGGTGTGGTCGTCGAGGAGAACTGCGAGCATCCTTTGCGGCCTGGGACGGTCGTATATGTGCCGCCAGGGGTTTTGCATCAATTTCGCAACACCGGGTCAGGACCATTACGCTTCTTGTGTTTGATTCCCCATCCGCTGCGTGGCACCGACAGCTCGTGCGTGGCTGCCTGCGGCTGTAGTTAAAACTGTTCCGGCGTGTGGCTAAAATCGCTTGAGGACCTGGTCCCATCCGCGGGGGAATCCTGCGATTGCCGATCCGACAGGATGACAATGTAACACGTGGTCGCATGCGCGGGGGGAATACAAAGCCTATTTCCTTAGATTGCCGCCGCGAAGAAGCTCCTAGGGTTGCCGCCGCGAAGAAGAAAAATCGAGAAGAAGAGAAATCGAGACATATCGCATTGAAACATGTCGCAACAAAGATCTCGGCGGGAAGCCGCCTTTCGGCGATGGGGCCTCGGAGCGAAATCTCGAAAAATGGTTGGCCACCCCAGAGAAGCTCGGATCCGGCAAGCCTCCGCGCAAACTCGCAATCATGCGTCTTTTCAGGCGGGAGCGTGATCCATGACAAGTAAACATCAGCAAGTAGCGGCAGAAATCGCCAAACTTCGCGAACAAATCCGTTACCACGATTACAAGTATTACGCGGAGGCAGCCCCGGAGATCTCCGATCTCGAGTACGATCGGCTGGTAGAGCGGCTCAAGCGGTTGGAGGAGCAGTATCCGGAGTTTATTACGCCCGATAGCCCCACCCAACGCGTCGGCGAGGAACCGGTGGAAGGTTTAGTAGAGGTCGAACACCGGGTGCCGATGCTCTCCATTGACAACACCTACACGGAGGCGGAGGTTCGAAATTTCGCTCAGCGTGCCCGACGCCTCTTGGGGGGCGAACCCATCGAATGGGTGGTGGAGCTTAAGGTCGACGGGGTTGCGGTTGCCGTCTTTTACGAGAATGGAGTTTTGGTCCGGGGAGTAACCCGGGGCAACGGTCGCGTGGGGGATGATATTACCCACAATGTGCGAACCATCCGCGATATTCCCTTGCGACTGTACGGCGATCAAGTTCCGCCGGTGGTGGAGTTGCGCGGCGAGGTGTACATGTGCAATTCGGATTTGGCGGCGCTCAATCAAGAACAACAAGCCCGGGGAGAGCCGGTGTTCGCCAACCCGCGGAATGCCACCGCAGGAAGCATTCGGCAGTTGGACCCGCGCATTTGTGCCCGCAGACGGTTGCGGTTTTTCTGTCACGGCCTCGGATATTCGGAAGGCTTAGCGATTGCCACCCACTCCGAGTTCCTGGAGCAAGTGCGCCATTGGTGCGTACCGACACCGCCTTTCCCGAAGGTTTTTCCCGAGCTCGATCCGGCAATCGAGTATTGTCACCAATTGATCGAGCGGCTGCATGAGCTCGATTTTGAAATTGATGGATTTGTGCTCAAAGTCGACCGATTCGATCAACGCGAGCGGTTGGGCGCCACATCCAAAAGTCCCCGCTGGATGCTGGCTTATAAGTTTGAAAAATACGAAGCCACCACGCGAATCAAGCAGATTCGGGTTCAGGTCGGCAAGACGGGGATCATTACCCCCGTGGCCGATTTGGAGCCTGTGGAAATTGCCGGCACCATTGTGAGCCGGGCCAGCCTGCACAATGCCGACGAAATCCGCCGAAAAGACGTCCGCGAGGGCGACGTTGTCGTCGTGGAAAAGGCCGGGAAAATCATCCCCCATGTGGTCCGCGTGGAAAAGCACCTCCGGAAACAACCGCTTCCGGAATTCGTCTTTCCCGATCGTTGTCCGGAGTGCCACAAGCGACTGGTACGCGACCAAGGGGGGGTGTACATCCGCTGTGTTAACCCGCAGTGCCCCGCCCAGATCAAAGAGCGAATCCGTTACTATGCTAGCCGAAACGCGATGGATATTGAGGGCCTCGGGGATAAGTTGGTAGATCAATTGGTCGAAAAGGGGTTGGTGCGAAGCTACGGCGATCTTTATGGACTTCGCGCCGATCAGCTCGAGCAATTGGAGCGCATGGGGAAAAAATCGGCTGAGAATCTTCTTCGCAATGTGGAATCGAGCAAAAACCGGGGCTTGGCGAGGTTTTTGAATGCGCTAAGCATCCGGCATGTCGGGGCGCGGGTCGCCACGGTGCTTGCTGAACACTTTGGCAGCATGGAACGCCTTCAACGTGCCAGCATCGAGGAATTAACAGCTGTCCCGGAGATTGGCCCCATCATTGCCCAGAGCGTGTACGACTTTTTACACAGTGACTTTGGCCGGCAAACGATCGAGGACCTGCGGCGTTTGGGGATCAAGATGGAGGAGGAGAAAGTTGCGGAGAAAGTATCGCCGACACTTGCGGGAAAGACGATCGTGGTGACCGGAACACTAAAGAATTATAGTCGGGAAGAGATTGAAGGCCTTATTGCCCGGCATGGGGGTCGGCCGTCCTCAAGTGTCTCCGGGAAAACCGATTTTGTGATTGTCGGCGAAAACCCGGGTAGCAAACTCGATAAAGCACGGCAGCTTGGCGTGCCCCTCCTGACTGAGGAAGAGTTCGAAGCAATGCTGAAAGGGGCGTAACACCTCTACTTATCCTGCCTTACTTCATCCCATCTCACGGTTTTCGCGCGCTGTGAGCCTTGTCATGAAATCTTAAACGCCCTATTTACCGCAAAGTGGCCATCTTTTCTCGCGTATATTCTCTTGACAGTAAAATCGGAAAAAGCTAGTTTTCCGCTCCCAACGGCAGAATCAGAAAAATTGATTTCTTTTGCTTTTCCTCCAGGGTCTGCCCATCCGATAAAACTTGTGACGTGTAGTGCGGCCGGGGGCTAAACGATTTTGCGGTGGTCTATGCCTCCGGCAAGTGGGACGGTTCCGGGTCGCAGTCATCCGATCACCCAGATTAGAGAAATGGGAAAGATAAACAAGCACATTCACCCGCGGGAGCAGGGCGGACGTAACCTCTTTGCACCAAAGATCTTGAAGCAGGCACTCAATCAGCGGTAATCTTTCCGGGTGGGCCGACGGGCCACTTTTCACGAATTACCCGCAAATCCAGGATGGTTTCGCCATGAAACGTTTTTTGAGGCATGGAGGCTACAAACTGGCAGTCATGGGGCTGGTTGTCGTCGTGGCAACGGGGTGCTCGAGCAGCGGAGGACGGCAAATCTCCGGCTGGTCGTGGTCCAAGATGAATCCCTTCTCTTGGGCGAAAAAGGATCCGAGCACGCCACCGGCAAAACCCTCCGAGTTAGCAGGGCCGCCCGGCATGCCCAGCGCGCCCGGCTATGCGGTGGCAAGCTCCCCCAATATCCCGGCAGGTAGTGTATCGCCGTCGGCGGGACCTTATGCGGGTTATAGCAACCCCAGTTGGTCAAATTCACCCGCCGGTTACGCTGTTGGCCCCACTGCCGGGGGGCGACCTTCCTCCGTGAGCCCACAGGTAGGTCCGTATGACACGTCGGGTGCCGGTTATCGGGTTGCCGATCGAGGTCAACCGGCGGCGATGGGGGGCTCGTATCAGGGCACCGCAACGGGTGGTCCCGGTACCAATTCCTCGCCTCGCGGAAGTTACCCGAGTAATTGGCCGAGCTATTCGGCAGGCTCTACCGGCGTGGCTCCCGCCGGAGCGACCATGCCGGCTAGCAATATTCAGGCCGGTCCGGGGGGATACGGACCCGGTGCCGCCAGAGCCGGGGTGATGCCTAGTAGTTCGGGTGCCCCTGCGGGAATCTCCAGCGGATCCTCCTGGAATCCTGCCAGTCCGCAGCTTCCTTCAAGCCAGCCGCCGTATCCCGGCAGCCAAATGGGTGGGTATGGAGTGGATGCCTCTCGTTATGGCACGGTAGGGTCTAATCCGGGCAGTTCCGCAAGTGGGACGCCTGCTTGGTCTGCCCCTGGGGTATCCGCCGGTAGTCCTGGTGCGGCGGGTGTCAACCCAGCCGGCGGGGCCGCATGGTCCGGTCAAGGCGCGGCTTGGAATCAGCCCAACGCCGGTTCAGTTACACCGGCGGCTACTTCTCCGGCCGGCGCCCCCCCTGTGATGCCGCAGGGAGCTATGCCGCAGGCAGCAAGCCCCGCGGCTAGCCATCCGGGTCAAATGCCGAGCTTTGGTGCCCCAACGACCGGAAGTGCCGGATACTCCTTGGGGGGAGCTCAGGCGGGTCCGAGTGCCGGAATGCCCGGCTCAAGCGGCAGCACAAGCCCGTGGACTCCCGGGGGCGGGACCCCGAATATGCCGGGTCGAGTAGATTACCAGCCCGGTAACACCGGCTACCAGCCTGGTCAGACCGGTTATCAGCCTCCCAGTTACCAGCCTTCCGCGAACCTTGGAACTCAACCTTCGGCAGCCGGAAGCTATCCGGGAACCAGCCCCGGCGGATCCGGCACCTCGGGCGGTTCGGCAGCGCCGTTTTTGCCCGGGAGCATCCGGCCGTATGTGCCCCCGACCTCCGGCAGCTCCACGACCACCGGTCAATCCGGTTCCACAAATCTGAGCCAAAACCCCTCTTCAACCGGTCGATTCTCGCCTGTGGCCTCGAGTTCGCCGACCGTCTGTACGCTTGACGGCAAATGCATGTAGGGCTCAGAATGCCATGAGGGCTTACCGAACCGCCGCTTGAACTTGCCGGGAAGCTTCTCTAACACAATCCGCGGAGGCTGAAAAACCCCATGGGGCCTCTTAGGGTGCGCTTGCGGTCCGCGGCGTAAGCCTCCTCACCGTGATCGCTTTTTCCTTCCTTTTCATCCCCCTGCCCTTTCCACCTGGGTTTCGACCCTACTTTCAACCCATCTGCCCGCGAGTTTAATTTGCCCACGAATTTAAACCGCGTCGACTTTTAAGTCCGTCGCTTTCCCGGCGAAAAAGGTACACGCTCCGCAGGAAGCAATCCGCAGGAAGCAAGAAAAGAAGGAGCTTGGCATCGCTCTTTGGGGCGAAAGAAGCCCCGTCCAAACACATCACACACGCTGGGTACATGAGGCCTTTTCGCGGTTGGGGGAACGGACTTTGGAGCGTGATACGCCGCCATGAGGGCATCCGGCGGAATGTTGCCATTGGTGCCTACGGCTTGGCTTTTCCCGCGTAAATGTAAAAGAAGCCTTTTCGCCGCGGCTTCGGGGCACGGTGCGGCGACTCTTTTTATCCCGCTGACCGCTTTATCCGGCAGGAGGAAGCCTTCTGCGTAAGCCGTCGCTTTAAACCGGGAAGAGGGCTACCGCAGCGCAGGCCATTGCCTGCAAGGGGGAATCATTAGTCTGGTGTGCAAAATCATCCGGGGAAATGACAAGCCGCTGCTTGCACGGGGATGATTGGGAGACGAAGATAACAGGGCAAAACCGCAGCAAGCTAGAGTTTTAGACTCGGAAGAACTTGAGTTTTACACTCGGAGGCAAAATAAGATGAAACCGCAATCAAAATCGGGCCGGCTGACACGACGATCCTTCGTAGGGGATACGACGCGTTGGGCCGCCACGGCGATAGTGGCTCCTGCCGTGGTATCGCAGGCCTCAGCTTCTCGCATGGGGGAGCCCTTACCACAGCGGGTTTTGGGGCGCACCGGTCTTTCAGTAAGTTTGATGTGTTTGGGCACAGCTCCGTGCGGGATTGCCCAGAGCGTGTCCACGGCGGAGGTGGCTCGCATTGTCAACGAGGCGATTGATCTGGGGATTAACTTCATCGACACCTCCGAGCGTTACGGCAACGCCGAGGAAGCTGTGGGCCTGGTCATGGAGCGGCGGCGGAAAGAGGTCATCTTGGCTACGAAGATTTGGGCCGACACCATCCCGGAAGCCGAGCAGAAGCTGGCCGAAGCATTCCGCAGGCTCAAGACCGATTATGCGGAAGTCCTTTATTTCCACAACTTGGGTCAGCGCGATATGGAGCGGGCTTTGAAGCCGGATGGGGTCTTCCCGTGGCTTCTCAAGCAGCGGGAGGCCGGCAAATGCCGGTTTGTGGGGATTTCGGGCCACAATTTGCCGGCTCGGTTCTTGCCGTTCTTGGAAACCGGTCAGGTCGACGTGGCATTAATGACCCTGAATTTCGCCGATCGCTTCACCTACAACTTCGAGGAGCGGGTTTTGCCGGCGTGTCGCGATCGAAATGTGGGCGTAGTGGCGATGAAAGTCTTCGGGGCCCCGGATCCGGCGACAGGCAGTTGGGGCAATCCCCAAGCACTTCCTCGGGTAGGGTTGGAGAATGTCGAGCTGGCCATCCGCTACGCTTTGAGTTTGCCGGCGGTAGCCTCGGCGAACCTCGGCGTGCACACGGTGGAGCAGCTGCGGCAAGACGTCGAGATTGTACGACGATTCCAACCCCTCAGTGCTGAAGAGCAAGCCAAGCTTGAAACCGTCGGTCGGCAATTGGCTCGCCAATGGGGAGAACACTTCGGTCCGGTAGAAGAGGCCCCAAAAGTTTAAGGCAAATTTTTTCCTGGGGTAAGATTTCGGATACTCCAATCAGCCCGGGCACATTAATCCCCGAGGGTATCCCGAAGTAATCACTTAAAGGTTACTCTCTCAGCGATCCGCTGCGACCCATCCCGCCGAACGTGCGCGAATGCGGGGGGATGGCATCACGGGCTGTGACGTTACGAGGAATTGAGGAGCCGCTCAAAACACCTTCTGGGAGTCGCTCAAAACATCGGTCGAATCGCTCGCTAATCGGACTGCGGGTTCGGCGAGGCGGTCACCAGGATATGCGGACTCGAGAAACACCGCCGGGCTGCTGCCACAATATCCTCGAGAGAAACCTGCTGAATTCGCTCGTCAAAACTTTCGTCGTAGTCGTAGCCGAGGCCGTACAGTTCATCCAAGGCCGCCTGCTGTGCCTGCTGTGCCAGAGTGGCTTTCTCTTGAGCATGGAGGGCGATGATCATTTTTTTTGCAGTCTCGAGCTCCTCAGGGGTGATTTGGCCTCGTACAGCGCGATCTAAGTTCCGGGAAATCCGGTCGATAACCTCCCGGAGTTTCGTCGGATCAGTTTGTGCGATGACGACGAAATATCCCGGGGCCGGGCCGGTCATCTGCAAGGCATGCACCATGTAGACCAGTCCTGCCCCGCGTAACTCGTTATGGAGCCAGCCGCCAGGGTAGTTGTATCCCGAGGTGATGGCATCGAGCACCGTCAAGGCGGCGAACGCTTTCGCATCGCGGATGCTTGTGCCGGGAAATCCCCACATGAGCATCCCCGTGGGTTTTCCGGTTTGCTTGTGCCGCCGGATGGATTGCTCCGGGGCGTTCGGACGGTCGAACGCCAACGCCGGGGGCTGACTAGCGGGTGCCCACCGGCCGAAGGCCTTTTCCACCTGGTTTAGTGCTTCTTGGGGGTCGATGTCCCCATAGACAGTCACCACCGCGTTTTGCGGCATAAAGTATTGATGGTGATAAGCTCGGAGGTCCTCGACGGTTAACCGGCTGACGGTTCCCTCCTTCCCCCCGATCATGAGATGGTACGGGGACGCGGGCGGAAGATTATCGGCAAATAATTCTTGGATCTCTTGATGCGGATCATCGGCCCGACGACGGATCGCTTGCAACATTAGATTCTGGGCCTTGGCGAACTCTTCTTCGGGAAGACTCGGGTTCTGGATGCATTGGGCAAGCAGGCGTAAAGCTTCTGGAAAATCTTCGCGAAGTACGGTGAGGTTGGCGGCGATTGTATTGCGGCCCGGGGTGATGCTCCAATCGGCACCGAGTCGGTCGAAGAATTCCGCGATCTCTGCGGCCGATAATTCGCCGGTTCCCTTATCCAACATCGCAGCCAGCAAGCCGGATCGGCCGGCCGTCTCGGGGCGATCGGCCAAGGCGCCTCCCAGGATGTACGCTTGGACATTAACGATCGGCAAATGGGCCTGCCGTTTCAAGAGTACCCGTAGGCCGTTCGCCAACTGGACGCGTTGCACGGGTGTTTCCAGCCCGGCAAGACGTGCCCGCTCTTCCTGCGGGATTCCGCCTTTTGGAGCGATGACCACCCGTACCAATCGCTCCGGCAGGAAATACCGGCGGGCCGCATCGCGGATTTGTTCGGCGGTGACCTTCTGAAGTTCTTGAACGTAATGATCGTCGAACAGGGGATCACCTGCCGACAGAAACCCCTGAGCGAGGCTTTCCGCCGCGTTTTGCACCCGCTGGAGGGAGAAGAGTCGCTCGGTCACTTTTTGCTTTTTAGCTTTGGCGAGCTCTTCAGGACTGACCAATTCATCGCGAAGGCGGTAAACTTCCTCCAGCAGCGCTTGCTCCGCTTCCTTCCAGCGATCGGGCGCACAGACGGCAAAAACGCCGAACCACCCCCGCACAAACTGCGGCGTATAGCTGCTGGTGCGAACCGACAAGACCAATTGCCGCTGGTAGCGGAGCCGCTGGACCAACCGAGAGCTCTCCCCTTCGCTCAAAATGTAGGCCGCAAGGTCCAGGGGATAAAGGTCCGGATCTGCTAGCCGCACTGTGGGCCAAGCGAGGGCGAGGTCATAATTCGCCCCATCCATTTCCCGCCATGCTTCCCGGGGACTCAGCGGGAGCGGATCATCGGGCATCGCAATAAAAAGTTCTTGGCCGCGTGGGGTTTCGCTCCAGTGCCGGGCCACCTCGGCCAAGATTTCCTCGGTTTTGACATCGCCCACGACAACCATCACCAGATTATTGGGCACATAACGCTCGCGATAGAATTCGTAAATGGCTTCGCGGGTTGTACGGGCCAAAATGTCGGCGTAGCCGATAATCGGATGCCGGGCGGGATGCTCCAAGTACATCGTCTGGTTGAGCAGCTTCCACTGCACGCGGCGGCGGCTGACTTCACCATCGGCCAATTCCTGCTGGATGACCTTCAATTCGCGATCAAATTCCTGCGGTTCCAGGACGCAGTGTTGCATGGCGTCGGAGACGAGCTCGATGGCCGTAGCCACCTGAGCCGCGGGGCAATCGATGTAGTAGGCCGTCACATCGGTGGACGTGTAGGCGTTGGTGGCCCCCCCGAAAGAATCGATGATCCGCTCGATCTCTTTCTCCGTGCGATGTTTGGTGGTACCGCCGGAGACGACGTGTTCCAAGACATGGCTGAGGCCGGCTCCCAAGTGCTTCCCTTCGAAAGCACTCCCGGTATTGCGGACATAGCAGCGCACGGTGGCCACAGGCGCGGCGTGATTTTCCTGGATGATGACCGTCAGACCATTGTGTAGTGTGGCCAAAGTAACACCGCGCGGTAGATAGCGGAGACTGCTGACGCAAGCCGGAATTGCCTGGGGTGATGAATCGGTTACGGATTCCGCAGTACCGGTAACCTCGGCCGCCTGAGTTTCGATAAGCGCGAAGTTCCCCGCGACACTAACCCCGATCAGAAGCACGCAAAAAAGCAGGCTTAATGGGGCCCGGAATGCACTGAAAAAAGTTTGCCGCATAAGAATGACCTTTTCTTGGGTGATGCAAAAGGTTTTCATCGATGAAATCGTTTTCTTTGCTGAGAACTCTTTCCGGATCCTTGCGAAGCTAAGCTGAGTCATGGTGTTCCTCGAATCCGGTACATGCATTAAACGTTCAACACGAGTTGAGAGGGTTGAAATACTGAGTTGAGTCTGTTCACATTCTTTGCCCATTGAACTCTTTGCCCCTTGCACGACTTGCGTAACCAGCAAGTCTCACCTCTGTTACGAGGGGGTGACTTGCCTTTGTGTTATCCCGCGGTAACTTGCCTTACCATTGATCATACGGTGACTTGCCATAACTGAAGCTGAGCTGGTTTGGGAGGTGGCATCGCCTCGGCCGGAGGGGCTGGTCGCGTCCTAAATTCTTAGCACGTGGGTTGCGGGAAGCAAGCTGTTGACGGGGATTCGTGGGCGAACTGACAAAGTTTTTTGTAAAGCGGCTCTCATCGTGCGGCAATGGGACGCTGAATACTGGCAGTAGCGGGGCTTTGATCGGCGGCAGCCCGC
This sequence comes from uncultured Thermogutta sp., assembly GCA_937128505.1. Classification (GTDB taxonomy): domain Bacteria; phylum Planctomycetota; class Planctomycetia; order Pirellulales; family Thermoguttaceae; genus DTLM01. Next base: position 26,105 of record CAKZMM010000030.1, read on the forward strand.
CCAGCCGCTGTGATTCCGCGTAGCTGCTGCCGGCCGCGCACACAATGATTCAAATTTCCGTAGTCGGTTTCAAATTTCCGTAGTCGGTAACCGATCGACCGGCGCGAGGTGGCCGACCGGCATATGTGAAGTAACGAACCGGCATATATCGATTGTCATTTTAGTAGCTCTATAAGCACACAGCGAAACCTCGCAATCGGGAGGAAAGTCCGTATCGCGTTGCTTTTTGGAAACATGGATAACCACGGAAACTGGGGCCAAGAGTTGGTCGCACGACACCCGACGGCCTTCCTCACGCTAACCGGCTTTGCGGCAACGGGAAACTTAGAGCAAGCAATTGATCTTTCTCATCGAGGGTACGAAAAGACGCCATGCCGCAAACTACCTCCGTAAATAATCCGGAAGGTTCGAACGGCAGTTTCCTTCAGTGTCGGTCTAAAACTTGCGATTTCGAATGCACTTTCGCCTTTAGCCGCATTTCATGCGGTCTACTCGCTCCGAAATCCTCTGTGACACCCCGGGAAAGGCCTAATATTCCAACACATTTATTATGTGCCACGACATTCGGACATCTGTTATCTGCCATGACATTTGGCCCATCTCTAAATCCGAAGATCTGTAAATCTAAATCTTAAGATCTGGAAATCGAATTTCTCATCTGGAAATCGAATTTCTCAGATATCTCCCCGTGGATTTCCTCTCCGCAATTCGGTAATCAAGCCCGCTACTTCTTTGGCGTTTAAGCCGATCTTGGACGGCAGCTTGGACATCCGAGAGTTCTTAAGCTAAGTTTTTAACAGGGACACAAAATTCTAGTCGCCGCTTTTCGGTCTGTCTTTTCTTGCCCATTTGAATCAGGAGTCGCGGGGATGGTGGCAGTCAAGCTCTCTCCTCAGGTGTCGGTTTCCGGTCAGCAGTCTTCTCGGCAGTCCAAGAAAGTGCAGTGGTTCGCGGGTTGTTTCGGATCATCGGCGCAGCGGCGCGGTGCGATTGTTGTTTTATCCTCCATCTTGATGCTGATGTTGGCCGGCATGGTCGCTCTTTCGGTGGACTTGGGGTATGTCTACACGATTCAGACGGAGCTAAAACGGGCGACGGACGCCGCCGCTTTGGCCGGGGCAGGTGCCCTCATTGAAGGTCCGGAAGCGGCCTACTTTCGCGCCGCCGACTTCCTGCTTCGCAACCCCGTCGGTTCCAGGATTCTTATCGAGGATGAAAACCGCACGCAGCGAATCGAGCAATGGCTCGCCGAGCATCCAGATGAATTTGAGTGCGCCGTGGGCCATTGGAATCCGACTACCCGTACTTTCACGGAGAGTACCGATTTACCGTCCACCGTTCGGGTTGTAACGGCGTACCGAGCTGCGCCGCTATTTTTTGCCCGGGTTTTCGGATATGACCAAGTGGAGGTACGCGCGGAGTCCATTGCGCGCTATCAGCCGCGAGACATCGTGTTGGTTTTGGATTTTTCTGCCTCGATGAACGACGACAGCGAGCTGCGGCGAATCAGCGAATTCGGCGAGCAGTGGCGACCGTGTGTTGAAGAAAGCTTGTACCAGATTTGGCAGGACCTAGGGTCGCCCGAGTACGGTACACTTCCTTTCGCTCCCGATTACGTCACGCTTGTAGGCCTTGCACCCACCCGCGGCTGCCAGCCCCAAATTCATGTGAAATTTCTCGAATACGAAAGGAAAGTCTGGGTTCAATCTACGCTAGAGCTCTCTAATGTGGTGGTACAGTACTCGGATGGCAGCCGCGTGCGTTTTGACAACCTCTGTGGCACGAGCGGCACTTTCGGCAGTGGGTCCAAACAAATCGAACGTGTCTGGGTAAAATCCGGATGCAATGAAAGTGGCGAAGGGCCCGGTTACGGTGAGCGTTTCGAGCGATCTTGGACCAACGACAATGCCCGGATCAAGAGTTGGTTCGGCCTGACTTGCGTCCCGTATCCTTATCCATCCGGCAGTTGGGACGAATACATCAACTACGTCAAGTCTAGCTCGTACATTCATGCGGCGAAATACCGCAAAAAATACGGCTTGATGACGCTGATCAACTACTGGCTGGAGCAGAAGCCAAAGTTCTCCGAAACCCCCGATTTATGGCGGACCAGTGCGGAACCAGTTTATAGCCTCAAGCAGGCCGTGGAGGTTTTCGTGGAACATCTGGGCCGGGTCGATTGCGGCGACCGGTTGGCTTTGGCAATTTATAATTCGTCGTCTGGATGGGGATTGCTCGAACACCCGTTTACCGATGATTACTCCGTGATCTCTTCGATCGTGCAACAGCGGCAAGCCGGTCATTATGACCGATATACCAACATCGGCGCGGGAATTCAGCAGGGTTGGATGCATCTGGATGCCCAGGGACGCGCCGGGGCCAAGAGAATCATCCTGCTCATGACCGATGGTTGGGCCAACCGTCCGCCGAGTAATCCGCGAGGCTTTGCCCTGGAGCAAGCGCAGATTGCCGCGAGCAAGAATTACACGATTATGACAGTCAGCTTCAGCATCGAGGCGGATACCGAACTCATGGAGGAAATCGCCCAGATGACCGGCGGCGAGCATTTCAATGTGCCGGGCGGTAGCTCCGTCCAGGAATATCGCGAAGAACTGATCTCCGTTTTCCGAAGACTGGCTGACGACCGCCCGCTGGTGTTGGTCAAATAAAGGAAAAAAGCAGATCATTCTGCCGGGGGTGCGCACTTCCCGGCTATTTCTGACCCGGTGCTTGTCGCTTGCTCCACGGGTAATCGCGCTTGACTACTTGAAGTTCGATAAATCGCACGAGGATCGCTTCCACGTTCAACTGCGGCACCCCCAGCAGGCTTGTCCCCTGGAGTTTGGTTCCCAATTGACCGAAATACAGCGTCTTTTGGTTGGCGGGGAGATCGGCATCCCCCGGCCGAGCACGTTCCAAAATCGCATAGACCCGTTTGGCATCCGAGAGGAACCGCGACTCGGCCTGTCCCACCAGCATCAAGAGGGGGAGTTGCCCGCGGATTACCGGGTGATTTAATGCCGGTTGGAGATCCAGCCCCCGAAAATTCCACGGGGGCGAAATCAACACCAGGGCCTTCACATCTTGCCCCTGCTTGACACCCGGATATTGGGGCCAGCTCCAGTCTAGTCGAGCCCAATTCAGGGCAACGGCCGCGCCCATCTCGGCCCCGATGATAGTGAGCTTCTCGATATTTACCGCTTCGGAATTGTTCTTTTCCACCAAGAACCGTTTCCAGGTTTCCATGTCGTATTGAACCATGGCGGCGAAATCAGCCGGACCAAGCCGTTCGGCATCGAGGGCATCTCCGCCCCCTCGCGGCCCCAATCGCCGCCGACTCTGCCCATGCCCCCGCAAATCCGGGGCCAAGATCGCAAATCCTTGGTCCTGCAAAACGGGGATCAGCGGGGCGAAGTCGCTGCGGCTTCCTTTCCACATGTGCAGTACGACCACGGGAACTGCCTCTTTGCCCGAATGGCTCGGATAGAAGGTCGCATGTAATTCGACGCCGCCCCCCGGTTCCAAGGTCCGTTGGACCACTTCCTCCGGAGTAGGCGGGGGTTTTTTCTTCGGCGGAGCGGGCGTGGGCGGTGCCGGTTTGGGAGGCTGCGAAGCCTGTCCCGACGGAGCGGCCCCCGGCCCTGGCTGAGGGCGGGCTTGACCGGGGTTGGCCGCAGGGGGAGTAGCTGGCTGAGCCCCCGGCGGCGATGGCTGCGGTTGTGCCCGAGGTTGCGGTGTCGGTTGCCCCTGCGGTGGTATCTGGGGTTGTGACACAGGCGGAAGCGGTATCGGAAGCGGAGGAGAGTTGCCCAATGCTCCTGCTTGCGGCGGCACGGGTGGCGGCTGAGGAATCGGAGGTCCCCCCGGGTTCTGTGAATAAGCCGCACGGATCGCTCCATTCCAGCACAGCAATCCCGCAAGCGCAAGTATCGCTAAGAGGGAAATCCCAAGGAGCCGTTTTCTGCGATAGGCCCCGCCGCTCCAATTTCCCGGGAAACCCATCCGCTGACGCAGTGCACTGGTGCGCGATGCCGCCCGGTCTCTTCTATTGAGCACCCAAAGCTCTTTCGACCAAGGGAAATGACTTTTTTCCATGGCTTTATTCCGCTTCTTATGTTTTGGCAAACCGCGGTTTCTAGTGAACAGCCAAATGACCCACCCGCAAAACGTTCCCTTCCTTTTGGCGAGACTGGTTCCGGCGAACTGCTTTTTTAATCCTCCAGATTTTCGTGTCCCGGCAAGAAGTCGATGCTCTGGCAAAAACACTATGCTCCGGCAAAAAAACTACGCTTTGGCAGAAAGACTATGCTCGGCACGAAGACTTTGCTTTGCCAAAACACAAAACACTATGCTTTGGCAAAAAACTGTGCTTCGGCAAAAAGACCTCCACGCCTAAATCCACTAAATGATCAAAAACATGTATCCGGTAAATGGCTAAAGAGTTATCTCCGGCAAATGGTCAAAAGGAATGTGGGCATACGCGTTTCAGCCAAGCCTGCAAAGCTCATAAAGAAAAAGCTAATACGGAATCACAAAGAAAAAGCGCATAACGAATATGACCTCGATCCGGAACAAGCACGAGCGACAGGCCGCCCCGGTGTATCAAGAACGTCAAAACCTCCGCTTACTCGCACCAGGGGAGTAATCACGCCCCAATACCTGATGGTAACCCCGGTGTGTCGAAGCGTCAATCATACGACCGGTAAGGCCGCTTCCGGGTTCTCGCCCTAGGTGATAAGAAGCAGGAAAGGACTCCGAAATGAAAAACCGGGGCTACGCCAGATAGCATTGCGCTTACATTGCGTCGGTCCAGATTCCCTCCGGATAAACCCCGTTTCTCCATTTGCTACTGTTCAACTGCTCCTGTTCAATGAAAGGGTATTCTTCTTGCCCAATGTAGGAGTATCCCCCCTCTCTCCCCCATGTAATAAAGAGGGCATCCGCTAAATTCTCTATTACTTCATTTTCTCTTACTTCTCGGGGGAAAATGGGGCGAGGCGACAGAGCATCCCGCCACTCTCCGGCGCCGCGGGAGGATTGCTTTTTCCGGGATTGATGCGAGGGGGGGCCCCTCGCGTGGGATGGGGCGAGAAGAAGCTCCGCAGGAGCCGGAGGCCAAATTTTGGTCCCGGGTTTATCTTCTATCCAAAGCCTTTCTTCCCGCTTCCGACCTTTTCTTCAAAAGGATAAGAATTAGGTGCCGGGCACCGAAGGTCAAAAAATTCGTGCCGAACAGGGATCCACGAACTTGCAAATGCCGTGGCAATCACTGCCTGCTGCATCACACCGGCAAGAAACTGAATATCCTCGAAAATTCCCGGTGATCGGCCCCCCCTCCGGATGCGACTCTCCCGGCGTGCCACGCTTCCGGCAATGCCGCGCCGCCGGCAAATCCGCCGGCAAATCCCTGCGGCACAGAGTCGTCGACGACCGCCTGATTCGCCTAGTACATGGCGGCGGCATCCGCCGCAAATAAAGCCCGGGGATCGTGGGGATAGAAATACCGCCCCAAATGGTCGGCCACTACCCGAATGAAGTCTCGGCGAAAATCGGCCTCGCGGATCTCGGCGGCAGAAACCACGTGGTTCGGCGGATGAAGAATGAGCGGAGGACGCCGCTCGAAAACGACTTCGCCCGTCTGACAGTCGAAGACCCGCAACGTCAGATCCGCTCGACCCTGGTAAATCGTTTGCCCCTTATGCAGCCGAAAATCATTGAGGTCGATGGCGACAAGCATCTCGGCCGATAAAGCCTGCCCCACTTCTACGTAGTCGTTCCAGGTATGGACATCCATCCACTCTTCCACCCGTTGAGGGGGGATGATCTCAATACCTTTGACATTTTGCTGGAGCAACCGAGCGAGTGCTCGGGCCAAATCCTTAGCCACATTCGGATAGGCATAAATCGATTGGGTGGAGGCGGTGCATACGACGGCGACCCGCTTTTCCCGCAACCCGTTGAATTGGGCCGGCACATTCGGTCCTTTGATCAGCCAGGCGGCGGTGGCCAAGGCACTGGCGCAGCCCGGGGCGATGATCAGCAAGACAAGCCCCAGCCCGGCAAGGCCAGCCCATAGCCTGCGTGCAGAAGTGCCGCGATCAAACTGCATGCGATAAACTCCTGGAGAGCTTCTCCGCTCATTTTGGGTTGATACGTGTTATTGTTGAGTTCATGCGTGTTATCCGCGATCTTCGCCCCGGCATCACCTGATTTGCCCTCAAAATGCCACGTAGCAGGTTTTCGAGGATGCAACGCGGCGCACTGTCGCCGTGATTTGGAGCCCAGTAAAAACGCGAGTGCAGGTTTCAACCGATTCTGAAAATACCCCGATCTCAAAAGACGGTAGCCCCGAGGTTCTGAGAATACCCCGCTGTCAAAAGCTGTTAGCCGCTGGTTTCCGACCTCAATCTTGCAAAAGCCTTGCGGCCACAAGAAAGGAAGCCAAAGCCGGGTGTAGACAACCGGAAAAAAACGTGGCGAAAAAACAAAAGTCAAAGAGTCTTGTTGGCAACCGGTACGTTGGCTGAAAACTGATACGCTCGAAAACTCAAGCGGGAAACCATGATTGCGAAATACACGCGGCAGAATAGCCAAATTGCCCCCGTTATCGCAAGAGAGGTTTTTCGGTCGCGCATGCACAATTAACGTCGCGCAGGGACAAGTAAGCAAGTGCATTAACTCAGTGAGCGAGTGCTTTAACTGAGTAAATTAAGGGAATGATTTAACTGAGTGAAAATGGAGAAAGGCCTTGTACTCCCGTTGAAAGGAGTGAAGCTGCACGCCGTTCAAAGGAATGAAGCTGCGCGTCCTGCTTCACTCGGGCATGCCTCAGAGGAAGGAAATCTATATCTTCCCGACGTTATTTGTTCGTACATTTGCTACTTTGCATCCCGCTGCGACCTTTTCCTATTTTGCCGGAGTACGCCTTTTCCCGGAGTACACCGAAATCGGGACCCGGAGAATGCTGCTTCCCTTGCTTCATGCCGGGATTTGCGGCAGAGACATGGGCCCAGTACCTCCCGTCGGCAGAATCTTTGCAATCATTAGGCAGAATCTTCCCGATCATTAGTCAGCCGGCGATCAATCCATTAAATCCCGGAAGGGGCTACTCGATTTTTCCCTAGAGTCACTATACTTTTCGGTCAGCCGAACTTCTCATTAACCCGATCCTCGGCCGGATTACGCGAGCAGCCCCCTTAGCGTTTTCCCATTTCATGCTGATTCCAGAACTCACAGGAGGATTCGGCCCCCCTGCATTATCGTGTGTGCGTCAGTTTTGTAGGTAGGCGTTTTGGGGTGGCGGGTGCCAGAAGCTGTCCCAGCAGGAGCGTTCACTC
>CAKZMM010000031.1 GCA_937128505.1 uncultured Thermogutta sp.
TCGGCGAAGGAGTTCTATCCGCGCTGCGCGAAATATCGAAGGCGCTTTGCGAAAAAAGCATTTGGCTTTTTAACTTAATTTGAATCGTTCACAGCCTTCGTCGAAGTGCCTGGTCTAGCGGGGGTTAACCACGAGGTCCAGCTTGCTAAAAATCCATCGCCCACGGTTCTTTAAATTGGGGAGACCATCAAAGGATGTCTTCAGAAGCGTTAGAGCACGCAAAAAAGAAGCCTTACCCTTTTTTGGGACGCGATCGCAACGAAGAGTGCAGGAATCAACCTCGGAAAAAGAAGTGCTGGAACCATAGAACACTATTGAATCCGTTAACCCGGATCGTGCTCGCCTTGGTGTTTTTGGGGGGAATAGCGCAGCGGCTTTGGGCGGCCGAGGTTGCCGTGGGGCGATCGTTGCCGGTGCCGATCGTTTTCACTCAGATTCCACGCTCCGTTCCGGCTCCGTCATCTGGAGTTTACGTGCCGGCTGAGCCGAGGTTTGGCGAGGGCGGCCGCTTGGTGCTGCTGGCCCCTGGGGAAAAACCGCAGGTGATTTCAGCCGGGTTTCACAGTGCGTGTGACCCTGATGTTTCATTCGACGGAAAGCGGCTTGCTTTTGCGGCGAAGCGGTCGCCGGAGGATTCGTGGAATATCTACGAACTAGTTTTGGATGGTTCGCCTCCACGGCAAATTACCAACCAAATTGGCAACTGCCGGCAGCCGAGCTACCAGTCGACCTTATTTACCCTTGATTCTCCGGCCCCTTGGTATCAGATCACCTTCGTGAGTGACTCGGCCCAAAAGCTGAACGAACTCGGTTTAGGGGTAAATTGGGATCTTTTCTCGTGCAAGCTGGATGGCACGGAAGTGCGTCGGCTCACGTACAATCTTTCAGGGTGCGTTCAGCCGTGGATGACGCCCGATGGGCGGATCGTGTTTGCGAGTTGGCTTCGTCGGGGTTTGGAGCCGACTTTAGGTGGGCGAATGTTGCTTTTCGGGATTAATCTCGACGGCACGGATTATGCTCTTTGCGCCGATCCTAGCGGGCGGCGGATCAAGCATTCGCCTTGTTTTACCGATCGCCAGCTTATTGTATTCGTGGAAAGTGACGAGCCTGCCGTGGACGGAGCAGGCCAACTTGCGTGCGTTTCGTGGCGAAGACCCCTGCGGAGTTATCGGCCCCTGACACGCCCCGAGCAGGGATGGTATCACACGCCGGGGCCACTACCTGGGGGAGGGGTGCTGGTAGGTTACCGAAAGGCGGCCGGCGAGGACAGCTTCGGGATCTGGTTATTCGATCCGGAAACCGGCAGGCAAGAGCTTGTGTTTGATGATCCCAACTACCACGAGATACAGCCGCGGGCAATTGCGGTCCGTGATGTGCCGGATGGCCGCTCCAGCGTTGTGGAGGAGAAGTATACGACGGGGAAACTGTATTGTTTGAGTATACGAACTTCTGATTTACCGCGGGGGTGGTTCCCGCCGCCCGGGCGGCTCCGGTTGCGGGTTTTAGAGGGGGTTCCGTTCGAGGCCAATGAACCGGAGGTTTACTTGCCTTTAGGCAGTAGTGAGCCTATCGGGGCCACACGATTTGGGAAAGGCCCCCTGGTACCCCGACGCTTTCTCGGCGAAGTGGATTTGGAAGAAGATGGGTCTTTCCAGGTCGAGGTGCCCGCCAATATCCCAATTGAGCTTCAAGTAGTGGATTCCGAGGGAATGGCTCTCCGAAGCTGTGGGTGGATTTGGGTGAAAAACCACGAAAATCGGGGTTGTATTGGCTGTCATGAAGATGGCGAATTGGTGCCCGAAAACGACTTTCCCGTTGCCTTGGGGAAGCCGGCCCCGCAGTTGACTTTGCCGCCGGAGCGGCGCCGAGCGGTAGATTTTCAAAATGATGTCCTGACGATCCTCCGTCAAAAGTGCCTTCCCTGCCACCGTGCGGATGGGGCACGACCGAATTTGGAGAATTTAGAGATTGGTTCCTCCTCTTCCCAGGGAGGTACCGGTCGGTCAAATGACCAGCTTTTCTCGGGGGCATACTTAGCGCTTATGGAGTGCACGGTCCTACCCTCCAAGGAAGATGTTCTTGGCGTGTATTCGGGCCGTTATGTACACCCGGGGCGTGCGCGAACCAGTCCCTTGGTTTGGCACATTTTTGGGCGGAATACTTCGCGACCTTGGGACGGGGAGTGGACCCAACGAGCGGCAACTCCGATACCGGCGAGTGATGTGCCGGCTTTGACGGAGTTGGAACGCCGGGCGTTGGTCGAGTGGATCGATTTGGGAGCCCACTTCCAGGTCAAATTTCCGGAAAGTACAGGTCAAATTTCCGGAAAGTAATGGAAATTGAGCTTTCGATCAAAGGTCGGATTCCGGAGGCAAACGTCAGGCTTC
>CAKZMM010000032.1 GCA_937128505.1 uncultured Thermogutta sp.
ACTTTTAGGAACCGAGATGCGAAAAAGCCGCCTATCTTGCCGGCCTTAACCGGCTTATCACCGACCGCATCCCGGGCGCTCCTCCGCCGCAGTCTTTATCATTGGGCCTTGTGCCGCAAGGGGGATTAGAGCTCGATACAATGGTTCGATCCAAGGCGTTGCTTTTTCCTGGGGGCGCTCTTCCGGTCTAAAGGCCAAGGCCCGCCTGACCAACTCGGCCTCCTCCGCCTGAAGTCCCTCCGGAATGGGGTTCCCGGCCTTCTGTCGCTCCGCGATTTCGAGATGATTAGTGCTAAAAGGCTCTTGATCCGTACGCAGCTTCACGTAGGTGGCTGCCAACCCGTAGAGATCGATCGTCGGGTGCAACCAGCGATCGTCGTACGCTTCCGGGGGGCAGTAGCCCAAGGTGCCCGAACCAGTGTGAGAGGCCGTCGTGAGTGCTGTAAGTTTCATAAGGCCTAAGTCGGCCAGCTTCACACGACCGTAGAAAAGGAGGAGGTTCTGCGGCTTGATATCCCGGTGATAAATCCCCTGAGCGCTTAAAAAATCAATTCCCTCCGCCGCCTCCCTCATGTAGCGCAAAAGTTCCCCGACGGGGATGCCCGGTTGGCCCTGCCTTTGATACGCTATAAACAAGGTATAATTGCCGTATTAGTGTCCCATCGAGGCTTCCCTGGGCGAGCTCCCAGCGGGTGGGGAAATCCCCCTCTACTACCCAGATCTCCCCCAGCCCGACGATATGGGGATGCCCCACGAGATTCTTGATCATTCGGAGGCGATCCAGCTCCTTTTTCACCTCAGGATTTGCCTCGTCCATCGGACGTAGCGAGACCTTGATCGCGCAGGGAACTCCGCCGGGTGTAACTGCGCGGTAAACCTCCCCAAAAACCACCACCGCCCAGGCGAGGACCAAGTTCGTAGCCTTGCCCCTGCAACAATTCCCGTACGGTGATATTCATAATCCGCCGCAATAATCCATCGCAAGTCTTGATCAGCCTCAAGGGTGAATGGTGACCTCAGATGCCCCAGATGCGGTGCAATCTCTGCTTCGTTCGATTGCCGGCAGGTTGGGAGGGGTTGGCAATTGAGAAGGGGCACTCTGCTCCCCGTGGCGGCGAAGGAGTTTTGCAATTGAGTAGTGGCGTAGCTTGAGAGAATCTTCTCAGCGGTCTGCGCCGCTTCAGTCGGGCTTCGTTGGGTGGATTTGGGCCGGGGGGGTAGCCCCCGAGGTCGATCGCCCTAGTGGGTGCGTTGATAGTTGGCCCAAAAAAGCCTTAAAATAGCATCAAGAGACCGGCGGTATTTTCCGCTTTAAACCACGAGATGCGAAAGCGATATTCAGAGGATGGACCCGGGTGCCTCGCCGGGAGTAGCGAAAACTGGCAAAGCCGGTAAACGGATCCAGAGTGTTTTCTCTCAGGAAAGCTGGGGACAGTCGCCGACAAACCGAAATTCTTTATGCGAAAGAGGTGCCCAACTGAAGTGGTGAAACCAAGCATATTTATTGGCAATAACCGAGACGATGGCCGATTATGGCTGAAGATTACTATAAAATCCTTGGTGTACCCCGAAATGCTTCGCAGGTCGAGATTCAGAAGGCCTACCGCGAGCTTGCGCGAAAGTATCATCCCGACCTTCATCCGGAGGATAAAGACGCCAAAAAGAAATTCCAGCAAATTCAACAGGCATTCGAGGTACTGAACGACCCCGAAAAGCGGGAACTGTATGATCGGTACGGAACGGCCTTCGAAGCTGCCGGTGCAGGAGGGCCGCATGGGCAGACGTTTTATTGGCGATCCTCCCCCGACGTGGAGTTCCGCACCCGAGGTTTTGAAGATTTCGACTTTAGCCAATTCTTCGGAGATCGCTTCGGGAAAGGGGGCGCATTTTCGTTCGAGGACCTTTTCGAACAGCTTCGCACGGCAGGAGGTACCCGCGGGAAGCGCACCACTCGTGCCCCCGCTCGGGGTGTTGATCTTGAAAGTGAATTGGAGGTGCCCTTTTCAATCGCCATTACCGGTGGGCGATGGATTTTCGGTTTCCGCCGTCCGAGTGGCGATTTAGCCACGATTAGCGTGAATATTCCGGCGGGGATCGAGGACGGGAAAAAAATCCGCCTTCGTGGTCAGGGGGCCCCTTCTCCCACGGGTGGCCCACCCGGCGATTTGATTCTTACGGTTCGGGTGCGACCGCATGCGTATTTCGAGCGCAAGGGGAAGAATCTGTATGTGAAGATTCCCATCACCATTCCCGAAGCGGTGAACGGGACAAAAGTCGATGTGCCCTCGCCCCGCGGGACGATTAGCCTGAAAATCCCGCCCGGCACGAGCAGTGGGCAGAAACTTCGGGTACGCGGTTTTGGTGTGCCCTCCGAAGAGGATTCGCCGGGCGATTTGATCGCGGAGGTCATGATCGTATTGCCGGAGAGGCTCGACCCCTCCGTTAAAGAATCGTTGAAAGGCTTGGAAGCCTACTATGGTAGGGATCCTCGTGCTGATTTGCACTGGTGAAAAGATCAACTCGCAGTGGTGAAAATGCTGGGGAGCCGATTCTTGGGCTGTTGCGGGAAAGGGATCATTCTCCATAGTGGGCGGTGGTTCATCATTCCAGGCTTCTCTAATTCCAGACGTCTTTTTTAATTCCAGACGTCTTTTATCGTCATAGGCGTCGCCGGGTTCTGGCCATCTTTTTTGGATGATTCGGCGAGACCGCCTGGAGTATTACTTGATGGTCTCTGAGGATTAAACTCGTAAATAGCTCGAGGGCTAAGCTCGTAAATACCCAAAGGATCTCAGGCTCATAAGGCCGGGGATCGAATACGCGCCGAGTGTTGTTTTGAGTTGCAAGGGTTGAAATCGGGGCGGTGGCACGCTGCGATTGTATTCACTCCCGTCAAGTTACGTAGGAAAAGCACACAAGCTGATTCTGAGGCATCCGGGAGCGGTATAAAGAGGCACCGTAAAGCGGTAAAAGAAGGTGTTGTACCTGCGGAAGCCGGCAGCGATATCGTTCCGCCTTGCGGTGAGATGTGGTGCGGGGATTGGTTCGGCCGATAAGGTTGGTTTGGCGGCAAGAATCTTGGCTTCGAGGTTGGTAGGTCGTTGTGCCGGCGGCAAGCGGAGAAAGCGGCTCATGGGCTTGCCGTATCACTCAGAAGGTGGTTCGGCTGGTTGTGCGAGGTGTTTCCACAGGCTTCGGTGATTTCATGTCGCCGTCGAGGCTTAGTGCATGCCAGGATTTCGCTTCCCCCGAAAATTCCGGCTTTGCCGTCGGCGAGATTTTGAGCGTGTATTCGAACAGCGTACCTCTGTTGCCGATCAATGGTTAATCGTTTACGGCTGCAAAAACAACCTGGACTACTCGCGACTTGGAATCTCTGTGCCGCGAAAGCTCGGCAAGGCGACCGTGCGAAATCGCGTAAAAAGATATATTCGCGAAAGCTTTCGGCTGAAAAGGCCCGATTTGCCCGCGGGGATAGACTTAGTCGTCATTCCTCGATCTGGCGAGGGCTTTAAGCTTGGCGATTTGCAACGCTCTTTGGTTACGCTGGTTCAACGACTGGCTCGGAGGTTGAATGAATGCCCCAGCCAGAAGAGCGAACAAGAGTAAAAAAAGTGCTACACTGGATCGCAGGCTTGCCCGTCCGGATTTTGATAGGACTCGTTATTGCTTATCAGTGGACGCTCAGCCCCTTGATCGGCCGGCATTGCCGCTTCGAGCCCAGTTGCAGCAACTATATGATTTTGGCCTTAAAAAAATACGGATTTTGGCGGGGGTTAGCGAAAGGAATCCTACGGATCCTCCGCTGCAATCCGTGGAACGCTGGCGGCTACGATCCGCCGTAGTCCTCGGCATCGTGATGGGAATCTTTGCCTACAGATTCTTGCCCCTGCGTTCGGAATACGGATTCTGAAAATCTGCGGTCCTGGAGAATCTTACAGAAGAGGAAGGACAACACGGTTTTGCGGCTTTCACTTCAGGGATTCCTTCGAAGAGGTAAACGCTCGTTTGGAGGAGTTCTTGGCAGGGAGGCTGCCTTGCAGGAGTCTCTGCACTTCTCATCCAGCCGCTGAGGGTTCTGGTCATTCTTGTCCTGGGTGGCTGACCTGGTGCCCAGGCTCCAAAAGCCCGGGATTTCGGGCAGGACGCTCGGGATCGCAGAGAGGCCCCTCTGGATCATCGGTAGGCGGCTAAGCCGGTGGCGCGGCGTCAGGAAGCCTCCGGTGGAAGTGCACGGGTTTCGACACCCAGTTGGCGGAGCTTTCGATAGAAATTGGAGCGGTGGAGTCGCAGCCGGCGGGCCGCCTCGGTGAAGTTCCCCTGGCAATCTTCGAGCACTTGCCGCACATACGCGATCTGAAATTGCCGCGTTGCCTCGGCGAGGCTTAGAGCCGGCTGGTCAGGCGGAGCTCCCTCCGCAATTCGAGTTAACAAAATACCACTTTGCGAGACGGGTTTGTGCGGAAAGATGAACGCCAGGTCCGCCGCATCGATCACATCTTCTCGGTGGAGGTACGCCAAGCGTTCCATGGCATTCCGCAATTCGCGCACGTTGCCGGGCCAAGGGTGTTTCAATAAGCACTCTTGGGCGGCGGGGGTCAATTGCGGCACGCGGCGGCCGGCACGTCGGCAGAAGGTATTCAGGAAATGCTCGGCAAGAAGCAAGATATCGTGCGGTCGGGCCCGCAAGGGTGGTATTTCGATGGTTACCACGTTGAGTCGATAGAACAAATCGTCGCGGAAACGCCGCTTCCGAACGGCCTCGCGGAGGTCTTGGTTGGTGGCCGCGATAATCCGGGCATCGGTGGGGATGAGTGCGGTCCCCCCCACCCGGGTGAAGACCCGCTGCTCCAACACGCGAAGGAGCTTTGCCTGACAGGCCAGCGATAGATCGCCGATTTCATCCAGGAAGAGCGTTCCGGAGCTGGCGAGCTCGAACTTGCCGGCACGGGACTCGTCGGCCCCGGTGAAGGCCCCCTTTTCGTGGCCGAAAAGTTCGCTTTCGGCCAAAGTCTCGGGAATCGCCGCGCAATTGACCGCCACAAAGGGTTGATGACGGCGCTTGCCCCAGTAGTGAATCGCCTGGGCCACCACTTCTTTGCCGGTGCCGTGTTCGCCGAGGATCAGAACCGCAAGATCGGTCTCGGCCACCCGATGAATGACCGAACGAATCGCCTCGATGGCGGGGCTTCGTCCCACCAATTCGACCTGCGAGGCCGCCAGCTCGGCCAAGCGCGACCGGGTGGTGAGGAGGGCCTGCCGATCCTGGGCATTTTCCAGAATGCCGGCCGCATGTGCCGCCAGCTCTGAAAGCAGAGCTTGGTCACCATCGGTGAATCGGCCCGTGCGTTTATTGATAAGCTCAAAAGCCCCCAGCAATCCAGCGGCACCGCGGAGCGGGACACAAAGCACACTTTTGGTTTGAAAGCGAAGCTGCTTGTCGACGGAATGATCGATCCACTCGGGGTGCAGCTCTTCATCTGCCAGTGCCGGCTCACCGCTTTGGATGACTCGGCCGACCAGACCGCTGGAGTCCGAAAGCCGCAATTCTCCGCCGGGAACCCCGAGTGCAGGTCGGGCCACGAGGGTGTGGGTGCGGCGATCCCAAAGGAAGATACTCGCACGCTCGCAGCCGATTAACCGCGTGGCTGCCTGGGCGATTTCCACCAGGAGCGACTCGATCTCTTTGATCCCGAGCCATCGCCGCGTGTAACCGAGGAGATTTTCGAGTTGCTCGATCCGCCGTTGCTGGTCAAGACGCGTCCGCATGGCGGCGGCCAACTGGCGGAGTACCACCACCAGCCCGGCAAGTTGAGCCAGAACATCCCACGGGGGTTGCTCACGCCAGGCGAACGCAAGTAATTCCAGGGGATCTTTTTCCGGTAGATAGGGGACCAAAAGCCACGGAGGCATCCACAGGATTTGACGGCGCTCGAGGGCTTCCGCGGCAATTGTCGTGGGTAACTCCAGCTCGAGGCCAAATCGGGCCAGTATTTGCCAGTTCCCGGAGGCTGCCTTAACCCATCGGGCGGTGGAGTAATCAAATGCGGTTCCAAAAGCCAGAAACGCTCGGCGGAGGAAAGCCTCCTCATCGTCCTCGGAGAGGGACCATGAATGTAACTTGACAACCTGAGAAGCTAGCTCGGGTCGCTCCGCGAGCTGGTCACCCCTGAGGAAATCGACGGTCCGGCAATTCATGGGAGAGGCTGCCCAAACAGACTGTGATAGACGACCCCAATGATACACGACCCCAAACCGTCGAAAAGCCGGCAGAACCTATGATCCCAACTCTACGGCATTGTTTCTTGAGTGCTTTGAGTCTTCGAGCACCTGGAAACTTTCATCTTTTGGTTCAGTTCTTCGAATTGGGTGCGTTTGCCATGAAGCTAGTGCAGGTTGACGAGTCGACGACAAGCTCCACCGCGTTGATAAGTGATATCATACAACATGCTTGGCGCCCACAAAACGATTTTACAAAGGCAGATCGTTGGGAACTTGTCCTGAGATTGATACAGAGGTTTGTCATCAACTCGATACTCATTCGGCGGGTCGAAAGGCGTAACTAAGCCGAAATCTTCAAAGGTTTGCCGATTTAGTAAAGATTGAGTTCGGCAATTTAGCGACTTTTGAGCAGCCGGTTTCTAGCAGACCCACGTACGATCGCGACTTTTTAAGCGACGTTTGTGTGGTTTTTTGAATCTAATTTTTGCAGTTCTTCAATTGGTCGTGACGAGACGCGCTCTTTTGCCCGGTCAATTATCTCTTCGTGCATAAAGATTAGCTTTTTTTCGTGCACGACGAGAGTATTCTTGCCCGGTTGCAACGGTTATTTGGCTTTCAGGTCGCCCCTAGGTGAGCGAATTCCAACTCGGAAATAGTAAATACTTCTTACATCCTTTTCAAATCTGTTACCTGAGTGACCTGATCAGCTCATCTTATCAAGCTATGCCTTTGGCGTGCGTATAACGCATGAAGTTTGTAAACAAAGTTTGTAAACTAATGTCAGTCCATTGATGGGTGCCATGACCGGTGCCATTGCCCATCAATATCGTGCGTTCAATTTCATCCGTATTCATCCGTACGCTCTTGTTCATCCGCACGCTCTTGCCGATTACCCTCTGATTTTGTTTCTAAATCTGTTTCTAATCTTTGATTTTCCTTCGACGTGTGCGAGAGAATTTGGGGCCAAGCCGGCCGAAATTCCTTGAGAAGAATCTTAAAAGAGTTGGGTCTCTTCACGATCGACTAAATTGGTAAACATGATGGCCGAGTGTTTAAAGTGCGGAGAGAGCCTTGAGTTATTCCGCCCGCTTTCCCGCGAAAGATAGGGGCCCTAAAAAACCCATTAAGGCCTGATCCCATGCTTTTCGATTCTCATCGGTTGGGTTTCGGGAGCTTTTCCGGAGCTATGGTGCCCTAGCTTGTGCGGGGAAAATGCGTGGAATGTTACGTACCGCATCTTAAGTACGATCGCGCCGTTGCTTATGGGGAAAGTAGCCCTCTGGTCGCTTGCATGAATCTTTCTAGGATTGTGCCCTTGCTTGGGCGGGGAAAATTCACACGGGTGGTGCTTCAGCCGGGGTATGGCGGCTGAAAAAACGGCGTCATCATCGCGCAAGCACTCGGACACACCGCCGTCAAAACGTTAAACTGGATGAGCTCCGCAGCGTCCGCTTCGTCTCCGTAGTTTTATTTGCCGCAATAGAAAGCCAACGGAGAAAGCCGACATAAAAATACATAAGAAAATTAGCCGACACAGAAATGAATGGCCCGAATGCCGTTTGTTAGACGAGCTGCGATTGCTTTAGTGCTCATCGCGGTGAGCCTTCCGGCCCTCCTCTGGGGCGTTCAAGGCAGCATGAGCCGCGTGGAAAATGCGCCCGCGTTTTGGCTGCCCAGTCATTTTTCGGAGCGGGAGCGATTCGACGAGTTTTTGCGCCGGTTTGGGGTCCTGGATGTCATCCTCGTAAGCTGGGAAGGCTGTACGCTGGATGATCCCCGATTGGAGCAGTATGCGAAGGTTCTTCAATCGGAAGAGTTTGCCACCAGCGATCTGACCTACCGCGAGCTTTTCGCCGAAGTACTTGCCGGCTACACGGTAGTTCGGCAATTGATGGAGGAACCGCTCCGGCTAAACCGTGCTCAGGCAGAAGCCCGGTTACAAGGGATTCTTCTGGGCCGCGATGGTCAGACGAGTTGTGCGGTCGTCAGCCTGACGCGAAAAGCGGGGGAAAATCGGCAGCAAACCATCGATATCCTGCGGGAGGTGGCCCAGAAGATCACGGGCCTTCCCGACGAGAGGATCTTTCTGGCCGGCTCGGTGGTCGATGGAGCGGCGATTGACCTGGAAAGTGTGCGGGCCCTAACCGTTTACGGACTTCCCTCCGCGTTGCTGTCGCTCCTGATCTGTTGGATGTGCTTGCGCTCATGGCTTCAGACGCTGGCCGTCGTCGCAGTGGCGGCGGTGGGTCAAGGATTTGTGCTGGCCATCGTCTGGTATACTGGCGTGACCATGAACGCCGTCTTGGCCGTGATGGCTCCGCTTGTGTTCGTGGTGACGATTTCCGGGGGAGTGCACCTATCGAATTACTTCACGGAGCAGTTGCGGCTTACCGGGCCATCAGTTGCGGTACAGGGGGCCATCCGCGCAGGTTGGCTTCCCTGCGTAGTGGCCGGTGTGACCACGGCGATCGGCACTGCTTCGCTCATGCTGAGCGAGATCGTGCCGGTTCGGCAGTTCGGACTTTTCGCCAGCATGGGAATTCTGTTGACCTTGGGCCTGCTTTTCGTGGTGGTTCCCGGGGCCATGGAGATCCGGGCCCTGTGGTTCGCGCAAAGAGAGGGTCGTTCCTGCCAGGGCCAAAAGCTCGAGAATTTCGATGAGGAAAAAAGTGGGCGATATCCCCGGGCCATCTGGTCGGCGTGGAGCCGCCTGGTGGTTTACGGGTGGGGAATCATCCTCCTTTTGGCGGGGATCGCGATGGGGGTGACCGCTTGGGGATTGACCTGGGTCAGCACGTCGGTCAACGTGCGCGAGCTTTTGGTCGCCGGCAGCAGGGTACTTCGGGATTATCAGTGGTTGGAGGAACGATTGGGGCCGTTGGTGCCCGTCGAACTGGTGGTCCGGTTTCGTCCGGAGTCGCCGTTGGATTTGCTGGAGCGGGTTGAGCTTCTGCGAGAATTGGAATCGGCCCTTGAGGGTTTGCCGGAACTCGGCGGCACTACCTCCGCAGTCGCCTTTTTGCCGGCGATTCCAAAAGGCTCGGGAGCTCGGGGCACGATCCGGCGGAGTGTACTCAAAAGTCGCTTGGAAGCGCGACTTCCGGAGTTAGCACGGGCGCACTGGCTCAGTCAAGACGCCGAGGGTCAGTGGTGGCGGGTGAGCACTCGGGTACCGGCTTTGACCAATACCGACTACGCGGTCTTCCTCCAGCAGATTCAGGCGCGAGTGTCCGCCGTGCTCGATGCCGAACGTCCTGCCGGGGTGCAAGTAATCTATACCGGATTGACGGTCTTGGTGGAAAAAGCACAGCAAGCCTTGCTCTTGGGAATGTTTTACAGCTTTTTGGGGGCCGTGGCTTTGGTGGCTGTGGTGATGATTGCCGTGCAGCGAAGTCTCCTGGTGGGCCTGTTGGCCATGATTCCCAATATCTTTCCCGCCGTTTTGGTCTTTGGATATATGGGGCTGCAAGGGATCAAGGTAGATATTGGCTCGGTAATGACCGCCAGCGTGGCCCTGGGGATTGCGGTCGATGGCACTGTGCATTATTTGACGTGGTATCGACGGAATTTAGCCAGCGGCTTACCCCCCGAGAAGGCCCTGCGACGGGCTTTTGAGCACTGCGCTTGGGCGATGGTGGAGACGACACTCATCTGCGCACTTGGTCTGCTGGTATTCGCGGTGAGCGATTTTCTGCCAATCAGCCGCTTTTCGTGGATGATGGCTACGCTTCTGGTGGCGGCTTTGGTCGGCGATTTGGTGCTACTGCCTGCGCTATTAATTAACCCGGTGGGACGGTGGCTTGTGGGTTTGCGGCCGGTGTGGGTGGCCTGGCCGGTGCCGTCGAAGCTGCCGGCGGCCGTCGTAGCCGAAGGGACAAGCCGGTGACAGGCTGGCTGGTGGCAAGCTTATTAGGGCTACTGCTGGTGGCTGCCTTGGTGCAGGCGGTGCCGGTGTTGCGCTTTGCCGCCGCCATTGGCGGCGTGACGCGAGGGAAAAAGCCCGAGTGGGTTTCCGAAAATGGGTGGCGGGGCTCGGTGGCGGAGGAAGGTCTGCCCGCGGCTTCTTGTGATTCAACCACGGCGGATTGGCCGCAGGCGGTTTGCGTCCTTTGTCTGCGCGGATGCGATCCATTTTTAAAAGCTTGTTTGCAGGGCCTCCTGCGGCAAGAGTACCCGCATTACGACGTGATCATCATTGTGGATCATCCGGAGGATCCGGCTTGGCCGGTCATCCGCGAAGTTTTGGCGGAACACGGTCTCCAGAGCGATCCTGCGGTAGGCCGATGGATGCGGAGTTTGCGTCCCGTGGGGCCGGCACGTGTGCAGGTCGATATCCGCCGCCAGTTGCCGGAGGAGTCATCGCTTAAGTGTGCTTGCTTGGCCCAAGTGGCCGAGCAATTGCGCGAGGAACCTTATGAGGTTGTGGCACTTCTCGATGCCGACACGCTCCCCCACGCCAGTTGGTTGCGGGAACTGGTGGCCCCGCTTCGGCAGGCAGAGATCGGCGTAGCCTCGGGCAATCGGTGGTACATGCCCGAAGAGCCCACGTGGGGATCCCTCGTGCGTTATGTTTGGAATGCCGGCGCGGTGGTGCAGATGTTCTGGAACCACTTCACGTGGGGGGGCAGCGTGGCCTTGAAGCGAGAGGTGTTTTGCGATCCGCGGTTGATCGATCGCTGGCGCCGGTCGCTGTCTTCGGATACTGTGATTTTCGATGTGGTTTGCCGGCGGAAATTGAAGACGGCCTTTGTGCCCCGGCTGCTGATGGTCAACCGCGAGTCGTGCACCCTGCGGCAGTTCTTCCCCTGGGTGGTGCGGCAGCTTGTGGTGGGGCGGCTGTACCATCCCGGTTGGCCGGTGGTGCTGGGCCACGGATTAGGCTCGGCGGCGGTCGTCTTGGCCGCTTTGGCGGTGATGATCGTGGCGGCCGTCCGGGGGCAGACCGGCGCGGCAACCGCGCTTTTGGCGGGCTTACTCGGCTATTGGGCAGCCGCTGGGCTGATCCTTTCAGCCTTGGAGAGGGCGGTGGCAGGGGTTGTGAGGCTTCGAGGGGAAGCGGCCGATTGGCTCCGCGGCAAAGTGTGGTGGCGGTTTTGGCTCGCCATCCCATTGACACAACTCATTTATCCGCTCGCTTTGCTCAAAGCGATATGGGTTCGGCGGGTGGGCTGGCGAGGTGTCGTTTATCGAATCGAGGGGAGAACCGTTCACCTGGAGGAGTATCAGCCGTATCGACCGGTGTCGCTACCGGGGGGACAACACTCGCTGTAAAGACTTTCTGAGAAAGACGGGAGAAACACACTCGCAAAAGACGACCGCTCTCCGCAAAAGGCTACCAGCAAAAGGATAAAGATACCAGCAGACGGATAAAGCATACCGAGTGCCGGCGAAGGATAGCAGAGGATCATTTAGGCGTGGACCACGGCCCCATTGCGGCTCCCAAGACTTTCCGGCGTTAGCGGCGAAACGGCCGCATATTTTGGGCTGACGCGGCAAAGCGCTCCCCTGGGAAGAGGAGCTTGGCTAATCAGCTAAAAGCTCATGATTTGCGGCGGAAAGACCTCCGGCGGGGAGCGGGGCTCCGCTGAGGATACAGGACTGCTGGCTGCGGAGGAAAACCCTACCTGGGGGGACGTGGGTCGTATCGAGGCGAACGGCTTTTTCGCGAAAAGCGAAACCCTGGCCCCCGGGCGACGCAGCATGGCTCAGCGGTAGTATCCGCCGGCGGCTATAGCGAAACCCCGGCCCTCGGGCGACGCGGGGTCTAGCATCGGACCGGAGTCGATCACTCGCAGGGGAAAACCCTCCCCTAAGGGAACGTGGGAGTGCCACAACGCTCGGGGTCGCAAACAAAACAGCAAACCCCTCCCCCAAGAGGAAAGGGGATTGAGAAACGCCCGGAGAGACCTTATTCACTTTCGGTTTACACCGTAACCGTTTCTTTGATACGGGGAAGCGATCGGCCGGTGGGATGGGGGATTTAAGAACACTCCTCGCGACCAACAGGCAACTGCTTAGATGCTCCCATATCTGAAGCGTCTTCCCTTCCCCGGATGGTACATCTCGATTATCGCTCGGATGTGATCCGGCGGGTGGTCAGCAGCTCATCCAGTAGTTGATCCCACCGGGGCATGAGGTGCGGAAGATCGAATTGTTCGGCCTTTTTGCGAGCTGCCCGAGTCATTTGAGCCCGAAGATTCGCATCACTCATGAGGGTCCGCAACGCTTCGCAAAGGCTGGGGGCGTCCCCCGGCGGTATCAAAAGTCCTTCTTGCATCGAATCGATCAATTCGCCGGGACCGGGCCGGCAATTGCTCGCCACTAACGGCAACCCACAAGCCATCGCCTCGACCAGCGCAATTCCGAAGCCTTCATGCCGCGAAGGGAAAGCGAATAGATCGGCCGCCCGCAGGAGGCCATACGGTGGGTTCACGGTTCCGGCCCAAAAGATCCGGTCTGCGATGCCCAAGCGTGCCGCCTGTTGACGAAGCGGCGGCTTCTGAGTTCCTTCGCCCAGAATCACCAGCCCCCAATCCGGGAACGAGTTAGCCAGTTGGGCGAAGGCTGCCAGCAGTAAATCGAACCCTTTTTCTTTTTCGAGCCGACCCATCGCGGCCACCGCATGGGGCCATGGCCACGGCGGTTCTTGCCGCCCGATTCGGTCGATTTCTTGCAGCGAGATCGCATTGGGGATGATCCGGCGATGAGTTCGCGGAATCCACCCGAAGTACCTATCCACACCAGCACTGACGGAAACAAGCCGCGTGGCGAAGCCGTAGGTCAGTCGCCGGGCAAGCCGCCACAGGCCCACGGTAGGAAAATGTTGCGGACAGCTATGCTCCGTGATCACCACCGGATACCTGCGTCCCCAAGTGGCCAGCAAAACGAGGACATTCGTCTCCGGCAGAAACGAGACCACCAAGTCGGGCTGCAAACGCTCCAGGCTCAAGCGCAGCTTTTGCAGCCGATTGTGTGTCGCCCGCAGTTTCTCGCGCAAGCGGGTTGTCTCGAAAGCCGCGTCAAGCACGACGCGATGCACCGCCGAGGGCAAGCGGTAAAAGTCGGTGTTAGATGTTTCAAACGTGACCACCGAGACCGCGTGACCTGCTTGCGACCAATGCTCCGCCAAGCGAAGCAGAACGCGCTCCGCTCCGCCGGGACCGAGCCCGGGAATTACCAAGGCAATCCGCCACCTTGGTCGTCCGAAAGGCGCGGCTTGGTTGCCTGTGGATGAGCGACGTGCCGGCATGTTGCAGGAGCCTTCATCACTTGTCAGCCCACCGGCCTTCCTTTGCAGGAAGTACCCGGCTTAAGGCGGAGCCGAACAAGCTAAGGTGCAGCAGGGCTTTTCAGTAAATTCATCCGCCACGAAATCCCCGTCGGGCAAGGCTCGCCAACGGCTTTTTGAGTACTTGATTTGAGTAATTGATTGCACTGTTAAAACTCGATGAAGCGCTCAATTTCACTGGGTAACCCGTGGGGCGGGATGCGGTCAGTGCTCCAGCCAATTTGGTCCCCAGCTCATGCCGCAGCTTAGCCACTCAGCGAGCATCAATGCCCATGAACCGAATCGTCTGCGCGGAAAACTCCCAGTGGAACGGTAACCCCTCGACCAAAGGCATGCGAGGCTCCGCTTGTTCGGAAAGGCTGCGATCCAACCCCAGTGCCTGCGCGATGACGCGGAAAATAGCCGTATTGTCCACGTAGGCTCCGTACCGGGGATCTTCCCCGACAATTTCCTGACGGAATCGCTCGGCAGCGAATCCCCGCGCCATGAGCGGCACTAAGCTGTTGGAATGCCCTTTGGAGTTGTAGTACGCCAAAGGCATTTGGCCGGCGCCGCGGTCCCCCAGCGGTTCGAAAGGCTTTTCCGCGGAGTTCGGTCCCCAAAGGAGTCCGGTTTCGTGGTCCGCCGTGATGATCACCAAGGTTTCGGACCAATTGCTATGTTTTTCAACCCAGCGGACGACAACTTCCACGGCTTGCAGAAAATCGATTTGCTCCTCGATCATGCGGCCCAGGTGCCGAGCATGGTTGGCCCAATCCACCGCACCACCTTCCACCATGAGGAAAAAGCCTCGGGGGTTATCGTCCAGGATGTTTAACGCCCCTTCGGTCATCATCGCCAAGTTGGGGACCGAGTCGATGAGCGGGTCGTCGAAGGGGGGATCATTCGGGGCGCCGCCGCTTCGGGCCACTTGCAACGTGGTGGCTACCGGCGCTGTGCCCACGACTTTCCGCGGCGGATTACCGGAACAAAGCGCGGCAAATTCTTCCCGGGTGACCACGGGTCGAAAGCCCTGATAAGTTCCATCGGGCTTGGCCCGGGCCGCTTCCAGGGCTTTCCAGATTTCGTCCCCACCCACGTAACGGTACTGCTTACCTTTTTCTACCGGGCGGCCATCGTGGTCATATTCGGGGTGGCCTGCGCCCATGATCACATCCAACCAGTAACTGTGGAGCATCTGCCGGGCAATGGCTTCGTAATCGTCGCGATCTGGTACCCTTGCACCCCCGAGGGTTGCCGGCGTAGCATGAGACCACTGTACGCTAGTCACAATTCCCACGGATTTCCCTCGAGCCTTGGCAAGTTGAGGGAGTGCAGGTTCCAACGGCCGATCTTCATCGGACCAATTAATGGCGTTGTTATACGTTTTTACCCCCGTGGCCATCGCGGTACCGGCAGCGGCCGAGTCGGTCGCCGTCGTTCGCAGCCAATCGTAGCCTTTGACCGGATCCCAAGCCTTCGCCGGATCGTAGACCAGTTTGGGGTCTTGCCGGTTGGTTCCGGCGGGCTTGTCCGCTAGCGAAAGAGGATAGGTAGCACACCCAAAATGGAGCCACCCTTCCTGATCATAGATTTGGCGGCTACGGCCGGTCGCAGCCTCCCAACGTCCCTGATACATACTGGTGGCAACCCAAGTATTGTAGCCGGCACCGTCGGAGATCATCAAAATCACGTTTTTGGCTTGGGCCTGGAGGCTCCCCACGCAAAGACCCAGCCATACCCATAATGTCCAGAGGACGTAGAGGGCAGAAAAAGCCCCCCGCAACCGCGGCTTTCTCGGACGATATGCCGTGGAATCTGCCCGGAGGCGCTCTCCACCACCTAAGCCTGCCGATTCGGCGATTAGACGGCTGGGTTCCGTAGCTATTCGGCGTGAATACGTGCCGCACCATTTCCGCAAGCGATCGAGCGGCTGGGTTGCCACCGAGCTTGGGCCTACGGTGCGCTCCATCGAAGCCGATTTGAGTTGATTATCTCGGCGTAACGTGTGGGTCATCCAATTCGCCTCCTCGGAATTTGTGTGTAGGCTGATACCTAAAGATTTCCTCTTGGGCAGACCCTATATCGATAGATAGCTTCAGGAGCTCATCGCATCATGAACTTATAGCGTTGTGCATATCTCCGCGAATATTTCGCGGACTGGTTGCAAAGCCGCTACCTTTAGCTCGACACAATCATAGTAGGCAGGAGCGATCGGGGCAATCGCCACCGAGCCGATGAGGCAAAGAACGTTCCGCACAGTCGGCTACATCGATGGGTATAGATCCGAATTTCAGCGATTTGACTATGCTTGATACCTCCACAAACTTGCTGGTGATTGCGAAAAATTTGTAATTTTGTCGGCATGATGAAAAAAAGTAAAAGCTCTATGGAGGACGGGTGAAGCCGCCTTGTCGTAAAGTGCGAAGGTTTCTTCGGTTCGGATTGCCGGTCTTCCGTTGCCGAGCATCGTGTGAAGTTTTGTTATGCGTGGCCCATCCTTTTAACGCCTTAGCGACCTCCAAAAGGGTTGCCCAACGGGTGGCCAAGGGGACTAAGATCCCGGTTGAATTTGGGCCACCGTTTGAGCTAAGGTTTGGAACCAATGTCGGCCGTGGGACCTGCCGGTTACTACAGTCGGCTTCTCCTTAGGATACGATTTGTTTTGCCCCCGGAATGAAGGTTCTTTCGTCTGCCAACGGCGTTTTTTATTTTGGGAAGTTAAGTGTACATATGTACATAGTAACAGACGAAGCTCCTGCGAAACGCCCAAGCTCGTGGCCGAATTCACGAAGGCCGAGCTCACGGCGGAGCGTAATGAGGCACAGCTCATTAAGGCAGAGCATATCAAGGCAGAGCATATCAAGCCCGAGCAAGTTAAGGCAGGGCATATGAAGGTAGGGCAAATAAAGGCTGGGCAAATCAAGTTAGGGCATATCAAGTTAGGGCATATCAAGGCGGGGCATATTGAAGGGAGAGCTCAATAGGGCAGAGCTTATAGCGGCACGAAGCAGCATATTCTTTTCGAACGAAAATGCTCGGCACCTTGGGAGTAGGAAAAGAGGGGAATACCGGAGGTTGAAGCGGGGGATTCTGGCGGCTTTTGGCTCGGTGAAGCTGGGATGAGAGCATGCTTTCGGCAACGGTGGTTGAGGAAGTCAAGCGACTTTTGGCCGCAGGGTGCCATAGCCAGCGGCAAATCGCGCGGATGCTCGCGATTAGCCGAGGCTCGGTGGCAACCATTGCTTCCGGAAAACGGCGGGAAAGGCCCCGAAAAACCAATCACGATCCATGGGAATCGGACCCTTGGATCGGTCCTCGGCGCCGTTGTCCGGATTGCGGTGGGCAGGTTTACCTGCCGTGTCGACTCTGTGGGGTTCGTCGGCTTGTCGAAAGCGGCAAGTTACCCCCTTTGCTGGGGGGCGAAGTGGATGAATTGGCCCTGGAACTTCGCGACGAGCATCGGCGGCGATACCGCCAAATCTTTCACCGTCGCCAGGCTCGGGCCATTCGACGATCGCTCAAAGGGACCTTGAAATCTTTTGAACCTCTGGACGCGGAAAGGCGGAACTCATGAGCGGGGCAACAGCCGAAAGGTTAGTCCCCTTTCACGAAGCGGTTGGGCAGATTCGGGATGGGGATCTGCTGCTATACCGGGGGCGTGGCCCCATCGCATGGGCCGGGCGTGGTCGGCATGTTCACGCGGCCATGTTGGCCTGGTGGGACGACGATCTTTTGGTTCTGGAGGTCCATCCGCGGTATGGAGGGCGTGCCGTGACCCTGGCCAGCCAAATGCATCTCTGGCCGGGAAGGCTGGAAGTGTTTGCCGCCGATTTCGAAGGACGCTGGCCGGAATGGCACCCGCGTGGTGCCGTGAGGATGATGCGGCGGCTTTGCGGGATGGCTTACGGCTGGAAATCGGTGCTTTGGGTGGCGATGCGTCATTTGCCGATCCTTCGCTGGGTTTTACGTCCGGAATTGGATGATCAACTGCTGGGACCATGGCCACCGTTTTGCAGCCAGGCTTGCGTGGTGGCTACTCGTTTGGGGGGTGGGGTCGACCCGGTGCCGCATTTAGCGGACCGATTTACAGAGCCGGCCGATTTGGCGAGAAGCCCCTTTTATTCGTACCGTTTTACCTTGGGAGCACCGCCCTCCGAAATGTTCTGAAAGTATGCCGTCAAAGGAAGCAGGTGGGGCCGGGCCTTACGGTTTCTGAGCGCGAAGTAATCCGAGGAGTGATTGGGCAGCAAAGTCCGGCGAATTTGTAACTCGATTGTCGACACGCTTCAATCCCCCGAAGGAGCGAGAAAGTCTTTGCGGTGTAATATATGAACAAATGAACACATAGCGGAAATCGCCGTATTCACTCCGGGGAGCAAGTTCGAGGAACCTGGTGGGGCGGAGCAGCTTGGGTGATTGCAGTCGGCCCAGGCTGTTTGCGCGGCGGCTGGCCCCTGCTTCGCCCGCCGGGTCACTCGGTACCAGCTAGACTCGGCGTCTTTTGAGCCAAAGGATGATCGTATCGGTATTTTTGGAATCAATCGAAAAGAATGCTTGGAGAGTTTTCGCTCGAGAAACATGCATTCGGTATTTTCTGAATCGTAAAAGCGGAGCGGCTTTTTTCTTTGGCAGTCGGCCAATTGAAGCAACCTCGAAATACAGGGGGGCACAGGGGGCTAATGCACGGCAAATCGATCACGCACGCCGCGTGGATTTTGATAACTTTGGTTGCGCGGAGCGGCGGGGTTTGGTTTCTTGGTTTACTTTGCAGCGTACTTGGGCTGGTTGCGCAGGCCGACCCTTCGGGCGATTTTGACCGCCTGCTTTTGGCCCAATGCGGTCCGGAGGGTTGCTTTCGCGGCGGGCAGCCTCCGGTCATATCTCCCGCGGAGCAACATCCGGCGGTGGTTCGACTGGGGGTGGTGGGTCGGTTTAGCCGGGTGTATGGATCGGGGACGGTGGTGGCCTGTGATGAGCGCGGGGCGTGGGTGCTCAGTTGTGCTCATCTATTCGGGGAACGCACGATCGATACGCGAGTGTATCTCGCCGATGGTCGCGTGTTGTCGGGGCGAGTGGTGGCGGTGGATCGAGCGTGGGACCTCAGCCTAATTTGGGTGGAAGCTCTGCGGGGGGAGGCCGTGCCGCTGGCTGATGAGCCTCCAGCCCCCGGACAGTCGCTGCATAGTTGCGGCTACGGAAGCGACGGTCGCTACGTGTGTAACCGGGGGAATATGCTGGGGTATGTGGCTCGGCGGGGTTTGCCGGGTCATCAGACATTACTTCTCAGCGGTACGGCGCGGGAGGGAGATTCCGGCGGGCCGGTTTTTAACGAGCGGGGGGAATTGGTCGGCGTTTTGTGGGGGACGGATGGGCGCACGGTCCTGGCCACCTACTGCGGCAAAATACGCCAATTCCTTCGGGAGGCGTGGGCACGACTGGGAGGAGGGCCGATCGGCCCGAAAGTGCCGGAGGTGCTGCCTGGGCCGGAGGCGCCGCCGTTGGAGCCGGTGGCGCCGCAGCCGGTTCAGCCACCGGCTCCCGCCCCCAAGCCAGATAGGAGCTTGCCACCGCTATCGGCGGCTGAGATCGCGGAGATGCGTGGCAAATTGGATCGGCTGGCCGAGCAACTTCAAGAAGCCGATTTGAGCCAAGCGCGAAGCCAACAGGCTTTGAGCCAGCGGCTTCAGCAGCTTGAAGGGCTGGTCACCACCCTCGCGGGGCTGAGGGACCGGGTTGAAGAGGCGGAGAAAGCCGTGGGGGCGGAAAATCTCCGGGCCGTAGTCCGGGATGTGGCCCTTGGAGTTTTGGCGGAGCGGGCCTCCCCGTGGACCGAAAGCCTGCTGCTGAAACTTTTGGCGGCTTTGGGGTGGACCGGCCCACCATCGATTGCCGCGGTATTGGCCGCCCGGGCCATCGCCGTGGTGGTGAGGCGTGGGGCGCGACGTGTGCAGCGGCGCCTCCGCGAAAAAGCTCGCGCGGAAGCTCCGATGAAAGAGTGATTCTAAGTTAGGGTTTCTCAAGGGATGCTTTTTGCCTGCAAATGAAATTCATTTGATTCAGAACGGTCTGTGGTTTCCGGGGACGAGGGTAAAACATCGTGTTTTTGCCCGCGGTGGGAATCCGTTTGATTCAAAAGACCTAAGAGACTTGGAGGTGTTGTCCAATTGCGCTGCATAAACAAATCCTTGTAATCCTTTCGATTCGAAAGACCTAAGAGACTTTGGTTGAAAACTCGTGAGAAA
The DNA here is from genome assembly GCA_937128505.1 of uncultured Thermogutta sp. Lineage (GTDB taxonomy): Bacteria > Planctomycetota > Planctomycetia > Pirellulales > Thermoguttaceae > DTLM01. The sequence continues at coordinate 19,735 of CAKZMM010000032.1, forward strand.
CTTTGGAAGACCTTTTTAGAGCCGTGCCGGCAAGGTGGAAAAATCCGGCGGGATCAAATTCGGAAGGAGGCGGGAAGAAGCATGCCTTCGATGGAATGGTTGACCTTCATTGGTGTGTTGCTTAGTGGTGTGGCGGCGACCATATCGTGGGCTTCGCGCGTCAATACCCGCTTGGCGGTAATGAGCAGCCAGCTTGCTGAGCTAAACGGCAAGGTGCTCAAACTCCTGGCGGCCTACGAGCAGGGCATCGCGCGATGCGTGTTGCACGAAGCTCGGTTGGAACAGCACGCGATGGAACTAAGCAAACTGGCCGAGAAGTTAGACGAAGTGCGATAAGCAAAACGGGCACGCCGCGGCGATCTTCCCAGATTGAACTCGATCCGGCATACGGCGCCTCAACGGCGTTTTACCGCGAGGATATGTCGCCGGGATGGTGGAAGTGCCGATAGGCTATCCGACCACCGGATTAAGGGGTACAGGCCGGCGTGGGTCAATCACGGATGGCGTGCCGTATGATCCCAGCGGTGAACTCCGTGGAAAACGCGGAAGGAGCATCATGCGGAGGAGGCAAGAGGCGTGAAAATTCGCGATCGCATCCGGGAATTGCGACGGGTTAAGGCGAGCCAGTTGCGGCCCCATCCGCGCAATTGGCGACTTCATCCGCAGCGGCAGCAGGACGCCCTTCGGGGAATTTTGGCGGAGATCGGCTATGCCGACGCCCTGCTGGCTCGGGAGCTTCCCGACAAGTCGCTTCAGCTTATTGACGGGCATCTTCGGGCCGAACTTACCCCGGAGATGGAGGTGCCCGTGCTGATCCTCGATCTTGACGAGACCGAGGCCGACAAACTTCTGGCTCTCTTGGACCCGCTAGCAAGCTTGGCGGAAGCCGACGAAATTCTATATGCGGAGTTGGCCCAGCAGGTTCAGACGCAAAACGCAGCATTGCACGGGGTCCTCGAAGAATGGTCAGCCCAAGCGCACGAGGGAACTTTCGATGACCGGGAAGCAAACCGCGACTTGGAGGTGCCGGAAGCTTTTCAGGTTGTCGTCGAGTGCAAGGACGAGGATGAGCAGCGAGAGCTTTTCGAACGGCTAACGGCCGAGGGGTATTCGTGCCGATTGCTGACTCTGTAAGCGGCGGGTAGGCGGGGCCGCTGAATTTTACGAAGATTGCAAGTTCGGTGGGCCGGCAAAACTCAGTCGGTTTTTTCGTGGTGAAATGGCAGAGTCTAGTGGCGTGGGAGGCGGAACCGACACTTTTCGCCCCGAAAGACCCGGGTTGTACGGGCAGCGAAGATGGAAACACAGGGCGAAAGCGAGAGTGAACCTGATGTGCCGCAAGCGCCGCATGATATGGGGCAAATCCCGCATGACATGGAGCGGATCCTGCATGATATGCAGCGAATTTCCCATCATATGCGGCAAATCCCGCCACCTGGTGCAAAAGCCCTAGCAATTTTTCGGAAGCCTTCCGGGCTAATCCGTGCCGAAAGTTGGGCTTTGTTTCGAACGCTCAAATACATCCGCGGCCGGAAGTGAAGCAAATACTCTGCGGAGGTAGCGGCGTAAAGATCGGCCGAAGTAAGCTGGAAAGTAATGGAGAAGGAACTACGGTGACTAAGCAGTCGGAGGTGCAAGCGAATTCCGGGCAAAAGCCGCGGCGGATTGCGCTAGAGGTGAGCTGCCCGGTGTATCGCTCGTTTCGGGTCGAGCAAGTAGCCGGGATGTTCGATCTAAGCTTGGAGGCCAAGTTGAAGCGGCGTATTTCTGTGGAGTTGCCGCCTGCGGATAGAGCGTGGAAGATAGGGCTCATTGTGGGCCCTTCCGGAAGTGGCAAAAGTACATTGGCCCGGCATCTTTTCCCCGGTTGCGTGTACAGTCCACGAGACTGGCCTGCGGATCGAGCGGTCGTTGATGCATTTGGGGGGTTGCCGATCAAACAGATCATTCGGCTGCTGACGGCTGTGGGTTTCAGCTCGCCGCCCAGCTGGGTGAAGCCTTACCACGTTTTATCGACGGGCGAACAATTTCGGTGCGATTTGGCCCGGGCTTTGGCCGGCGGCTTGCAGAAAGATGTCTCCGCAGAAGAAACCTCGGCTTGCGGGACGGCTGAGGCGGAGGACGCTGCGGCGGATAACGGGCAGGCTTCTGGGGCGGAAGCGGGCGTTGCTGGTGGCGAAAAGCCGCTGGTGGTCTTCGACGAATTCACGAGCGTGGTGGACCGCACCGTGGCTCGGGTGGTGGCGGCTGCGGTTTCCAAAGGGATTCGCGAAGGATGGATCGGATGTCGATTCGTCGCGGTTACTTGCCACTATGATGTGGCCGAGTGGCTGGAGCCGGATTGGGTCATTGACATGTCCACGGGGCGAATGACTCCGGGGTTTTTTCGGCGGCCGCCCATCGAATTGGAGCTCTTTCGTGCCAGCCGTCGTGCGTGGACGCTCTTTGCGCCGCATCATTATTTGAGCGGTTCGCTTAGTCCGATGGCTCAGTGCTTTTTGGCCTGCTGGGAGGGAAGGCCGGTAGCCTTTTGCGCAACGCTCGCACTAGCCGGCAGGCGGAAGCGGCGGCGGATCAGCCGCCTGGTCACTTTGCCGGATTTTCAGGGGATTGGAATCGGCTCCGCGATGCTCCGCGCGGTGGCGGAGTATCACCGCGCGTTGGGGGAACGGGTGAATATCACGACGGGACATCCGGCGATGATTGCCCACCTCCGGCGCTCGAACCATTGGCGGATCATCAACGTGCGGAAGATTGCCGGCCGGGGTAACGGGCGATTTATTCCCGGGTATCGGAGTGCGGCGGGTCGGGCCGTGGTTTCGGCGGAGTATTGCCCGGAGCCGCTGCTGGCGAAGCCCTAGCCGCCATCATTTGCCGCCGCAAGGCTTGAAGGTGGGGCGGTTGGTCCTTGGATTAAAGTAGCGGTTGCTCCGTGGATTGAAACAGTGAGAAACGTTCTTGGGTGTGGGGAGGCTCATGGCTCAGCGTGGTAGGCCGCCGGTACTCGATGAGATCAAACGCCGCGAGGTGTTGGCGATCCTTTCCGTGGGATGTAGCCGGAGCACGGCGGCGGATTACGTCGGTTGCTCGGTGTCTACCATCCAGAAGACCGCGGACCGCGATCCACGATTTGCCGAACAGTTGCGTCGTGCGGAATCTCGGGCGGAAATCACGCTGCTCCAAGCCATCCAAAAAGCTGCGCGGAAAGAACAGTATTGGCGGGCAGCGGCGTGGGCTTTGGAACGCACGAAGCCCGAGCAATTCGGCCGGCGATCGCCGCGGGCCATGCCTTTGGCAGAAGTGCGGCAATTGCTGGAGCAATTGGCCGGTGCCGTGCTGGAACAATTGCCCACCGACCAATCGCGGCAACGGATCCTCAAGCGGCTCGATCGCATTCTGAGAGATTTAGGGAAAAAACCCGGGGCGGATTGATGGAAATCTTCTTGCCTTTTCAACAAAGTCGGGCTCCTTCGAGGATCGCTGGGGCCGATGCCTCTGCGGGAGGAGAAGGCGATTTCGCAGCGTTTAAGCGGAGCGGTAGGCAAACCTGCATGCTTCGTGGGGTAGCGTGGGCAGAATGGTTGGAGGAGTTTCGCCGCCAATTGGTGGCGGGACATCGGCGGGCCAGGTCCGCGGGCAACCGAATGCCGCCGGAGCGGTCTTTGCTTGCTTGGAGCCGCGAGTATTTACCCGAGCATTTCCGCTTGCCTCCTAGCCGGATGCATCACTGGTTGGAACGGCAGTTAATGTGGATGAGTACCCACCGCGGCAGCAAGCTCAATGTGCTGGGACCACGGGGGAGTGCGAAGTCCACGGTGGCGGCGCTTGCCTATCCGCTTTTCGTGGCACTACATGATTTGGAACCGTACATCTGGATCGTAAGCGATAGCCGGCGCCAAGCGGTCGCCCACCTGGAAAATATCAAGCAGCAATTGTTGGATAACCCGAGGTTGGCGAGCGATTATCCGGAGGCGGTCGGCCGGGGACCGGTGTGGCGGGCGAGCTACATCATTCTTCGCAACGGGGTGGCCATCGAGGCATTTGGCACGGGCCAAAGGATTCGGGGGCGACGGCGGGCGGCGTTTCGGCCGACATTGATCATATGCGATGATCTTCAGAACGATCAGCACATGCAATCGGCGCTACAGCGGGAGCATTCGCGGCAATGGTTTCATGGGACGTTGATGCAGGCCGGCACTCCCAGCACTAACGTGATCCACTTGGCCACCGCGTTACACGCCGAGGCCTTGGGGCTGGAATTGACGCGGACAGCGGGCTGGAAATCGCGGGTCTTCTCAGCCATCGAGCGCTGGCCCGATCGCATCGACTTGTGGCAGCAGTGGGAAGATATCTACGGCGGCATAGCCGACCGGTTTGCCCAACAAAGAGCGAGACAATTCTACGAGGAGCACCGAGCGGAAATGGAAAAGGGTGCCCGGGTTTTGTGGCCCGAGGCAGAAGATCTTTACACTCTGATGTGTCAGCGGGCCACCGGTGGCCGCGCGGCCTTTGAGAGGGAGAAACAGAACCGGCCGATCCAGCCGCAATGGTGCGAATGGCCGGAGGAATACTTTGCTGAACCGCTGTGGTTCGAAAAATGGCCCTCGCGGCTCCAAGCGAAGGTGATGGCCTTGGATCCGAGCAAAGGGGCCGACGCGCGACGGGGGGATTACTCGGCGTTTGTCGTGCTGGGATTGGGGGAAGATCACCTGATGTATGTGGAGGCGGATTTGGGGCGGAGATCGGTCGCTCAACTTCTGAGCGATGGGGCGGCTTTGTGGGAGAAGCATCGGCCGGACCTATTTGCTGTGGAGTCGAATCAATTTCAAGAACTTTTGGCGGAGGAATTTGCCGCGGAATTTCGGCGGCAGCATCTGGCGGCACCGGTGCCCGTGCTCATGGAAAACCGCGTCAGTAAGTTGGTACGGCTTCGACGTCTGGGGCCCTATTTGGCGTCGAAGCGTCTGCGGTTCAAGAGCGACTCGGCTTCCACGCGGCTATTGGTCGAGCAACTTCGCGAGTTTCCCGTGGGCGATCACGACGATGGCCCCGATGCCTTGGAGATGGCCGTGCGGCTGGTGAATGACTTGCTGCGGCCGCGCGTGGATGATGGCCTGGGAAGCCGCCTACCGGTGGGATAAGGTGACGATTCCGCAAAAGGTTGCGGGCAAATGAACATATGAACAGATATGGCAGAAAGAAGCATCGGATGGACCGCCACAAACCGGAAATTAGCAGGCAAAAACTAGGAGCAGAAATTTCGATGAATGATTGGAAGTTGGGGGAGCCGTCGGGGGTGGATCAGGCGGGCAAACTGGACCCGGAGGCCCAAAGGGAAGAGGTGCGCGATCGGGATGGCGGGGAACGCGGGGCGGGAGCCGGCGGGGCTTTTGGCCGGCTTCGACGCGCGCTGCGGGAAAGTCTCCAAGAGCTTTGCCAATGGATCGTCGATCCGGACGAGGCGTATTGGGATGCCGATGGTTCGTGGTGGTCCCCGGTGCGGCCCTCGGACGGCCGTGGGTATCAGACCGGCTTGCCCTACACTAACGAGGAGCAGTTGGCGGCGATCCGCGGACAATGCCGCGCCTTGGCCGTGAGCAACGAATTTGCCATCAATGGGCATGAAAACCGCATCAGTTACATCGTCGGTACCGGGCATGGGTATCGCGTGACCAGTCAGCCGGGCAAGGAGGTGCCGGAGGAAGTGCTCTGGCAAATTCAGCGGATCATCAATCAGTTTTTGCGGCGAAATCAGTGGCATCGCCGGCAGCAAGAGATCGTGCGGCGACGCGACCGAGATGGCGAAGTGTTCCTGCGACTATTCCCCGATCCGGAGGGAACCCTCCTAGTCCGGTTTATAGAGCCGGATCAAATTTTTACCCCAACCGAGCAGGCGGGAAACCCGGCGGCGAGCTTCGGCATCTTGACCGATCCGGAAGACGTTGAAACGGTGCTGGGGTATTTCGTGGATGGTCGGCTCGTGCCGCCCGATGAGATTCAGCACCGGAAAGGGAATGTGGATGGGAATGTCAAGCGGGGCCTTCCGCTGTTTTATCCGGTGCGAAAAAATCTGCGGCGTGCCGAGAAGCTTTTGCGGAATATGTGCGCGGTAGCGGAAATCCAATCGGCGATTGCCCTCATTCGTAAGCATAGCGGGCTTACGCGACCGGCCGTGGAGCAATTCCTCGCCAAGCAGTCGGAGGCGGTACCCTGGGGTGGACGAGAAACCGCGGAGTATTGGCGGCGATTTGCTCCGGGGACGATTCTCGATGCCTACGCGGGCACGGAGTATGAATTTCCCGCTTCAGGAATTGATGCGGCGCGATTTGTGGCGGTGCTTCAGGCGGAACTTCGCGCGATCGCGGCCCGGCTGGTGATGCCGGAATTCATGCTCACCAGCGACGCCTCCAACGCCAATTATGCCTCGACGATGGTGGCCGAGGGACCTGCCGTGAAGATGTTTGCACGGCTTCAGCAGGAACTCATCGAGGAAGATCTCCAGGTGATGTGGCGGGTCGTGCAAACGGCGGAATCGCAGGGGCGAATCCCGGCCGGTGTGCTGGAAGCGATCGATTTGCAAGCCATCCCACCCACTTTGGCCGTGAGAGATCGGCTCAAAGAGGCGCAGGCGGATGCAGTGTTGGTGCGGCATGGAGCGATGTCGCCTCAGACGATGGCCATGCGGCACGGCTTAGACCCGGATCGCGAGCGGCAACTCGTGAATGAATATGCGGGGGGTAAGTCGCCGGCGGATCGGGCAAGCCGCTTTGGCTTAATCCATAGCAGCTTTTAGCAGGTTCGGGGGGGTGCTGGCCGCGGGGGATGATCCGCAGGATACCCAGCGGCTGACCCATCTAGAGGGGTGGCCCAAATTTGAGGTCTTGAAACCAGGAAGCGATTTTCGGTATAGTGAACATAAGTATACTATAAAACAGAGCGGAGAGTTGTCTCGGCGGAGGTGGATGAAAAGCCGGTGGATTTTCCCTGCGATTTGGGACCGGGATTTGGATTTTTGTTCGGGGCCCACCCCGCTACGAAAAACCCTTCTTTTATTCGGATGCTAAAGGTGCAATCCATGACCGAGAGGTCCTCCAGCATGGAACGATTTTTCAACGAATATGAAAATGCGGCGGGTGTGACGATGAAGGTGGATCGCCAAGCGGCGGTGATCCGGGGGGTGAAGCTGCTGGGACTGGTTTCGCGAAACCAGCGGATCTATCTGCCGGAAGCACTCGAGCGAGCCATCCCCCTTTACGAGAACGCCAAAGTCAATGTCAATCACCCCAAGGGGCATCCTGCCGAAGGACGCGACTATCAAGATCGGATCGGCATCGTTCGCGGGGTTCGCTTCGAGACCCAGCGCGGACTTTTCGCCGACCTCCATTACAACCCGAAACATGCCTTGGCAGAACAGCTTCTATGGGACGCGGAGCATTTGCCGGAAAACGTCGGTTTTTCGCACAACGTTCGGGCGCGGGTGGCTCAGCGGGATCGTCAAACCATTGTGGAAGCGATTGTGCATGTGCAAAGTGTCGATCTGGTAGCTGATCCGGCCACCACGCGGGGGCTTTTCGAATCGGCCGGCAGAAGGCCACTTCGTTGTCAGGGAACGAGCGGCGATGGGGGCGATCTACGGGGCACCGCAGTCGCGGCGGTCGATCGGGTACTGGGGGAGGATTTGCGGCCGGAGCTCTCCGGGGCGAATTCCCCCACCGGAGGGGCGGCTGGTCTTGAGCCGGATGCAGCTTGCCCTTGCCGCAGGTGGCAAGAGCGGATCTGCGAGCTTGAAGCTCAACTTGCGGATATGGCCGTGGTGGCATCCCGGGCCGAGCGGACAATATTGATTTGGCGGACATTGACCGAATTCGGTTTGCCGCTGCCTGACGGCAGAAGCGAGGCAACCAGCGAGCTATTGGGTCGCGATTTCCTCGAACTGCTCAAGCAGGTTGATGAGCCGACGGTGCGGCGACTTATCGCCGATAGAGCCAAACTTGCGGCTGGCGCTGTTTCGGGTCGTGAAGTGCCAGGCGAGCCGCGGCGTCCGCAATCGCGAAATTTGTGGGAAATTGTGGGGCAATCGCCGGGCGGGGTGGCGGAGTTTGTCCGGGCCATTCGGCGAGAAAGCTAAGCGAACAGGCGGTAGGGGCGCAGGATTTCCACGTAGCAGCCGAGTGTGCGCTTCCAGTGTGGTTGTTTCGCCCCGATGACCAGGCCTCTCCGCCTGGCCGCGGAGTGTGCAGCCTTTCCGAATCGCTTGCGAGAAGCTTGCTTGAGTATCTGTGCTTGGCCGCGGCGTGAGCGGTGCGTTCAGTGGGCTTCAAAGCGGGCGGTGCGTTCAGAAGTTTTTCCCGCCTGGTGGGCTAAACCGTTGAGGTGCGGGAGGAATTGGGGATTTTTGGCTATTAGGCCACTTTTCAAGTTTCGCAAGGGAGGGATTGAACGATGCCCAATATGATGCGTTGGCGTTACGGGGATACCCAGCCGGTGATTGCCGCGGTGGACTCAGGCTTGCAGATCGAGATCGGGGATCTCCTGTGGCTGGATGGGGATCGTGCGAAGCCGGCCTCGGCGCTGGCTGATCAAGGGACCAAGGTGGCCAATCAGCGGCTTTTTGCCGATCGTTTCCTCGGGGTGGCCATGCAGCAGAGCCGCGCCGGCGATAGCCGTCCGATCCGCGTGGCCACGACCGGAGTATTCGAGTTCGATTGCACGTCGGGGATCTTCGAGTTGGGCGAGTGGGTGGGAGTCGAGGAAAATGCAGCCGGCGATGCGTTGCTGGATCAATGCCTGGTGAAAGTGACCGATCCTAGCTTGGCGATTGGCCGCGTGGCGCGACGCTCCGGAGGTCAGGCCCGCCGCGTGCTGGTCGACCTGCGTTCGACGATCATGACCGGCGGCATCGAGGGAACTACGGCAAGTTCCAGCTGAAAGGGCAGTTGAAGCTTTCGGCCTTCATGGGGGTTTTATGGCTTGGAGAAGGCACGTGGAAATCGGGGCGGATCTTTGGGGAGTTGGCACTTTTTGCTTCCAGCGTGAAGAGGCACGGGTGGGGCGTTTGCTTTTGAAGATTTAGAAATAAGGGGAGATTACGTGGTGGCAGGGATTCGTTATGCGGAGTTGCGGCGTCGGTACGAGTTGGATGGGCCGCAGGCCACGGTCCGGCACTTGAACGAGGCCCTTCAGACGGGCCAATTGCGACCGGAGGATTTCAGCCTCCGCGATTTGGCCGAAGCACTGGTGCCGCAAGGGCGCGAGTGGGTACGGAGTCTCGATCCGCGGCAAGAGGGTTTGCTCCTGGAATCGGGCGAAGGCG
>CAKZMM010000033.1 GCA_937128505.1 uncultured Thermogutta sp.
TCCTTACTCCTCCTTAGTCGAAGCTATTGGGATCTACCTCCACCAAATCTCTAACGATGTCTACCAGGGCTTGAAGGAGTTGTGGCCTTGCGAATCCGAGGCGGCCGCTGGCCCATAAACGAATTTCGTCTTTCCGGCCATCTAGCCCCCATTGCGGTAGTTAGCTGCGTTTGACACCTGAGACGACGCTGCTTCTGGGCATGATCAAGCCTCTTTGATCAAGTAATTCCTGGACGGCTTTCAATTCGCCGGGCGACTCTCCGGGTATTTTAGAAAACTTGAGCACTTCTCGAAAATTGTTATGCCAATTGTCCGCAGTAATTGCCCTGATCCCTAAGGCTTTACACTTCTTCACTCGCCTTCGATAGCCTTCGCTTCGGCCATACCAGAGCAGACCGGATGCCTAGACCCCCTAGTTGTCGCTGTGCGGTGACGAGGAATTGAATCTAATTGAATGTGTTGAATATTTGGTTTGAACTCTAAGTCCTTGCCCGACTTGCAATCCAAAATGAGCAATCTGCCACGAAAGAGGGCCACCACATCTACTTCTCGGGTGCCATCCGCAAAACTCCCGGTGAGGTTCAGAGCGAAGTCTTTCATTCCGAGGGCCAGCAAACTCGCCGCAGCGAATTCTTCAAACAAGAAGCTGCCAGTCTTCGCAGCCTCAAATCCGCATGCCTGAAAAGCTGATTCCCAATTCCAATTTATTGCAATACCGGCTCGCATAAGCGCTTCAATAGGTAGCTCCTTCGGCTTTTGAAACGAAATTTGCACTCTATCGGGCAATTCCGACTGCGTTTCTAACAGCAGATCCAGAGGAATCGGGTCTCCCACCGAATCATCAACGGGCACTTGTTGTGTTTGAATGCCCGACGGGTCCCGCGACCTCCCAAGCCAGTTCCCTTGAATTTCGCGGAAAACGACCTCAGTATTTGGCCGCCCGATGCGATCAATGGCTCCCGCGAACATCAGCTTCAATCCGCCGGTGGCGTTGATAATCCACCGACGATCGGACAAAGCCTTCTGCCAAGCCTGAATTTGCCCGCGCACATCCCCCGCATTAATGCCCCAGGCTGTTGCGGGATGTGCACACGAATTTGCCGATAAAGCTTCTGAACGAAGTTTTTCAAGCGGGCCGCTGGCCGAGCCGATCGCCGCTGATCGTGGGGGTAATAAATAGAAAGGTCGTTCAAGCCCCCAGCGTGCTCGTGCCAAGACACTAACCCTTGAATGTTTGGCCCCACCTGCCCACTGGCTAAGACCGCCATCGCCTGCGGTTGAGGAGAAGTCTACATCGGCCTGCCTCCGTTGAGTAGAGCACTCGTACTCGCATGGCTGCTACCACAACACGCGAAGCGAGATACCCCTCCAATCGAGAGCACTCGTACTCTCATGGCCGCTACTCGCGGCCCAATCGCCCCATGCCAATAGGCTAGGGGAGGAATATCCGGCTGTCAAGCACGGCGTGTTCCGTGGCCCCTGATTGAGCATTATAATGAATCGGGATGAAGGCGCGTCCGGGGGGCTATCCCCCCTATTAATAGCTTGTGTCGACTTCGTATAAAGAGGCATGGTCCGGGGGGCTTTCCGGGGTCTCCATCGGGTGGGCAGACTGCCGTGCGCCCTACTGTGGTCAAGCTTTTCTCTTAGGGGTCGTAAATATGGCTATAAACTGGCGTTTGATCCGGAAGGTAATAAGAAATCCCCTTTTTATTTTTGTCGGAGCACGTCTTTCGACCTGGGGGCTGGCGGGTTTTCCGGACCAAATTCTGGCCTCGATTTTCGACGTGCAAATGCTTCCTCTCGGTTAAGCGGAGCTCGGGGTTTTCGGTGTGCTTTCGTCGAATCAATTGCGGGGACAACCACCGGATCAAATACTCCCGCTGGTCTCTGACTTGCAAACCCTCCCTAATATCGATTTGCGTTGGATGGACCGTGGCGGAGTTGAGAAGCGTTTCGAGGGGGTTAGCATCCAGTATTATCTTCGCGGTACCGATTTAGTGCTTTTTCCGGTCTGGGCCATTGAAGGCGAGCTTGAAGTGAAGTCCAACCACGGCCAGTGGCGACCGGCCGGAGCATCGGAGGAGATAGCATCCACGGGCTTGCGCGGGCCATCCCCCGCCATTCGTTTCGTTTTGCGTAATCTTCTGGCCGATACGCCGTATTCGGGGAATGCCGTAAGCGAGGCCACCTGGCAGTATGTGGCCCGCAACCACGTGCTGGATGCCGCCGCGCTTCGGCTCTGGCAACCGAAGGTGCAATTTCCCTTCGATCTGACCGTAAAGGTAGGGCAAGTCTCGCTTGCTCAAGTGAAGGTGACTCGAGAGCACCACGAGGCACGTGAGGGAAGAGCGATCGAAGTGTATTTGGATGGTGAAGCTTTAGCCACGGCTGGCGAATCGCTTGGTAGGCGTGCTACCTGTGGGGATCTTCAGTTCCAGATTCAAGGGCGGGTATTCTCGCAGTTGGAATCCCGGAGTGTGCAAATTTCCTTAAGCGCATTTCGCGGGCAAGTAAACGATCTTTGTAACCGCATTCGAAGCGAAATGGGGGAGGCGATTGACTGGATTATTCCAACCCCTGGGGGCGAAGGAGAGACGCTGACGAACTTTCGTCAGCTTGTGATAAAGAATTTCGAGATGCATATAGCCACCCGTCGGGGCGAGAAAGTCGATTCCAAAGTGATACTCTCGATCGCCGATAGGCTTGCCGAGCACCTGATGCAATCGGTTAGCAGAACGGATTTGGCCGCAGACAGACGTGTGGCCTTGATGATCGGCCGGCAGGTATGCTTGAGCGGATTGGTCGGTGAAATCTCCGAGCTGGCCCGGAAGGAGTATCACGAGCGCGAGGCCGAGTTAAAAACCCTCGTGGAGAAAACCCGAGATCAGAAGGGCAAACCGCTTCTATCACTCCAAGCTTCTCCATCATTGCTTGGTTTGCCTTTTGGATTCCCTTCTGCCCAGTTGGGGGTAGGCGCTGGACCAGATGTCGTGCACATGGATAGACAGATGTTGGATACGGCCCACAAGCAACTCGATGAATTCCAAGGTGTCTTTGAGGGCCGGATAAAAAGCCTGCCGACCTTGTGTTTGGATCAGAGGAGTATCGATCGAGTATTCCACAGCATGCAGTCTGAGTTCACACAAGCCGAATTTACCACCGGATATTACTTATACGAGGCGCCTTCTCTATTTCCCGTTGTGCACCGTCGTGTAGAAGATCCGGGAAGCTTTCTGGTAGATGCCGTCCGGAGCGCTTTTCCGGGGAAGAAGATCACTCTGGAAGCTGGTGTATATCAGCTTCCCGAACCGCTGAAGATCGATAAAGGCCTGGAGATCGTGGGGCAAGGTCGGGGCAAGACTTTGATTCGTTGGGAAAGGGAGGGGCCGGCCATCCTTTATGCCGCAAGCGGGGTGCTGAAACTAAAAGACCTCTCCGTAGAGCGCATTGGCGAAAACATGGGGGATTTGTTCGAGGCCACAAATGGCGTTCTGGAAATCGAGAACTGCGAGTTTACCGGGGCGAGGAGTGGCTCGGGGATTGTATTACACGGAAATGTGCGTGGTGAAGTGCGCAACTGTCTGGTGCACGATAATGGCGAAGGGGGAATATGCGTGAAGGGGGGTGCGATTGTCACCCTCGATGGAAATACGTGCGAGAAAAACGGAGCCGGTATTCTTTACCTTGGTAGTGCCAAGGGTGTCGCCCGAAAGAATGTCTGCCGGGAGAACCTTTCTCACGGTATCTATGTTGGAAGCACAGGCAAGATTTCGCTCGAATCGAACACCTGTAATAATAACAGCGATTCTGGGATACGTTTAAGTCTGAGATCTACCAATCCATGCCAGATCACGTTGGCGGGGAATCGGTGCGAGCAGAATAAGTACGGCATTCAGATCGGCGCTGGGGTATGGGTCTGGAAAGGTGATAAAAAGGTTTTGCGATCCGGCCAGAAAAATTGTGAGGCTGTTAATTATTGCCAGAACAATCGCTCGGAGAACTGGCAATGGAATTACTTCTTTGACTAAGTTCGGCGACAGAACGGCAGAATACCGCCTGGCGGCCTTGCTGATCGCCTTCGTTACACCGGGCCGCGCCCCCGCTTTGAAGCGATTTCCATGGCTAAAGGCTTCCGGTCTCCCGACATGGCACGCGAAACGGCCCGCCGTATCGAGATTACGGTAGCCGTTCCTTATGATAAGCGTGCTGCCCAAGCGGTCCGAGAAGTCCGGGCATAATTGGCCGAAACATTTCCAACTCGGATATCAGATAAGAAACGGAAGATCTTTACCCGATTCTGGCGACCGACTAATGCTGCTGGTCCGGGCCGCATTAAGGAGTCCGGGAGATTGCTCGGGCAATCTTCTAGCCTGGTTGCCGTACCAATCGCCGTAAAAGCGCCGGGCGTGCCGCCTGGTTTTTTACGCCTTCAAGGGATTCAAGCTCGCCGGCAGAATTCTCCAAGTCGTCCCCTGCTGCCTCGTCGGTTTCGGCTGACCGCCATCGCCTGCGGTTTTGGGCCCAACGTTCCCGCCGAGATTCGGAACGGGAAAGTTCCTTGAAGGTTCGGCCCAGCGGCCCAGTGACAAGTGCCGGGTAGTAAACCAGGTCCCCAACCAATGCCGCAGCCAAAAGCACTAGCATCAGGACCCCAAAACGTTGGGTAGGCGTGAAAGTGCTGAAAGCGAAAACAGCAAGCCCTAAGCCCGCTACCAACGTTGTTTGGGTCATGGCCCGGGCACAACGCTCGTAAGCCCACCGCGCTGCCTGACGTCGGGACAAGCCGGCGGATAATCCCTGCCTGAACCAGGTCAAATAGTGGAGGGTGTCGTCCACTGCTACCCCCATGGCCACGCTGGCAGTCATCATCGTGCCCACATCGACGAGAATTCCGAGCCATCCCATGGAGCCGAAAATTACCACGGCGGGAAAGACGTTAGGGATCATGGCTACCATGCCTGCGCCGACATTGCCCAGCAGAATCATCATCACGATCGCAATGAGCACGAAGGCCATCACCAGGCTTTGGAACAAGCTCCTCATGAGTTCGTGTTGCACTTGATAAACCAGAGGAACTAAACCAGTGTACACTGCCTCGAGGCCGAGCACCCCTTGGGCACGATACTCATCGAGCACCGGCTCCACCGTGGCTTTCAGATCCTCCACGAATTTGCCATAATCGAGGTCCGAAAGGGCTTCCACCCGGGCACTTACCCGCCATAACTCTGTGCCCGAGGTGGCTTCCAGCCCGCGGACGGCCGCCACCACACTCCGGGCCTGTTCGGCGGTAAGCTGGACCTTTTGGGTCAAAAGCAACACATCGACTGGATCGCCGCACATTCGCTTAAGCCCCGCAAGGTCGCGGATTCCTAGCCCGATCAACCGTTCCAACAAAGGCGCCGGCAGAGCCAGGCTTGCCAAGGGAGCATCCAAATCCGTGACCCAATAATCGCGTAGCTCGGGCCGATGGGCGTCCAACCGCTTGCTGAGGACATCGTCGCGAACCCGCCGGCGATTGAGCCCCATGAGCCGCTCGAACGCCGAAGCCCGCGAAGTATCCGGTTGCAAATCGGGGGCGAAAGTCGCCGCCGATAGTGCCCCACCCACCGGCGGTAAGCTTTCGACCGCTTCCTCCACTCGCTGGACCAAGCGCATCCGATCCACCACCGACAGCTTGCACTGACGGTTATCCATTTTGAGGATCACTTCCATCGGCACCAAAGGGCCCAGGTGCTTCTCCAGCCACGTGTAATCGTGAATGATGGGGGCATCGGGGGCGAAAAATTTCATCAACTTCACCGAGGTGTGAATCCGGAATAACCCCAGCGCGGCCACGACCATGACCAGCGAACAAACGATGGCAACGGTGGTACGATAGTGGACGATCTTTGCCCCGAACCAATGCCACCAATGGTCGATCCATGTGGCGCCGTCGCGGGTGTGACCGCGGCCCCCGTAACGCATCGCAAACTTGCGGGAGGGAAACAAAGACAAAAGGGCGGGCAGCACTAGCAAGACAAGGACTAGCGTCGCCATCACCCCCAAAGCCGAATACAGGCCGAATTTGCTAATGGGCACCACATGGCTTAAGAAAAGTGAGCCCAGACCCAAAGCCGTCGTGAAGGCCGCCAAAGAGCACGGGATGAATCCCAGTCGAACCGCTCGCTCCGGCGCCCCTTCCAATCCTCCTTCCCGAATCCCGTCATGATAGTAGTTGACGAGGTGAATCCCCGCGGAAATCGCCAGCACATAAACTAGCGAAGGCATCGACATCATAATGGCGTCGACGGTTTGCCCGGTAAAGTACACCAAAGCCAGGCCGACTCCCGCGGCAATAATCGAAAGCGAAAAAACAATGACGGTCAGGCGGAAGCTACGTAGACAAAAGATCGAGACCGCCAGCCCCACCACAGCCGATAGCGCTGCCAGCCGCAGCAGGGTCCGCTCCCCTTCCAGGTCGATGGCCAGGTTGTCGATGGGGGGCCCACCCAAGCGGAGGGTCCGAGGATCCTGGGCCCGGCGACCGGTGATAATCTCCCGAAAAAGCTCCGCCATGTAATTCCATGCTTTGACCCAGATCGGGGGTGGGGCAGTTTCGGGTTTTGGAGGTTCGATCCCGCATTCCCGAGCCACCCGATGGAGTAAAGCTACCAATTCGCGCAGTTGGTGCCCGTGGAGCTCCGCCTGCAAGCTGGCCACCAGACATGTCGTGCGATGATCAGGGCCGATCAAGGTGCCCTCTAACCGCCGGAGAATCTCTTCGTCCGATAAGCTGGGATACCGCTTTCGGAATTGGGCAACCAATCGTTGCCCTGTGAGGACCGATTTGAAAAACGGGTGTTTGGAAGCCGATGATTGACCCGGCCTGGCCAACGCGCCTCCTCCCTGCGCCGTTCTATCACGCATTTCGGTGGTTCGAGGGTGATTTTCCGGCAGAGATCCGGCACCCGGTGCGGGAGCCGCATGGGCGTCCTGTGCCGGGCCCGCGTATTCCATCAGCTTTTGAGCCATGAGCTCGAGCCGCGGATCATCAAGGGTGCACCCTTCCCAACTCACCAATACGAATTGCTCGTGAGGGAAGTGCTCGCGGAACCAACGGTGGTCGGCCGTTTGGGCTAAATGGCTGGGTAACCAGTCGCGGACATCGTTCTTATTGCTTCGCAAAGCGCGGCGAGTCCCCATCCACACCAGGGGCAGGAGGGCTACCGCCACGAGGACAATCACGAGGCTATACCGAGCGAAAAAGCCTTTAGAATAATTCAACTCGTTGGGAGTTTTCATGTCGTAAATTACCTTCCCCTTACCAGGGGCATTGCCACCGGTCATGCGATTCAAACACTGCTGTTAGCGGCATCAAAATTGGTTGTTCATCCCACCTGCATCTTGAGGTTGTACGAATTGATCAACGCGCATGGAGGTCCGCTTTAGGTACGAATCTAACAACGAATCTAACGAATCGAAAATGGCCGCTTTCAGTGGCCGCCAATCCCGGGCAAGGCTGGGTTTCATTCATCCAAGAGTCTTAATAATTCGGGCAGCGGGTGGCCCCGGCCGACCTCCGGGAGTTCGCGTACGGCTAGATACGTCGGAGGTGGCCGAAACCCCTTATTGTAAGAGTTATCGGCCCGTTTGATACGGTGGGCATGCCGAAACTGCGCGCGTTATTACGGTTTAAACGGCTTTCGAGGGGATAGGCCTACTTAAAGGGGGTGATTTCGATTGGGGGCGGGACTTTGCACATCCGGTAAAGTTTGACGGGGCACTCCTGCGGTTAGCCCGTGGCTTTCGGGGAATCTAGGGTCTTTCTCCAAGAGATGGCCTCCTTTTCGAGTGAAAGTGAGCGAGATTTAATCGGCTGGATCCAAAAGCAAAGCTTTTGCTCCCGCGTGCTCCAACGGTGGCGTTTCCGGGTCGAAGGCCGCGGACGCATAAGTAAAAATGGTGAAGGGGGCTGATCCGGGGCGATTAATCGGTTTTTATTACGCTTCGTTTTTTTGGAGCTTTCTGTTCATCAGTTTTGGATGCCCCGTGTTTGGTTCGATCAATGACCACAATAATCATGTTTAAAGTCGACTTCTTGTCCTTTGGCACGATGTTTTTGAGTGTTTCAGAACTCCTTTAAAAATGGGCGTTCCGGAACTGCCTTCAAACCATTTGCTTGGGGCGGGACCCGCCGATGGAGCGGCCGCCATTCCTCCGGTCTAAGCTTTCCCGTGAGAAAAAAGTTGCTTTGCTGAATTCTCGAGATGCTGCTTTTTGAGCGACTCAATTCATAACAACTTTTGCCGTTCTTACACCGCCGGCTGCGGAGCTTCTGCCGAGATCCGGGCGATTCTTGCTCGGGGGCACGCCCTTGTTGGGGAATTCCCAAAGTAGTGATAAAAGATGGTAGGAAAAATACCGGAAGTATCTTCTGGAAAATTAGGCAACTATCTCCGAGAAAACTTCGCATCCTCCAGATCTCGACAAGACTTCGCGACTTCGCTTATCTTGGCGAGATCACCTTGGCCAATTGAATGCAATTACGTAATGTTATGGGCTTTCGTACTTAAGGATTATCCAGCGACCCCAGCCCGAAGCTCCGCTTTGTGACCTTACTGATTGCTTAAATCCTCGCTTAAATCCTTCGTAGCTTAAATCAGCTGCGGGGCAAACTTTTAAATATAAGTTAGTAGATGCACATAGTAAACGTAAAAAGGTGTTCGTCGAAATATTCAGGCAGGAACGACTCAACGCTGCAAACGGGTGCCGGAGGACAGGTTCCACTCGGGGGCACCGAGACCGAAGAGAGAACCGCGCATAATAAGTGATAAAATAAGTGATAAATTTCATTACATATTGTTGAAGATCTTCGTTTTTGTTGCTGGGCTCAGCTTGTAGTCTTCCGATTGGTTTGCATTACTGTTAGCTTTTGCACTTTTCTGATTAAATTTGTGACTTAATCGATGTTGAACTGAAGTGATCCTACTTCGGATAAACTTTTCGTTTGGAAGCCAGCACGATGGATCGATCCGCGTCCGCTTTTGCCGGTTGCGTCGGCGCTCGAGAGCGGGCAAACTTTTCAATTTGACGCGGAGAGCCAGGATATCGTTCGGCGAACCCATACCCTGTTGTGCGAATCACTAGCTGCGAATCATCAGTTCCGTTGGTCGAAGCAAGTAAACGAAGTCGACGGTTTTATAGCACAATTCTTGCACTCGGTAGGTCATACCGCCATGTTGGATCGACGTTTCATCCTTGAGAATGTTGATCGAGTCAAGGAAAATTGCCGAAACCGGAATGTTTCGGTGGACATTGACCGTTTGGTCGAGCTGGAACGCGAGCGGCGAAATTTCCAATCGGAGCTAGAATCGCTCAATCGTCAGGCTAATCAAATTGCTCAAGCTATAGCAAAGGCTGCCGACGTTGACCAAAAGACTCAGCTTCGTGAGGAAGGGCGGCGGGTGCGTGAGAAGAGTGCAGAGATCGAAACCCGGCTCGGCCAAATTGGGGCTGAACTCGATGCAATCCACCGAATGATTCCAAATATGACGCATCCGGAGGCCCCGGTCGGCAGCGATGCATCCGCTAGCCGTGTTATCGCTTACAGTGCGACCCCCAAACCGGAATTCTCATTCCCGCCGCTAGATCACTTGGCGTTAGCCGAAAGGCTGGATCTGATTGATTTGGAAGCTGCCGCCCGCGTCACAGGGCACGGTTTCTACTATCTGAAAAATGAAGCAGTGCTCCTGGAGCTTGCCCTTCAACGATATGCCTTGGAGATCCTCCTGGGCGAGGGGTTTACCCCGATGAGTACCCCAGACTTGGCCCGGAATCACATTCTGGAGGGAATCGGCTTCATTCCGCGGGGTCCAGAGACGCAAGTCTACAGCATCGAGGGAACCGATCTCAGCCTCATTGCCACCGCGGAAATCACGCTCGGTGGGCTCCTTGCCGGACAGGTGATCGACGCCGAACTTTTGCCCATCAAACTCTGCGGAATTAGTCACTGTTTCCGCACCGAGGCCGGAGCACACGGGCGGGCAACCCGCGGAATCTTTAGAGTTCATCAATTCACCAAAGTCGAAATGTTCGCCTTTACCTTGCCGGATGATGGCGATCAGATGCTCGAGTATTTCTTGGGAATCGAGCGGAGAATTTTCGATGGTTTAGGCCTGCATTACCGGGTGATTGATACGGCCAGTGGCGACCTTGGCGGTCCTGCCTACCGAAAGTACGATCTGGAGGCCTGGATGCCCGGGCGGGGTGAATATGGGGAGGTGACCAGTACGTCGAACTGCACGGATTATCAGGCCCGGCGATTGGACGCCCGCTATAAGGTCCGGGGCGAAAAAGGAACGCGATTCCTTTACACCCTCAACGGCACTGCCGTTGCAGTGGCCCGGGCGTTGGTGGCCTTGCTGGAAAATTACCAACAGGCGGACGGTTCCGTTGTTATTCCCGAGGTCTTGCGGCCTTGGGTGGGCAAGGAGCGTATCGAGCCGAAAAAGGGGTAAAGTGGCTCAGGATTGGAACCCCTTCTTGCTCGCAAGACTTCGCGCGAGTTTCAGCGGTTTACACGCCGCGGTAACTATATCCGATCACACCCTCTACGATCATCCCTTTTTTTGCAGGAGGATCTCCTTTCCGAGAAGGTGAGGATGTGTGTTCCGAGAAGGTAGAGCCTTTTTTGTTCGAGAGGGGGCTTGCCCCGTCAATGCATTTCGGTCTCGCAGGTACCAATTCCGTGCCGGTAGAAATTGAATTGCACATTCGGGTGATCCGCCAAAAGCGACATCGGCACGGAGGTATCCGCGATCTTCTTGGAGATCATCAGCGTTGTTAGACGCATGCCGAACGGGTTGTCATGATTGCCGGCCTGCCAAATCGAAACCTTTTCAGCCTTCCACGTCTCGACCGGCCCTACGGTGGCAGCTTTTGTCGGCACCAACGCGACTTGTCCACCGCCGCTAGTGCGGGCATTTTGAATGATGGTCATCGGATGAAGGTCGGTCACACGGGTCTTGAGCTTGCGATATTCTTCCGGAGGAGGCGGTTCATTTTTCCATTTGCCCGTCCGCCGCGGGGGATCATTGAAAGCCCAATGCTTGACCTCCCCTTGACCGCCTTGCATCACGACGCATCGAATTTGATCGTAGCTGCGGGAATAAGCATCCAAATCCCCCGTCGGAAAATGAAGATGGTCATCGGGCATTCGCAACTTCCGATCGATTCTGCGGAAGCAAAGCTCCATGTCCGCCCGAGCAAAGCTTAACGGATGGGTAATCGGCACGGGTTGACCTGTCTCGTCTACCCATTCGTCCATCCCCCAAAAATGGGCGCTCCGGACATCGAGTTGGAGGGCATTCACAATCCGCGCAACCAGGGGAAGCTGTTCCGTGGGACCGATTGGCCCACAGATACCACACGGATTATCATCGGTTGATTGCCGCCATGCATCCACATACTCGAGTGCTTCCGCCAAATAGAATTCCTCGAGCGTATCGTACATCACCACCTTGAAGCCTGGCCGAGAAAGCTTCTCCATCGCCTTGACCGTCAATTTGGCGGCGTCGGCCAAAAGCTCCGGATCCAGCGTCGTGTAATCCCACCAATCAGGTGCCACTTTGCTCAGCGGTCTTGCCATCGGTTCAATCTCCTCTTTCTCAAGACAAGTGAATCTGCTCCGCAGTTTGACGAGCAATGCACCGCCGTTTTATCCGCAAAGCCAAAGACGTGTAGATATCCTCATGAACCGGTTGCGGCCCAACCTTGAGAATCCCTCGTTTCTTGCAGCCGGCAAACTTTTCTAACGATCTTGCAGCCGGCAAACTTCCCCAACCACTTAGCCACGCTGGTATGGCGAAAGGGAAATAACAAGATGGGCTTAGCCCGTTTCAAACCCGCCACTTCTTCCTCGGTAACAGAGCACAAAGCAAGGGACTTTCAGGAAAATTCATCCGGCCATGTTCGCCGCCTTTGCCAATTTCGCCTATGCGAGAACTGTTTCTCGCCGACCGCGGAATAGCCCGGCCAGCAGGTCCTCTTGCGGATAGGGGTGCCCGCGATGCTGCACAAAGGCTTCCGCCGCCTGGACACCGATTTCCGCCCCACGCATTCGTGCATGCCGCCGCATGGCTTCCAAATACTCATCCACTCCATGATGGGCCACAAGCCATGCCCGCTGACTTTCGTGGCACGCCAACATCTGCGATTTTTTCTCCAATTGGTCGGAGATATCCACATAAGTCGTGGGCGTGACTCGATGACCCAATGGATCGCGCCCCTCGACCGGATCGCAGTAATAAAGGTACGGCACGGCAGAGTCCGGATGTCGCGGTACTTCCGAGCAATTCGGCGCCCCATACAAGAAACTTCCAGCACGCGCGAGGAGGGATGCCATTTCGTGATCCAGCATGTAGTCGCGGCTAGCATGCGCAAAGACTAGCGAGGGGGTAATCCTCCGGAATAGATCGTAGGTTTTCTGAAGGGTTGGCTTATCGTAGACGACGAACCCGTCGCGTTCGTCTATACAATGATACGTAGCCCCGATTAAATGCGCAGCAGCCTCGGCCTCGGCCGTTCGCCGCGCGCTGATGGCCCAGCGGTTTTCTGTCATCGTGCCGCAGTCTCCCGGCGCTGCGGTTGCGATATGTATTTCCCACCCTAGATCGGCAAGGCGAATAAGTGTTCCCGCACATAAAAACTCGGCATCGTCCGGATGAGCCATGAAAGCCAAGGCCACACGACGCGACGGGATATCCATGATCAGCGCACTCCTGAATTTCGATCACAAGCGGTCTGCTAATAATCGGTATTCGTCGAGCCGATAATGATCCGACCGACAGATCGATGATTTTCCCACATTCCAGATCAGTCATACGCCTTCCGCAGGTCCGGATTTGGCAAGCCATCCCCCGGGACGATCCGAAAGGCCTTCGTTCGATTGAATGCTTTAAAACCCGAAGCTAGTATAGCGTAGTTCATTCCCGCCGCAACAGGACCCGAAAGATGATTTGCTTGAGCTAACACGGAAGATGGCTCACGCCTCCACTGCGTGTTTCATCACTCGGATCCAGGGGGCTTGGAACTCACGCCAGCAGCCTTACTGGGTTCGAGTGTGACTTGCCCACCATGGGGTGCAAAGCAGTCGCGATGCTCGTTTCTTGTTCGGCGGTATGCAGGAGTCTACGCTAAGTATCTGCGGCAAATATGTGCGGGAAGCATTTGCGCGAAGTATCGGCGGGAGAGATTTCTGGTGAGCGAAAGGGATAAAGGGAGCTGAGGTTTAGCCCATTAACATTTAGCCCATGAATATTCAGAAACGGTGAAAATAATATTCAGAAACGGTGAAAGGCGGTCTGCTGAAACCCAGCAACACTGTGTGCTCTGCAGCAAAGGAGTTGAGAATGATGTCACATTCCAAAATTAAGTCAGAGGTTGGCTCCCCCAATAAAGCAAACGCTAGGCCGCAAGCGGTGGTTGAACCACGGCGACACTTCCTCAAGAAATCGGGGCTTGTGGTGGGGGCTTCGCTGGGTGCAAACCTGGTGGGAAACCTGGGGCTCGAGCGGGCAGTGCATGCGGCTGGAAGCGATATTCTTAAGGTGGGGCTAATCGGTTGTGGGGGACGAGGGACAGGGGCTGTCCGGGACGCCCTGTCGGCTGACCCCAACATTCAAATCACGGCCCTAGCCGATGTCTTTCCCGATCATGTCCAAAACTGCTATGAACGGCTGAAAAAGCTCGATCCTGAAAGAGTGGTGGTCACGCCCGAGCAATGCTTTGCAGGGTTTGATGCGTACGAAAAACTCCTCGCTACGGGGGTGGATGTCGTGCTATTGGCGGAAACGCCGCACTTTCGGCCCCGCCATTTGCGGGCATGCATCGAAGCCGGCAAACACGTGTTTTGTGAGAAGCCGGTCGCGGTCGACGCGCCGGGAATCCGCTCCGTCTTGGAAAGCACCGAATTAGCGAAACAAAAGGGCCTTTCCATCGTCTCGGGACTGTGCTGGCGGTATCACTTCGCCGTTCAAGAAACCATGAAACGGGTCCTCGACGGGGCGATCGGGAGGATCGTCGCCATCCAAGAAACCTACAACACGGGGATGGTCGGCCGATCCATCCCGCGACAACCCGGCTGGACTGAGATGGAGTATCAGCTCCGTAATTGGTACTTTTTCACGTGGCTTTCCGGCGACCATAATGTGGAGCAGCACGTCCACAGCCTCGATAAAGCCTCGTGGGCTATGGGGGATCAGCCGCCCGAACGCGCTTGGGGATTGGGTGGTCGTCAGGTAAAAAATGATCCGAGATACGGTGACATTTACGACCATCATGCTGTCGTTTACGAATATGCCAACGGGACAAGGGTCTATGCGTATTGCCGTCAGCAGCCGGGATGTTGGAATAATACCGAGGATTGGTTCTTCGGCACCGAGGGTACATGCAATGTGCTGAATCGGTTTCGCATCGAAGGAAAGGTCAATTGGCGATACGATGGGCCCGACTGCAACATGTACGTTGAGGAACATAAGGCCCTTTTCTCGGGGATTCGTTCCGGTCAGCCGGTCAACGATGGATGGTTTATGTCGCTGAGCACTATGCTGGCTATCATGGGACGAATGGTCACGTACACGGGCCAAGCAATTACCTGGCAACAGGCAATGGAATCTCGAGAGGCGTTAGTGCCGAGTAGCTATTCTTGGGATGGGACTCCGCCCACTATGCCCGGCGAAGATGGCCGGTACCCCGTGGCCATTCCCGGCGTGACCAAATTCGTTTAGTACCGCATTCGTTTAGTACCGCATAGGCGCTGATGCCAATTACACATTTGGTTCGATACCAGCACCGAATTTGCTTTCATCCTGGGTGGATCTCCGTTTTGCTCCCGTTTGCTTTGCTCCGGTTGCGGGGAGGTAGGTGAACTACGACCGCGGCATCGTGGAGTTAAAACTGTTTTGCTCCGGTTGCGGGGAGGTAAGTAACGAAACTCCGACGCGTCTTCCCTGGAGTGGTGTTTTGCTCCGGTTGCGGGCAGGTAGGGCCTCCAAATGTCATGTTTTAGGAGATAAGAAGCCGCGATCTAAAACGTCGTTATCTGTTGTCAAAGTTTGTGCTTGCCAACGGTGTTTACATTTCTAAGTTTTCGGATTGCATATGGTTAGGTCTCTAAGTGTCTGGATTTCATCCGAACTGCAAAAGTAAAAAAACGTGAACCGCGAAGGTCAAAAACGATCTCACTCCTTCCGAGGCGGAATGTAGCCCTACTCGCTTGCACTTCTTGCTCGCCCGCTCGTTTACGATTCTTAATGCCGGGAATGGGGCCGGAGGCATCCGGGAATTTCTCCTTGGGTTTGCGGCAGGAAGGTACTCCGGCCTAGTTTGGGCGAGTGGTAGTCTCCGACTCGTCTTGAAAAAAGGCGTGCGTTGATCACGCTCATTGAACGAGGTGCCAAGACGCGTTAACTTTATGGACTTATGTTTCCGCCCTGTGCGTCGTGCGGATCGAAATAGAGCGAATAAGCTGATTCGACCTACGCGGAAGGCATACGTGATCGGTTTGACAACGGTGATACCCGATTTGTCGCGGAGTTTAGCACAGAAAAGATTACCGCGTTTTGTTAAGATGGGTTAGGTGCATAATAAGAGTGCTCTAGAAAAGATACAGTGGCTATACAAAAGATAAGGTAAATACACATGGTTCGGAGATTCCGGGAGTAATAACCCCTGTAAGGTAAAAGCTAAACAGGGACGACATTCTTCGGCTAGTTGCCGTTTATCGACCGTATGTTTTCAAATAGTGGCTGCTTGTTGGGTGTTGGAGTTGTTGCCCTTCGTCGGGCAAACAAAAATCTTGTGAAATATTACGTTGGGACAGGACAATGACACGGGTTGCCATTTTAGGGGCTGCGGGTTATACGGGGCTGGAACTAATTAAAATCCTCTTGCGCCATCCTCAGGTAGAGCTCGTTGCGCTGGCGGACCGATTGGAGGGGCAACCTCATGTCGCGTCAATCCATCCATCGTTAATTGGTAGGGTGGATTTGCGACTAGAAAGTCTCAGCCCGGCCGAGTTGGCTGCACGCGCCGAGTGCATCCTTGCTTGCTTACCGCATGGGGTTAGCTCGACCATTGTGCCGGATCTTTTGGCGGCCGGGGCCAAAGTCGTCGACTTTAGTGCCGATTATCGACTCAACGACCCCGAGGTATTCGCCACTTGGTACAATCAGAAACACCCGGACCCGGATCGGCTGGGGAAAGTGGTGTATGGGTTGCCGGAGTTATTCCGCGAGAAAATTCGCGGTTCCAACCTGGTAGCCAACCCGGGATGCTTTCCCACCTCGGCCATTTTGGCTTTAGCCCCTTTTTTGAAAGCCGGGCTAATCGAGCCGCGGGGCATCATCGTTGATTCGAAAACGGGGGTCTCAGGAGCTGGTCGCACTCCGAAACTCACGACGCATTACCCCGAGTGCAACGAAAGTGTCTCCGCTTATAACGTCGGGCGGCATCGCCACACCCCCGAGATTGACCAGATCCTGAGCACGATAGCCGGGGAGCAGGTGGAAGTGGTCTTTTCACCCCATTTGGTTCCCATGGACCGGGGGATTTTGACCACAGCCTACGCCCGGCCGAAGACGACCTTGGGCGAGGAGCAAGTCCTCCAAGTACTGCGGAACTTCTATGCGCAGGAGCCTTTCGTCCGCGTGGTTCCCCATCTGCCGGCTACCAAAGACTCCATGAACACTAATTTCTGCGATATTACGGCGCGGGTTGTCCGAGGTTGGGTTGTGGTGTTTAGTTGCCTGGATAATCTGATTAAAGGTGCTTCCGGGGTGGCCGTGCAAAACTTCAATCTGATGTTCGACTATCCGGAAACCATGGGCTTGCTATAGCGGCTCGATGGGGGGCTTCTTCCCATCCGCTGGGAGTGGCGTAGCTTGCTGGTGCGGCTTTCTGCTTTTTGCCGCGGGGAGACAAGCCGATGGCCATGTTCCAGCACCCCGGCTGGGTGTGCCGCTCGGTGGAAATTTGTGACCAACTATTATTCTCGTCCGGCACGATACGCACGATTCGATGGTAGGGCCGCTTGTGAAGAAGCATCACCGGTTCAGATCGAGGCAGCGGGTTATTCCAACTCAATAGACGGGGTGAGTTACGTTCCTCGGCGGCCAAAAGGAAAGCTTGGCACCGATTCTCTTGCCGCCGAATTATTTTTGGAAAGAAACCGACCGCGTAGGAACGAGCTTTATTGCCTCCACGCCATGGGGCAATAGAGTGAGCGATAACGAGGACGAATAGCTTCCATGGATTTGCACATCCCACGTGGTTTTCGATTCGCCGGTGTTTACTGCGGCATTAAGCGGGACCCCAGTAAGCGGGACCTAGCCCTGATTGTATCGGATCGGCCCGCAACTGCCGCGGGAGTTTACACGCGCAATTTGATTTGCGCCGCACCTGTCGTTTGGGATCGCTCTCATACCCCTAGCGCGAGAATTCGGCTGGTGGTAGCGAACTCCGGCAATGCGAATGCATGTACGGGAGATCGGGGATTGCAAGATGCGCGGCAAATGGCAGAATGGGCCGCGGAGAAATTCGGCGCAAGTGTCGACGAAGCGCTTGTGCTTTCTACGGGGATCATCGGCGAATTTATGCCGATGGAGCGCGTCCGAGAGGGAATTGAACTTGCTGCCGCTCAATTGGACTACAGCGAAGCTGCTTTTCTTGCGGCTGCGGATGCCATCCTGACCACCGACCGATTCCGAAAGGTGGCCTCTCGACAAATCAAGATATCCGATCGGGAAGTCTGCGTGGCCGGGATGGCGAAGGGAGCCGGAATGATTTCCCCCCAGCTTGCAACGATGCTTGCGGTGATCGTCACGGATGCGGGCTTAACACCGCAGCAGGCTCAGGGACTGCTGGTTTCGGCGGTCGATGCCACGTTTAACTGTATCAGCGTCGACGGTCACATGAGCACCAACGATACCGTGCTTTTGTTCGCTAACGGAGCAGCGGTCCCATCGGTGGAAGAGGGAGCGATCCAATCGCTCGACCAAGCCATCCGCGAGGTGTGCGAGGAGCTTGCGAAATCGATTCCCGCGGACGGAGAAGGAGCTTCCCATCTCATCACGATTGAGGTGGCCGGATGTGCCACCCGAGCCGATGCCCTCAAAATCGCTCGAGTTGTCGGCAATAGTCCCCTGGTCAAGACGGCGATTGCCGGTGCCGATCCGAATTGGGGACGCATCGTTTCGGCGGCCGGTTATGCCGGTGTTGATTTCAACCCAGAGCGGTTGACCCTTTGGGTCAACGGCTTTCTACTTTACCAAAACGGCAGACCCCAGCCATTCGACCCGGCCGCGGTTTCGGACGCCATCCGCTCCCAGCACACGACGTTTATCCGCCTGGAGCTCGCCGAGGGAAACGCAAGCGCGCGGTTTTGGGCCTCCGACCTGACAAACGAATACGTTCGCATCAACGCCGACTATCATACATGAAACGACTATCATACATGAAAATGGACGAATCATGCTCGAAAACAAACCGGTCGAATTTGATAATGAACCGAGGCTATATTTGAAAGCCAAGCAACAGGTTAAAACCGGGGACACCTCGAAACGAAGTGATTTGCTCCTGGCGTGCTGGAAAACCGAATTGGTTTTGATATCGGCTGCAAATAGATGAGTCGGAATTGGCGGGAATTTCCACGGAGGAATGACTTGACCATTAATGAATCAGACTCAAAAAGAGACGGCATGACCGAGGAGCCGATTATGAACTCTTCTGAGGATTTCCGACTGCCCCCCGAGGCACCGGAGAATTTGGCAGAGTCTTTTGAGGCCGAACTAACGGAGGACTTGGTGCCTTTTCCGGCGCCGCTTGTGTCGCCGAGCCGCCGGCTCAGTTCGCAAATGTCGGAGGAGGAATACGAGGATCTTGACGAGTTTGACGAGGATTTCGACGACGAGTTTGACGAAGACTTTTTAGAGGAATTTAGCGACGAAGATTACCTCGATCAGTTCGACGATGAAGAGGAAGAACTCGAAGAGGAGACAGAGCCGGACGTCGAACCTGCCGAGGAAGATGAGGAATTTGACGATTTATCGGAAGATGAGCTCGATGAAGAGCTTCTCGATGACGAAGCCATCGCGGACGATCCCGAGTAGTCGGTGATCGGGTATTATTCGGGATCGGCTTCGCACTTGGTCCGACCTCAAGAAGGTTTTGATCGGAAGTAAGTTTTTTAGCGAAAACTATCACCGAGAAAACTCGGGCAAGGTTCTCTGGGTTTCGCGCGGTAAGATCAATAGGCCAAATCGGACTTTCGGTTGCGAAGTTGATTTCGGCAAAATAACGGTATTCCGGTTTTAAAGAAGTCTGCTGTCAAAACACCCTCTATCACGCTCACGGTGTTCGCACGGAGACAAATCAGGCTCGCGAGAGGTGCACAAAATTTTTCTCATGAGGATGGTCGGCTGCAATGGAGCTTTGGGATCGTATCCAAGAGGCTGTGGATGCTGTTCGCTCGCATGGGATTGTGCCGCCGCATGTGGGCATAATCTTGGGCACGGGATTAGGTCGGGTGGCCCAGCAGATCCGCGACGCAAAAGTTGTGCCCTATGAAGCGATTCCGCACTTTACGCGGAGTACGGTTATTGGGCACTCGGGGCAATTAGTCTGTGGGCGGCTAGAGGGCCTTGCCGTCGTAGCGATGGAAGGCCGTTTCCACATCTATGAGGGTTACACCTACCAACAGGTGACCTTTCCCGTACGCGTCATGCGTGCTTTGGGGGCCCAACTCCTTGTGGTATCGAACGCGGCCGGCGGTTTGAATCCTCACTTCGCGCGAGGCGATATCGTCATCATCGAGGATCATATCAACCTGATGAACGGCAATCCGCTGATCGGCCCCAATGACGAGCGTCTCGGCCCGCGGTTCCCTGACATGTCGCAGCCTTACGATCGTGGCCTGATCGAGCGTGCACTCGAAATTGCACGGCGAGAAAATTTCGTTGCGCATAAGGGGGTTTATTTGGCGGTGACCGGGCCGAACTTGGAGACCCGGGCGGAGTATCGCTTCATGCGCCTTATCGGCGCGGATGTCGTCGGCATGTCCACGGTGCCCGAGGTGATCGCAGCCGTGCATGCGGGCATGCGCGTGCTGGGGATCTCCGTGGTGACCGATATGTGCCTTCCGGATGCTTTGAAGCCGATCGACTTGGACGAAATTCTGGCTACGGCGGCCGAAGCCGAGCCGAAATTGGCGAAAATTGTCTCGGGGATCCTTGCCTACGAAGCGGCCCGGCTACACCACGAAAGCAAGTAGCCGAGTGCGCGACCCGGGATAAACAGACCGTTTCACTCCTCGGAAATCCTCCCCTTGGAGCCGACGGGCTTGTGCCGAAAAGTTCGGCCAAGAAAGAGCCGAAAATCAGAGTCGAAGATCTTGCCCGTGAAAGAGGCGAAGCTGTTGGGCACCGGAGATTGATTGGGGCAAAAGGAATCGAAAAGCGAGGTATCTGGACAAGCTTGCTGAATGCGGCAGGCAAAGATGTGTTGAAGGGTGAGGGATGTCTCGACGAGGCGGACGAATCTCTCCTGTTGCAGCAAGTACGCATCATGTTGCAGGCAGTGTGCTTCATGATACGCACGGCCGGTTCCGGCTATCAACTGTAGCAAAATACCCGAGAGACGATACTTGAGACACGTGGTTTGATACGCGGGAGAGCTCTACTCGGCAAGCAGTTGCACAGAGAGGAGCATTCAGAACATTGACTTCAGAACATTGAAATGAGGGTATCTCTGTCCTGCGGGCTAGGCGCAACTCACTTTCCCCGCGCACGGATTAGGGAACGGGAGATGGCTTTTCGCCCGCAAAATCGCTCGCAAGGACCCCGTTCGGCCGCCAGTTACCGGGTTGCAATACGGCGAATAAGCTCCCTCGCCGAGAACAGCTTTTACACCCTCCCGGCAATCGGCTGAGTTTTTTCCGAAAAACCCCGGGGTTGCGACATTCACAAGAATTTCATATCCCTCGACGATGGATAGAATCCGCAGTTCTTGCCGCCGATAAATTCTGCACATCTTGCTTCCGAGAAGATTTGTCCCTGGGTCCATCCGCACGAATTCCAACCCTCCTGCGTTCACCTTGCAGGCGCAAGATTTCCGCACTGTCAACCGGAGATAAAGATTCCGCACCGGCATTCTATCGGTCCAACTTGATCCCAATCACGTGGTGCGGCCTTGGGGCAAGCCCAGCTACCGA
Source organism: uncultured Thermogutta sp. (assembly GCA_937128505.1). Lineage (GTDB taxonomy): Bacteria > Planctomycetota > Planctomycetia > Pirellulales > Thermoguttaceae > DTLM01. Next base: position 21,248 of record CAKZMM010000033.1, read on the forward strand.
CTTGTCCGGGCTCAATTTCCAGGGCAAAGCTTGGCTTCAAGGCGGGATAGATCGAAACTTACCTCGGATTGCAGCCTACAGGGGGGCGCAGAATAATGAATTGCCAAACCGGACGGCAGTTTTCCCCGCATCTGGACGCTAAGATTAATTGATCGTTCAAGCACTTTGAGAATGGGAAAATAAGCTTGCCGGGAAATCGTAAAAACGGGAAATCGTAAAGAATTTTTGCATTAAGAATTTTCCGCCTCAGGAAGTTTCTACCCCCCAAGGGTTAGAAGGGAGTATACGTTTATGCGCCGGTATGTCGGCCCCGGTGAACTCAGCTTATACCCTTGCACCGCGTGCTTGCCGCACGGAAGGCGCGCGGTTTTCATTTGGCCCGTGTTTGTCGGCTTTATGCTGGCTAACTGCACGGCAGGCTCCGTTGGGCTTTCAATTCGGGCGGCTGAACCGGCCACCCATCCGGCAGAGGTAACTCTCGCTCCGGCAGAGGCAGCAAACGCCCCAGGCTCGCCTGTCAAGACCGGCGACGGGGACGAAATCGAAGAAGATCGCCCGCAAGTTCTTAAGGAAAAAGAGGTAGATCCCATCGATCGGCTGCCCGACTGGATCTTGCCCGATGCCTATTGGATATGCACCAAGGAAGACGGCTATCGTGGCATCTGGTACTTTAACCAGCCGCAAAAGGACGAATATGTCTATAAGTACAGCGGGGGGCTAGGGACGTATTGCGATTTCCACCGTCCTTTGGCCATCTACGTGCCGACGGTCAATAAGACCTTTTTCTGTTATGGGGGGACGCTCAAGGGGAAGAACGAATTGGTGCATATGGTCTCCTACTTCGATCACCAAACCGGGATGGTCCCTCGGCCGACGGCTGTGCTCAATAAGCAGACAGACGATGCCCACGATAATCCCGTACTTGTGATTGATGGGCGCGGGCATATTTGGATTTTTTCCAGCGCGCATGGCACGGCCCGAAAAGCCTATATTTCTGTAAGCACACGACCGTTCGATATTGACGAGTTCGAGTTAGTCTGGATCACCAATTTTTCTTATCCGCAGATTTACTGGTCAAACGAGGCAGGGTTTCTCTTCGCTCATACGCGCTATGTGGGGGGCCATCGGTGTCTATTTTGGATGACAAGCGCCGATGGGCTCGTGTGGAGCAAGCCGCAGCTCCTTGCCCACATTCATCAGGGGCATTACCACGTCAGTGCGACCCATGGGAACAAATTGGGGATTGCGTTTAATTACCATCCGCATCCCCTGGGACTAAACTGGCGGACCAATGTTTACTATATGGAAACGAGCGATTACGGCTGCACTTGGCAGACCGTGGACGGGAAGCCCCTGGATTTACCCCTCACTACGGTGGAAAATCCCGCCTTGGTGCACGATTATGCGGCGGAAGACCTCCGCGTGTATCTACGGGACATGGAATTCGATTCCGCCGGCCGCCCGGTGATTCTGTATACTTTAAGCCGCGGGTGGGAATCCGGTCCGAAGAACGACCCACGCATTTGGAGCACCGCCTATTGGAACGGCGAAAATTGGGAGATTGCCGGTTCCATTCGCTCGGATAATAACTACGACATGGGTTCAATCTATATCGAGCCCGACGGAACTTGGCGGATTGTCGCACCGACGGAGCCCGGTCCGCAACTCTATAACACGGGAGGTGAAGTGGCTATTTGGGAAAGTACTGATCGGGGGCGATCTTGGACGATGATTCGGCAATTGACCAAGGGAAGTATTTACAATCACTCCTATTGTCGCAAGCCGATTAATGCGCATCCTGATTTTTACGCCCTCTGGGCCGACGGCCACGGCCGTCAGCCCTCCGAGTCGCGGCTTTATTTCTGCGACAAGGCAGGCAACGTTTATCGGCTCCCGCCGGTAATGGAAGGCGACTTTGCCCGCCCGGAAAAGTTGGAATTTCCAGCGGAGCAATTGCCGGGCGAGGGGCCAGCGGCTACCAAGCCGCCGGTTGTTGCGGCCTCCGAGGCAGCACCGACGATGCCTTGCTCGGATAGTCGCGAGCAATCTCGTGATCTCCAGGATACTCAAGATAGTGAGCAAAAAGGAACTCAGCTCAAGATCGAGCAACCGATGGTGGAAACCTCCGAAACAAATAGCCCAGGTAATGGCTCCAACACCCTTCGGTCCTCCGCGCGTCCTGAGGAGGCCTTACCTCAGGTTTATTTGGAGAAGGTGAACCTCGTACCGGACTTATGCCAAACGGCCCCCCTCTTTTCTGATCTCCCGCTGCAAGGCCGGACGATGTGTGGACCGACCTCCATTGCGAATGTACTGTTCGCCTTGGAGGCTCAAGGTCTGCGGAACTTGGTCCCCGGGAAGGGCACCGCGGAAGAGCGTGCGAAGCTACTGCTACAGGAATTGACCGGTCGATATTTGCCCTTGAATTCCCGCGGCATCAGCCCGACCTTGGCGATGGAAGGCCTCGAACGCTACTTCCAGGCGCAGGGTTACCGCGTGCACATCGCCTGGCGTGGATGGCGATATGGCGGGCGATTCGCGGAACCTGAACCGTTGGAAGAAACTTGGCTTTGCCAAGGGGTCTTGGAGTTAAGCCATGTTGTGTTGAACGTCGGCTGGTACCAATTCGATGCGGCCACGGAGCGTTATCAACGCTTCGGTGGACACTATATGACGCTGATCGGCTACCGCCGCCAAAATGGGCAGACAATCCTTTTGGTTCACGATCCGGCCGCGCGAAGTGGCCCCAATAAGGTGACGCACGAAGCCGTGCTCACTCGTCTGGAATCCGGTCGGCTTGCCCCTTGGGCCCGATTTTCAGACAGCCCGGCCGCCGGTGTGTATCGGATCGATGGAATCGTGATTCATCCGGCAGCCCATTGCGCCTTAATCGATGGGGCGATGCGAATCGAGCCCCTCTTGGAATAAGAACGGTGGTAGCAACCTAGGGAGCAATTCAAACCTTCGCGCGGTCGCGTTTCCCCGATCGCTGGAAGCGGTAAGTTCGCTTAGCTACCGGAGGAGGGCACGAACTTCCGCGGCAGCCCGTGGGAAACGGACCTCTGCTTCCAGAGCGGTGGAGCAGTTCTTTGGAAGTTATCATCTTCGATAGTTATCAACGCAGCTTTCAACGGAAATCGGGGCCGGTGTTGAGGAAGTTTTAAAAGCCGATCTTGGTAGAACGCCAGCGGCATTTCAATTTGAATCAACCCGCGTTTCGATAACCAGGAACGGAGAGTTGCTTCCTTCAGGAGGATGTATGGGCAACGTCGATCTGCTTGTGATGGGAACTCGTAATCGGAAAAAAGCCGCGGAGCTTCTCGAGCTTTTTCGCCCGTTGGGAGTACCGCTAACCACACCGGCGGATTTTCCGCACGCCCCTGAGGTTGTCGAAGACGGAAGCACTTTCGCGGAAAATGCAAGCAAGAAAGCCACGCTTTTGGCCCAGAAGCTCGGTCATTGGGTTCTAGGCGAGGATAGTGGATTAGAAGTGGACGCTTTGGCTGGAGCCCCGGGGGTTCGATCTGCCTGTTTTGCCGGGGAGGGGGCCGATGACCAAGCCAATTACAAGCTTCTGCTGCAAAAGCTCGAAGGGATTCCGCCGGAAAAGCGATCGGCACAATTCGTCTGCTATATGGTGGTAGCAGATCCGCAGGGGACAATTCGCGCCGAAGAGGTGGGGTATTGCTACGGTCGGATTGCTTTGGAGGCCCGAGGGGTACACGGCTTCGGTTACGACCCGGTGTTCGAGATCCTCGAATACCACCGCACCTTGGCAGAACTAGGTCCAGTGGTTAAAAGCTGTTTAAGTCATCGGGCCCGAGCTGCCCGTGCCCTGCTGCCCAAATTGGCCGCGCTTCTTGTGCATTCATCACGCTAGAGGCTTCTCCTGATGATCGGGGCGGTACATCAAAACGATCGAAGAATGCTTACGACACGGTGGCTTTTCCTCGCGCCTAGGGGTGGTACGTTCATCGCTGGCTAATCGGCAAGCGAAAACTTTGGCTTTTCCTTACGCTGGTGACGTCGCGGCAAGATCGCCTCGAAGTGTTTCTCACACGTGCGGAAAAAGCCGAGCAGGAACTTCGCTTTTCCCTCGCGAAAAGCCGGCACATCGGGCGAATTGAGCCTAAAGCGGCGTAAAACGGAAAGAACGCGTGTTGCAGGGCCCTGCAAAGCGTCGTTCACCCAATCATGCCTCGAAGTGTTGAGGTCGTTGATTCTGCAAGCCTGCCGGGCGCAACACTTCAACGGGGAAGACAGCTTCCTGAAGGTGGAAGCGACCTCTGCTTTCCATGAAAAAGTCTTTTCATGAAAGAAAGCGACAATTTCTTTCAACGAAAAGACGAAAGCTTTCAACGAAAAGACGAAAGCTTCTTTGAACGAAAAGACGAAAGGCGGAGATCAGCGCGACGGAAGAACATTTTGCGGGAGGTTGCCGCGGCGCGAAATCGCTAGGATTTTGCGGCTGGCTCTTGCACTGGAGCGATGGGGGGGTTCTCGTCCTCGTCAGGTGCGCTCAAGCGATCATCACCTGTGGCAGCATTCATGAAGCGGAATCGCACAGGGAGCCCAAACCCGGCGATTCGCCCGGCCCAGTATCCCACTAAAAGGTTGACGATCGCCACGATTGCAATGAGAAGAACGTAATCCATCCTTCAGCGGTGATTGAGTTGTAAGCTATTTGGTCGTTGCAATGGTTCCAAGCGAAAGCCGCTGTGAGGCGACGAACCCGGTCGGTTATCAAATTGTGTCGTAGCTGGGTTGAGTTAGCCCGGTGAATAAACCCTGAGATAACCCCGTGAGTAAACCCTAAGGTGTTTGCTTAATCACCCACTCGCACAAAACCGGCAGTCGGAACCCAACAGCCCGGCAGAACCGCCATTAAGTTCACACCAAAGACCGATTCATGCAGAGGAGGCAATACAAACTCGCCTTTCGGCCCACGGTTCCCACCTTTTAACGGAACTCGGTCGTTGCCCAGCAGCACATCATTTATTTTTCGTGGTCACGCCGTGCTACTCTAACTTTACGTAAGTCAGAAATGAATTGCCTCATCGAGTCGTTCCGGAGCGATATTCCAGCAAGACCTCCCGCTCCGGAGGTTTTGACTGTGCGCGCCTACCTTGCAGCGAGGAGGAGCCACCCGGCACCGCATCTCCCCGGGGTTGCCGCGATGAAGCGTTCGCTGAGGCACCCCCCGGCAAAGCCCCGCTTCGTGTAAGGCTGGAGGGGGGGATTGAAGTGCCTCCGGCAGTGGTGGTGGCGGAATTGGGCCCGCCGCTACCGCTTACATTCAAGGAGCCTGCTACCTGACTTTGCTCCCCGTGTGCTGCAGAATTCATTGAAGTTAGTTGGGGGAGTTGTTGTTTCACAGCGGCCAGCTCCGCGAAAAAGGCGGGAGATACGTGTTGGAGGGAAAAGACTTGGCAATCCTGGGCCGGATCGTGTCGCGGGCGAACGATACAAATCACTTCCGCTCCTTGGCGCACCTGATCGCGGATCACTTGCAGAAGTAGGCGTTCCCCCGCGGCTAAATTCGCAGCTCCCGGCTGCGGCGGGGTACTGGAAGCCCCATCGGGGGGCGGGGTCCAAATCGACGCTTGCAGTTCGGATGGGACGCCCCCATTAGGCCCTGCGCCCGCACGTCCCGGTGGGGGGTTGGCTTCCGACACTCGCTCGCTACCCCCGGATGCAGGGGGCGCTCCTCGATCGGCGGCAACCAACCGGCCCAAGTGATCGGCAGGTGGTTGCGTCGCAGCACTTTCCTGGATCCACGGAGCCTGACCGCCCCCCAAGAAAGCCGCCGGAGGTCCGGTGGGGTTGGGAGCTTGCGTTTGAGCCGCAACCTCAGGTCCGGGCCATTTAGGCTGATCGGCCGCCGCAAAGTTCCCCGAACCGCGAGGGTGCCCCTGCGCGGCTATCGCGGATGTCAGCGGGCCGGGAACCGGCGCAGGCTCGGGCAGCGGGAGTTGCGGGCCGGCGGGCCTTTGCCCACGCGGTGGGTCGCGATAGACGAAAGCCAATTCCAACTGATCAAGCAAACCATGAATGGTCGGGAGGGCCGCGAATAAACCTTCGCGATTTTCCGGATCGGCCGCATTGCAAACACCAACGAGCAAGCCATCTTCTGTGAAAAGGCCGCCGCCGCTGCGCCCCTCAACCGGAAGCCCTGAGACCACAAAATTCGGCGGCCCCAGATACCGATCAACCGCCGTTACCTGGGCAAATTCCGCCGTGGGTTCCTGACCATGGTTGCACCCCACCGAAATCACCGGCGTCCCCTTGCTTAGCCGGGTTTGTGGGGGGGCAATCCGGGCCACGGTCACCGTGCCGGGGGGTTGAATGACCAATAAGCCTAAATCGCGTTCCAGATCGTACCAGATCAATGTGCCCGGGAGGTTGCGAGCCGGTTGCGGCCCAAAAAGATCTACCTCGATCGTCCCTTTGCCTTTCGATTCTCGGAAGATGTGCCCACAGGTAAGAATCAACGCCTGGCCGTCGCGAGCATCGACGATCGTGCCCGATCCGCACGACTGGCCATTTCCATCGCGCACTCGCAGGCGGACCGTGGCCGCCAGCAGCTCCGCGGTCGACCGCGCAAGGGTCTGCGTGGTGTCTTGTCCCCGCGGGTTGTCCACGGGCCAAAGCTGCAATTGGTCGCGGGAGGCTCCTGCGGCCCAAGTCGTGGGAGCGGCTTCCGAGGAACGAGCGAGCTGAGAATTCGCAACCGGGACGAGTGGATCGGCGCTTGCCGGCGATGCTCCGGCGGGTTCCGCCGCCGAGCGGGGGCGCGATCCTGGTGTCGTCTTTTGGGAAACGGCCCATGGCGAGCTCCCCGATTCCACCAAGCGGCGCAATTCTTCCGCGGAAGTGGCCCCGACAATTCGGCCATGAATTCGCCCCCCCACGAGCAACACGAAGGTGGGTACGGCTTGGACCTGAAATCGCCGGGCAAGCTCGGGCTCATGATCGATGTTCACTTTACGCACGGGAATTCCATCGTGGCGAAGTTGTTCGACAATCGGGGCCATTTGCCGGCAGGGACCGCACCAATCCGCATAGAAATCCCATAATTCGACTTCGGGAGCAGCCTGCGAAAAGACCAGGGGCGCACATGCCAGGATCGTCATGATCGCCATCAAATTGTGCCTCCTGCACCATCCGCCCCGATTGCCGGCCGATCCGGCAGTAGCCGCCTAAGGCAAAAAACGCAAAAGAAGACTTGCTTATCCCGAGAAAAGCGGTTGGGCAATCTGGCGGTCCTTTATTCTTTATTCTTTCCGATTTTTTTCAGTTTCTTTTCAGTCGAACATACAGGGGTCGGTCGAACATACAGGGGTCGGTCGAACTTACGGGGGCTTCCTGCGATTGATCGTCGCCATGCCGGGTAGAAGATGACCCTCACCATGCCGGGGAAAATACGAATTTTCTCCGGCTCAAGCGGCGGAAGGTAAAAGGGCGGCTTTATCGCTCGGAGAATCTCGCGACTCCAGCTTCGCTAGAGCCTTTACCCGGTGCCGCTTCCCACTTTCGATTACCACAATGTGGAGAAATCTCTGCCGAAGTTATCCACGCCACCAAACCCCGCAGCCCATTTTCAGATTGCCGAAGTTTGGTGCCGATGTGATCAACACTTACCGCCTGCAATGCCGGCGTTTTTTCCGCGTGTGCTTGCGCATTCAGCCGGTGGGTCGGACTCATTCAAAAACGGATTCCGGGACTTTATGAATATGAATTGGCTTCCGAAACCATAAGTCCACACCATAGCGGGGCGGATTGTCGCGATTCTCTCCGGCTGACACAACCCCAACTTCATCGCGTAAACTGCTTGGTGTGTGTGTCTTGATTGTAGGTGGGAAATTGCTTATAAGTTCGGCCCCGGGGCGGGGGTTTACCTATTTTGAATCGCCGCCCTG
>CAKZMM010000034.1 GCA_937128505.1 uncultured Thermogutta sp.
TAAGCATTTCGTCTCTAGATAAGCATCTGAGGACGCGAACTTATCGTCGTTTCGTGGGTTCGATGTAAGGCTGCAATACTCCCCAGCGACCAACTGGCGCGAGGATAACCCTCACCAATACAAATCAATGCAATCTCGATAGAGACAGTGATCTTTAAATCGCTTCGACTGGGAAGCTTATAGCTCAACGGTATCGGCAGAAGCTTATACCTTAGCAGGATTAAATAGCTTAGCAGCATTAAGAGTGAGATAAGAAAACTTACACTTTGACAGGATTGCCATAAGCTTGCGCTGATATTTCAACAACACAAAGATAAGACAAGGTAATAATAGTAGGGATCAAGAAAGCGGTGACCGGCCAAATTGTTAGTTAGCTCTGCGGTTCGAGCCCGGACTGGGGCCTTTGCTCGCTTTCCCAAAAGGCCGGACCTTGATCGCCCGGATTGGACGGAAGGACGGAAACCGCCCCAACGCCGGGTGGGGCGGAAGAAAGGATAGCCTGGGCAGCCTCCGCCGGGGGGCCGTTTGGCACGGTCTCGGTCGCTGTTGGGATTTCTGCCCAAATCCTCGCCAATACGGTACCTGTGAACATGCAGGCGAAGGCGTAAATAGTGGGTGCCATCGCCGCCTCGGACTCTACCCCGAATAGCCGGCTGGCCAAGATGGCACCCAGCCCTGCATTTTGCATACCAATTTCTAGTGTCAATGCCCGCTGCATCTTGTTGGGCAGTTTCAGGAGTAAAGCTCCCAGAAAACCCGTTGCATACCCACCTAAGTTGATCGTCACCAAGGCAAGCGGCAGCAATCCGTCCATCGTCTCGAGCCGGTGACGATTAGCAGCCACCACTACCGCGATAATCCAGAGGATTGACAAGTGGGCCACTATTGGGGCAATATGCTGGGCCAACCTTCGCCATAAAGGCCAGCTTTGCGACAAACAATAGCCCACAATAACAGGAATCACTACCGTCCAGGTCAACGTCCAGGCAGTCTCTCCTAACGGTACAGGCACCCAGTGTCGTAATCCCAAATACAGCAAAGCGGGAACCACCAGGGGCGATAAAAGCGTGGCGGTAGTGGTGAGGCTGACCGAATAGCTGACGTGTCCCCGCGCAATTAGGGTCAATACATTCGATGCCATAGCCCCCGGGACAACCCCCACGATCATCACCCCGACCATCATCTTGCCCTCAAAGCCAAAAGCCCGGCCGATCCAATACGCTAGTAGGGGCATGGCCGAGTATTGTAGGGCGGTCCCGACGAACACCATCCCCCATTGCCGACGAATTTGCGTTATTTCGTCTCGCGGTAGGAGGGATCCGACCGCGAGCATGGTGAGGCAAAAAAGATATTCCAGATATTCCCGGCTCACCAAAAAAGGATCCGGGATGGCACGAAAAAAAATGTCCCAGAAGAAAGCAAGGAGACTGAGACCAATCAGAAACAGAAGAAGGTAACGACTGAGGAACCGTTGAATCATCGGTCATTTCCCCCAATGCCGACGGTTGAGCTTGCCACCCCGTCCCGGCGATCGGCCGCTTCATCATGACACGGAAATGCCGCTGCGGCAACCTGAAATCGGGAAGCTCCTTCAAGTTTCTGATATGTCTAGGGTTTTCCTGAACAACTTTTTTAGCAAAATATGGGCTAACTCGGACCAGGTTGTGCACGGCAAGGGTACCTTGTTTCGTCAAGGGTCCGACAGAAATCGCGTTTCGCTCTTGCACACGAGATTTTTTGGTCGACATTCGCGCAGCATTTCTTTACCAACAAAGGCCTTACGGAGGAGGTGCATTTCGGACCATAAGCTGCATTTCGGATTAATACGACTTCGCGTCGGGATAGATCCTTCTTTACGCCGACGGGGCACTCCCTTCCCCCGGAGTCTGAAATTGCCTACCTTGAAGTGCCGAAATAAGCTTTTTGAGGTTTCCTCCCGGTTGGTCATGCCTGACATGAATCGAGATTAAAGATGAATGGAGGCTAAAAGATGAATCCAAGCTAAATGCCTAAACCGCGTACGGGGTCCATCAAAGCGATGGAGAAGCATGGGGGCCTGGGAGGGCTTGGTCGCCGGTGGCAACGGTTAACCGGCGTCTTTCGGCCGTGTAAGCAGAGGAGTGATCGAAGTAAGGCGGTTCATGTCGAATTAGTTAATGTCGAAATCAATTTTAATTATTGTCGAATCAATTCAGTAATTATTGTCGAATCAATTCAGTCGAATCCAATGATGCGATTACTGAGGTGACGCATCCACGAATGACGAGGTAATAACGCGCGGTTCAAACCTCCTTGTTTACCGGGGGGTTGGTGTGCGAGGAACAATCGAATCATCGAGCATGGCTCCGGTTTGCCGTTGGCAACATCGCGCGTAAGGCCGGTTGAAATCGTCAACGAAGATCGCTGACTGAAAAGGACGCGGATCTTTCCTTAGGAAGACGGATGTCAATTCTTTGAGAGTAAACTTTGATTCCGGGATCGAATCGGCGTAAAGAATGCCTTGAACAAAAGATGAATGCCGAACGTCAGTTTGATGTCATTATCATTGGCACGGGTGCCGGAGGTGGTACACTGGCCCGGCGGTTGGCCCCTTCGGGCAAAAAGATTCTCCTTTTAGAGCGAGGGGGTTTTCTGCCCCGAGAGCGGGAGAATTTCGACCACACCGAGGTGTGGCTGCGGCGCCGGTATATATCGCGAGACATTTGGTACGACGCGAAGGATCGCCCCTTTCGACCGGACGTGTACTACTATGTAGGAGGGGCCACCAAGGTTTACGGGGTCGCTCTCATCCGCTTGCGAAAGGAAGATTTCGGTGTTCTCCATCATCATGGGGGGATTTCGCCGGCTTGGCCCATCTCTTATGAGGATTTGGAGCCTTATTACACGGAGGCGGAGCGGCTCTATCAGGTGCATGGCCAGCGGCAGGTTGATCCGACAGAACCCCCGGCCTCGGGACCTTACCCTTTTCCGCCGGCTCGTCACGCCCCGCTCATTGAAGAGTTGGCGGAAGATCTTCGGCAGCTCGGCTACCATCCTTTTCCCATGCCCTTAGGGGTGATGCTCGATGATGAGCGGCTTGAGCATAGCCGCTGTATTCGCTGCGAGATCTGTTCCAGCTACCCGTGCTTGGTTCAAGCCAAGTGCGATGCGGAAGTGATTGGCGTCCGGCCGGCGTTGGAATACCCGAACGTCCAGCTTCTGACTCATCACGAAGTTGTGCGTCTCGAGACCAGTCCCTCCGGTCGGGAAGTGACTCGGGTAATTGCCCGACACGAAGGCCAAGAGGAGGCTTTTCAAGGAAATATTGTGGTGGTCTCGGCCGGGGCCGCGAATTCCGCGAGAATCTTGCTCTCTTCGGCCAATGACAAGCATCCGCGTGGTCTGGCCAATGGTTCCGACCAACTCGGCCGCAATTACATGTACCACAACATTGCCGTGTTGGTCGCTTTTTCGATTCGGCGAAATACTTCCCGGTTCCAGAAGACGCTGGGCCTGAACGATTTTTATTTCGGCACGGCAGGCTTCGAATTTCCCATGGGCAATATCCAGTTATTGGATAAGACCAACTGGCAGGTGCTTCGGGCGGAGGGGGCTCCGCTGGTTCCGCGAAGTGTCTTGAAATTCGCCGCGGCTCACGGTCTGGAGTTTGCCCTCTTCAGTGAGGACCTGCCCGATCCGAACAATCGCGTCACTTTAACAAAAGAGGGTCGAATACGCCTCAGCTACCGCCCCAATAATCTGCAAGCCATGCTGCGGTTACAAGCCAAGCTGAAAGCAGTTTTGAATGAAATCGCGGCAAAACGCGGGTTTTTTCACCGCAATCTCTTCGCGGTGCGTCGCATCCCGGTCAGTGCCGTGGGACACCAGGCGGGTACTTGCCGATTTGGCCGCGATCCGCAGTCTTCCGTGCTCGATCCCAATTGCAAGGCTCATGAACTCGGTAATCTGTATGTCGTGGATACGAGCTTTTTCCCGAGTGTGGGGGCCGTAAACCCCTCGCTTACCGCGATGGCGAATGCCCTTCGTGTGGGGGACCACATCTTGGAGCGATTACGGTGAGGGCTGAGTGAGGGGCTGTCGGAGCTAAGGCGATGGAGCGATGCGATGGAGTAAGGATGGGTAATCGGCGGAGTATTGCAGGGGCACATGGCGGAGTATTACACGTGTTGGTGGCGGAGCTTCCAAGGCTTGGCCATTGAGATTGGGTCAAGCTGAGTCTAAGGAGCTTTTTGATCGGCTTCGCGTGACATTCATTGAAGTGATGAAGGCTTGAGGGAGACTTGTTGTGGCGGAAAAGGTCATCATTATCGGCAGTGGGCCGGCAGCTTGGACGGCCGCCATCTACGCAGCGCGTGCGGCCTTGGAACCTTTGGTTTTCGAGGGGGCGATTACCGAAGAGAATCGTCTTGCCGGAACCCTGCCGCTCGGTCAGCTCGCTTTGACCACGGAAGTGGAGAATTACCCGGGGTTTCCCGCGGGAGACCTCAGAGGATATTTGGAAACGGCGTTACCGCCGGAGACACTCGCGATGTTGCCGCCGCATGAAGCGCACGGAGTGACCGGGCCGATCCTTATGGAATTGATGCGGCAACAGGCGAAGAATTTCGGCACGCGGGTGATTACCGAGGATATTGTGGAGGTTGATTTCCAGCGGCATCCGTTCCAGTTGCGTGCATCTGACGGGAAGACGTATGAATCGCTCGCGGTCATTGTTGCCACCGGGGCCAGGGCGAATTACCTGGGACTTCCCAGCGAAGAACGGTTCAAGAATCGCGGGGTAAGCGCCTGTGCAGTCTGCGACGGTGCGTTGCCGCGGTTTCGGAATCAACCCCTTGTGGTGGTGGGTGGCGGCGATAGTGCCGTGGAAGAAGCCACGTATCTGACCAAGTTTGCCTCCAAGGTCTACATGGTCCACCGTCGCGATCAGCTTCGGGCTTCGAAGATCATGGCGGAGCGGGCCATGAAAAATCCGAAAATCGAGCTCTTGTGGAATCGCGTGCTGGAGGAGGTTTTGGGGGACGATCAGCGTGGGGTGACCGGGGTACGTTTGGCCAGCACCGTCGGTCAGGCTCCGCTGGAGTTAGAGGCGGCGGGGGTCTTTTTGGCAATCGGTCATACCCCAAACACCAAGTTTTTGCAGGGTCAGGTAGAACTGACCGAGAAAGGATACATTCGCTGGACCACCCCCTTCCGTACCCATACCAGCTTGGAAGGAGTATTTGCTGCCGGTGATGTCGCCGACGATTACTATCGCCAAGCGGTGACCGCGGCGGGCTCCGGTTGCATGGCGGCACTAGATGCCGAAAGATGGCTAGCGGCCAAAGGATTTCACTGAACTGGTGGCCCAAGAATTTCACCCAAGTGGTTTGAAGTTCGCTTGTTTTTGGAGATTTGGTGGTTCGGCTTCGTTACAAGGATCGCTTGGTGCGGTTTTTCGTCGCGGAAATTATTTTCGCATAATGCTGCGGTTTTGCTCCCCCATCGTTGTGTGCTCGATTTGCCCCAAATTTTGGGGGTGTTGGCAGGGCTCTTACTTTCAAACTGAGCCGTTGCTTTCAGATTGACCCCTTTCTCCCGGCGGGAGCCCTCTGGAATCAGGAGGACGCCTCTCGTCGGGCGAACTACCGGTGGAAAAGGAGCTTCCACCTGCACTTCAGTCGACGGCGAATTGACGCCCCGCGTGGCAGAACCGGAACTTGTCGGTTGATTTGGGCAACCCCAAACACTCGACGCTACAAATTCCAACCTGGATTCGCTAGGTTTCACTGCCCTAAACGAAGGTGCAAATTTTCAAACAAGGGGCGGCAGACGGAAGATGGGTCCTAGCGTCAAGGGAGGTCGTCGGGAAAAAAGGGAGGTTCCCGCGAAAATCGGTAGGCTCCCAACAAAAAGCAACGCTCGCAGGAAAAGAGCAAGGTTCGTGGGAAAAAAGAGAGATTTGCGGGAAAACGGCAGGTTCTCAGGAAAGAAGGGCAGCTTTTCGGGGAAAAATGTGAGGAAAATTCTGGGAAAATATGGGGGGAATATCCGGACGGGGGCCAAGATGGTAGGACCCCAAAAATCCTCGTGCCATAATGGCAAGGCCGAGGAGCTAAGGGGGCAAGACCGAGGAGCTAAGGGGACAAAATCGAGGAGCTGAGGGGACAAGATCGAGGAGCTGAGGGGACAAGATCGAGGAGCTGAGGGGGCGGTTTGCATCAACAAGGAGAAGGAACGTTAATAAGTAGAAGGAACGTTAATAAGTAGTAGTAGTGAGCGTTTTTGCCGGGTAAACGGCGAGTATTGTTCGCCCATAAATACGCGTTTAATAACTTCGCCATCGAAAAAGGGAGCTGAGCATGACGACTGCCACAAAGGGCCTGCCCATGACCGCCAAGTGGGACCCGGAGAAGCTGGAGCGCGAAATCCAGGAACTCCGCGAGCTGGAACAGCAGCCGGCTTCGCGACGGTTTTGGGGATATTTGAAGCGCACCGGTCCCGGGCTATTGCAGAGTGCCATGACCTTGGGCGCAGGAAGTGCTTCGGCCTCCGTGATGGCCGGCGCTTCGTTCGGCTACAAGCTCCTGTGGGTTCAGCCGGTGGCGATGTTTTTGGGCGTATGCATGATGGCGGCTTTGGCCAACATCGTGCTCACCACGGGGGAGCGGCCGTATCGCGGCTTCGGGCGACAACTGGGAATGCCGCTTGCTTTTCTCTGGGCTTTGGGGGCCATTGTGGCCTCGATCATTTGGCATTTTCCCCAGTATACCTTGGCCGGGGGGGCCATGCGGGATTTGGTCACCACGATTTCCGGGGCATCGCTGGAGATCAAAACCGGCTCCGATACCCAACTCACTTCGCTGGGTCTGCTCGTCAGTTGGCTGACCGGGTTTGCCATTCTGGCCATCAACATCACGACGACGTGGCGATATGGCAGCCATGCACGCGGGATAAGATTCTACGAATGGTTTTTGCGGGGCGTGATCGGGCTCGTCATCCTATCGTTTGGTGCCGTCGTTATCCTGCAAGCGGGGAAGATACAGTGGTCGGAGGTTCTTAAGGGATTTTTCGGCTGGTACGGAATTCCCCAGGTGGCCGATGCCCCGGGCTTGACCAGCGAACATCGCGACTCATTGACCCTGGTGTTGGGGATGCTGGGGGCCTCGGTCGGAATCAACATGACCTTTCTTTATCCGTATTCGCTTCTTGCGAAGGGTTGGGGGCCCGCCCATAAGACGTTGGCCCGTTGGGACTTGGTCATGTCCATGTTTATTCCATTTGTGCTGGTCACGTCGTTGGTGATTTTGGCAATGACCGTCTCGGGGGTTTTCCAACCCGATAAAGAGTTCGTTCAGGTGGGGATGTCCCCGCTACAGGCCTCGCAGTCGCTGGCTCAGCTCATGGGGGATAAATTAGGCCGAATCATCTTCGATTTGGGGCTTTTGGGGATGTGCTGCGGGGCGATCAGTGCCCACATGGTGGTGTGCGGATTCACCGTTTGTGAGATGCTAGGTCTAGAATATACTGTGGCACGATATCGACTATTTACCCTGGTTCCTGTCATCGGAATATTGGGGGTTGTCTTCAATATCAATCGCGTGATTTGGTTTCCCATTGTGGCCTCGGCCATCTGTTTCACGATGCTTCCGATTGCGTACCTAATGTTTTTCGTCCTTCAGAATTCGCGGGCTTACATCGGCGAGGCGGTAGGTCGCGGTTGGCGGCGGGTGGTGTTTAATTTTCTCCTTTTGGCGGCACTTGTGGTGGCGACGATCGGTTCGGTCATTCAAATCCATAAGCGCGTTATCCAACCGATTCGGTCGCTGTTTGTCTCGGCGGTGCAGATCCAGGACGAAAGTAGCGGCGTAAAACCCAGCTAGGGGGGCAGCCGCGAGAGAGTTGGTCTCCATGCGGAAGAATTGCCGAAGTCATGTCGAGGTCGTCCGCCGCGAGAGGATGCCGCGATTGTGTTGGTATCGTCCGGCCAATCCGAGCTGTGCGCAGTTGCCCGAGAAGGGCGGTACTACTGGCGGCCGGGATGCTAACTCTGGTACGGAAACCTGCACTGCGCAGCAGTTCCTGCACGGCATCATGGTTCATTCAAAATGATTCATCGAGTTCTTTAAATCCATTTGCTTTTTAAAGCGGTACACGCGAGTTTTCAACCGCGAGGAATCCGCCGGGGCGATCGGGAATTTCAAAACGTTATAAACGGCGTCAAATCAATCGTCACGCGCGCGGCGGAGCCTTCCGGTATTGGGGAATGACTTTCTCGAAGATGCTCAAACTGGAAAATGCTCAAAATGACGGAAAGATGAAAACAATTATTTACTTTCAAATGGTGCTTGGGATTTGTAGGAGACTGATATTCCGCGGTGTGAGGGGCGTTTGGGCAAGATCCAACACGGATTGAAATTGTTAGGGGATTTGAGTTCACTTTGGGAAATCGTTTGTACGCCGACGCTTGCTTTTCAAGAGGAGGTGGAGGGACATGGGCCAAAAGTTAAGTGTTGCCCAAGCCCGGTCGCCTGCCTGGATCGGGAAAGAAGTTGTGGTCCGGGGCTGGGTGCGGACCCGGCGCGACTCGAAGGGGGGATTCAGTTTCTTGGAGCTAAACGACGGGTCGTGTCTGGAAAATCTTCAAATCATTGCGGACCAAAAACTGGAGAATTACGAATCGGAAATCCGGCGGTTAGGGGCAGGATGCAGTATCCGGGTGGAAGGACTCTTGCAGGCTTCCCCGGGCAGCAAGCAGGCAACAGAGCTTTTAGCTCATAAGATCATAGTCTACGGTTGGGCCGATCCGGAGCGCTATCCACTTCAAAAGAAACACCATTCCTTCGAGTTTCTGCGGACTATTGCCCACCTGAGGCCGCGAACCAATACTTTCGGCGCGGTGGCCCGGGTACGAAACTGCCTGTGCATGGCGATCCATGAGTTTTTCCAAAACGAGGGATTCCTCTACATTCACACGCCGATTATCACGCCGAGCGACTGCGAAGGGGCGGGGGCCATGTTTCAGGTCACCACCCTTAATTTAGCCGATGTGCCCAAACGAAACGGTGAAATCGATTACAGCCTGGATTTCTTCGATCGACCATCCTACCTGACGGTCAGCGGCCAACTGGAGGCCGAGGCCCTCGCTTGTGCGTTGGGCAAGGTCTACACGTTTGGGCCAACATTTCGGGCCGAAAATTCCAACACCACTCGGCATTTGGCGGAGTTCTGGATGGTTGAGCCGGAAATGGCTTTCTTCGAGCTCGAAGATAACGTGGAGCTGGCAGAGCGGTTTTTGCGGCACTTATTCGGCCGTGTACTCGAACGATGTCCGGAGGATATGGCGTTTTTTCGCGAGCGGATCGACCCTACCGCGATCGAAACGCTGGAGCGGATCATTGAAAGTCCGTTTGTTCGGCTCAGTTACACGGAGGCGATTGAACTGTTGCAGGGTTCGGGCCGAGCATTCGAATTTCCCGTCCAGTGGGGCCGCGATCTTCAGGCCGAACACGAGCGATATTTGACCGAAGAGCACTTCCGTGGACCGGTGATCCTTTACGATTACCCTCGGCAAATTAAACCCTTTTACATGCGACTGAATGACGATGGGAAGACAGTCCGAGCGATGGATGTGCTGGTTCCCAAGGTGGGGGAGATCGTCGGCGGAAGTCAACGCGAGGAACGGCTAGAAATCCTCGAGGCGCGAATGGCCGAACAAGGTCTTGAGGCCCAAAACTACTGGTGGTATTTGGACTTGCGGCGATATGGGACGGTCCCCCATTCCGGCTTCGGGCTAGGCGTCGAACGTGCACTACAGTTTATCACCGGCTTGGGGAACATCCGGGACGTCATCCCGTTTCCCCGGTTTCCGGGTTGGGCAGAGTTTTGAGGCTGAACTGAGAGAAAGAGCGCCTGAGAAATGCCTAAATCGAGAGAAAGATTGTCGGCGCAATATCTCAATTGAGAGTAAAGATTGTCGGCGCAACATCTTCGCCGTATGACCTGGTCCAATTCAAGGGGGTATCTGTCTTATAATCTGGCAGATGTTAAGGTGGGATTCGGTACAAGCGTGGAATCCTTCAATCGGTTTGCACTCGTCAGTGGCCTTGTTCTCAATTCTGGAAATCCTGAATTCTGTTAATTCTGATAAACCTCAGTTTTCAAATTCTCGTAAACCTCAGGTTGTTACTTCACCCTTTAGGAATCTGCTTTTTGATGAATCGGGGGTGCAGCCTCCAATTCGGATCTGAAGTGCTGCTTTTTGTCCGCATTCGTGGATTCGGATGCGGGAATAGGCCGCCAATTCGGATGCCGGATTAGGAAAGTGGCACTGATCTTGCTGTAAGCACGTGGTGGTTTGGATGCCGGAATAGGCAATGAGTTCGCATGTTGCAATATGGAAGCTGTCGGGACGCCGGAATAGGCAAGAAGTCCGCATGTTGCAATACGCAGGTTGTTCCGATGCCAGAATAGGCAAGAGGAAATTTCGAGGAAATTTTAGAGAAAAAAAGAAGAAAAAAATCGCCTCTTGGCGGGGCCGGCCGAATTTTTTACCGGCAATTCGCGGAAATTAACTCCACAACTTGTGAAATTGTGAGTCATTGACGCCGGCTTAAGGCAGCAAAACGTTTGACATCTTCGATCGACAAAGGTCAGATTAGATGTGGGGGCCTTTCATCCGAGGGCACACCATCCTACTCAAGGCGATGGGGAGTTTATCTCATGCCGGGAACGCAACCGTTGGCAAGTCGAATTAGTCAGCTTCGCTTGCATCTATGCAGCCGGCGGAGCAGGGGGAGAAGCGGGTTTACTCTTGTGGAACTTTTGACCGCTACCACCTTATCGATCATTATGTTGACAAGTGTGATGGCGATTTTGGCGGCCATCAGTCGCTCAATGAACGATACGCGCTCAATTTTGGAGACCGCTGACCGCCTCCGGGCTGCCCGCAATTTGCTTCAGAAGGATTTGGCGGGGGTTACCGTGACCATGTCGCCGCCTCGTCGGCCCGAATTTAACGAGGGTTACTTCGAGTACATTGAGGGGCCATTAGGAGTCCGCACGCCGGTTTGGGATCATAACGACCTTGCCAATCCCCCCATGAGACGCTCGTTTGCCCGAAATGCCGATACGGGCGAGCCGGATTCCACCGTGACGGACTTCGATGACATTTTGATGTTTACGACTCGGAATCTGGATCGCCCGTTCATTGGGCGGCTGGCTTCGGGGGCCGGCAGCTTAGAATCTCCCGTGGCCGAGGTGGCTTGGTTTGTTCGAGGTCGGACGCTTTATCGGCGTGTCTTGCTGGTCGCTCCCCATGTTTTGAGTCTGACCGATGCAAACACCAACGGGGTCATCGACTTGGCCGAGTTAGGCGGGCAAAGCATCTTCAATCTGGCCGATGTTTCGGTCCGTCCCGTGTTCAATCCCAATTTAGTGGGTTGGGTTCCGAATTCACTCGGCGATTTGACGAATCGCCGGAATCGTTTTGCTCACTGGGTCCATGGCACTCAGCTGTTCCCGTATGATGCCAGCTTTTGGGGGCTATTGGGATTGCCGCTCCTGGAGGAGTGTTCGCATCCGGCGTGGATGATGTGGACATCCACAACGCAGGTTCCTATAGGTCCTCGACCAGGGATTCAGGATGCGGCAGAGAGCGGAAGCCTAGTCTGGACCGATCTTTGGACCGACCCCCACCGCTGGGGCACCGTGTCGACTCCGCAGCTTGTCGATCCCATGACCGGTGTGCTGGGGAACTTTCAGGGTCCCCGGGTGGGCGCAGAGGTGGTCCTAACGAATGTTATCGGTTTTGATATAAAGGCCTGGGATCCGTGGGCGCCGATCATCTTGGGTCCTGGCGGAATCGCTTTATACCCTGGGGATCCGGGCTATCCTGGCACTGGGCCACAAATACAAATTGCTACCGGGGCGTATGTGGATTTGGGATATGGAGGACTTTCGTGGTTCGGGGGCCCGGGGGATTTGCGCTCCGGCCTAAGCAAAGTTGACCAGCAAAACGTGCCGCTAAGGGACGGCACGGCGATTTACGATACGTGGTCTTTCTACTACGAACACGATGGGGAAGATCAGTTTCAAGATGGTCGGGTCGATTTAGGCACCAATGGTTTCGATGATAACGGCAACGGCGTTGTGGACGATCCGCCGGAATTCGAAACCTCACCCCCGTATCCCTATCCGCTGCGTGGGATTCAAGTGAAAATTCGCGTATTCGAACCGGATACCAAGCAGATTCGCGAAGTGACGTTGGTGCAGGATTTCGTGTCGGGCTAAGCCACCGGCGAAAAAGGCGGGAATACCTGAAAAGCACGGTGCTCCAGCAGGGGATCACCTGCCGGCCAAAGCGTTGTCCATCTCCTTTCGGAGGTCGCCGGGTTATGTTTTGGCTCGCCTTGGCGGATTTACCTTGCCTCAGCGGATCCCTTTAATAACCCGCACTGACGATCAGTTTCTGAGCAACTCCTGCCCGAAGACCGAAACCGCTTACGGGATTCCGGCGTTGGCATCATCCGGAGCCATTATCTTTTGGAATACCCCGTAGTCCATCTCCTCGTTGAAGAACTGTTGTCTCCCATCTGCGTAGGTCATCACCACGCCGCCGGGGTGATCGCTGGAGGGGCGGGCCAAATAGATGGCCGGAGACATCGGGTTCTGCGGCTCCTCGCGGCACTTGTTGATCGGCCAACACGGCGACGCCAGAGATCCCCCCACGTAATCCAGCACCCAACCGACCCCTACATGAGCCGGTTTCGGCGGATACCAAGCCCCATTGCTATCCAGCGGCGGCGCCCAATAGGTGGCCTGAAGATTCTCAGTAAACAAAATAGTGTTTGCGGCGCCGTCGGGGATCATTTCGGTTCGGATCTTTACCGGCGAGTTTCCCGTGCGATCGAAGAAGAGGCCACTGCCGCGGGCCAAGCGAGGATAATTCGGATCATTCGGGTTCAAGTCAGCCCGTCCGCAGTTTGCCACGTAACTTAGTTCCGTGGGGCCTAAGCCGGTGTCACTTGGGCATTTGACGACCGGCAAGTCCGGACGCGCATTTTGGTATTTGGTGGGTAATGTGACGTTGGGATCCCGCCACTTTTTCCACAGTTCTTCCTCCCCAAGATAGGGTAAAAGCATGGTAATCCAGCTCAATTCATTGACCCCACCGAAACTGTCGATAAAGCCGGGCAAATATCCCCGAGCGTTTTCAAATTGTTGAACTGCCAAGGCGATCTGATGTTGGTTGCTTGTACACTGGGCCTGACGCCCGGCCTCCCGACCTCGAACCACCGCCGGCAGAAGTAGCCCGGCAAGCATCGCGATGATGATGATGACCACCAACAGCTCGACGAGCGTGAATGCGAACCGTCCAGACCGTCTCATGTCAACCCCCCTAACTAGCGAAAACTCTATCCCCATAGCCCTGTTAGATCTTTATTGCGCGGCTCCGCCGACCTTGGTCGCATAGTTTCCCCGCATCGGAGCGGAAACGTTGGTCTTCCCAAGTGGCTCCGGCCGCCCCTGGATTGTATTCTGCCAAAAACGGTCGCAAAAAGCCAGCGAAAAGCCTCACTTCGCCCCGTGAAATTCGATTTTACAGGCAAAATCCGCTGAGCACGCTTATCTGGCATTTGCCGAGGCCGGGTTCGCAAGATCAAAGAGGTGCGAACTTTGCAGGCGAATCGGTGGGCAGGGACATCCGGTGTCCATCCAGCTTGTCACTCTGATTCAAACCGGCTCGCCCTTCATTATTCTCGCCCTTCATTATTATTGCGATTCCTTATTGTATGGATAACGCGTTTAGGAAGCCGTTCTTCGAGGTCCGATACCCTTGCGGCGGAAAACGTCGATTTGCGGCAAGCTGCGCACTGCTGAAAAGGAAACATTTTTGCCAAAACCGCTTGACTTCGCGATTGCGAAGCGGCGTAAGGCAGGTGGGAGATCGTAACTCAGCAGGTGAGGGATCATAGCTTTATCGTATGGTCTGAGTTTACCAATACGGCAACTCCTTGGTTACACAGATGGTTAGCCATGGTCTAAAGAGGGTAAATGCCAAAGTCTTTTCAAATCGTACGGGGTTGCGTATAGTAAAGTTTGGAAATACGGCTCCACATTCCACCGGGAGGTTCAGTCTGAGGCTGTCGCCGGTTGGAGGTGCAAACTTCTGGAAATCTTCGGCAAAAGACGTCAAAATACAGATAGGGCCAGGGGGAGAGGGTCGCTTCCGCAGTCTCTTTTCGGAGGAAAACCATGAGCTCGCCGGTTCGTAAGGGGTTTACGCTTGTTGAGTTGCTCGTTGTCATTTCGATCATCGGGATGCTGATGGCTTTGCTTCTGCCGGCCGTGCAGGCGTCCCGAGAAGCTGGCCGCCAAACCGTCTGTAGAAACAACCAGAAGCAATTAAGCTTGGCCTTGCTTCAGTATGAGGGGCGGCATCGCGAGTTCCCTGGTTACCGGAATTTGCTTTACCAGGGTGCCGATCCCCAAGACGGCTTGGACGACGTCGTGGGTAGCTGGGTTGTGATGATCCTTTCGGATCTGGATCGAAACGACCTCGCGACCAAATGGCGAGACAACACGATTAGCTTCCAAGCCAAACCGCGTGTTTTTCTGGAGATCCTCTCATGTCCGAGTGCCCCTCGGCAGCGCAGCGGCGCCGGCGATACACCCCTAGGTTATGCGGTCAACTGTGGGATCGAGGATCTTGATCGTCAAAGCGGTTCTCCGAATTTTGCCTGGATCGATCAGGCCGCTTGTGGGGTCTTTCATTCCCATGATGACCCGAACTTTAGCGCGACGCCAAACCCGCCGGTCAAAGTCTCGCTGGAATATATCACGACCCATGACGGGGCCTCGTACACGCTGCTTTTGACGGAGAATATGGACACGGATAAGTGGGCCCCCATCGACCAGAGCGGCAATCCCCGGTATATGTTGGGCGAGGCTAATCTCGGGGTAATTTGGCACCATTGGTACGTCCCGCCGGATGATCCTCAGAGCCCGCCGGAAAAAATCAATTATAATCTGGAGGGAAATCTTCCCCGTCCGTCGAGCCGACATCCAGGGGGTGTAATCGTCTCGTTTACGGATGGTCGCCAGGTCTTTTTGCGGGAAAATATCGATTACCTGATCTATCAGCATCTGATGACTCCGTGGAGCGAACGGGCTGGTCAAGCGGTCGGCATGCCGGGCACAGGTAACAATTTGCGAACGACGGTGTTCGACCCGGGTACCCTGTAATCAAGAGCACCGAACATTAATTCCGCCTGTCATGCTTCGGCGGCTGGTTGGACGCACCTACTGGGGGTCCGATCTGCCCTCTCTAATCTTGGACTAGCTTTTGCCTGGGAAGTGATGCTTTGGCTTTCAAAGTTGGGGATCCCGCGCTAATTCTTCATGAGTCCGGGATAGGGGGGAGAATAAGGTTTTGCGCGGGGCGATGAATCGGCTTTTCTGCCGTAATTCTTCTGATAGCTCAGCGCTCTGTTAGCTCAGGGCTCCTTAATTCCCTTACGGCCAACTTCCATCCCAGCGTTGCTGGGCCGATAAGATGGCGGGGATTCGGCAAGTTTGCCAACCGAAAAAGTTTGAGGAAGGTGTCAGCCGGCCTTTAACTCGCGGGCAGCGAGTTCTCCATCTAATTGGATGCAACTCCCGTAGCTGCGAACCCACCATCTAACGGGCAGGTGGGAGCCTCTAAGGGGCAGCGCAAACCTCCATAACGACAACCCGCCACCTAGCGGGCGGTTGGGAGAGGATGAGTAAAGGAGATACGCGCGCAAGTTGCTCATCGACCTTAAGCGCGGGGAAGGGAGTGGTAGATTTTTGCCCCCCCTATCCCTTAGTACCATCGACCTTAAGCGCGCGGAAGGGGGACTGGAAGGGTCCCGACAGCAAGTCCATCTAGTTCATCGACCTTAAGCGCACGGGTGCGAGTTTAAGTGGATGGGGACGAGGATTAAAAGGAAATCATCGAGCTTAAGCGCACGGGTGGGAGAGGACGAATCGAACTTGGCAACCTGAGCCTTCGCCCAAATTTTTTCGTCAGGTGGGTTTCATCCTGCCTGTGGGTTGTTTTTCGCGCCATTAACCCGCCCAATGGGTAATGCGGTTGATTGGTCCCCGGACCGGTAGCGGCAACGGCTGGCATTGATACTGCATTAGATAGGCGTCCTCCGGGCTGTCCTCGTAAAAGTTGTGCAGCACGGAGATCGCGCGGAAACCATTCGCCCGGAAGAAGAGCTGGGCAGCTAAATTGGTTTCCCGAACCTCCAGGGTTATTCGGCTGCGACGTTCTGGGGAAAGCTTATTGATTAACCGCGTAATCAGTTGGCTTCCCACTCCATGCCGCCGCCAGGAAGGGGAAACGGCAAGGTTGAGGAGGTGAATTCTCGATTTCGATAACTCGTAGACCATGTAGCCCAAGATTCGGTCGTTATGCTCGGCGACCATCCCCACGCAATTCCGCTGTCGAAGGCACTGACGGAATTCGTGCTCTGACCAGGGAAACTCGAAACTCTCGGATTCGATCGCCAAAACTTCCGACAAATCGTGGTGGATCAACCATCGCACATGGACGTGAAGGCGCTGTTTGAATTCAGTGCTCATGGTTGGCCTCCTTGCGATTCGGAGAGAGAGGGGATTGCCGGCATCCGGCGCGGAGCCGCCGGCTCCTTCTCAGTGGTCCTTCGAGCCTTGCGACCCGTGTCGCTTGTGCTGATATTTCGTTTGTTTAGAACTGAGCTTACCCGTTTACTCCGTGATGGTTTGCGCGGCGTTTTTCTGCGCGACTTCGACGGTCGTTTTCGCGATTTCTTGTCCGACCACGGTTTTCACGATTTCTTGTCCGCCCGAATTACCCGTTTGCCTCGGAGGATTTTCCGCCGGTGTGGGACCCGGCTTATTTGTCTTCTTGTTACAACCTGGTTGCAATCTGGCGAAAATCTCCTTCGCCGTCTGCTATCGGGTATGATGCTTCTTCTGCTTTTTGAAGCATGCCTCATTTGCCGTTTGAAGGAAGCGTATGGCCTATGTAATAGCAAACCCGCGCCGAGTCTCCAATACGACTCTTACGGCCGGTCCCCAGCCGCATCGGAATCCCCCAGGCCGTGCACGGCAGAAAGGGGGCTAGATTAAAACTGGCTAAGCTTTAGTGCTTGCATTAAGAGCATTGCCGCGGTGTGGGTTCGAAATTCCGACTGAGCACCCCGTCAAGGCACTGCCGATCTGGTTCGCTTAAGGTGTAAGGCAAGTGCGACGGGGGGTGGAATCCGATGAAATGCTTTGAGCTGGACCAGCTGAAGTTCGGGGCAAAAACGCTCTTTCCGGGGCATTTACGAATTCGGAACTCCGAAGCTTACACTCAGCGGCGGGGCCGAGGTTGGTAAACTTCCCGGCAGCCGCAAATAGGGGATCGATCGGGTTTACCGATAGGAGCGCGAACGAATCCTAATCCGAGGATTTAATTTTCCAAAATTGTGTGGTTTCAGAACGCTATCGCTTTCAGAAAGTCTGCGCGTTTAGACAAAAGGAGCTGCTCAAGAAAGTTACCAGTTTTAGAGAGGAATAGGACGCCTTAGCCGTAAGAGCTCAGCATCACGAAAAACTCGTTCAAAATTCAAGGTTCAAGGGGAATCGGTATGAAGATTCATTTTCCAGAGAGGTTGCAATCAGGTTTGCCCGACATGTGTCCGGAAAATGCGAAACGAACTTGAATGCACAACCATCGGCTACCTTTAAGCGGCTGTTAGGGCGAGGAACCAAGCAAGCTTAATGACGATGATCAAGTTACCCATGCACATAAACATTGCGATGGATGTGAACTTCGATCGTACATCGGTCGGAAAAAAACTCTTGAAATCACGACTAAATTTATCCAGAGGCTTCAACTTGGCCTCGCTTTCGGCCAACAAAGGATTGAGAAACAAATCCCGGTGACCCGATAAGAGCTGAAAAAGACGGCAGAATTGTCAGCGATTGACCATGCTCACATTCCCGGATTTTGAGGTCTCCGAACATCGCCTTTAAGTTTTCTATTTCGATCATTTTAGTTGAAATCTTAAAACGTAACCCTGTCTTTTCATCCGAGTTCGATTTACTGCCTGGGTTGTATTGTCGTGAGATTTTCCGTCAACCATCTGGGCTGCGGCAACGCACTGGCCCCCGCAGTGGCTCACTACAGGCTCGCGGTAGCCGGATGACGGCCGAACGGTACCGGGAGCGATCGCGTGATTCCCTTCGTATTCCGTTCAAAGAGAACATGGGTAAGGGCGGAAAAATGGGATGTCCGTCGTTCGCAGACTGAATGGGATGTCGCCGGTTCGGAAACTGAGCTTCTCAAACAATCGTTAGGTCCTCTGCGGGGGCCCCGTGAAGACAGATGTCCTACTGCTGCACCAGAGGGGGATAGTACAAATTTTGTCACCGGCCCAAATTTTTCGGTGCGGCCCGAGTTTGGGGACATTCTTCGCCAACTCGAGCCGGAGTCGGTCAAAAGGGGGTGTTTTGAAGGAGGTATGCGGTGTTGGACTACCCGGCTCTAAAAGTAATCCATGATCCCGCGAAACCACACCATGGCCATTCGCCCCGGAAAACTGAGGACGGGGAAAACACCCTCGAACGATATTGGCTGACCGAGGCTTACTTATTCCTCGGGATGCCTTCAGAGTTATACTGGTTCTGGGCGGAGGACTTGAAACTACGGAAGGTTGCGTCAGAGTTCGAAGTTCTGAATGCTTCGGCAACCGACATTCTTGCGAAGCTTCGTCGTGCCGGTTTCGAATCGAAAGCGCAGGGCAATGTGAATCATTCTTTGCCCGACGCAGGGCAGGTTGGTCATTCGCAATTGGCTGACGGTCGAAAAAACGATTTCACGCCATCGCCGGAAAAAGGGCCGAAGCATGGGCTTTCCGAAGGAATTGATCTCACGGATACCGGGCTAGCGCGGTGGCTGACTGAGATTCATCGAAGAATTGATCCGGCTCATTCTCCTGGGACCGTCCAGGCAAGCCATTTGCCGAAAGAGGAGGGGCAATTTTCCGGAACCTCCTCGGCGGTCATTCCGGGCAGAGCAGACAGTCGGCGGCAGCGGCTCGCGTGGCTCCCATGGCTTTGGCCCGCGATGGGGACATTTTGTCTGAGCTTCGCGATGACGGTGGGCCTTTTGGCCTTCGGGCTTAGTCGGTGGGATTTCTTCCGGGTCGCGGGGGTCGTGGGGCTTGTGGGTTTGGCGTCGGTGTTGTTGGGCGGAAAGCCGTTACGATCAAAGCGGGCACAAGCGCGGCTCCGAAAACGATGAACTGCTGCCCGAGCCTGGCGACAAAATTCCACGGCGAAAAGGAATGGTTTGAAGCGGATAATAGAAACAAGCTACCGCTACAGAAGAGTAGGAGGAAACGCTAATTCAAATGGGGCCGCCTGACCCACGGTTTCGCTTCAAAAACATTGAGGGACGAACCGATTTCGGCGAGCCGGTTCGAAAGGTCAAGATGAGGGGGCGGGATAAGGTCAACAAAAAGCAAACGAAGACCAAAAGGATGGGCCGTTTCTCCGCGGGTTCCCACCGGTTCAGAACTCGTGATCTTTTCTAGCAGCACTTGCAACTTCTCCGGGGCAGGAGCCCGGCATGGGCTCGGCTTGATCTGCCGGAGCAGGATCGATAGACTCCGCCCGAGGTAGCGGAGTTTTTCGGCTTCGAGAAGCAATCTGCCATCACTTGGCGAGGCCTACTACCCCCAAGCCCCTGCAAGTTTTCGAGTAGAAAGTCATAGTCTCTTCCTTCAATGCCGAGGTGCCTTAGAAGCTGGGTTGCAGCGCTCAAGGGTCACGAGTTGTATGGTCCGATTTGTAATCGCGTGGATAGATCGTCTTGGCTCGGTACCGTAACTGAAAATGCCTTAATCAGTCGCTGGAAGTGACGATGTTTGGTGCAGCGAGTCTTTCAGGGAAGGAATCGAATCGACTCGGCGCTCATTTGCTGGATCTTGCTTTGTTGGCTCTACTTGTTTGGGGGATTTACTTCAGCCGGATGACTTTTCTGCCACTTTGCGGTGAGGAACCGCGCCGGGCAGAGGTTGCCCGGGAAATGCTCCGTAGCGGCAACTGGATTGTCCCTACCCAGCAAGGGCATCTGTATTTAAGTCGTCCGCCGTTTCAGAATTGGCTGATTGCCCTGGGAGGCATCATTCGCGGGGAAGTGGATGCGGTAGCAATTCGGCTGCCCAGTGTTCTGTCGACCGGTGTCTTGGCTGCAGGGATCTACCTGTATAGCCTGGGTTTTGTCTCGCGATTGGGGGCGATTACATCTGCGGCGGCTTTCACCACGATGGGACAGGTACTCCAAATCGGGGGGATGGGAGAAAGCGATGCCCTTTTTGCCCTTTGCGTGGGAGGAGCCCTGCTATTTTGGCACTACGGTTGGGCACGGAATTGGTGGCCGCCGTTGGTTTGGGCAATCGCGGGAATACTGGCAGGGTTTGGCGCGTTAACAAAAGGCGTTCAAGGAGCGGTGTATTTCTTTGGGCCGATTGTCGTCTACCTTATTCTTTTTGGAACTTGCCGGATGCAGTTGGTGCGGTGGCTTCCCGTGGCGTTGCTTTCCTTCGGGGCAGTGGCCGGAAGCTGGACGCTCGCTTATTGGTGGGCCACTGACTGGGAGGCCACGCGGCGGATTTGGTTTGGGCAAGTAGAACAGCGGCTTAGTTGGTCGGGTCTAACCGAGCACATGCTCCTTCATCCCCTGGAGACCTTCGCCTGTTGGTTGCCGTGGTCGCCGCTCCTGGGGTTTTTTATTTGGAAAGAGCTTCGGCGGCAGCTCGGCGAGGCGAAACAGGCAGCAATCTTCTGGCTTGGGGCGCTAGCTGTCACCTATCCGACGGTATGGTTGGTCCCCGCGGCGGCTAATCGGTACTATCTTCCGCTTTACCCGGGCGTGGCTTTTCTCGTGGGACTTGCGGTGGATCGGGCTTGGCACCTGAAGTGGGCCGCCATCCTGGGACGAAGTTACCGTGCGTTTTTAATCGTTATTGCCGGAATTGCGCTGGGAGCTGCCTTGGTATTGACCGCGGCCGTGTGGCTCCCGGTTGATTTTGCGGTGAGGATTCGCCAACCGGTCGTTTGGCTTGTGCCGCTATGGATCCTGGGGGCTTTTCTAGGCGGTTTGGTATGGTGGGGACGGAATGAAAACGTTTTGCAGAGCCTCAGGTTCACTTACACGACCGTGCTCGCCGTTGCTGCCCTAGTGGGATACGCGCACACGGGACTGGTGTTGAACGGTCTTCGGCTTGCGGCTAATGATCCTGGCCCATCGATTGCGGCGCTTAAGGGAGAACTCCCTGATTCGGAAAAACTTGTCAGTTTTGGGCCGGTTTTCCATCGATTTCGGTACTGCTGGGAGCATCCCATTCCGCGGCGCGACATACCCCAAATTGCGGAAGAGGTTTCGCCGGGACAACTTTTCTGTATCGAGGTGACCGGTACGAAAGAAAAAGGTGGAGGAAAAAACGTTCAAAAAAATACTCAGCCACAATTCACGCTTCCTGAGTTGCCTTTCCGATGGGAGATGCTCGCGGCAATTCCCTGTGGCAGAAACCGCAATGAAAAGGTTCAACCGGTGGTAATCGTGGGACGCGTGCTTGGCGCTGAAGATATCGCAGAAAACCCGAGACCAAATCTGCGTTAATTTGTTTTGCGGCGAGCCGGGAAATTCTCTAATCGGGGTGATCGACTCACTACGGGAGTGTCGTGCCGTTCAAAAAAGCGGGCGGGTTCCGAGAGTGCATCCTCCGCAATAGTTCATCTCTCTAAAAAAAGTTCAGCACGACAATCGCAATGATCGTGTTTTAAAATTATTGACAAAGAAGCACCCCAGGAGGTTCTTCATGATCTCCCATTGCTCTAATCCGGGTGAATGTTCACGCGAAGAGAAGCTGTTCAGAAATGAAGTGAGGCCGAATTGCCCAAACTTACCCGCCGATTGATTCCTTAATTTCTTGACAAACATTACGAAGTTCCTGGATCGAAACATCTTCCAAACGTTTGCCACGGCGATCAAGATGCTCATTAATCTTGATGGCCGTCTCCTGCATCACGGCATGGGTTTCCTGACTTCCCCCCCAGAGGAGGAAGTTCTTTCCCCGCGTGATCCTGGTCTGACCGTCCTCGGCGTCGAAAGCCAACCCCAAAAGAGCGGCTTTTCTGGAACGAGCTTCTGCCGTCATAAATACCTCTGGCACCGAGTCTTAGGTTCTACCGAAGAATTTACGCAAGGCCTCGGCAGCCGCCTCGCGGGGATTTACCGCTTTCGGTTTCCACCGACCTTTTGCGACCCCCACAATTTCCACTTGTTCCGGACTCACCGGGCGGTTGTCGGCAGGCTGAGCTGGCTCGTTCCGCGCCGGAACCGTCTCTAATCCGAGTTGATTGACCGCCGTATCATCGATCGGCCGACCCGTAGGGGCCAGTGCCGAAGGATTAAACGCTTTCGTTTGCGCACCAGCCAAGTCCGTAGGACTACCGAAAAATGCTGCCAGGTCGGGTTCTGCCGACTTTTCCTGGGACTGGGCGGAAGAGGCAACACCTGTCGGTTTCGCCGATCCTGCCGGCACCGGCTCCTCGAGCCAACGAAACTCGAAGGACAGATCCGCCACCTGGAGCAAATCGCCGCTTTTCAGGAGGCATTCCCCGTTGACACGCTGCCCGTTAACAAACGTGCCGTTTTTACTCCCATAGTCCTTTAAGGTGACCCGACCCGGTTCAATCAGGAGTGCACAATGGAGGCGACTGACCGCCTCGCTCCTGGGCCGAAGGTGGCACTCCTCCGCACGTCCGATCAAAAACTGCGAACGATTAATCAAAATTTGTTGACCGCTGTGCTTGCCGCTGCGAACGACTAATGCGACCTTCATCCTGGCTCCCCGTTGGACTGATTCTGCTCAGAACACCTGACGCTCTTCGCCAGGCGAATCTTTTCTTTTATAAGGCCACCCGCTCCCTTTTTCCCAAATAGCACACTCGCAAATCCTCTGGCCCCACCGATCCGCGTCATACCCGCTGTTTGTACCGGACCGCTCTGGAGCCCGAAGCCGCCTCCGCATCTGGTCTGATCCGCATCTGGTCTAAATCGCCGCCGGGATAGTGCCCAGCCTCTTTTTGAACCTATCGGCGGAATCAGCCCCAGTTTTCGGTCCCGATCTGGCGACTGGAAAATCCTAACACCGGAAAAGCCCAGGTTAAAGGGGGTCCAAAAAAATTAAAGTCTCTCCCTTCCTCCCGGTCTGTTGCAGCACCATCTCAGATCCAAAAGCCCATCGTGGCAGGGCGAGTTTGCGGCGTGTGATGCGAACCAGGAGAACTAAAGCGTCTATGTCAGAATAGCAACTAACGGGTTCAGAATACGAAAAAAACCGTTTCTAATTATGGCTTCAGCTCTGATATTTATTCTAGTCGTAGAAGCTAAAAATGGTAAGAGACGAACTGCGAAAGTTTCTCCGCACGGTATCGTCCGAAGCGAATGCCCACGTCGGGCCCCCCTACTGAAGCCGGTAACAAAGCGGCTTTAGATGCCGGCGCGAGGACTCTTGCACCCACGCAGCAGCGTAACCTCAAATGCACATGCGCTAGCAATCGCCCGCTGTTTTACAGAATGTCGGCTATAGCCTTGCAATCCAATCGAGATTACCATACTTCTGCTCCCGCAGTTGCTGAGCCGCGGCCTGCTGAGCCGCCGTTAACTCCGCAGGTTCCCAGGTAAGATCCAGCGAGCCAGCCAGAGCTTCTAATAACGCTTGGAGCAAGTGCTCCTCGACCAAGGGCTTTCCCCATAACTCGGCAAGGCCGGGTAATTCCGGAGCAGCAGGCGAGCGTGCCAAGAGCAAACTCCCATGTTGCAGCAAACCTGCGCGGGTCTGGCGTTGCGCACTGCCCAGCACTTTCCACGATCCTACCACCACATCCCCGCAGTATCGCCGCTGGAAACAAAGAAAAGGCCGACGATTCGGCGAGCTATCACACGATAACCGCATAAGCCCGGCGGCTGGGTCCTCGGTTAAAGCCCTCTGGTCTGACGACTGATCCTGCCCCGAGCCCGAGCAACCTGGGGAGCCGGCAGCCCCTTTGCCGAGGACCTCCGCGCGCCAACCCAGCTCGCGCAACACCCGGGCAACGGCCTCGTGAACCAGAAAATACAGTTGCTCGCGGTGCTGCACCCAGCGGTTTGCTGCCGGGATGGCCAGGCAATAGGTTAATTCGATATCATGCACAATCGCTCCGCCGCCACTGGGTCTTCGAACTACAGGGCAAGTCAGGCTCGGCGGGTGGGTTTGCCGATCGGCATAACGCTGAAAATATCCGAGCGACAAAGTTGCCGGCTTCCAGCGATAAAGTCGCAGCGTCGGCTTCGGGGGCGATTTTTCCCCCAAGCCCTCCAAGAGGACCTCATCGACCGCCATATTCCAAGCACCCTCGGCAGGGCCATCGATGAGGAGTTTCGCAACCGGCCGCTTCGCACCGAATAACACAGACCTACTCCCCCTTCCAAACCACCACGGGTTCACGATTCGCTCGCACTTCGTCAGGCCGAGTGATCGGGCGACTCTGCGGCGATTGGTGCAGCAGCTCCGGCGGCTCTTGAAGGATCTTTTCCAGCGCTTCGGCGAACCGATCGAGCGTCTCCTTGCTTTCCGTTTCCGTCGGCTCGATCATCAAGGCTTCGCGGACTACCAGCGGGAAATAGACCGTGGGGGCGTGGAACCCATAATCCAACAGCCGCTTTGCGATGTCCATGGCCGCGATATTTCGCTCGGCTTTCAGCTTTGCCGCCGTGGCCACGAATTCATGCATACAGCGGCGGTTGTATGGCACGGGGAGGATGTGTCGAATCCGGGCCATAAGATAATTCGCGTTCAGGACGGCTCTTTCGGCGACTTGCCGCAACCCCTCGGAACCAAGCGTCCGCAAATAGCAGTAGGTGCGGACCAAGACTCCGACATTCCCGAAAAAGCTGCGGATTTTGCCGATCGATTGGGGCCGATCGTAATCCAGCCAATACCGGCCGTCGGTCTCGCGGACCACCGGCACGGGCAGAAACGGCTCTAAAGCTGCGGTAACGGCGACCGGGCCGGCCCCGGGCCCCCCACTTCCGTGAGGAGTGCTAAATGTTTTATGGACGTTGAAGTGCATCATATCCACGCCGAATCGGCCCGGTTGGGCGATTCCGCAAATGGCGTTCATGTTCGCCCCATCCAAGTACACCAACCCCCCGACCCCATGGACCATTTCGCAAGCCTTTCCGATTTCCTTTTCAAAAAGCCCAAGGGTGTTGGGGTTGGTCACCATGAAAACGGCCACCGCGCTATCTAGCCGCTGCGATAAGGCGGTCAAATCGATCAAGCCTTCCGGGCTACTTGCGATTTGCACGATTTCGAAGCCCGCCATTTTTGCGCTGGCCGGATTGGTCCCATGAGCCACATCCGGAACGAGAACTAACCTCCTTTTTTCGCCCCGGCTTCGAAAGTAAGCCGAAGCCATGAGCAAGGCCGTAAGTTCCCCTTGTGCCCCGGCCGCTGGCTGAAGGCTTACGGCCTCTAAACCGGCAATCTCCGCCAGCATCTTTTGCAACGAGTAAAGAATTGCGAGGATCCCTTGAACGGATTCCTCCGACTGGTACGGATGTGCCGTCGCGAATTCGGGCCACTGAGCCAGCCGATCGTTGCGCTTGGGACTGTACTTCATCGTGCACGAGCCGAGCGGATAAAAGTGGCTATCCACGCACATATTGGCCGCCGAAAGATTCACGTAATGGCGGACGATATCCGGCTCGGCCAACTCCGGCAAAGGCGGAGGAGCCTCAGCACGGAGGTTTTCCGGCAGCAACTGTTCCACTGCTTGCTGCGGTACATCGCAAGCCGGCCAACGCACTGCACGACAACCAGGCTTGGACAATTCGAACAACGTCGGATGCACCATAAAAATATACCCCAGGTTTAGCTCGTCTTTTCAGTGCGCATACAACCCAAGAAGCTATGACCTTTTCAACGGCAGATCGTTGGGGACCGCAACGCGTTCGACCAAAAGGCGTTCGGCAGCCGGCCGCCGAGCTCGCCTCAACGATGGGCCAACCGCTCGACTAGCCGGTCGATCTGCCCGCGAGAGCGCTTTTCCGTCACGGCTACTAAAAAGCAATCTTCTAACTCCGGGTACCAGCGCCCCAAGGAGGGACCCACGAAAAACCCCTCCTTCTCCAATTGGGCAAGTTCCTGCCTGAGGTTACCCCGCCGATCTCGCAGCACAAACTCGTTGAAAAACGGAGCTTCGAAGGCCCGGGTCAAGCCAGCAATGCTGGCCAATTGATCGCACGCATAATGCGCTTTTTGAAGGCAAAGCTCGGCCAACTGGCGCAGCCCCCACGGACCAACCACCGCCAAATACACGGCAGCGCGCAGGGCCATCAAGCCTTGATTCGTGCAGATGTTGCTTGTAGCCTTTTCCCGGCGAATATGCTGCTCCCGGGTTTGTAGGGTGAGTACCCAGCACCGCCTCCCCAAGCGATCGACGGTTTGCCCGACCAATCGGCCCGGCAATCGCCGAATCAAGGCCTCGCGGCAGGCAAGAATTCCCAAATACGGTCCGCCGAAACCCATGGGAATTCCCAGGGATTGCCCTTCGGCCACGGCAATATCCGCCCCGTAATCACCCGGACGTTTCAATAGCCCAAGGCTGATGGGGTAGAAAACCACGATGAAAAGTCCGCCTACTTCATGCAGGTGTTTGGCAAGTTGGTCGACAGGCTCCAAGGAGCCGAAAAAGTTCGGGCACTGTACCACAAGGCAAGCTACGTGGGAGTCCAACCGGGTGAGCACGTCCGCGGGATCCAGCGCCCCCTGAGCCCAGGGCAAAACTTCCAAGCTTACTTCCAGGTTTTGTAAGTAGGTTTCAATGACGCGCCGATACTCCGGGTGGAGAGTTCCTGCTACCAATACCCGCTTGCGGCCCGTGGCTCCCAGGGCCATCAGGACGGCCTCCGCCGCGGCACTTGCCCCGTCATACAAACTGGCATTGGCCAGATCCATCCCCGTGAGTCGGGCAATCAGAGTTTGATATTCGAACATCGCCTCCAGGGTGCCCTGGCTGGCCTCGGGTTGATACGGGGTGTAAGCGGTCACAAATTCGCTTCGCGAGGCGATTGCGTCCACCACCGCGGGAATGAAATGGTCGTAGGCGCCACCCCCCAAAAAACAAAGACCGGTACCGGCCGCGCGGTTTTGCTCGGCCAGTTCGCGAAGGTGCTCCTCCAGCTCGAGTTCCCCTAGAGCCGGCGGGAGGTTGAGCGAACCCTGCACGCGAAGACCGGGATCGATCGCCTCGAAAAGTTCCTTCAAGCTTGCGATACCAATACTCGCGAGCATCGCCTGAATATCGGCATCGTTGTGCAAATGGTATTCGAACTGCATAGTGCCTCGGA
Source organism: uncultured Thermogutta sp. (assembly GCA_937128505.1). Taxonomy (GTDB): domain Bacteria; phylum Planctomycetota; class Planctomycetia; order Pirellulales; family Thermoguttaceae; genus DTLM01. The sequence goes on from CAKZMM010000034.1 coordinate 27,440, forward strand.
TTAGAATCGGATTAGAAGAGGATTGCTAACTTTCAACTCAGCCTGAAAGACTGAACCATTCACTAAAGACTAAGCCATTCACTTTTGCCTTGTAGTCGCCGTTTCGCCCTCGGGCTTAACCGAGTGCTTTAGCCGATTTAATCGATCTGCCGGTAATCACATTTTGCTCTTAACGCGCGTCATACCGATTTTACCCTACTGCCGGTGGTCCTATCCTTCACCGTTTGGCTTATGCTTCACAATTCGGCTTGTAAACCCCGCCAGATTTTTCTGCCGCCCAGCCAGATTTCTCTTCCAATACAATCCCCGAGTTTTGATCTTTCATTCATCCTTTCACCGACCATCCGGCAACCACAGCACATTGCTTGATTTCCCCGAATCCACGTTTTCGTAGGTCTTCGGCCTTTTGTTACGACGGGTACAATTTTGTGTAGCCACTGGCTTTGTGTAGCCACTGGCAAAACAGCTACGGACGAGCGACCGAGGATCAATTCGATAGCCCCTTCGGTTTGCTCCACGGTGCCAAGTCGGCACGCGCATGTAAGTCCACCTACTTTTTAATGGTGGCATGCCCTTTTTGACCCGGGCAAAGGCCTTCAATTCGCGTGCCTTAGACCGATTCGGCACACAACTTTTCGTAAGCCTCGTAGTCAAGAAGGGAGGAGGGAAGCTGCGAGCCGGTGAGCCGGATTTTCACAAGCCAACCGTCTCCATACGGGTCCTGGCTCAAGCGATCTAACTGGTCGATCAGGGCCGTGTTTGCCTCGATGACCTCCCCATCGACTGGGCTATAAATATCGCTGACCGCTTTGACCGATTCCACGACCCCCAGGGGTTTACCCGCTTGAACCTGTTGGCCCGGTTGAGGCAGCTCTAAAAAGATCAAATCGGTGAGAGATTCAACGGCATACTGAGTCAGACCAACCGTGGCGAGCTTTTCGCCCCCCGACTCCGACACATACACCCATTCATGCGTTGCGGTATACAAGAGCTGCGATGGATTCATGCCAAAACCTTTCGCCGAAATTAAATCCGACTAATTTGCCACAACAAAAGCCGGCTTGAATTCGTACCGATCTCTTTTGTTATCTTAGCGGCAATTCATCGAATTTGAACTCACTCTGCCTTGTTTCCTCCGATCTGGACAAACTTTCCCAGCTTGCGGCACATAACTACCGTAGTTTCTGTCGCTAACTTAGGTATCTTTTGTATGTCCCTATCTTCCGTTTTCTATTTCTTTTGTTTGGTCTTTTCTTTTTTGGTCTCTTGTTTGGATTCTCGTTGTGCTCCTCCTTGGATTCTCGTAACACCCGCCTCCTTGATTCTGGAAACACAACCCCCCTCGGAATCTGCGGCTCGAACCGTCAGCGGCCGAGAGCCTAAGACTCCCGGAGCGAACTTTTTATGCAGAAATTTTACCGCGTTGATCCCCAAGCGGAACGAGCCGCCGCGGCCACTTCCGCTGCCTCGGACCTTGTGCGGGAATATCTCTGGGCCACGAGCGACGGCCACCCCAGTTGCTCCGGCGAAACCATTATCGTCTCAACCCGAAATACTTTCGGCAGGTCCGAGGATCGGATCCCTGAAACCCCGCGTGCAACCTTTCGCGCCGAAATAGGATGCTCCTTGCGGCGAAGCATCTTGCGATTGAAAAATTTCAATGCGAAGGTGGGGATCCGGAGATATGCCCCAGCAAAGTGCCGTTGATCTCCTCCCGCAAAATGCCGTTCGGCGAATCAAATTCCGACATAGCGTCCCGGTTTGGTGCCGAAAAACCACCAAGTTGCTTGAGACCCACGAAGTAGCGATGA
>CAKZMM010000035.1 GCA_937128505.1 uncultured Thermogutta sp.
ACTAGCTCATTTTGTTAGAGGCTCTTAGTCAATGAATGGGGAGGATGTTCGGGGAAATACCCTAACTTCATGCGCGTACTTGGTTGCAACAAGACATCTGAGTAACTGCACCAACTTTGGACAGCACCGTTCGATCATTCGAGTCATTTGAAGCCCGCAATTGAAGTCCGCAAGTATTGAAACTTTTCGCCGCGGGCGATGCGCGGGGCAATGGGTGAGTTCAATAATCAATGTCATCATGTAAGAAATGCTTTCGAAATAAAAGTAAAGATAGCGTAAGCGCAACTTTGAAGTTCTTGGGTGCCGTATTCTTAAACTCGAGTACATCGCTTTCTGCGGGCTTCTGCTGGGTGCAATTTCTGCTTAATTTTCTATAAATGCGTGTTGGGGTTTCACGGAGGAAAAAGTTTAGGCCATGGCAGGTTCAGCAGTTCGCGAAAGACGTTCTGGGGAAGCGAGGGCCGAAACCCCTCCGGCGGATTTGCGGGGAAAAGTTCTTGTGGTGGATGACCACGCACAGGCCCGGGAGTCCATGGCGGAAGTGTTGCGCGCAGCGGGGCATACGGTCCACTGCTGTTCGAGCGCGGCGGAAGCACTTCAACGAATCGAGCAGGATCACTACGAATGTATTCTGACCGACTTAAAGATGCCCGGAATGAGTGGTGTCGAGCTTGTGATTCAGCTCTCCAAGCGACGCTATCCCGCTTCGGCGGTTATGATTACGGCTCATGCCTCCGTCAGCACTGCCGTGGAGGCGATGCGGCACGGAGCCTTCGACTATATTGAAAAACCTTTCGACGCCGATCAGTTGGAGCGGCTTGTAGCCGAAGCCATTCGACATCGTCGGATGCTTTTTGGCGTAACGGGTGGGGGAACCTTCCAACCGGCAGCGCCGCGACTGGTCGGCAGTAGCCCGTTGATGCAACAATTGCGCCAACAAATTGAACAGATTGCCGCCACCTCCGAGACGGTATTGATCTGTGGGGAAACCGGCACGGGAAAGGAGTTGGTCGCGCGGGAAATTCATGCCCAAAGCCCCCGCCGTCACGCTCCGCTAGTCAGCGTGAATTGCCCTGCGCTTTCCGCCCAACTGATGGAAAGCGAACTTTTCGGCCACGAGCGAGGGGCGTTTACCGGGGCGGAGTCCACACGAATCGGGCGGTTCGAGATGGCTCATGGCGGCTCCATTCTGCTGGATGAGGTTACCGAGATTGAACCACCGCTTCAGGCCAAGCTGCTCCGAGTCCTTCAGGAACGCACCTTTGAGCGTGTCGGCTCAAGCCGCTCGATCCATGTGGATGTCCGCGTTCTTGCCACCACGAACCGAAATCTCGAGCAGGAGGTAACCGAGGGGCGGTTCCGGCAGGATCTGTACTATCGTTTGGCCGTAGTGCCCATTCACGTGCCACCACTCCGCGAGCGGCGTCAGGATATCCCGGATTTAGCCGAATATTTTTTGGCCCGGGCTGCGGAGCGTTTAGGCCGTCCCACTCCGCCGTTGGATGCTAACGTGATCAAACTTCTCATGGAGCATGATTGGCCGGGAAATGTTCGCGAATTAGAAAATGTGATCACCCGGATCAGCGTGCTGAGCGAAGACGGTTCGATCACTCCTGAACATCTTCGTCGGTGGCTGACACCGCCTTCATCGCGGAGCAAATTGCCCCAGGAGCCAGACATTCCGGTGGGCATGAGCCTCGAAGAAATGGAGCGCAAATTGATTGAAGCCACCCTCGAACATTATGGGGGGCACCGGGCAAGAACGGCTCAGGCACTCGGCATCGGGATTCGAACTCTCACTGCAAAGCTCCGGCAATACGGTTATGCCCCGCGAGAAAAATCATTTGTGAGAGAGAAGTAATGTGATCGAGAAGTAATTTGCGAGAGAGGTAGAGGGAAAAGTAGCAAGAGAGCGATTAAGCGCCTGTAACAAGTCCGTATACCCAGCTGCGGGCCCTGGGCAGGGGGAAATAATGGAACCTTCGGTGGGTCGATTCAATCCGAGGTTGATCCGAAAGGAATCGGGGTATCAGGCCGAACCTTTAAGATTCCACGAAAGGTTCGCGCTAGATTACGTCAATTCTCGATGCCACTTCCGTTTGAAGCGTCTTTTGCCCGTTTTGCTGACGTCGTGACCCGCGCGGATACTCATTCCCAGGAAATGAAACACCTGAACCAGCCAGAGGAAATGTTCCTATTTGATGACTCGGGCTTCGACATTGGCTATTTGCCCATTAGCAAACTCTTCTGTTAAGAGCCATTCCTGGAAAAGGGTCTCGATTTGGCGGACGTATCCTTCCACAGATGCCTGGGTAGCAGTGCGCGGAACATCCTTCGGACGATCTTCATCACGGATGGGGGGCCGGAGCCGTTCGTTAGGCGGCTGATAGTTGGGACTGAATACCAGCACCGGCAGGTCTTCGGCCGGCAGTAGATGCCGCCACAAAAACGCCTGCATCCGATCTTCCGCCGGCACGGCCTGACGGATGATTTCCTGCTCGCCCACCTTGGCCACGCCCAATACCGTCAAATTGACGGGGTTTTCCATAGCGGTTAAGGTCGTTCTCAAGGTCAGGTTTACTGCTTCTTGTTTTGGGCCAAGCGTGGCACCTTGTGATTCCAAACCGGGCGGCAGATCTTTGAATCTTAAGGTAATCGGTCCTTCGAACCCATCTTTTCGGATGGCAAACACCGTCAAAGCGGCCGTACCATTGCTCCGGATATTCAGACGGGAAGGAATCGTTCGCAGAGCAAAATCCGGCCGGGGCAAGCTGATTCGTAGTCGGTATGCAAATTCATTTCCCCCTTGTTGGCAGGTTTCCCCCAAGTGCACGAAGTATTTTCCGTCTGAAGGCAAATGGACGATCAGGTACGAATCGGCATGATGGGTATTCAGCCCGGAGCCGGCGTCGTAATGGTCGTCGTTCATTGCGAGGATTTTGCCTTGTGAATCCGTTACCTTTAAGAACGAATCCATGGGCGAAGCAAGCCGGCGGGCGTGAACCTCTGCAACGATGGTCTGGCCTGCCTTCCCTTCCACCTCGAAAACATCCAAATCCCCGGGATGATCCATTCGGCCATTGAAAATTACGGGCAAGGAAACTTTCTGAGCTTGCGCCGGGTCATCGTTGGGTTCCGTTTCAAAACTCTCCGGCAGCGTGTCCAAAGCGAAGGGGACATAGTTCGAAAACGTATTTCCCACAGCCGCCGCGATTAGATGAATTCCCGGACCTGCTTCAGCCGGAGGTGGGGTGAGAACCGCACCGTCCAGATGCCACCCCCCCAACTCGATCTTGACCGGGTCGCCTACTCGCGCCCCCAATGGGAAAATGTGGGTGATATAGGGGAGCTCGCCGATCGTGATCCGATAAACGAAACTCTCGCGACCACGGAATAAGGCATCATAGATGGTTAAGACATACTCCCCATCCTCCGGCACTTCAAAGTAAAGAACGGGATCTGGGTGGAACCGAAAATCGTCGTTGTAAGCGACCTCTCTCCCATGTGCATCATACAAGCGGACCACTGCTTGGAACCAACCGGGCACAGCATCTGCCACATACGGAACCAATTCCCGGGCTTTGACGGAAATGACCAACCGCTGCCCTTTTTTCGCGTGGAACCGATACCGATTGATCTCTCCCGCTGCCACCTGACCATTCATGGTACACGGCAAAGTGATCCGCACTTCTTCCTCCTCCGGTGGGCGAACACGTTGGGCGAGATGTTCCCGGCCCAACACCGGAAGTTGGCACGTCTTCATCGGTTTTCGTGCCACCTCCGGTGTATGACCGACATAGAAGGGAAGTGCATTAGAAACCCCACGCCTGGTGACCAGGCGAATCTCTCGGCGGCCAGGTCTGGCATCCGGCGCAATGGTTACCTCGGCAAAGATCAGCTCGCAATGGGAGCGGACCGCAGGAAATCGCTCATCTTCGTCGAAGATACTTTCGATCCGCCTAATCAGGTTTCGCTTGGCCAACTCTCTTTCGGGCAAAACCGCAGCATCCGTTGCGGTTGTCAGCTTGGCAAGGAGTTCCGGCGGTGCGATCGGAGCGGGAAATTCGTAGTATGCCCATTTCGCGACCATCTCGTCGCTTAGGGTAGTTTCGGGCTTCTTCAGCAGATTGAGTTGCTGACGGAGTAAGTCAAGCTCCTGGTTTCCCAGGACGCGATAATAATCGAGAAGTCGAACGGAAACACCCTCACCGCTTACGATCAAACCGCTTGGGTAAGCCAGAGTTTGGCCGCCCAATCGAATCGTGAAGGTGGTTCCCTGCTGGCCGCCGGCCGGGTAAACGTAGCCGATATACTGTTGGGCCTGAGCCTGCGAATGGCAAAGGATTAAACTGATGAGCGCCGCTACGGCAATCGCGATGTTTGCAAATCGTCTCATGGTTTAGTTCCGTTTCTCGATCGCACAAGCCGCCTGGAAAAACACGGTTGGGAAGACTCTGATCGACGACCCCGCTTCGCAGAGGCGATGGCTCTCCGCGATTGTGGATACTTTTCGTTTCTCGCGACGGGCTTCAGATCGCATCTCAGGCGCAAGGCGCATCACACTCCGCGTGGGCCCGCCGTTGATAGGCCTTACCATACGGCGAAACCGACCTCCTACGCCGCCGTTGGGGTTTTATCAACCAAGCTACCAACAAAATCGATCGAACCACCATAAACGCAAGAGCGCGTGAGCGCGAGTCGGGATCAAACTCACGCCTAAATCAGCTCTTCCAGAAGCCCGGCCGAGGGCATGCCCTCGTTTTCTGCATCCAGCACATACGCATCCAACCCCAAAGGATGGGGCAGCTTCGTGTGACTATCGATCCCTGCAAGCAAGTAGAAAGTGCCTAACAAATCCGCGGGATAAACCGGTCTTTCTTTGACCTTTTCCGCCTTTTCGTCACTGGAACCAAGGACTCGACCACCTCGGAATCCCCCACCGGCCACGAGCACACTAAAAACGGCACCGAAATGGTGACGACCACCGTTCCAGGGAGGTGCCCAGTCGACCTTCGGTGTTCTCCCGAACTCGCCCGTGCACCAGACCAACGTCGTGTCCAACAAGCCGCGCTCTTGAAGGTCCGCAATCAAGGTGGCAAGGCCCTGGTCAAGCATCGGGCATTGCCGCCTCATGGTGGCGAAATGGTTCGCGTGGGTATCCCAGCCGCCCGGGAAGCTGATGGTAATATACGGCACACCCGCTTGTACCAGGCGACGTGCCACCAAGCATTCCTGACCGAAGGTATTCCGCCCGTATCGGTCTCGCATCTCCTTCGATTCATTGTCCAGATTAAACACTTCGCGACCTTCGCCCATGATTAACTCATATGCACGTTCCTTGGCCTCTTCAACCGCGGCCATCTCCGCGGCATCCGCAGCGCCGTAGCCCAGAAGATTGAGCTTTTGGAGCAGTTGCCGCCGTGCTTGTTGCCGAGTGTCGTTAATTCCGCGGTTCACAATTCCCTGAACCTCGAATCGCTGTGCGTTGGGATCCCCCCCGGTAGCGAAGGGCTTATATGCCGGTCCAAGGAATCCCTCCTCGGAAAAACGTCCCGCCGCTTGCAGCATCACGATGTAAGGCGGAATGAGCCCCTTATACTCGTTTCTACGGAAGTAGGTGAAGATGGCACCCACGCTGGGATAAGAGAGGTTTCCGCCGGGTTTGTGGCCGGTTTGCATCAGGTAAGCCGCGGTCTCATGCCCGTTATTGCCGTGCGTCATGCTTCGAATGATCGAGTACTTATCAGCGACTCTGGCCAACATGGGGAAAAGCGAGGTCAACTGAATCGCGTCAACGTTCGTGGGAATGACCCGGTCGAACTCGCCGAGATACTCGTAGCCTGTGCCGGGTTTCGGATCCCACGTGTCATTGTGGGACATACCGCCCCAAAGAAAGATCTGAATGACCGACCTGATCTTCGGCTTGTCCTTAGCCTTTTCCTTTGCCTTTTCATCATGAGCAGCTTTTTCGCGGGCTAGGGCGTCTTCATCTGCTTTCGCCGATTGCGCGGCGTAAGCGATTGGGTTCAATTGACTGGCAGCCGCTACCACCCCGGCTGCCGCCAACGTGCCGCGCTGAATGACCTCACGGCGAGAAACCGACTTTTCAGAACGGGGGTCGGGGTTGGTCCTCATTGTGTTGGCCTCCTTCCACTGCGGGATATGTTGGGGGCGAACGATATTGTTGGGGGCGAACGTTTCTGCCTAACTCTTGCCGATAGTGACTAACTCTTGCTATCCGTTTAAGGCATTTCCGATTTATTTTCCTTGTAAATCCATACCTTGCTGTCTCTGACCGACCCTTGCTAACTGATTAACTCTTTCTATCTGTGATTAACTCCTTCTATCTGCGACTTAATCTTGCTTTGGCAACCCCATCCTTCGGATTTCAGACCCGATTGCGAATGAATCGCGCACCACGAATTAATGCCGCATGAGGAATTCCGGGGTATTCATGAGCGCCCACACCAGGTCGTGCCACAGGGCCGGCCCCTGGGCAACGCCTGCTTTGGCATACTGCTCGGCTGCTTGGTACTCCGCCTCTGTCGGAAAGCGCGACAAAATCGTTAAATAAAGCTTCTCGACAATTTCCCTCGGTTGTCCGCCTGCGGAGATCATGGCCGCCAATTTCGGCCCGGTCTGAATTTTGTTCTGAATGTGTGCCGAATTCAGCATGTGAAGCCATTGGAAAGGCCCCAATTCATTCACCCTTTCAGCTTCCATCCCAGTTGCGCGGGCAGAACGGCCGAAAAGCGTTAAGAATGAATCCGTAACACTCCCGTCCGCTATCGCCGTAGCACTCACCCCTTTTGGAATGTAGGTGAATGGTTCAGGCACCGCGCTAGTGTACAAATCGGAGGAACCGGTGATTTGGTTCACTATGTCTATCAACACTTCTGCGTCAATTCGCCGGAATGCGTAGCTGGCGAATTGTGCGGCGGCTTCCGGTCGCCGATCCCTCGGAAGCGAGGAGAATTGATAGGTGGTTGAAGTCAGGATCAACCGTTTTAACTGCTTGAGATCGTAACCGCCTGCAACGAATTCTTTTTCCAAGTAGTCCAACAATTCCGGGTTACTCGGCGGATTATCCTCCCGGATGTCATCCGGCTCATGAATGATCCCTCGCCCCATGATCCAGGCCCAAGTGCGATTGACAATTGCCTTGGCGAACCACGGGTTGTCGGCTCGAATCAACCAGTCGGCAAATACTACCCTGGGATCACGGTCCGGGGGAATCACGACCGAAGTTCCGTCCGGGAAAACCGCCTGCAAGGCACCGTTTGGAGCGATCGGCTCGGGAAGGTTTCCAGGAATTTGATTCGTCGCCGTAACCGCCGCAGCCACCGCATCAATTCCCGCAGCTACACAGCCCGGGAAACTGGTTGACTTCAGTGGATCCCAAAAGACAATTTCTTCTTTCCACTCGGAGGTGGGCTTATAACCGACCTGCGAGAAAAACACCGCTAAGCCCGCCCTGCGTTCTTGAGGCCAAAGATCCACGCGGGTCCCCATGAACGCAAGACCCGCCACCGCAGCGATTCCTTCCGGAGTGCGGTTCTGAATGGCCCGATAAAAGTTCACCGGCCCTACCCGGAAATTGCTTCCGCTTGAGGTAAGGAGCTCTCGAGCGAATTGGTCATAAGGCTTATTTCGGGCAATCGACTCCCATATCCATCGGTGATAAGCCTGGGCCGCATTGGGCCAAACCTTTACCGGGAATTCCGCCTTGATACGGAGGATGTCGCTCCACTTCATGGCCCAGTAATCGAAGTGGGCTGGATCATCCAAAAGCCGATCCACCAAAGCCGTTCGTTTATTCGGGTCACCATCGAGGATGAATGACCGAGCCTCCTCCGCCGTTGGGATTTTACCGGTCAGATCCAAATACACACGGCGGACGAAGACCCCATCAGAGCAAAGGGCCGGCTGAATGCCCATGCTACTAAGCTTGGCGAAGACGATTTCGTCGATACGATTCGCCGGTTGCGGCGGCTCCGGACTTTCGAAAACCTCCTGGATCCGTTGGGCGGCTAGCAGTCGTAAAAGCGCGGCCCGGGCTTGTTCCGCTTCTGCCCGCTTTTGATCCGCAACCCTTCTGGCTTCCAAATAAGCCGCGCGCGCCTTTTCCACTTCCTGCTTTAGGGGCTCGGTAGCCGCTTCCGCTTGTTGAGCGGCTTCTTCCTCGGCCTGATAACTCTCCTTGGCGGCGGCGATCCGCTGTTTCAGGTTTTCCAGCGCATCCTCGGCCGCCTTTTTTTGCGCCTCTGTTCGCGCCAGATTCTGAGCCCCGTTATTGGCCTGAAATGTCGCTTGCTCGAGCTTTTGCCGCACGGGGTTCAAGGCAGCCCAAGCCTCCGCCATTGCCTTTCGCTTCGCTTCTGCTTCTTGAGCCGCCTGTTGGGCGAGTGCATCTAGGAGAAGTAGTTCCTTGGCTGCCTCATGGGCCGCCTGATGGGCCGCGGTGGCGGTAGCCACATCATTTTGCGCTTGGGCCAGTGCGTCTTCCACCGCTTTCTTCCGTGTTTGAGCCTCACTGAGCTTTTGGTCGGCAGTTGCCGCCTGGGCCTCGGCCTGCTTCTCCGCTTGCTCGAGTTTCGCCAGAGCCTCGCGGGCCTCCTCGGCAAGTTTGCCATCCGCAGCCGCCTTCTCCGCAGCTTGTTTTTTCTCTTCTTCCGATTTGTTGGGATCCTCCGCTACTTGCTTGGCAAGAACCTCCGCTTCTTGGGCAGCTTTGGAAGCATTTTCGACCGCACCTATTGCGGCAGCCTTTTGCTCGCGGAGCTTAGCCAAAGCTTCCTCAGCCGCCTTCTTCTGAGCCTCTGCCTGAGTAAACGCTTCGGTGGCTCCCTGGAGCTGTGTCTGCGCTTCCTGCTCGGCTTTTTGAGCTTGAGCCAAAGCAGCCGCTGTTTCCACGGCTGCCTTGCGCTTCGCCTGAGCATCTGCCGCCTCTTGCGCTTTTTGCTCGGCGAGCTTAGCTGCCTCTTGAGCCGCCTGCTCCGCCCCCTCCAAACCGGCTAGCTGTTCTCTGGCCGCAGCCAGCGCATCATCGGCTGCCTTCTTTTGGGCTTGCGCATCGGCCAGTCGTTTCGCCGCTGCCTGCACTTCCTTCTCCGCCGGCGGGATGGCAGCGCTAGCTTTAGCCACGGCAGCGTTCGCCTCTTGAAGGGCTTTTCGTTGGGCGGCTAATTCATCAGCCGCCTCCTTCTTTTCCGCTTCAGACTTATTAGGGTCTTCCGCGAATTGCTTCGCCTTCGCTTCAGCCTCTTGAACGGCTTTCTCGGCGGCCTTTAGAGCCGCGTTCGCTGCCTCTAGCTGACTTTTTGCATTGGCTAGAGCCTCGTCAGCCGCTTGCTTCTGAGCTTCTGCGGCGGCGAGCGTCTGAGCAGCGGCATCCGCTTGTTTTTGTGCGTTTTCTACAGCCGCACGGGCTTGTGGCAAAGCACCTTTCGCAGCTTCGGCCGCCTTCCGAAGGGTCGCGGCCTTAGCCCGCGCAAGCTTCGCTTCCATTTCGTGTTTATTGGCCGCCTCAGCCGCGGCCTTAGCCACAGCCGCAGCCTCTTCGGCTGCTTTTTTCGCGGCCTCGTAGGCTTCCTGTAACGGTTGAAAAGCTGCCCGGGCCTCCTCTAGCTGCTTATCCAGGACCGGTTTCGCGTTTGTCGCATCTTCAAATGCCTTAACAAAAGCGGCCAAATTCGCTTCCGCCTGCTCCAATAGCTTTTGCCCCTCTTCGCCGGCTAGCCTTTTACTTTCCGTCGCTATTTGCCGTTTGGCATTCGCTGCGCTTCGTGCCTCCGCGAACGCAGCATCGGCCTTTTGGAGGGCTTCTCTCAAGGGAGCCAAAGCTGCCTCAGCCTCGCGAGCCGCTTTCTCCGCCGCTTCGAGTTGTGCCTGGGCTTGAGCTACGGGATCCGCCGGTGCGGGCGAAGAGGCCGGGGGCAGCTCCTGTCCGCCGCTTATAGTCGCGCAAATAAAAACCCCAAGGCCGAAAACCGCCCGAAGTAGATAATTCTTTTTGGCCATGGTCATTCCCTACGCCCTCGGAGATGTAACTACACTGGGTGCGGATGATGCAGATTCCGACTCGAATTGTTCCAGAAGCCCAACTCTCTTGAAACCCTCGCCGAAAGCGTACGCCACACGGGGAGCCACCAACATATGCGAGCGCCATTTCCAGCGGTCGCCGACTTGCCAAAAGCATTCGCAGCGATGATCGCTCCGGCGCAAAAAATTACGGACTTTTTTGGTATCAATTGCACAAAGGAGTTGCGTGGGACAATTGGGTCGGAAAACGGGCTCAGAACCTACAGGCTAATATGTAGCTTCTATCAGCTTCAAAGACGGCGTTTGTTTTTCAGCCCAAAGTTAGGAGAGTTTCGGCGGTTTTTGAGGCCGGCTCCGCTGCGACAACCGCCGGAAGGAAATTAAAGGAAATTAAAGGCATCAAATCCTTTGTTCGGATTTTTGCTAACAATTGCGATTTACCGCTTACTCCACAAACCCGAGACCGAACTCTAAAGGCGAACGGAAGTTCAAACCCGCTTTAGGTATTCCGGAGTTCACACCAACCTTAAAGGTTTCGGAGAAAGCGAAGCTTTATGCTTTATTTCTCGGGTGAAAAATCCCGGTCTGAAAGCCCCAGGACCTATAGAAAGTAAAACCGAACCGCCTAAGCAAGTTAAGTAATGTCAGCGGTTCACGAATTATATCAAGGATTTAATTTACAGGAGTGAATTGCGCCGGCGAAATCACGTTTGGAAAGAATGTTCTCTTCGAGTTTTTGCATCAAGCATCTGGAGCTGCATCCCCAAAACGCAGCAGAAAGCAGCACGAACCCGTCGGTATTACACCCGTTAACCCTAGCTTAACTCGGGAATCCAATCTCCGCTAGAAGGCAGGGTTGAACTTTCGCGTCTCCTGAGGCTCGAAGAAGAAAACTTAAATCCCGCATCCGACTCGGTTTTCGGGTCGCCGGCGGAGCTTCGGGGACGCCGGTTTAATTCCCGGGGTTTCGCCGAAACCCTAAATTTTACGTATTTTCAGTTTACCGCCCGCGGATGAGAGAAGTCAACACCCCGCACGGCAAAAAGCTTTGGCAACGCTGGTTGTTCAAAAAACGGTTCAGAGAAATGCCTGTGAGTTTCTTTATCGCAAATCCGGCACCGAAAACCCTCCTTCGGAGCAATCCTCGAAAGGCCGAAATAGCTCGGGTTCATCCTGGAGCGTTCAAACTCCGGCTCTAGATCTTGATTTCGGTTTGATACCTGGGGCAGAAATTGTTACCAGCCAATAGGCATCCTGCGAAGTGCGCCGACAGGATCGCCAGAGCCGATTAGCACACCCCTCCTGCTTGCCGCGGCCGCGATTAAGACACATGCAAGTTTCTCGTTAAAATTCACGCTTCCTGAAGTCGATCGAAAAGCCGCCCATCGGAGGCACTTTGCTACTTTTTTCATGCAGAAAAGTTAATCGGGGCAGTGTCGAAACTCACCTCGCAAATGAGCCACCATTCGCGAAGGGGCGCCCCCAATTCACGATACTCAAGTCAACAGTACACTCGACGCATCCTTACAGAAGGAATCAAGGGACGCTTGACCACGGCTCTTCCAGCAGAGATTGTCGTAGCATAAAGAAAACTAGCGGGAAAAAAATACTGGCGGGAAGCAAAAAAGGAAGGGGGCGGTCATCGCGTCGGGATGAGGGATCGTGATCAGCAAAGAAGAAAGGCTCCGGCGTACTGTGCGACCTTGATTGGGGAAGTCCCGTGGCAATCAGAGTTCTCCGGTCAGGGCGGCTAGACGGCTGCGAAGGCGACGGATCTCCTGACGATAGAGTAGCTCCTTGGTTTGCCACTGACGGCAAAGATCTTTGATCGAGGCTTCACGATTAGCCAAGTCTTCCCGCTGAATCGCTAACCCAAAAGCTTCTTGAGCCAACTGGGTCGCCGTCCGGGCTGCCCAATCCTCAATAAGTTGTTTTTTCGCATGGAGGTTTTGCAATTCCGTGCGAATCTCGGCGCGTAAAGCTTCCAACTGCTCAATGACCTTTTTTGCACGCTCCGAATCCTCTTCCAGAAGAGGATTGAGGGCAAATTTCGTGAGCCACTCGCGGAGTTCTTCTAAGGTGATCCCTCGCAAGTATGCTTGCGATTGAGTAAGCTCTGTTTGTGCAGCGATTCGACGCCACAACTGTTCAGTCACAAGCCGCAGTTGAAGCGTAGTGTGCTGGGTGGCTTCAAGCTCGCCTTGCAGTTGCAGGAGCACGGCACGTTGGTTGGCAAGCTCCTTTTCGCGACGTGCAAGACTCATCCGTTGCTGCTCTAGGCCAAGAGATTTCTCCTCCCAAAGAGCGTGCCATTTTTCGCGCTGGAAAGAAATCTCCTCCTGCAACTTGCGGCGCTCGGCGTTCAAGGCTTCACGCTCTGCCTCAAACCGCGCAACCTCTGCGGCAAGCTCCTGCTCGGATTGCTCGAGAGATTCAAGGCGGCGGAGGAGCTCGGCCTGCTGGCGCGATAGTCGTTCGGACTCATCCCGCAGATCCGCCTGCTGTTGGCGAAGTTCGGCATTCTTCTCGCGTACCTCAGCCCTGAGCTGCTCGCTATATTCTTCGGCTGCCCGCCGATGCCTTTCAATCTGCCCATAGAGCTCGCGCACTAGCGCCCGAAAGGCCCCCTTCTCCGCCTCCAATTGCTGCCGCTGAAAAGCAATCGACTGCTCGACCTGCTGGCGACGGGATTCCAAGTTTTGGCGCTGTCGGGCTATTTCGGCGATTTGCCGAGATATGGAGTCCTCCAGGGTCCTTCGCTCAACGGCCAGTACCGCCTTTTGATCGTTCCAAATTTTCTGGATTTCAAGTCGCTCGGCCTCCAGTGAGGCCCGCTCAGAAGCCACTTGGCGTTCGAAGGTTGCGTGCTTGTCCTGGAGCAAAGCTTCTTGCTCGGTTAGGGCTGCACCTCGAAGTTCTAAATTGCTGAGAAGATGTTCCAATTCGGCTGCCCGGGCCTGAAGCTCCTTTTCCCGCTCCGCCAACTGCTGTTCTCGGCGAGTGCATTCCGATTGGTACTCCTCGACCGCCAAGCGGAAAGCCCGGAGTCGGGATTCGAGCTGGGCCCATCGAGCATTCAGCACAGCCTCCCGGCGGTCCAACTTTTTTTGGCGCCTCCGTAGTCGGCGCGCTAATTCCCGGGCCTGTAACTGGATTTGCGATATTTCTTCACCACCCGTGGGTAATGGGACCACAAATCCCGGATTTTCCGGCTCGCTCGATTGCGATGGGGGATGATCGCGGCTGTATCCCGCAACATGTAACTCCTCTTTAGATCCAACTGCTTCATCCCCCGACAAGGGCGAATGAGGACCATCGATCCGAACCTCCGACAACGGGGGGCCATTCGGCAGGACGTTGACGTCCTCCGACAAGTTCAGAAGGCTTGCGGGGTTCGCGGTATCACGTTGGCCCATCTTCCCTCCTTGCCATGGGCAGCTTACGGGTCGCGATTTGCCATTGCAGGACCGGCTCCGGCTCTGCCGAACCTCGTCCAGGCCCCGGTGCGACCGGGTCAAAGCTTCAGCATACCCCACCGCCAAGGGGACAAGCGTTGGACTTTCCTTATGATTTCAAAAACTCCGGATCCCAAAACATCGACTTGATCGCGAATTAAGAAGGCTAGGTGTAACCAAAAAAGAGAGGGCGGAAATTCGCGGGTTTTTTATCCTTTCAAAGAGTTATTTTTTTCGAACAGATTGGTGGTAGCTGGAAGCGTAATTCCCCTTTCAGCCGGTCGCTATTCCCCGTTAAGCCCGCAGGCAGACTTGTACGAGAGGGTAATCAATACCCGGGCGATTGGATTAATCAATACTCATGCAATAAGGAATAAGCTTCATCGCATGATACTTACAAGAAATTTATAATTTCGAATTCTGAAGCAGCACGTCATTTAAGTTGACGCGGGCGCCGGATCCTCTCGACAGCTTCAAACAATCTTAATGCACGACCAATATCGTAATCTAAGTTACAATTCGATGATTCTTTGCGGGCCGAGTAACCATATTTGCCGGTAAAAGCTCTTCGATGCGAAAGGTCACCTTAAACCGAAAATCCGCGTTTCTAAAAATCGGCGAATTTGGGCAGAAGGTTGAAGACACTTTTAAAAAGGCTGAAGACGCGTCAAGTGTGTACAGTTCTCAAACGGACGTTCGACGAGGGGCTCACGCATTTTTTTTGGCAAGGATGGAGACACACGTTACAAAGCTTTTTTTGGTAGAGCAAAACTTTTTAGGCTTGCGCACGCTACGACTAGACGCGCACCTGCCGGAACACGCACAAGCTTTAGTAACTTTTGTATTCCGGTGACCAATTTCGACGCCTAACCTCCGCCATCTCAGGAGTTTCCGCGACAAGTTAACCAGTTAAATGTTCACCCCAGGGATGATCCGTGGGACTACAGAATGCGCATACTGAGGAACTTAGTAAGTATGGATAATTAAAGGAAAAGTCGTGGAGGTTGCATTTGCACTAAGCCCGCTGAAAAGAAACCAGAAACCCCTCTTTCGATAAGGAATCAGGTTAAAGTTCAAGCGGAATGCGCCCAGAATGGCTGCATGCGAAACAAAAGTAGCGTCCCAAAGATGGAGAACAAGGACGGAGAATTAGAGGAGAATTAGAACATAAATCAAACGATGATTTCAGGCTTTTTCGCGGCTTACCGCCATTAGCGGAGATAATTCACCTTGCTCACTCAAGCCGGCATCTTGCGTGGCTTATGCAGTCTCCCGCGCCCGATTTAACGCTTCCTGAAGCCGGTTCTTGGGCTGCACTCCCACAAACCGCTCGACCACTTCGCCGTTCTTGAACAGCAACAAAGTAGGGATGCTGTAAACGTCATATTTTGCTGCCAGGCGAGGGTTTTCGTCCGTATTTACTTTTCCTATTTTCACGACCCCAGAATTTTCTTTCGCCAGTTGCTCAATGGTCGGCATGAGTGCCCGACACGGGCCACACCATTGTGCCCAAAAATCGACCAAGACCACACCGCCGGCTTGAAGCACCTCGCTCTCGAAATTTCCCTCATTAATTTCCAGAATATCTGCCATGTCGAACCTCAATTGTACATCAACTTGATAACCTGCTTGTCGAACGAAACTTGGTAATGTAAACCTCGTGCAAGTATCGTTGAGAGGATTACGGGCTCTGAAATTAGCGCCCCACCGCTACTCCATACTGCCGAGACTCTACGCGCTAAAGTAAACGAATACCTTTTTCTTTGTTTCCAGTACGGCCCATCGCTCCGGGTCTTGATACTCACAAGCGGGGCGAACTTCAGCAAAAAAGTCAGCTTTCCCACCGGGCCACGCACCCACGACGCCTTAGTTGCCAATATTCTATCGAGTTGGGAACACTTCAATAGGGGGAGCGGAACGGCACGATCAAGTTTCTGGAACCATTGCCTCACTTTCAGATGGTAATCTCGGAAGATCCTTCTCCCCAGCAAGCACATAACCCGCTTGGAGATCTTGGGGATTACACAAGAAGCAACGTTGTTTGCAAACTCTCGTAACCGTCAAACGCATCGAGAAGCCGTGAGGACTGATCGCGGTAGCACGCCTTTCGACAGGCTTTTGTTGGCCACGAGACGATCAGATGCTTTTGCCCCGGGTATAGCGAAGGGGAAAAACGACTGCCACCGTCCTATTTCCCCGGGTAGTATTTACCCCTGCGTTCGATCGTAAGGCGTGCAGACTCCCTTGATTGCTACTGATTGCTACGCCACGAGATACTTGCCCCTGCCCCAACTGCAAGATGGGGGGTGCTGCCGACCAAAACGTTCACGTTCTTCACGCCTCCTCTCGCAGAGTAAAATCACCGGCGTTTTCTTCAGCCGATTGAGTTTCGGCGATTAGCCGAGCAATTTCCTGCCGAAGGCGTCCGAGGGTTACTGGCAAAGTCAGCACCACCCGGTGGGGCCCCGTGACCGCATCGCCCTGGAGGTGGCTCTGATTTTGATCGAGGAGGAGTATTGCCGGCAACTTGGCCGTGCGATCCATCTCGGCAAGGCGGTTGAATGCCGCCAGAGCCCGCTGCCCAAGATCTTGGGCATTGAACACGACGCACCGGGCCGGCAATTGATCTTCAAGCTCGAAACGCTCAGTGGCCCGATCCGGATCGCTTGTCAACAGAACCCTGTAACCGGCCCGCTTCAATCCCTCCCGCAAGATATCCTGCATCTTCAAGTTGGCCTCCACGACCATTACCGCCGAGGTGGGGGCGGCCTTTGCCGGAGCCGTCCCAGATGCGGCATCCGCAGCGCGTGTGGCCAATTCTCGTTCCTCGACCGCCTCGCCCGAAAGCTCCCGATGGGCCAAACCGAGATCAAAGAGCACTTCACTTGGGGTTTGGTACCGACGATCAGGATTAAGCTGCATTGCTTTATTCACCACCACTGCCACGCACCGCGGGATCGTTTTATCGACATCTTGAATCGGTAGCACCTCGATGAAACGCCGTTTGCTCATCCGCTGGCTTCTCTCGCGTGGTTCTGGCAGCGGCCACCGCCCGATCAACATGTTGTAGTAGATGCAACCTAGGAAATAGATATCACTCCGCGGGTCTCCCTTCTCGACCCCGGAAATTTGCTCCAAAGCAGCGTAATCCACGGTTCTTGGGTTTTGACTTCGCTCCGGTGCCTCGTCCTCCTCCATGCCGGCCAAGCCAAAGTCCACCAACTTAGCCTGCCCTCTGCTGGAAACCAAGACGTTAGTCATCTTCAAGTCACGGTGGCTAATCCCCCGCTCGAAGGCATGCCGAAGCCCATTCGTGATGTCAATCATTAACTTGGTAGCCTGAAGAGGATCGACTTTTTTTCGAATCTTCACAAAATCGCGCAGGCTGTGCCCCTCGACAAATTCCATCACAATATAGTAGTTGTTTCCGGAGGATCCGACTTCGTAAATGGGGACAATGTTGGGGTGATTTAAAGTCTTGCCCACCTCCCCTTCCCGAAGGAAGTGGTTTGTCGTCTTCGGATTGTCGCTGAAACGGCTTCGCAATACCTTGATGGCCACCACTTGCCCGGTGTCCCGGTGCACGGCACGAAAAACCCGGGCAAATGTTCCCGCACCCACCAGGTAGAGCACCTTGTAATTGCCGTAGAAAAATCCCGTTCGCTCGCCTTTCATGAGGCGGTCGATTTGATAGTTCGTGAGGAGCCCGCGCCGAATTAGCAATTGAATTAACTCGTCGCAACTGACAGCGTGGCTTCCGAAATGGGCCCAGATCTCCTGAAGTTGACGCTGACTGAGAAGCCCAAGATCAAACGCGGCGTCTGCAAATTCTGCTGCGGTTAAGCCCGGCATTCCTCGATGCCTCCTCCGCTCTTAAAACAAGAGCTATATCAGTAATAAGAGCTTTATGAGTAAAGAATCAACGTGTTCCTGCAACTCAGTAATCTTTGGCTTGTGGTGCTAAAACCTTTGATGCGTGGCGCTCCAATGGCTCAAATAGCCAATCCATCGCCCCGCACCGCGAATAAACCCAAATCCTACGAATGCATCTTGCCACTACCAGCCCCAGATGACCATTAAGCCGATTATGGTAAAGTCTTTCGTGGATCGCGGCTCTGCAAGCAATCCGCGCTCATGCCCTTCAAATGAACACGAGTCAACGGTCCCTGTTTGATTCCTTACAAAATAGCTAACGCTCCACCAGTAAAATCTTTAGAGGAAACCGCGAATTTAAGTTCGTAAAACCTCATCCCACCATACTAACTTCGACAAACCAGCCAGGCAACCGGCCGGCGCTGACATCACCGGGCGGTTTCTCCGCAGAGATCCAAACTAGATCCAAATGGGTCAAAACTCAGCGTCTTCACAAGTTACCCCGGGTTTGGGAAAGTTGATTCCTTGTGATTGCCGGAGTTTAAGTTATTCCTCTTCAGTGTCGACTCCGGTGTTGACGGTTTTTTCAGGAATCCACCCGGGGGTGGCCGTTTTTTTCCCAATTGGGCAGGTAGGTTTCCAGCTGGGTAGGTAGACAGCTGGGGAATACCCTCTGCCAAGGCAAGAAAATGTGCTGGTCTCGGAAATCATCGGAAATCAAAGGATTGTAGGTAGATGGGTGGTGAATCCCTTAGGCCCGAACCCCCAGAGCTAAACTCCAGTTGGAGGTGGAGTGTCGGCGGGGGGAGCTAGCCCGGAAGCTTCGATAAGGCATTTGGAACTTCTAAGACAATCGGGGCGGTCGTTTGCGGAAGTTATCCGCGGTTGGGGTTTTCTTGCGAAAAATGTGGATTCTTCAACCCCAGGTTGCAATCGCGGCGAAGCAAATCGCTTCTATATAACGCGTTGATTAACCCGGCCCGCTGAGTCTCCGCTTCCAAAAAATCCTTCAACGTAGCGAAGATTGGCAGCGGACGTAAAAACTTAGTTGGCCCCGAATGACTGGACGACAATTAAATTGATTGAAAATTAAATTGATTGAAAATTGATTGAAATTGATTGAAGGACACGGACGGATTAAGTAATGTGTCGGAGACTACTCCGAACACGTGTGGCTGACTGTAGGGGTCGGCCTAGAGAACCAACCTTTCTGGCGAGCCCGGTGCCTTACTTGGAATCTTCCAAAAGTTTTCGGTACGTATCCCGTTCGCGGCGGGTCGCCTCCAGATCGAAGATAAGATACTTCATGTCGAGCCTAAGCTGGGCAAGTGCCTCCTGAACCAGCGTTAGGATCTGACGTCGCCGGTGAGCTCCTTGAATGACCCTCTCCACAATCGGCTCTAGCTCTTGTCGGTATAGGCTGGGCAACTGCGCCAAGGCCGAGGCCAACTCCTGAACTTCTGCGGGAAGGACCGTTTCCGGGGCAGTGTGAAATCGTGGATTTGAGCTGCTCATGGGGCCTGCACCTTCGTGTAAAGAGAGCATGATCATATTCCGCGGATGCAGGCGGCATGCCAGCCCCGGTACGAGTAGAAGTGAATCGCCTAACTTTCGTTTTCAACAATGGTTACGACGATCTGGTTTGCAAGAGCGATGTTGGCGTGATGCGAAAAGTCTACAGAATGATCTAGGCAACAAAACCGGATGATGTTACAAGCCTTCAGTGCCCGAATCAGGAGCAAGTAACTCGCTCGAAGTTGCCGGAGTACGACACCATAGCGGCGATTCTTTCCGCCGAAGAGGTTTCGGCAATACTGGGCCTCGATTCGGCTATATCGGGCAGCAACTCGGCAAGAGTGAGCAATTCGGCAAGAGCGAGCAATCGGTGAGAGTGAGCAAAACGAGGGATCTTCCCGGCCCCCTTGCGATAGAACTCGACGGCATCACCCGTGGGTAAAGCCTTTCAGACGGCTGAAAAGACACCGTACATCAGGCTCAGATTCTCCGTGACCAATTCGGCAAGGATTCAGACCGCTCGGCACCGGGGAAGAATCGTCATACCGGCAATCTACCCGGAACTGGAATTCCGGAGTGCCCGGTCCGCCACGCCAATACTTTTGTTTATCGTTGTGATAATCTTTATTTGGTGGCTAAATGCTGTGTCTTCGTGGTCTGTCAAGGCCAGCCCTCTGGAGGACTATTCAACCCCCAGAAATTATAGTTCAGCAGAGCGATCGCCTTTGTCACGTATTTCTCGATGGCGGGTGGAGGAGGGTAACCCATCATCCTCAATTAAGGTTTTAGAGCCCACGAACGATCAACTGTTACCCGATAGGACGACCCAATTGTTTCAACTGGCGGCCAAAAAGCCCTCCCAGGTCTCCCTCGTCTATCCGATTCCACCGCTTAGGGTCATCAACGAGCTAAAGGTCAAGGTATGGGTTAAATCAGATCAACCAGGTGCGATCCTCCAGCTAAGGATCATACTGCCCGAGGCAAGGCACCCCGAGACCGGTAAACCCCTGGAAACTTTCCTTTTGTTTCAAGAGTACAGGCGGCCAAACCGCTGGGAAGAGTTGATTGCTGAAGATGTGGCGCGAAAACTTCGGCAGCAACTATTCGTCTTGCGAGCTAAATTCGGTTCTTCCGTTGAGTTAAGGGGAGCCGTCGTTGATCAAGTGATGGTACGGGTTTATGTGGCCCAAGCTCCCCAGACCATTATTGTCGGTGCACCTCAAATTGAAGGTGCGGTACATGATTCAGAAGTTGTCGTTAGTTCCTTCCAGGGGCCTCAACCTCTAAGTAGTGTAAGTAGCTTTTCGGCCCGGCAGCCCGGCGTCCATCTCGGGCACCCGGTGGCGATTCCTAGTCACCCTCACGCTGGTCCCTCAAGTCTCGCTCACCCAGGCTCACACCATCGGAACGATTCAGAGCGTCGACATCAAGCCGTGCGGTCAGAGGAGTTCGGTGCTGGAGCGCATCGTTCGGTTTTGGGGGAACGGTCTGCGGTGATATCAGCCGGTTACATCGAGGCCCCCGAGTCATATTCGCCGGAGCAAATGCTCCAATCTGACATCTCATTGTTCGAAGATTCGGATCCCAAACCGGATTTGCCCACACGAAATGAGTCAAATCTCAATTACGAAGAAAGCTCGCCCCAAGCCGATGGTCCCCGACACAAAGGTATTGGCCGAAGCTCGGAAGGCCCGGATACCCGCGCGGAGCAGCATAGTCAGTCCGAGAAACACCTGGGGGGGCAAGAGATGGCCCAAGCTGCCACGACAACCGCGGGAACGGGCACGCAACCAGATTTTTTGCACTGGGCAATCGATTCTTTTCAGGAGGTAGGCACAGCTAACCAAGACACGGGAGCATCTGCCCCGCCTGGTCAGCGCCGTGCCTCATACGAAAGTCCATCACCGGTAACACCGAGGGCTCCGTTTCACATGCCCATAGCATGGGCCGAACAAAGCGGGCAGCCTTCCTCGCCTACCCGCATGGTTGGATCCTCACTAATGGTGGGCAACCGGCCCATGTTTCCGCGGCTCTTAGCGTGGCGAGGCGAGTCGGTTTCCTCCTTGCGGCAACTTGGGGTGAACGGAATCTGGATCGATTCTCCTTACCCGGCGGAACTGCTACCCCAGGCGCGGGAACACGATTTTTGGGTGGTTCTTCCCCCGGTTTTCCCCCCTGTGGGGGACACCCACATGAGCGATTCGACCGCTGATGGCTTTGAAGCGGCCTCCATACGAGGGCGCATAGCGAGTTCTCCACACCGGGAGCCCGCGATGGGAGTCACGACTGCTTATACTTTCGCCGAAGTTGCGAAGTTTCCGCCGGAATTCCCTGCCGGGACGCGCACCGGGAGCCAATTAATTCAGCCTATGGCATTTTTTGCTAGCGATCCTGCTGTCCAGTCCCCAGGTGTGTGGCCGCAGTATCCCGGAGACTATTCCCGAGTACTAGGGTGGGTTCTACCCGGGGATGCGAGGCGAGAATCCCTGGATCAAGCCCGCTTAATAGCAGACCATTTACGCGGCGGATCTTGGCCTGTGCCGGCGCCACTTGTTTGCCGATCGATAGAAGCCACACACGACTATAGCCGAATCGCCGATATCCTCCTGCTTGAGCGACCGTTGTTGGGAGGGAATTTAGAGCTGGAGTCATGGAGCCAGTGGCTTCGCGGGCGAAGTTTTCTGGCCCGGCCAGGCACCCCTTTTTGGGCCGCCATTCCCGTGGATTACCCCCCTCAACTGTTGGAGCAAATCCACTTTTGTAGCGTTTTACCAGAATCGACACCGGTGCCCACTTGGGAGCAAGTGAGGTTGGCTGCTTTTCAGGCTCTGAGCGCAGAAATTCGCGGATTAGTGTTCACTGCCTCGGCTCGGCTCGACTCCCCCGATCGTTCTGCGGAAATTCAAAGATGTATTCTGGAACTAATCAATTTAGAACTCCAATTAATCGAACCGTTCCTTGCGGGGGGGACTTTCGTGGGTCAAACCGGCCCCACCGAGTCCCTGCCGGTAAAATGGGGCATGTATCGGACCGAAAGAGCCCGGCTTCTGATGCCCGTTTGGGTCGAGAGGTGTTCGCAGTGGGTCTGTCCTGCGGCCAGCGCGTTTCAATTGCCCCTTGTAATTGCGGGGGTTCCCGAGTCGTACAATGCCTATTTGATCGTGCCGGGGGCGATTCGCCCGTTGCGCCACCGCCGGGTAGCCGGCGGAATCGAAGTAATGCTCGATGAATTTACGGTAGCGGGGCTTGTGCTCCTGACGCAGGATCCCCTCATTATGGGTGCACTGAATGCCCGGGCATCGGAGCTGGGGCCGAGGACAGTTTCGCTCCTGATTCGGCATGCTCGAGATCGCCTTTCACAATTGGCGGCATACCAACGGTTCTTCGCCGGCCCCGGGGTTCCAGAGTCTTGGCAGCGGAACCACATCGTCCAGGCCGAAGTTTATTTGCAGCGCGCCGGCACCGCACTGCAAGCCTGGCAATACGCGGAAGCATGGGCAGAGGCTAACCGCGCCCTCCGACTGATTCGCACAGTAGAACACGATTGGTGGCAATCGGTTGCGACATCTTTGGGTACACCGGTCGCTCATCCCCTGGCGGTGAGCTTTTCAACAGCAGCCTGGTGTCGGGAATCACTAAGCCGCTTGGCCACCGGATCGTGGAGCGAGGAGCTTTTACCGGGCGGGGATTGTGAAGACTTGGGACTGATGCTCCAGCTCGGTTGGAGGCATTTCCAAAACCCACATGAACCTGCTGCGGTCCTTGCCGCACTGAGTCCGGAGGCAGCCCACTCGGGAAGGTTTGGGCTCGAAATCCGCGTCGAACCTAGACCCGGTGAGCGTGAATACGGAGTACTGGAATCGATACCCGCCTGGGTCTTAACCCCCTCGGTACCCGTCGAAGCTGGCGACTGGGTGTGTGTTCAGGTGTGGGTGAATATCCCGGAGCCTTTGCGGAGTTCCGTGGACGGTTTCATCGTGGCTGAGAGCCTCGGGGGAATGCCGCTGGCTGCACGCTGGACGAAGAGCGACGGGTGGCAGTTGATCCGGTTGTACCGCGTTGTACCGCCGAACCGACGCCTGGAAATCGCCCTGGGTGTGGCGGGTTACGGCAGGGTAATGCTCGACGAGATATCGGTACGGCGACTTTCTTCGGCCGCCTTTCCCGGTGTCGTCCCCGATTGGAGCCAATCAGCTTTCTCACGGGGACCATCCGATTTTTCCCGCGAACCATCCAACAATTGACGGCGGCCAACGACGGGAAAAGCTTCAATCATCTCAGGCGGAATTCTTCTGGGCATTCCCGTTCGATAATCGATAAATGCCCAGAGTGTTTCCGCCACCGCGAGCCGTGTGTTCTCATCCTCCGCGAAGAATTCGAATTGCCGCAGCGACGTGGCGCGATGAAGCGTGGCGACCCACGTGCGAATAACTACCTTCTGCCCGCTGCCCGCCGGCCGCAAGTATTCAATGTGGTGCGATCGGACCACCCATCCTGCGCCGACTGCGCGATACCGCTCGCCCGGCCACCCTTGGGCCGCCGAGTGAGCCAAAGCTGCCTCTTGCATCCATTGAATATAGGCAACGTTGTTAGCGTGGCCTAAAGGATCAATTTCGTCTGGCCGCACTTCGCGCACATAAACAAATACTTCGGGCATGGAACGACCTTTTACTCACGAACATTTGGCCGATCGAAGTGAAACTCCCGCGCAGGCCGATGAACCGGTACAAACGCTAAAGTTTGCGAAGGTTTCCTAACTATCCTCTGCCTCAGCGTTGAATAACCAGATTATACCGGAGTCGACGGGGTTGAAAGGGAGATCGAGAGACGATTGAAACTGATTCCAAGCACGCTTGAAATCGCCGTAGGATTCTAGGACACCGGAACATTGAATCAGTAGCGAGCGCGGCAACAAGTTGCAATCAAGGCCGGGGTTGAACCCGTGCCGATCGACATGCCCTATCGAAGATATCGGGATGTCCTATCCAAGGAAACCGAACGATTCGATCCCGAGATGAATTCGAGAATTCGACACTTTTCGTTACAACCTTTGGTTGCAATCCCTTACTCCTCCGCCAAGGTTGCAAGAATCCAGAACGACAATCTTCCGAATGAAAAAAACTAACGTCATCCCCGTTTTCGTGGCAAGCCCCGGAACTCCCCCTGTGCGGGGCTGCGCGCCTTGCCTTTCCAGTTTCCAATACTACCGATCGACCGACGCATACGACCGATCGACTAGCGCACATCCCTAGCGCACATTCATGCACATCCCTAGCGCACATTCATATCGCAGCTCAATCCGCCGGCAGCCGGTAAATACGCATGGATAACGTAGTCGGCCACCATGCGGTGGGCACTAAACCGCCATGCCAGCGAACTGATCGAGTTTTTCATTCGCTTGATCCATCCGTGGGGCAGGCCGTCAAGATCCCGATCGTAGTAGAGAGGAACGACCTCCTTTTCCAAGACCTCGTAGAGGGCTTCTGCATCCCGGGCGTCGGTGATGTCGGGATTTACGTGCGCCAAACCCCGACCGATCGCAAAGCCGTTAACCCCGTCGTAAGCCTCTGCCCACCATCCATCGAGGATCGAAAGGTTTAGTACGCCATTAAGCACGGCCTTTTGCCCGCTGGTGCCGGAGGCTTCCTCCGGCCGCCGCGGATTATTTAGCCAGACATCCACCCCCTGAATCATGTGGCGGCAAACGTTGATGTCGTAATCCTCGACAAAGGCAACCTTCCCGGCAAACCGCGGGTCATGCCGCAGGTTTGCCACCCGTTGAATTAGTCGTTTACCCGGCTCATCCGCCGGGTGGGCTTTGCCGGCAAACACCAATTGGATCGGTCGTTGAGGATCGTTGACCAACGCCGCGAGCCGATCAAGATCTCGGAGAATTAAATCCGCGCGCTTGTAGGTGGCAAATCTTCGGCCGAAGCCGATCGTCAACACATTCGGATCGAGCATGGTGCGAGCCGCCTCGATGGCTTCCTCGCTCTCACCTCGGCGACGGCACTCGCGGCTGACTCGGCGACGCACAAAGCTCAGCAGTTGACTCTTTAAACTGTAGTGAGTTTCCCAAAGTTCTCCGGGATCTACCTGATGGATCGTTTGCCAAACCTCGGGCTCGCCCATTCGGTTCCGCCAATCCGGCGGGAAATGCCGGTCATAAAGCAGTTGCATTTGCCATGCCAGCCAAGTGGGAATATGAACGCCATTGGTGATGTGACCTATCGGGATCTCTTCCTCTGCACGCCAAGACCAAACATTTGCCCACATTTTCTGGGTGGTTCGCCGATGAAGGGCACTCACCGCATTGGCACGCCGCGATAATTTGAGCCCAAGCACCGTCATGCAAAACGGCTCGTTGGGGTTCGTGGGCTCGACGCGCCCCAACCCCATCAATTGATCTGGCTTAATCCTTAATCCCTCTCGCAAGGGCCCCAAGTGCTCCTCGATGAGTCCTCCGTCGAAGCGGTCGTGACCCGCCGGCACCGGAGTATGCGTAGTGAAAACGGTCTGCTGAGCGACTTGTCGGAGCGCATCCTCAAAGGTCAAACCATCCTCCTGCATTCGCTGACGAATCGCCTCCAACGTCGCGAAAGCACTATGCCCCTCGTTTAGGTGATATACCCCCGGGTTGATCCCTAAAGCCCGCAGAGCGCGAACCCCGCCGACCCCGGCGATTAATTCCTGGCGGATGCGGGTACGCTGATCGCCGCCGTAAAGACGCCTGGTTAATTCGCGGTCCTCCGGACTATTGCCTTCCACGTCACTGTTGAGCAGATAGATACTCACCCTCCCGACCTGCATCCGCCAAACCTTTGCCAATAATCGGCCACTGCGGGTATCAATGGCGACGATGACCGGTCGGCCTGCCGAATCGACCGCCGGCTCAACGGGAAGATTTTCTACCTTGATGTCCAAATACTCTTCGAGCTGCCAGCCGTTGATATCTAGACGCTGCTTGAAATAACCTTGATCGTAAAAAAGCCCTACAGCAACCAACGGAACACCGAGCTCGCTTGCGCTCTTAACGTGATCCCCCGAAAGCACTCCCAAGCCGCCGGAATAGATCGGGACGGATTCATGGATCCCAAACTCGAGCGAAAAATACGCCACGGGCCGAGAGCCCAAAACCCCGCTATGTTTGAAACCCCACATCGGAGTTTCTGACAAGTATTCCTTCAAACGGCGGTAAGCGTAGTTAATCCGGCTATGAAGCACTAATTCAGACGCCCGGACCTCCAACCGCTCCGGAGTAAATTCTTTCAAAAGGGCAATTGGATTGTGGTCGAGCTGCCGCCAACGGATCGGGTCTAAGTCCCGGAAAAGATTGATGACATCAGGCTGCCAACTCCACCACAGATTGCTCGCTAAGGCAAGACATTTCTCGTAGAGAGACTCGGCCGAAAGTTCTGGAGCACGGGGACGAGTGGTGCTATTCGTGAGTATCGTTTCCGCCTCAGCCATCACTTCGCCTCCTGAGCACGGACTGGGTACCCGTTGGAGTTATTTCGACCAAAAGATGGCATTTTAAACATTTTTATGCCATTCGGCGACACCAGTGTTCGAGGGGCAAGGGAGCAATGGCTGATGATCGCTCGCAAAAGGGCCAAAGTTTGTGCTCATAGACCACAGCGTCACTGATTGCTAACCAAACGATGCTTTTCTAGTGTGTGACTCCCTTCTCAGCCGAGAAGTGCAAATTTTGCTATGGGCCGCCTTACAGTGGGGGCCGTTTCTCAACAGCAAGCTGTTAGCCCCGAAAAATGGACAGAAAATATATAATGTTTGCAAAGTTAATGCAGTTTTATCGCCAAATTGTTACGAAAACACATGATTGGCTTCCTAACCAAAGCTTTAGCCGGCTAAATTCTACCAAATTGACTTTTACAGTGACTATTTAAGTCTTTAAGGCATAACGGCTTACTCATTTAAGGATGGTTTGACTCACTGATTCGAAAATGATTTTTAGGTTTTTTTCAGCCGAGATTTTCTGAATTATCGGGTAGATGAATCATAAGGCTTTTGGTAGAGAGATGATACTATGCAGCTTTGGCGTGGAAAGCCCTCCTTTTCCTTAAGTATTTGACGCGAAAGACGAATTTGACGCGAAAGACGAGACGTAAATTTGATCCAAGAATCGGGTGCCACTGCCGGAATTCTGAGAGGATTACTGCACGCGGCTTGGCGCCTACTGGACGCTAGGACGTATGAAATAATCTACGACGTATGAAATAACCTGTAGTGCGGGCCCCTCTTGCGCCATATTCGGACTTCTGGACCCTACGAGCTCTGAAGGTAGACCGAGACCGGCATTAACCGAAATCCGCATCGAATGTTGCGAAAACAGCGCCGGGCCAATCCGCGTCGGAAGGCGGGTAGCAACTCCGACCGAAGTTCTGTGCAACCCGTTTGAACCTTACTTTTCTAAGCGTTTCTCGGATACCGGGCTGTGACTCATCACTCTTTTCGCTCCACCCCCCACCTACCTCGGGGGAAATATGACCCGGAGAAGGGTTTGAAACTGCTGGAAGGCCATCCCCCACCTACCTCGGGGGAAAAAAAAGAAATGGCGACGATTAAATGCCAAATGCTCGAATTGCTGCGGGAAAACGGGGAAAGATGTCTCCTGCCCAACCGCGTGGTGGCCCATCTTTTCGAGAATCTCCCGTGTGAAGATGTTTATTCTTGTGAAGATGTTTATTCTCAGGCCTTTTGAGGTGGTGTTTATTTTCGAGATTTTCGAGATTTTTGCGGCTTAATTTAGGTCTGGCGCACATTGCGAACCGTGTCACGAAGCATGACATGAAACCAAATAAGCTTGCCTATGTCTGGCCCAAACCGGCACCGGTGAAACCTTTTTGAATTGCGCTTGAGCCTTTCAAACGAGCCAACCGGGTTTTACACTAAAAAAGTGTCGAATTTTCGTTGTCTGAGGCGGTTCCCCGAAAACGACGTTTTGAAGCATGTTCGGGTTTCGGTCCCGGACATTTTTAGCATTTACGCCATTTGGTCATCGATGCTCCGAATGTGGGCGGAAAATCTTCGGCATGGGTCGTTGATTCGGCCGCCCAGTTTCAGCGGTACTCGCCGTCAATGACGCCTCTTCATCAGCCCGCGGCGGATATTGAACTGGCTTCGAGCACCTATTTTTTTTCGAGAAGGAGCGTGGGAAATGTTGCGTCCCGCTACTCGCCGACAATTTCTTCGGACCGCCATATGGTCTGCCGGTATCCTAGGACTGAGTGAAGGTCGGTTTGCCAAAGCAGCTCCGACAGCTCAGATCCACGAGCTAAGGGTCATTAGTCATCAGAGTTTTTTTTATCACGGCTGGCCCACTTTAGCACGGCGCCGAAATGGGCAACTTCTTTTGGTTTATTCGGGCGGGCGGGAAGCACACGTATGTCCGTTTGGTCGTGTGGAGCTAATGCGGTCCAACGACCGTGGTGAGAGCTGGACATGGCCTCAGGTGATTATGGATAGCCCCATCGACGACCGCGATGCCGGCGTCCTGGAAACCTCAAAGGGAACCATTTTGGTCACTACTTTTACCTCATTGGCCTATACCCCCATGCTGGAAGCGCAGCGGAAGTTAGCGCCGGGTTCGCCTGGGAGTTGGCCCCAAGAAAAGTTGCAAAAGTGGGTTGCGGCGCACGAGCGAGCAGATGAAGTGGGACGTCAGGAAGTATTAGATGTTTGGATGTGCCGCTCGACCGACGGCGGCTTGACGTGGTCAGGTCGATATCGGTGCATGGTCAACAGCCCCCACGGGCCGTTTGAGTTGGTCGATGGTCGGCTACTTTATGCTGGGAAAGAGTTATGGCGAGGCCAGAAACGAGTGGGAGTTTGTCAGTCGACCGATGACGGGCAAACCTGGGAATGGCTTTCGGAAATTCCGGCTCGCCCGGGGGACGATCCTGCTCAATATCACGAACTACATGGCGTACAAACACCCGAGGGCCGGATTGTGGTGCAAATTCGCAATCATAACAAGCAAAATAATAATGAAACCCTCCAGTGCGAATCGGACGATGGGGGAAAGACCTGGATGCAACCCCACCCGATCGGAGTATGGGGTTTACCATCCCATTTGCTCCGGCTTCGCGACGGCAGGTTACTGATGACTTACGGACATCGTAGACCCCCCTTCGGAAATCAGGCACGCCTTTCAGCCGATGGGGCAAGGACGTGGTCTGAAGCCATAATCATTTCCGGAGACGGAACGAACGTCGATTTGGGCTATCCATCGACGGTAGAGCTCGAGGATGGCACGCTCCTTACGGTTTGGTATGAACTGATGGCCGGCTCACCGTATGCCGTATTGCGACAAGCTCGTTGGACCTTGCAAGCTTAGTCCGGTGCATCTTTTGCCCAATTGGTGTGCAAAAGTCTAGGTTTTCCCAGGGTGCTTTAGAGTGTGCCGGATATAACCGGATATAAGCAGCGAAAGATCGAAAAAATTCGGGTCCGAAGAGCTTCAAGCTCAAAATTCTCTGGCATAGGATTTGCGGGCCCGTTCCCGTGCCATGTAGCCTGGGGAGGTTTGACTTTTCCAGAATTATTGGCGAAACTTGCTGTTATAAAAGAAATCCTCAAACGACCGGACAAAGCTTGCATAGGCTCCGGTGTCCGACGAAAAGCCAAGGTGCGAGTCAAAAGTAATTTGGTGACGACCTTCGGCCGAAAAAGCTCGCGTCGGAAACGGGCGGGAAATTTCCCCGGCCCTCAGTGGCAAGGTGAATGGGCCGATTAACGATTTAGTCGGCGGTGACCGTTATAAGGACTTGGTCGGCGGAATCCAGTGAGCGAGGAACAAACGCCCGTGGCGTGGGAATACAGTGAGAAGACGAAGCGCCTGTTTTTGGATGCTATCCACGGAAAGCCGGGAACTCACCTCGGTGAGATCGCCCAGCCGGATGGCGTAGGCGAGTATGGGTCGATTGTTTGCGGGGATGCGATGCGATTTATGTTCCGATGTGACAGGCATCCCACGGATCCCACGCAAGACGTCATTGTGGAGGCGAGGTATTTAACCTTCGGGTGTACCTCGGCGATCGCATCCTCGGAGGCTTTGTGTAGCATTTTGGAAAACGGCCGGTATACACCCATTAAGGCCCTGGAAATTCGTAATAGCGACATCGTGGAGTATCTCGAGGGCCTCCCGGAGCAAAAAATCCATTGTTCCGTGATGGGAACGGAGGCGCTTCAAGCGGCGGTTTTCGATTGGGCGCGGCGGCGGGGGGTGGATCTACGCACCTTGGGACTGGACGTTCATCCCGAGGAAGAGCACGGGCGAGTGGTTTGCAAATGCTTTTCGCTGACAGAACCTTATCTTAAGCGGAAAATCCGCGAGCTGAATCTGCGCACTATTCCGGAGATCATCAACGCCCTTAAAGCGGGCGGGGCTTGCATGTCGTGCCATTATGCGCCGGGAGGATTGCAGGATCTCTTGGATGAAGTCTGGGGCGTGCGTCAACTTAGGGTCGTCGCATCAGCAGGGGAGAGTGCGGCTTTAGCCACTGAGGTTCAAAGGGCCGTCGCGGAGGAACGACCGCACGGTAGCTTGTTGGATCAAGCAGAATGGGCCGCTTCAGGAATTTCCGCCTATCAATTTGGTAAGAAAGTCGAAAAGGCAATCGACGATTATATTCGTCCGATGCTCGCTCAGGATGGAGGTGACTTGGAAATAGTCGATATCAAAGGAAACTTGGTGTACTGTCGGCTGTCGGGAGCCTGTGCGGGCTGCCGGGGCGCTGCTCAGACCCTCAAACTGATGATTGAACGCACCTTAAAGGAGATGGTAGACGAGCGCGTTCGCGTTATCCAAGTTTAGGCCAAATTTTCGTTCCAGCCCGGCACGGAATGAGGGCGGTCAAACTTGAGGAGTTTTTTCCGGTTGCCGTTCGGATGATTCAACGTTGATCGGACGATTCAAAAGTTTTCGGATGACCCAAAGATTTGGGATGATCCAAAAACGTTCGAATGATTAATAATTGATCAGATGGTCCATAATTTCTGGATGGTCCAAAAATGATCGGACATCCTTAAAAAATATATGAACGATGTAAAATTTATACGTTAATCGGCAAGAATTTTTATGGGCCGCCACTGTGGGCGGCTTTTAGGGGCGGCACATTGGGTCGAAAGGGTGACCAACGTGATGAGCCCGGGCACCCTTAACCGCAGCTTGTCAAACGCGTCTTTCTTGGCGACTGACACAGAAAACCGGCATTATCCAACTAGCGGTCAAGACCGGTAACAAATCAAAAGGACTTTCTGAATTACTTATGCGAATTATTTACCTCGACAATAACGCCACCACTCCCATCGCACCGGAAGTCTTCGAGGCGATGATTCCTTTCCTGACGGGGGAGTACTTCAACCCTAGCTCGATGTATGACCCCGCGCGGCGCGTTGCTCAGGCGATGGGAGAAGCACGAAGGACGGTCGCCCGGCATCTGGGTTTTGTCGACCCTAGTGAAATCATCTTCACTTCTTGTGCTACGGAAAGTAATAACGCAGCCATCGTGGGGGTAGCCAAGGCAAACTCGGCACGGCGGCACATTATTACAACGGCTGTAGAGCATCCGGCGGTCCTCGAAGTTTGTAAAGAGATGCAGCGTCAAGGATACGACGTAACCTTTCTCCCCGTGGATCGCCACGGTAACCTTGACGTTACCACGTTTATCCGGGCTTTGCGTCCGGACACCTTGCTCGTGACGATCATGCACGCCAACAACGAGACCGGCGTGTTATTTCCCATCGGGGAGCTTGCGCGCATTACTAAGGAGACCGATCCTTCCATCGTCTTCCACACAGATGCAACCCAAACGGTCGGTAAAATGCGAATTGATCTGAGCGGCGGGTTGCGCCATGTCGATTTGCTCTCTTTTTCGGGCCACAAGCTGCATGCTCCGAAAGGTGTAGGGGTGCTGTTTGTGCGCCGGGGCACTCGTTGGCGGCCAATCATGATCGGTGGGCATCAAGAGCAGGGCCGTCGGGCCGGCACGGAAAATGTTCCTTATATCATCGGTTTGGCCCGAGCTATGGACCTGGCAGCCCAGCACGTGGAGGAAGAGGAGACTCGTGTCCGCCGGCTCCGAGATCGGCTGGAGAGAGAATTGGTTGCGAGAATTCCCTACATAGAAGTCAACGGACGCGGGGCACCGCGGCTGCCCAACACGCTGAATCTCTCGTGTCATTTTATCGAGGGGGAGGCGATGCTTTTCGAACTGAGCGATCACGGGATTTGTGCATCCAGTGGCTCTGCGTGTACCTCCGGATCGCTGGAACCCTCCCACGTACTTTTGGCCATGCACGTGCCGGTTACAGCAGTGCATGGATCAATCCGCTTCAGTCTCAGCCGCTACAATACTGAAGAAGAAATCGATTATGTCATTCAGGTCTTCCCGGAGGTGGTAGCCCAGTTACGCCGGGCATCCCCGTATTGGGATAGTCAACTCAATGCCCCTCGCGAGGATGCCCAGCAGCTTTTCCTGGCCGCCCAACCGGGTATATGATTGCCGGAAACTTTACGAAAATTTCGCCAAACTGAGCTTCATTTTCCACTTCCGTCGCCCGGGAACCTTATCCAAGCGATGAGGAGTAATCTTGCAGCTTTGGGGAGGTTACCAGAGCGCTATGATGATTTTTCCGCGGTGCCTTTGTGGTCGATGGAATTTGAAGCAATGCTCCCAGGAAACTCTCACGAAGCGCTTGCGAACCTTTTAGCCCTGAAGAAAAAATCAAAGGGAAGGATAGAAAGGAAGGATAAATGTACCGCGCAAGGTCTGTAAATATCGGTCGGAAGGTAATCGCACTGTGAAAACACTGGCTTAAAGACGCAGGAAAAGAGCGCATTGAAGAGACTCGCAGAGGCAAACACGAAAACTTGTCCGGCTCCCCGCGAGACTAGCTCGAAAAAAGGGTTTTCGGGTTGTGCGGCTTTTGGCTTAGCCAGGCAGTGACGGATAGGTAACCAATCACTCGATTCTCGCTACGTGCCCTCCGCTTGAGATGTGATCTAAAGCGTGTTCGGAGAAATCAAAGGAATTCCCGTTCCCATGCGAGGTTCAAAGAAAATGCCACAAGCAGTATGGATTCTGGTCCCGGGCACGATTGATCCGCGTAGTAGTCAATCTGTTCCGCGGAGCGAGGGTTCTCGTTCGTTTGCGTGCCCCAGAGGCAACGGGTTTTTTTGTGGACAATGGCTCATTTCGCTCCTTTTGGGCTTGGTGAATTGGTTCACGGGATCAGCGATTCTTTGCGCCGAAAATCCGGCGGTTGTGCCTGGGGAAAATATTAAAGTGCTTCGCGTTTACATCGGGACTTACACGACGGGAGAAAGCCGCGGGATTTACACCGCGCAAGTAGACCTCGATCGAGCCACTCTGAGTGAGCCGGTTTTGGCAGCACAGTTGCGTAACCCATCTTTTTTGGCGATCCATCCGACCAAGCCCGTGCTGTACGCGGTAGGAGAGATGGCCGATTTCCAGGGAAAACGCATGGGTGCCGTCACCGCCTTAGCGATCGAGCGGCCAGCGGGCACACTGCGGCTTTTGAATCAGCAGCCGTCGGGTGGAGCTGGGCCATGCCACTTGTGTGTGGATAGTTCTGGTGAGTTTGTGGTTGTGGCTAATTATGGGGCAGGAAGTACCGCATGTTTTCCGCTGGCTCCTGACGGTTCATTGAAGCCGGCTTCCGCGATCGTTCAGCACCAAGGTTTCAGCGTTCATCCCACTCGGCAGAAGGGACCGCATGCACATCAGGTCAGAATGCCGCCTGGCAAAGACCTCGTTCTTGTGCCGGATTTGGGTTTGGACAAAGTGATGTTGTATCATCTGGACAAGGAGAAAGGGGAGCTTCGGGCGGCGAATCCGCCGAGCGTTTCGCTGCCGCCGGGCTCGGGCCCCCGCCATTTGGCCTTTGGACCCGGTGGTAAATTTCTGTATGTGCTCAACGAACTCAGTTCGTCGATTAGCGTATTTGCATGCCGGGACTGGATTCCCTTGAAGTTGGTGCAAACAGTCTCGGCGTTGCCCGCGGATTTTCCTGGAGATAACACTGGGGCTGAAGTGGTGGTGCATCCCTCCGGTAGGTTTTTGTATAGTTCTAATCGCGGTCATGACAGTATTGCAATCTTCTCGATCGACCAAGCCAACGGCACCTTGACCTTGCGGGGTCATGTACCCAGTGGGGGCAGAACACCGCGAAATTTCAACATCGATCCCTCCGGCACCCTGCTGATTTCTGCAAATCAAAACTCAAACAACATCCTCGTGTATCGAATTGATCAGACCACCGGAGAACTTACGCCTTCCGGTTCAGAAATCAAGGTGGGTGCCCCGGTGTGCATCATCTTCGCAAAATTTTGATGTGCCGAACCGATAGATCATTTCGACTTGCTCGGCATAGTAGGGTTGACATCACGTTACGAAAAGCGGATTTCAATAGACGGTTTGCAGCTTTCGCACCTTGCGATACGGCTTCGAGGCTTACAATCGTAAGCACCGGGTGAGCATTTGGAAGTTTCGACGGATGGCGAAATCTTCTGGCCCTCCACTGTGCAACCATGTTTCACGAGAGTGAGATTTCCGACGGGGGGCTATTTGTGCACGCCAAACGGGCTTTCGCGTGCACCTGGAAGGAGCCTTGAAGCGCGGTTGAAGCAGTAAGAGGAGGTATGAATGGAATTTAGGGGCGGGAACCTCCTGAAAAATCAAGTTTCTTCTCGCACATGACCTTCGAACTCAGATGATCTTTGAACTTAGATGCCTTCGAATTCAGATGACCTGCGAATTCAGATGACCTGCGAACTGCAGTGATCTTCGGACCGAGAGGGTCTTCGCAACCGGGCGATCTTCGGACGGTGAAAATCCTCGAACGGTTTCGGCTTGTTAGGGCGTTACCACCTTACTAGGAAGGATGCAAAAAGACGCGGGTCATTAGCCCGCAGATCCAAAAAAGTTGCTTCTTGAATCGAAAATCGGTCGGTAAAGGGCGAAGAAACCGGAATAGACACCGATCATGAAATCCAATGCACATCGGAGGAACCTTTGGATGCTGGCCCGGAAAGCTCTGGTTAGAAAAAACAATCGGTGCGTATTTGCCGGCTTCGTTTTGATGATCACAGCGGTTTGGATTGCAGGATGTTATCACCCGGAACAAGGGCCCCCACGCGGCGCGGGGCACGGCGGAAATACGCGCTCATTACCCGGGGTCTCCTCGCAAGCGGGCGCACAATCGGGACCCGCAAGCGCCGAGCGCACGTATGTAATCGGGATGAGTCAGTGCAACCTCGGTGAGCCCTGGCGGGTGCAAATGAATGCCGACATCAGGGCAGCTGCGGAAACACACCCGAATTTGGAGGTCATTTTCAAAGATGCACAAAACGATACTCTTCGTCAACGGACACACGTCGAAGAGTTCATTAGCGCTAAGGTGGATCTCATTATTATCAGTCCGAAGGAAGCGCAGCCGTTGACCGAACCCGTGGCCCGGGCCTATCAGGCAGGTATCCCTGTGATTGTTTTAGACCGTGCCGTTTTGGGAGACCAGTACACGTGCTTCATCGGCGCCGACAACAAGAAAATCGGTTATGCCGCGGGAAAGTGGTTGGTTGAAAAACTCGGGGGCCGGGGCAAGGTCGTTGAACTGATGGGGTTGATGACCTCCACTCCGGGGCAGGACCGGCATACGGGGTTTCGCGAGGCGATTGCCCGAAGTGAAATCGAGGTGATTTTCGAGGCGGATATGAAGTGGTTGGGACCGAATGCCCGACGGGAAATGGAATCCGCTTTGGCGAGATTTGACAAGATCGATGCCGTGTACGCGCACAATGATCCTGCTGCCCACGGTGCTTATTTGGCCGCAAGAGCAGTGGGGCGCGAGAAGGAGATGCTCTTTGTCGGAATCGACGCATTACCCCATGAAGGCGTCGCATACGTCAGGCAGGGCATCCTCAGTGCTACCTTTCAATATCCCACAGGTGGCGCCGAGGCAATCGATATCGCGTTGAAAATCCTGCGGGGGGAAAGGGTTCCCAAAAAAATCGTGCTCGGATCCCGGGTATTTACCGTAGAAAATGTCGATCGTGGCGGAGATCCCATCGAATAACGGAGCGGACTTGAAATTACCGCGCGAATTTCACGCGATCTACGGCGGATGAGATCTTCCAGGAAGAAGCCCCTTTTCCGCAATTTCTTGGGGGTTCGGCGTCATCCGTCCCAGTGCGCATCCGCGCGGAAATCTCCCTTCGGTCAGTCGCGGCTCGCAAATTCAACCGTCAAACGTCGTGGGAAGTTCGGCCACGAAGATCTGGCCATGCCCTGCGAATTTCTGCAAAAAGTCCGATTTTCCCTCTCCCCTCTATGCAACGTCAACCGCTCGAAAACCGCACCGTTACCCCGCGCCGGGTCGCGCCGTTTTAGGGCGATCGGCTGCCAACAATTTGCCCTCACGTCGGCGAATTACCCTTTGCAAAGATCGCGAAGGGGCCCCGCGTCTCCACTTGCACAAACCAATCATTGCATCGCCCGCAGTAACGCAACGGCTTCGGCTTCAGCGAGCTAATCTTATTCGGCGTTCGAATCTTATTCGGCCCTGGAATCTTATTACCCTCCATGCAACGGTCTTTCGGATGCGGAACAGCGCCGGTAGTTTCGCCATTTTCGCCACAAGTTGCTTTTTAGGTGCCTAGTGACTAATCGCTTCGGCCCCGGTGTTGTAAACTTGTAACAAACTCGGAAAATGGAGCCGCCAAGGGTAGGTCCGACAGATTTCAAAACGGAGGTGGCGAATGGTTATCGGCGTACCGAAGGAGATCAAAGAGGGAGAACACCGGGTGGCATTGCTGCCCGAAGGGGTGGAAACCCTGTTGCGCATGGGACACCGTGTGGTCGTGCAGCAAGAGGCAGGATCGGGGGCCGGGTTCTCCGACAATCACTATCGCCAAGCAGGAGCCTCCTTGGTTTCGACGGCCGCAGAGGTTTTTGCCGAGGCTGATCTTATTGTCAAGGTTAAAGAGCCCCAACCGGAGGAAATCCAGCACTTACGCCCCGGACACATCCTGTTTACATTTCTGCATTTGGCGGCGGATCGTGCTTTGACGGAAGGACTGCTGCGGTCTGGCGTTATCGCCCTGGCGTACGAAACATTGAGCGAAAACGACGGCCGGTTGCCGCTTCTGATTCCTATGAGCGATATTGCCGGCCGTTTGAGCGTGCAGCAAGGGGCTCGCTTCTTGGAGACTTCATCAGGAGGCCGCGGTATACTGCTCGGAGGGACTCCGGGAGTAGAGCGGGGACGTGTGCTCGTCATTGGAGCTGGCACCGTGGGGACCAGTGCCGCGCGAGTGGCGGCAGCCTTAGGAGCGGAAGTCGTTCTGCTGGATATCGATCCGGCTCGGCTACGTTCAGCCGCCGAGCTCTTTCCGCCAAATGTCACTCCTCTATTCAGCACCCGACAAGCAATCCGGGAGCAACTTCGCCTTGCGGACCTGGTGATTGGGGCTGTTTTGATTCCGGCAGCCAGAGCGCCTCAGGTGATTGAGCGAGAAGACCTGGCCCTAATGAAACCGGGTGCCGTGATTGTGGATGTGGCGATCGATCAGGGGGGGTGTGTGGCCACAAGTCGTCCTACGACCCACCTGCAACCGACCTATGTCGTCGATGGCATCATTCATTATTGTGTGACGAATATGCCAGGGGCGGTGGCGCGAACAAGCAGTTTGGCACTCGCTCAAGTGACTTTTCCTTGGATTGCCCGATTGGTCTCGCTGGGATTGGAGCGCTCTACGCAGGAATTTACACCGCTGGCCCGAGCCGTTAACATTTACCTCGGAGAGCTGACCTGCCGGCCGGTTGCTGATTACTTCGGACTGCCTTATAGTAATCGCTTCGGGAAGTGAGGAAGTAGCTCTCAGGAAGACGGTAATTGTGGGTTAAACGATGGGCGATTTCTTCTTGTGTCGTTCACTGTTTTGTGCGGAAGCTTTGTAACCTCGGTCGTTTGGGAAAAGGGCAAAGAAAAAATGTCAGAGCCGGTACCGTTGGTAGCAATCTTGCTGGGCAGCGATAGCGATTGGCCGAAGATACGCCCAGCGGCTGAGGCGTTAGAGGAATTGCAAGTTAGTTATCAAGTTCGGGTAATGAGTGCGCACCGCTCGCCAGAAGTGGTCCGGGAGTTCGTAACGGGGGCTGCGGAGCGCGGAATTAAGGTTATTTTGGCCGCTGCCGGCGGTGCGGCTCATTTGGCTGGCGTCGTAGCGGCGCACACCACCTTGCCGGTGATCGGAATCCCGGTTCCGACGGAGCTAGCTGGCGGCTTAGACTCGCTTTTGTCCATGGTGCAAATGCCCGGGGATGTGCCGGTCGCAACCGTTGGTGTGGGAAGTGGCGGCGCACGAAATGCAGGAATTCTAGCTGCTCAGATTCTTGCGCTGAGCGATTCGGCTTTGCGTGAACGATTAGTCACTTTCAAGCGAAAGTTAGTCGAAAAGGTGTTAGCGAAGGATTCCGCACTTCAGTCGCAATTGAAAAAATCATAACCGAGGCGATCATCCCCCCAATGAGTTTCGAGCCAACCCCGGAACCTTGGCCAGTCGAGAACATCCGATGGGTGGGTGGATGTGATGGGTGGTTGCGGCTACTGGATCAATCCCAGTTGCCAGGGCGCGAAGTTTACATCGAATGTAGAGAAATTCACACCTTATGGGAAGCGATTCGTGCGCTTCGTGTGCGGGGCGCACCGGCAATAGGAATCGCGGCGGCATATGGGGTATGTCTGGGATTACAAGGTTCGTTCAGCAGTCGACAGGAAATTGAAACTCGGTTGTCGGAAACCATTCAGTATTTGGCTTCGGCCCGTCCCACCGCCGTGAACCTATTTTGGGCTTTGGAGCGGATGCGGCGTCGGGCAAGCTGTTTTCCGGAGGCTGCCCCAGAAGAACTGCGGCAACTGCTTTTAGAGGAGGCCCTGGCGATCCATGCCGAAGATCGCTTGATGTGTCAAGCGATAGGCAGTCATGGTGTATCCCTTGTACCCCACGGCGCAGGCATACTCACTCATTGCAACACGGGTGCCTTGGCAACTGGGGGGTTAGGGACGGCTTTGGGCGTCATCTACACGGCTTTCTCGCAAGGGAAAAAAGTTCACGTTTATGTCGACGAAACGCGCCCTTTGCTGCAAGGTGCTCGACTGACCGCATGGGAATTAGGTCGTTGGGGGGTACCGCACACTCTAATCTGCGACTCAACAGCAGCGGTCCTGATGAAGCACGGCCGAATTCAGCTTGTAATCACCGGGGCGGACAGAATTGCCGCCAACGGGGACACTGCCAACAAAATCGGCACCTACAGTCTTGCAGTTTTAGCTCGAGCTCACCAAATACCGTTTTACGTGGCAGCCCCGAGCACGACCTTCGATCTTTCGCTTTCGAGCGGTAGCGAAACCCCCGTCGAGGAAAGGGATCCTGCCGAGGTAGTCCACATCATGGGTCAAGGGATAGCTCCCGAGGGAGTGCGCGTGTTTAACCCCGCTTTCGACATCACGCCGGCAGAGTTGATTTCCGCCATCATATGCGAGGCGGGGATCATTCAACCGGTAAACTCGGAAACGATAGCCCACGTGATTCAGGGCGAATAGTTGTCCCCTCGTAAGCCTTGCTTATAGCCCGAGCGTCACGTGTCTCTTGTTCGTGCGTGGGGCTTTCCCCTCGAAAGCCTCGCTGGTCGGCCGTAGCAAAGACGCTGACACTCCGGTGAATTGAGGAGCGTGATGTGAGATGACGGCAGGGGGGAAAACTTTTTGCTATGTTAACGGTGGGAGACCTCGGGCACTTCTATAGCGAGCAGAGAATGATAGCTTCTAACAACGGCGGCAAGCATTGGCCGTTCCGCGCTGGGAAGCGTTAATGCCGGGGGCTATATCGAGCGCGATAGCCCATCTTATTTTCTCCTCTTATTTTCTCCGAATCCGGGCAGATCATTCCCGGGCTGAAAGGTTGTTGGTATTTCAGCAACGTGGTACCACCTTCACACTGTCAGGGCTGCTCAAGGAGTGTCATGATTTTTTCGAGAGTTTCTCGGGGGGCTCTGCCTTGCTGTTGCGCAAGCTGGACCGCGATCTTACCCGCGGCTTGATAAAGAGGAATGATCTCAGGCACCTTCTCGCCGATGGCTTTCAAGTGAAGTGTGACAAGCCGCGTGTCTCCCCTGGCAATGGGACCGGTGAGGGCGGCAACCGTTCCTAAACGGAAGACGTTCTCTAAAGTTTCACGGATCAGCGGCTGCGTGATGATCATCGCGTGGTGCCGGGGCAAACCGGCAGCTTCTAAACAGCGGAGGCCTGCCTCTAAAAGTGCCGTCAAGTAATTGCAGACTACGACTAACCCCGCATGGTAAAGCGACTTTTGTTGGGGGGATAGCTCAAGCACTTTGCACCCGGAAGCTTGACCCAAAAGACCCAAAAGTTCGCAAGCTTTAGGTTCGCCTTCTACGGTGCAAAACGAGCCTTGCAGTGAGCGAGCGGCCTGTTCGGGGTCTGCAAAACTGCGAATCGGGTGAAAACTAGCCACGAAGGCCCCGCAAGACCGTGCGGCTGCGAGTTCCTCGGAACTTAAGGCCCCACTTAAATGAAACACACTCATGCCGGGCCGTAATCCACCCTCTTGGGCAGCTTGGGCACACGCGGCGGCAATCTGGTCGTCTGGTGTGCCGATCAACAGGAGCTCTGCCTCCGGCAAGTCCCGTAACCGGCTGACCGGCGATCCTTGCCCGATAAACTCAGCAGCTTCTCTGGCACTGGAAATGGAGCGGTTTAAAATACCGCCAATTTCGATGTGGCCTGAGATTCTCC
Source organism: uncultured Thermogutta sp. (assembly GCA_937128505.1). Lineage (GTDB taxonomy): Bacteria > Planctomycetota > Planctomycetia > Pirellulales > Thermoguttaceae > DTLM01. The sequence goes on from CAKZMM010000035.1 coordinate 40,743, forward strand.
AAACCCGGGCCAAAGTTCGGGCTGCCTTACCGCAACCCAAAATATTCATTCGCTTGGGCCACCCTACACCGGCGTTTAGCTCGGCCGCCGCGGGTGCATTCGCGTCGTTCTCTTTAGCCCACATGGTCGCTGCCTAAGAGCCATCACTTTTGGGTCGCTCACTAACACGTGGCTAAAAATCAACTATATTCCCTTAAGAAAGCAGCTTTAGGTTTTCCAAGGTGGAAAAGTCTGTCGTTCGTATTCCAGGAGGTATTGCACGATTTTCTAAAGGCTGTAAGAAACGTGAAAACAGTTTCGCCCTGCAAGGTCCGAACCGCGAGGACAGGGTTGACTCGATTCATCCGATTCTAAAAATGTCTTCGAGGTTCGCCAATGGTGGTGGGGATGGGGTGCCCCTTTCGGGATTCCGCTTTGCGGCCGGCATGCGTCGACTTATGAGGGGGTTGGGGGAGGGTTTTCACCGGATAACTTTCGTGCTTGTGTCTCATGGGAAGGTTATTTTGGTTTATTGGACGGCAAACTTATCGAAGTTTTGTGTACTATCGAAGTTTTGTGTACTAAGGTCCCTCAACCAAGTCGGAGTGGCTTGCGAAAATTCTGAGCCAGCAGAAAAGTTTTGAGGACCACGAAATGGTGATCAACACGCTCTATCTGCCCGAACTTCGCGAAATGCTTGCCTTGCGCGATGTCGAGGGCTTACGGGAGTTTTGTACGGCAATTCACCCAGCTCGGGTCGCCGAGTTCATGGAAGGACTGACTCCCGAGGAGGCCTGGGAGGTTTTGCAGTATGCCGAATCGCCTCTGCGGGAGGAAATATTTGGTTATTTCGACCGGGAGAAACAGCAGGCGATTGTTGGCCGATTGAGTCCGGAGGAAGCGGGTAAGTTGATCACCAATTTGCCCCCGGATGATCGGGTGGATTTGCTCAAGACGATGGATGTCGAGCTGGTCGGCCAGCTTTTGACGGAGGTTCCCCTCGAAGATCGCCGGGATATCTTGCGGCTGACTGCTTATCCCGAGAATACGGCGGGGGCCGTGATGACGACGGCCTTCGCCAAGGTGCCCGGAGATATGACGGTCCGGGCAGCCCTGGAGGAGTTAGCCCGGCAGGCAGCCGAGTTGGAGACGATTTACTACGTCTATGTCGTCGATGAGCAACAGCACTTGCAAGGAGTCGTTTCGGCCCGGAGGCTGCTTTCAGCCATGGGCCGGCCGGATACCCCGATCCGCGATTTGGCTGAAGAGGCACTGATTACCGCCTATGTGCTGGAGGACCAAGAGGAGGTGGCCCGGAAAGTCGCTCGCTTCGACCTTTTGGCCATTCCTGTGGTGGATGAGGAAAACCGAATCCTGGGTATTATAACCCACGACGACATCATTGACGTAGTCGTGGCCGAAGCTACAGAAGATGCCCACCGCATGGGTGGTATCACCCCACTGATAGAGAATGTGCTAGAAGCTCCTTTCTATACAATCTGGAGGAAACGCGCAATCTGGCTTTCGGCATTGTTCGGGGCAGAACTTCTGACCTTTACCGCCTTAGCGAGTTTCGAGGAAGCGATCGCGGCCGTGATCGCCCTGAGTCTTTTTGTGCCACTGGTGATCTCCACAGGCGGAAATTCTGGCTCGCAGGCAGCCACTTTGATGACTCGAGCCTTGGCACTTCGACAAGTGACCCCCCGGGAGTGGTGGAAGGTGCTACGGCATGAGCTTGTCATGGGTTTGGCCTTGGGGGTGACCCTGGGGGCGATCGCCTTTGTGCGAGCCATGCTGACGCCGCAATCGGTACTCGGGAATGCCGATCGCTTGGTTTTGGCGTTAGTCATCTCTCAGGCAGTGGCCGCGGTTTGTCTTTGGGGAAGCTTGATCGGTGCACTGCTTCCGCTGGGCTTTCGGGCCCTGGGCCTGGACCCCGGGTTCGCTTCTAGCCCCTTTGTCGCCACCTTCGTCGACGTAACAGGCATCGTCATTTACTTTACCATTGCCGAGCTGTGGCTTTTCTAGCGTATTTGGGCTCTAACGGTGCTCAAACCCATGAAGGAACGTTCATACAGTATTGGCGGCTATTCGGCAAATGTGGCCGATTTGCTTCGTTGGGATCGCCTCCATTATTGGCATCCATTTACTCAAATGGCTGAGTATGAGCCATTGATCTTCGAGCGTGCAGAAGGATGCGAGTTGATCGATATCGAGGGCCGCCGATATATCGACGGTGTCAGTAGCTTGTGGTGCAATATTCATGGCCACCGGCACCCGCGAATTGACGCCGCCATCGCCGAGCAACTTGAGCGGGTAGCGCATGTGACGGCTTTGGGGGCTTCGAATCCTACGACCATCGTTTTGGCCAAAAAATTGGTGGATCTGGCCCCTACCGGGCTAGAGCATGTTTTCTTCTCAGACGACGGTGCTACGGCGGTAGAAGTCGCCCTAAAAATGGCGTTTCAATATTGGCGACAGTCTTCGCCGCCAAGACCTGAAAAAACTCTCTATGTTGCCTTTGCAGAAGCATATCACGGGGACACCCTGGGCGCGGTGAGCGTAGGGGGGGTTGAGCGATTTCACGGGATGTTCCGGCCGCTACTGTTTGAGTGTCGGCGGCTTCCTACGCCGGATAGCTACCGCACTCCTTCCGGGGTTCGGGGGGAGGAGGTATGCCAATTTTATTTAGATCAATTGGAGGCCGTGCTTCGAGCGGAGCACTTGCGGATTGCCGCTGTGGTGATTGAACCGCTCATCCAAGCGGCGGCGGGGATGATCTTTCACCCCCCGGGGTTTTTGAGGGGAGTGCGCGAATTGACCCGACGGTATGACGTTTTTCTCATTGCCGACGAGGTGGCTGTGGGAATGGGGCGAACCGGTCGCCTCTTCGCGTGTGAACACGAGGGAGTTGTCCCCGATTTTCTGTGCCTTGCCAAGGGGCTTACCGGCGGTTATTTGCCGCTGGCGGCCACGCTGACCACCGCTCGAGTTTGGCAGGCTTTTCTTGGTACCTACGCGGCGGGAAAAACGTTCTTTCATGGACATACGTACACGGGAAATCCTCTGGGAGCGGCTGCTGCTTTAGCGACCCTCAGGGTCTTTGAGGAAGAAAAGACCCTGGATCGACTGCCGGCAAAGGCTGCTCGATTGGCCGCGCATCTGGAACGTATCCGCCAGTTACCTCATGTAGGTGATGTACGGCAAAAAGGATTGATTGCGGCGGTGGAGCTTGTGCGCGATCCCGAAACGAAAGAACCCTATCCCTGGGAAGAAAAGCGGGGCTTTTTGGCTTGTCGCCGCGCGCGGGACTTCGGCGTTTGGTTGCGACCGCTGGGGAATGTGATCGTGATCATGCCCCCACTGAGCATTGAACTGGACCAGATCGACCAAATCGGCAAGGCGGTGGAGGAGGGGGTTCGCTTCGCGACGAGTTGGTAACGTCGTCGAAATCCCGCCTGCACTTGACGTAGCGATCCACCGGGAAGTGTCCTTCGCTATTTGCTGGTGATGTTCGCCTCAAACCGCAAGCGGAATCACCGTTGTCTCGGCTTAAGGTCTTGCAGGACAACGAGTTATCTGTGATCCGAAAAGTTGCAGCGTCGCTTTGTTCGCCGAGCCCTGCAAGAGCCGTTTTCCCGGTCTTTTCGCTTGTTCTTGCCGGTGCCGTTTGCAGTTTGAGGTTCTCCGAACATTCGCAGAGGAGCGCACCACCTGACAAGTCTTACACCGAAATTGAGGGTGCTCGGGAATTTTCAGAGGATGTGGGGATCCAGCTCACTCGTGGGCTCCGTTCTGTTGAGGACGGCGATTAGCCCATCAAGGATTTTGGGCTTTCTTTTCGGTCCGATACGTGGGAGTTTTTTCCGGTCCGATACATGGGGATTGGCCTTTCGGAGCTTGAAAAAAAATTTGGAAAACAAATCGTCACTAGTTTTATCAAGCTTCGAAAGGTTTTTGCTAAAAAGTTTTCTACATTTACCTATGAAATGTTTATTTATTTACCTATGAAATATGAAATATAGCCCTGTCCCAATATTGAACTCACCTCAATTCAGCTCCCGGACACCCACACATAAATCCTCTAACGCACCTAAATCCTCGAAACGAACTCACAAGTCAATTCTGTCATTAAGCTTGCACTGCAGTTCTAGAAGCAAAAATCGCATCAGTCTCAGGAAATGGCAACACCTAGCGGCGATACTGCCATGGTGGGCCGGTGCGCGGACGCACCACCGTACGAATTCGACGGACGGGCCGCACCGTTTGCCAGAAAACGGTCGATAGCCTTCGCTGCTTGGCGACCCTCGAAAATCGCATGAACCACAAGCGAGGCACCGCGCCGACAATCGCCCGCCGCGAAGACGCCGGGGCGACTGGTCATCCAATTCTGCACGAACACATTGCCCCGAGGATCTAACTCTATGCCTAATTGGGTCAATAGCTCGTCGTGCACTACGTGGAGAAACCCCATGGCCACGAGCACTAAGTCTGTCGGTAAAGTAAATTCTGTCCCCGGCACAGGTTTCATCTGCCAACCACTTTCGGTTTTCTCCCATTCCACCCGGCATGCGTGCAATTGGCGAACGCAACCATCGGTGCCGCTTAAACCGGTGGTGAGTACCGACCAAAGGCGTTTGCATCCCTCCTCGTGAGAAGTTGAAGTGCGGAGGATTTTGGGCCACAACGGCCACGGCGTTTCAGGGTTATATGACTCCGGAGGCTGCGGGAGGATTTCAATCTGGGTGACCGACGCCGCTTGTTGCCGAACGGCGGTGCCCACACAGTCGCTCCCGGTGTCGCCACCGCCTATGACCACAACATGTTTGTCCCGGGCATCGATCAAAGGTCTCTTGACCAACTCCGGAAGATCGCCGGCAACACGCCGATTTTGCTGGGTCAAATACTCCATCGCGAAGTGGACGCCTTGCAGCTCGCTTCCTGGGACAGTCAATGGGCGCGGTTGCCCCGCCCCCATTGCCAGAAGCACGGCATCAAATCGTTCGAGGAGGTAGGAGCCGGATAAGTCGCGACCAACATACACATTCGGTTCAAACCGCACCCCCTCCGCGACCAATTGTTCCAGGCGGCGGTCAATGATTCGTTTTTCTAACTTGAAATCGGGGATCCCGTAGCGAAGAAGCCCCCCTAAGCGGTCGTCTTTCTCAAAGACCACCACTTGATGTCCCAATCGGTTTAGCTGCTGAGCGGCCGCCAAGCCGGCAGGCCCAGAGCCGATAATCGCTACTTTCTTCCCGGTTCGCGATGCGGGGCGAAGTGGTCTGACCCAACCTTCGGCAAACGCACGCTCGATGATTTGTAGCTCGATGTGCTTGATATTGACCGGCTGGCTATTGATCGAAAGGGTGCATGCCGCCTCGCATGGAGCGGGACAAACCCGACCGGTAATTTCGGGAAAATTGTTCGTGGAATGAAGGTTTTCAATTGCCTCTTGCCATCGGCCGCGATAAGCCAGCTCATTGAATTCGGGAATTCGGTTGAGCACGGGGCATCCACTCGCGTGACAAAACGGAATCCCGCAGTCCATGCATCGTGCTGCCTGCTGACGAAGTTGCTCCGGTGTGAGCATGAGATCGACCTCGCGCCAGTCGCCGATGCGCTCGACCACCGGCCGATGCGGAGTTTCCAATCTCTGATATTCGATAAAACCTGTTGGATTACCCACTGAAAACCTCCTCGGTTATTGCAGTTTGTTCGCCTCGAGTTGCTTCTCGTTCTTTTAATTTCTCTAAAGCCTTCCGATAATCGATCGGCATCACTTTTACGAATTTGCCGCACATATCAGCCCAATTCTCCAAAATTCTGTGGGCCCGGCGGCTCCCGGTCCAATAATAATGCTGTTCGATAAGCTGTCGTAAACGATTCGCATCACTAGGATGCCAAATCGTCTCTAGCTCCACCATGTCCAAATTGCAGACGGTGTCGAAAAGCTGATGCTCATCCAACACATAGGCGATTCCCCCGCTCATGCCCGCGGCGAAGTTCTGCCCTGTGCGGCCGAGCACGACCACCACGCCGCCCGTCATGTATTCGCAGCCATGATCACCCACCCCTTCTACCACGGCAATCGCTCCGCTGTTTCGCACGGCGAATCGTTCGCCTGCCAGCCCATTGATGTACACTTCCCCCTTGGTGGCGCCGTACAGGACCGTGTTGCCCACGATGATATTTTGGGCCGGATTGAAGGGGGCTTCGGGCGGGGTTTGAACGATGATCCGACCTCCGGATAACCCCTTGCCGAGATAGTCGTTGGCATCGCCGATAAGCTGTAAGGTAATACCCGGCGCAAGCCAGGCCCCAAAGCTCTGCCCGGCGGTTCCTCGGAACACCAGATGAACGGTTCCCTCCGGAAGTCCCCGCGCCCCGTACCGCTTAAGCACATGAAAACTGAGGATCGTACCCACCGTACGATGAACGTTGCGGATCGGCATTTCCAGGCGAATCCGTTCCCCATGGTTCAAAGCCGGCTTGACGCGCGGCAGAATTTCCCAATCCAAATGATCTCGGTGCTTATCATCCTGCGGACGCACGCAGCGTAAGGGGAAACCATTTGAACGATCGACCGGCTGAAGAATCGGCTCCAGGTTGAGCCCCTTTGCCTTCCAGTGATCGATGGCCTTTCGCACCTGAAGCCTTTCCACACGGCCGATCATTTCCTCGAATTTGCGGAAGCCCAACTCGGCCATGATGTGCCGAATTTCTTGCGCGACAAACGTCAGGTACCGCACCAAATACTCGACTTTACCGTTGAATCGGGCCCGTAGGTCCTGCCGCTGCGTGGCGATTCCGACCGGGCAAGATCCCAGATGACACTTACGCATCAAGATGCAACCAAGTGAGACGAGGGCGGCCGTCCCGAAGCCGAAACGTTCAGCCCCCAATAAGGCAGCAACGACGACGTCTCGACCCGTGCGCATCTGACCGTCGACTTGCACTAAGATCCGGTCCCGAAGGTTATTCAAGATCAAAGTTTGCTGCGTCTCTGCCAGACCGATTTCCCAGGGAATGCCCGCGTGCTTGATGGAAGACCAGGGGCTTGCGCCTGTGCCGCCATCATGGCCCGCAATCAATACCTCATCGGCATTAGCCTTAGCAACTCCGGCGGCCACCGTGCCCACGCCGACTTCCGCGACCAGCTTCACCGAGACTTTCGCCTCAGGATTAGCACATTTCAGATCGTAAATTAATTGAGCGAGATCTTCGATCGAATAAATATCGTGGTGGGGAGGGGGCGAAATGAGCGAAACCCCCGGCGTGGAATGACGCAACCGTGCAATTTCTTCGGTCACCTTGTGGCCCGGAAGCTGACCACCTTCACCGGGCTTAGCCCCCTGAGCCATTTTAATCTGAAGCATTCGCGCATTCGCGAGGTATTCTAGGGTGACGCCGAATCGGCCGCTCGCCACTTGCTTAATGCCACAATTAGCCGACTGACCGGCATATATCCCCTCGCGAATCGGCTGATACCGGCCGGGATCTTCCCCCCCTTCGCCGGTGTTGGACATGCCCCCTAATCGATTCATGGCAATAGCCATTACTTCGTGCGCTTCCTTACTAATCGAACCGTGGGAAATCGCCCCCGAATAAAACCGCTTGACGATTTCCTCGACCGGTTCGACCTCCTCTAAAGGCACAGGCGTACCCGGTACGAATTCGAACAGGCCTCGCAAGGTACCCAAGCGGCGGTTTTGGTCGTTGACAGCGCGGGCAAATTCGAGGTACTTCTCCCAATCATTGAAAAGCACCGCATGCTGGAGCAACGTGACGGTCTGAGGGTTCCACAGGTGATGTTCTCCATCCACCCGGTAGTGATACTCCCCTTCATAGTCCAATTCCAAACTGCCGGGCTCTCGGGGGCTAAAGCCACTTCGATGCCGGGCCACAGCTTCCCGAGCGATTTCCGCCAGCCCGATCCCGCCGATCCGCGAGGGGGTACCCGTGAAACATTTGTCAATCACGGCTTGGCTCAGGCCCAGGGCCTCAAACTGCTGAGCACCGACGTAACTCCGCAGGGTGGAAATCCCCATTTTCGACATCGTCTTCAAGATGCCTTTCTTGATGGCCATGATGTACTGATCCACCCACGCCGCCGGCTCGGTCTCGCGAGGCAAATCGCCATCTTCCCAAAGTTTGTAAATCACCTCAAAAGCCAAATAAGGGTTGATCGCGTTTGCCCCATATCCGCACAGCAAACAAAAATGCTGAACCTCCCGAGGCTCTCCGCTTTCGATCACAATTCCGGCCTCGGCCCGTAAACCCTTTCGCAATAGCCCGTGATGTACAGCTCCCGTGGCAAGCAGGCTGGGAATCGGAACGCATTGCGGTGACACCTCTCGGTCGCTCAGGATTACCAGCGTGGCACCTTGACGAATGGCATCTGCCGCTTGTTCAATCAATCGGTCAAGAGCGTCACTCAGCGTCCGGCCGGGATCATTGCCATCCGGACGGAAGAGCATCGGTATCGTCGCCACGCGGAAATCCCGCCGCTGAGCCCTCCGCAAGCGCTCGACATCCTCGTTCGTGAGGATGGGGTGAGGCAACTTGAGCTGCCGACAATGCTCCGGGGTTTCGTCCAGCAAATTCCGCTGTTTTCCCGTGAAAGTCATCAGCGACATCACCAATCCTTCCCGAAGCGGATCAATCGGCGGATTGGTCACCTGCGCAAAAAGCTGCTTGAAGTATGAGAAAAGGAGCTTAGGACGATCCGACAGTACTGCAAGAGGTGTATCATTTCCCATGGAGCCCACCGGCTCCTGACCGTCCTTCGCCATCGGCAGGAGAATCATCTGAAGATCATCGCGGGTATACCCAAATGCCCGAAGCCGCTGGTGGAGCGTTTCCGGATCGGTGGGGCGGACCACCGCCGGTTGAAATAGCCCGCGAAGCTCGATTCGATTTTCTTCTAACCAACGCCGGTAGGGGCGACGACGCGCAAGCCTGCTTTTCAATTCGCTATCGCGAATGATCCGCTTCTGTTCCAGATCCACCAGGAACATTTTGCCCGGCTGAAGACGGCCTTTTTCGCGAACTTTTGCCGGTGGGATATCGATCACGCCCGCCTCACTGGCCATCACCACCAGGTCATCCTCCGTGACCAAATACCGACAGGGGCGAAGCCCATTGCGATCCAGGGTTCCACCGACAAGCCGTCCATCGCTGAAGACAATGGCCGCCGGGCCATCCCAAGGCTCCATGATGGCCGCGTGATACTCGTAAAAGGCACGCTTATCCATGCTGATGTGGTACCGAGGTCCAAAAGCCTCGGGAATCATCATCATCAAGGCATGCGGAGCACTTCGGCCGGCTCGCACTAGAAGCTCCATCGTGTTATCGAACCAGGCGGAATCGCTTCCACCGGGATCGAGGATTGGGCCAATCTCGGAAAGATCCTCGCCCAACGCCGGGCAAGACATCGTCTTCTCGTGAGCCCGGATCTTATTGGCATTCCCCCGAAGCGTGTTGATCTCGCCATTATGAGCGATTAAACGAAAAGGCTGAGCCAAAAACCAACTCGGAAAGGTGTTGGTGCTATAACGCTGATGCACCACCGCCATAGCGCTGGTCATCCGCGGATCCGACAGATCGGGGTAATAAGCTCCTAATTGCGGCGCAAGGAACATCCCTTTATAAACGATGGTTTGCGACGACATCGAGCAGACATAGAAGTCCTTCGCCCCCAGATTGAGCTGGTTCCAAATCCGCCGCTCGATGACTTTTCGCGTTACAAACAACCGCCGCTCAAAGGCCTCGCCCTCCCAATTTCCGCCCGCCAAAAAAGCCTGTCGGACCACGGGCTCCGCAGACCGCGCAATCGCACCAAGACAACTGTTATCGCACGGGACATCGCGCCAGCCGAGGACATATAAGCCTTTTTCCACAGCGGTGGACTCGAAAATGGCAATGCAGCGTTCGCGCAATTCGCTCTGCTGGGGCAAAAACGCCATGGCGACGGCATAACGCCCCGGTTCCGGTAGCAGAATGCCCCAACAGGCCGCCTCGTCCCGCAAGAAAGCGTCGGGAATTTGCAGTAGAATTCCCGCACCATCACCGGTGATTCCGTCCGCCCCGGCTGCCCCCCGATGCTGAAGGTTCAAAAGAATTTCCAAGCCTAATCGAACAATTCGATTTTCGCGCTGACCCGAGATATTAACTACGGCTCCGACGCCGCAGGCATCGTGCTCGAATTGCGGATCGTATAAACCTTGTCGCTGACCACTTTTGGCTTCCACTACTACAATCCTCACGATAAAGCAAATCGAACCGTATTGATTACTGACCGCAATGGGCAAATAAAATGTCGTTCTCTATTTTCCAAAAGTATGGAGCCGAGTCTTCTTCCAAATCGTCTTCGCCAGAAACGCTCGTGAAACCCCCGAACACCGTAAGATCGCTTAACGCAAAAAGATCAAACTACTTATCTAAAAACCGGACGTTTCATTTGTTACAATCTCGGCTTTTTCTTTCGGCCCAGCCAAGAAGCCCATTTGGGATAATCCGCAGCGAAACACACTCGGTGGTGCCGTGATCACCCCCACCGTTCTCCAGTGGAGTGAGTATTTAAAAATTTGGTAACGCCGAGAGAGATCATCTCACCTCGAACTCGACCCGTTCGTCCCCAGAGATTCACACCCCCAAGTGGCATGCCCCCAGTTTGGCTAAACCCAAATAAAGCTGAGCTTCCTTCAGTACAAAACCGGCTAAATAAATTTTCGCCTAACATGTGATCTGGCTTTCCCAAACCCACTCTTGAAACGCCGATTTTCCCGATACCTCCAAATACTCTTTCTAAAAATGTCGATCCAAAAATTTCATCCTACTTTGACAATCACTTTTCCTCATGCCGGGCGGGATCCCGGAGACTATGGAATTGCCAGGTTAATGAGCTAACTAACCGCGGGGGTTCAAATCCCCGCAAAGTTCTCAGATTTCTCCCAAATTTTTGGCCCTTTCCGATTGTCTTTTTGACCTCGCTCTTCAGCCCTTCATGATCCGAAAAGCTATCACCAAAAAAGCTAATGCCGATTTAAATAAGCTAATGTAAATATCGGATTTTCGATTTATTCTATTCTCTAATTTTACCCGGGTCTACGTAGAACCGAGGTTTTTACCAGACTGTGCCGAAAAATGCAACGTGCGACACGCATGCAAGTTTGGTCGCGACCGGAACTAACTATTAGGAGATGCAATTAAAGAATTAAATGATCCTCTATGATAGATTAGCGAAAACTTATTTCGTTGCCGTTCTCCAATAGTCTCATCGAGATGGACATTTCCGGCCGTCTAACCCAGCTAAGGGGCTGCGGCGCTTGTGGGTTTCAGACGTTTGCGGTAGGATTTCCTCTGGCCACGCAAACGCGGTGCATTTGTACCCGGACTGAAACATGAATCGGTAAACGAAACCGGGGGTTGCACACGCTGGTGGTTTAGCCAGCATCCCGAGGCGTGAAATCAAAGAATAAAAAAGAAATAGAAAAGATATTTCTCGGCAAAAGGCCGTTGAGCTTCCAGATTCTTTAACGATCGTTGGAGGGATTCACCGGTTTCTGGCGATCTTGCCGATAAATAAGTTATAATTGCGTAAGATTTGGAACTTACCCAGTAGCAGTTGGAGCTTAGGCGGTAGCCGTTAGTAAAAGCTGGGTTATCAAGATTAAGTGAATATCGAAGAAAAGATCAGCCCTCTGCGGTGTTCGTGTTGTCGACGTTCAAGTATCCGGGTAGTCAACACTTTTAACCAGGAGTGTGGGCAAATTCGAAGTGCGTTCGAATACGAATGAACCCGCTTGTGCCGGCTTTGACTGGCGGCGGGATCGTTTCGATTCGGGCCCCCCGCACATTTTTGGCTTTAGGGCTCCCGGGACGAAGTCGCCACGGCATGCGTTGGAGGGCTGACTTTTTTTCGCGAAACCCGGTTTTTCGCAAATTGTCGTAGCTTGCTGCGCAGAAAAACGCCGACGCATCCGCGATTTCTTGCCGGCATCACACCGCAATCGCAAATACCCATTCCGGAGATTAAGATTTACTTATCTTTCGCCACCTCCTCAGCAAGTCGGATTACTCGTTGACCTTCGCACCATCTCTGGCCCGAACCCATGGTGTAAAGGTCGTGCCCCACGATGCTATTCGCTTAAGCGAGTTATGCGACGGTTCCATCAACCCGCAAATCAACCGGCCCACGCGCAGTAAACCTAGTGGAAACATTACACCCGCGGTATTTATTTTCTCCGCGATTATGCTAATTTTCTCGACTTTTCTCGACAATTCCGACGTTCATGTGCGAACGCCAAAATTGTTTGACTTTCGCCTTCTTCTCTGAAACCATTTAGCGCAAACTTACCGCCAACCTCATAAGGCGAAGTCCGGGGGGTTTGAAAAAAAGGTGGGCCCACGAGGCCTTAGGTTAATTGTGGATAGTCGTGCTATTCACTAGTCGTTATCCCGCCCAAAACCGAAGGGCTTCTGCAAAGTTGAAGGGGAATTTCTAAGAGGTTTAGCAGTCCAAGATCACTTTAATGGGAGAGAATCTCAAAGGGTGCATCATGAAAGTCGAAGAGGACAAGAATCTCCCTGTGAGTCTGCAACAAAAACGTGACCAATTGATTGCGTTATTGCAAAGCTTCGGTAGCTGTGCTGTGGCGTTCTCAGGGGGTTTGGACAGCACCGTGTTGGCAAAGGCCGCTTTCTTGGCACTTGGGGATCGCGCGATTGCGATCACCGGCTACAGTGCCAGCATGGCGAGCGGGGAGCTGGAAGAATGTCGGCAGTTGGCTCAGCTGATCGGAATCCGCCACATCGTGTTGGAAACGGGCGAACTCGGCGATCCCAATTATCGTCGCAATGGGCCGGATCGATGCTTTTACTGCAAGAGCGAGCTTTTTAGTCGAGTAGGGGAGTGGGCGGCCAAGCTCGGGGTTTCGGTCGTCGTAGACGGGACGAATGGGGATGATCGATTCGATCACCGACCCGGTTCCCTCGCCGCCCGGCAATATCAAGTTCGAAGCCCGTTGGCGGAGTGCAATCTTTCTAAGGCTGAGCTTCGACTCTTGGCGAGTCGCTGGCAACTTCCTGTGTCGGACAAACCGGCAACTCCGTGCTTGAGTAGTCGGATAGCATATGGAGAGGAGGTCACGCCGGAGCGCCTTGCCATGATCGATCGGGCAGAACAATTTCTACGCTCGAAAGGTTTTCGGCTCATGCGGGTACGTTATCACCGGGGCGATATGGCGCGTATTGAAGTTCCCATCGCTGAATTAATGCATTTTGTGGAAGAATCCTTCCGGCAAGAGTTGATCGACGAACTCCATTCGATTGGGTTTAAGTTCATCACCCTCGATCTGGAGGGATTCCGCTCAGGTAGCTTCAACGTGTTGGTACCGAGTGAGCAACTTCAAACCGAAGCACGCATGGGACCTCGGGCTAATTTCTGAGAAACCCCAAGGGACCCGGTAGAGGCACAGAAGATGTAACACTGGGGCAGCGGTACGACGGCCCCCTCGGGCAAAGCAGGGGCAAGATGACTTTCCATGATGAAATGGACGATTTCCATGATGAAATGGACGAGCGGGCTGTCGGGTCGGATTACGAGTCGACATATCCAAGGGGCAACACGACTTCACATGATCAGATCGACGAGCGGCAAATTTAAACCTTTTTGAGCTTTACAGGCTCGCTTCTTCCCGCTTCGTGCTGACCAATCCTCGGAAAAGATGTTCTCCGAAGTCTTCCCGCATTTTCGGGTGTGCCAAGTAAGGAGTCTGATCTTTAAGACGTGTGATTTTCTACCGGCATAGTCGCCCATGCTTTACGTCCTAGCGGCGCATCCAAAGAAGAATGCCGAGGATCAAAGCTAGCAGCAACCCGCCGGCGATAATCCCCCAGATCCATGGCGGGAATTCCGATCGTTGAGTCCGTCGGCTAATCGGCCGCGAAGGATCAATCTTCACCTCGGGCACTGTCTCTGAAAGAGGCGGCTTTTCCGCGAATAACGATTCCGACTCGTCGACAATATTTTGGCCGGAAAATTGAGCGGGAGTTTGTGCTGGTAATCCCGTGGTCCCGCGCGCGGGGCTAACCGTCCTATGCCGAGCGGAAAGCGAGTCGGCCTTTTCCCCGAGGGACCGCTCGCCAATCGGCTGGAACTGCGAGGCTGAGCGCTCGACCCTTGCGGAGCTTCGCGTGCCCGCCGGAGGTGCTCCTGCCGCAGCATCGCGCAAACCTATGGGCTCCCCACTTGCGCGGGAATCGGGAACGGAAATCTCCGGGGTTTCGGACATAGTTGGATCCGGAGAACCCGGCACTTTAACAGGGGTGGAAGGCCTCACCGGTGCCCCCTGTCTTGATCGGGGCTGCAACACGGCGCTGGATTCGGGAGCCGGTTCCTCGACGAGAGGCTTAGCTCGGCGGAGTACCTTCCGCCCGACTGTCTTGCCGGAGCCCTCTGCACCGCTGGGTGTGGTTGTACCAGCTTTCTCCTGAGTTTGCTGATCGGGGAGCGACGGCGATTCCAATACCTGCCCCGGCATCCCAAAACTGGCCTCATCCCCAGGGCTTCCCGAAGACTTCAAGGGCGATACCGTCTGATCGACAGATCCAGCCGCATCAACGGTACCCGGGCTTAAACTTGCCTCAGCCGCCCGTATTGCAGATCCCCCGGCAATTTGCGGATGCTCGCAGGTGGGGATACCGGCCGGGCCGACTACAAAATCCCCCTTCAGCCAGCGGTCCAAAAACTCAGCGGCCTCCTCGGCAGTCTGCGGTCGGTCTTCCGGCCGTTTGGCCATCATTCGAAAACAAAACTCCACGAGAGCCGGCGGGGCATCAGGCCGAAAGCGATAAATGCTCGGGGGTGTTTGCTTTTGATGAGCTAATAGCCGCTGAGCGATCGTACCTTCTGCAAATGGCGGCTGGCCCGTAAGGAGGAAATACAACGAGCAACCAAGACTGTAGATATCAGCCCGAGCATCCGCGGCATGACTATCCAGAGCCTGTTCCGGCGCCAAGTAATCGGCGGTGCCCAGAACGTTTTCGTCGCAAACAACAGTCAATGAGGCTTTACCTTCGTCAGCGGCAGAGAACCGTGCCAAACCCAAATCGAGTAATTTTACAACGTTATTGCGGTCCACTAAAAGATTAGCAGGTTTGACGTCTCGATGGACTAAACCTGCCCGATGGGCGACTGACAGTCCGATCGCAGCCTGGCGGATATAATCCGCAGCACGCTGATAATCGAGGGGACCTTCGCGGCGCACGAGGGTGGCTAAATCGCAGCCCTCTACGTATTCCATCACCAAAAAGTGAATATCGTCTTCATGCTCGACATCGTAAGCGCGGACGATATTTGGATGATCGAGCCTGGCGGCGGCCTGGGCCTCGCGGTAAAACCGCTGAAGATACGATGAGTCACTTACCCGCTTTTGGGGTAGGACTTTAATTGCCACCCGGCGGCGCATGAGTAGATGTTCTGCAAGGTAAACATTGCTCATTCCGCCGCTGCCGAGATGGTCGAGCAACTTATAATTCTTCAAAATGAATCGCTTGTATCGGCCGTTTAGAAGTTGCTCCGCTTGCCATGGGGTAAGAAGCTTTTGCTCGACAAACCAATCGGCCAACGTTTTGGCTTCCCCGGGAAGGCCTCCCCGTTGTTGGTAAAGGGTCTCCGTCGCAGCATGGATCTGCGGTTCGGGGACCAGGCCACTGCGGCTTAGGAGTTCAAGAAACCGCTCTGGCGTCACGGCGCGATCAGAAGCCTATAACGAGGTGAAATTCCAAGTTTTCGACCAACCGTTTACTTTTGTGCATTTTACCGCACGTCAGGGGGAATGCTCAAAGGAATGCGAGAAAGGTTTCTCGCTAGTCCACGAGCGAAGAGTTGGGAGTTTAGGGGGACTGCGGGGCATCTAAGCCATAAAAATCGGTAAGCTTCGGCTACCACGGACGATAAGTGCTCGCGTACGAAGGATGATAGGTGCAAACACAGTATTCTTCTATCCTTCCGGTTTTTGGGCTCAAATGTGAATCTTGGATCTGGGAAGTTTCCTCCGCTCCAACCTTGGGATTTCGTGCCAAACTTCTTTTTTTTAAGAATTTCTTTAAGGATGATCTTTCAAGAATGATCTCAAAGAAGAGCATCTAGATTGCGTATCTGGCGACTTGGTAATTAAGCAAAAAATTTTGTGTGCGCAAGGTTTCCCGAACGGAACTTCGAGTTTAAGAAAAACTTTCACGCGTGCTCGGGGTTGACTTGGGTCAGTGGGACGGGTTTCCGACATTCGCCGACTGACGTATGTCAAGGGTGTGTTGCTTCGGGATCGACAAAATTCTGCTGTAGATCAAGCAACTGTTTCTGGGGCTTTGGCACAAGAACTCGAAACCGCAACTTTCTGCCGAAAAATCTTTGCCTTGTGTTACCCTATATGGGAAGTTACGATGGCACCCAGGGATAGGGCAGAAAACCACGAATTGTGATATATCTAATGACGATTGTTTCGTAGCGATGGATTTAACTTAGATTCGGGCAAAAGGGAAGAACGCGCTGGTCAGATGGCAGGCTGATTGAAGCGTTCCTACGGTATTGTAGCGGTTGCAAGTCGAGCACGGTTGAAGCTCGGTGTTGTAAACTGCTGGGTTGGGCGAAAACGCAAATGAAGTGGAACATTAGAAGAGGGATAGATCAGTAAGAACACACACATCAGCTTAAATCATTTCCGGTAGTAATTTTCTCTAGGTCAAAAAAACGCAACACTTTTTTAACCACGATCAAATTGGGCGAGGTAAACAAATGCGAACTACCCGACTTGGCCACTGTCGCCGTCTCACAATTTCTGCGGCTTATTTCTTTTCAGTCCTTCTCATCAACCTCTTTGTGTTTCATCCGGCGCAAATTCACGCCGAACCTACGGCTCCTTCTGCCCGAGATCGCCGAATCACCCTTGCTGTCATGGAGCTACTTCGTCGCGACCACATAAGCGGTCGCGCGGTGGACGACGAAATTGCCCAGCGAATGCTGCAACAGTTTTTGGACATGTTGGATCCTTGGAAACTCTATTTTTACAAAAGTGACGTAGAGCAATTTCGTTCGCGAGTTTCGCAACTTGACGACATGCTGCGTCGAGGGGACACGAGTTTTGCGTACGAAGTGTTCAACCGGCTATTGCAGCGGATTGACGAACGAATAGCGGTGGCGGATCAAATTCTCGGTACGCCGCTGGATTTTTCGGTCCCGGAAGAGACGGTCCGCGATCGAAAGCTGCTCGATTATCCGGCGAATGAACTGGAGGCTTACGACCGGTGGCGGAAACGCATCAAACACGATCTTCTCTTGCTCAAAGCCGACGGCACGGAAGGCCAAGCAGCGATCGATAAGCTCTCGCGCCGGTACAAGAGCTTCGCGAAGCGGATGCATCAAACCGACGACGAAGAATTGCTTGAAATGTATCTGACGGCATTAACATCCTCCTTCGACCCTCATAGCAGTTATATGTCGCCGAGTACGCTGGAAAATTTTGAAATCGTTATGCGGTTGGAATTGGAGGGGATTGGGGCAGCGCTTCAGAGCGAAGATGGCTATACGGTGGTGAAGGAAATCATCCCGGGGGGCGCGGCCGCTCGGGATGGGCGGCTTAAGGTTGGCGATCGGGTGATCGGCGTCGGTCAAGGGCAGGAGGGCGACATTGAAGATGTGCTCGACATGAAACTTTCCGACGTCGTGAAGCGGATCCGGGGGCCAAAGGGTACGGTAGTTCGTTTGAAAGTTGTCAGCAGTGAGGGGGGCGAACCACGCGTCGTTGATATTTTACGTGACAAAATCCAGCTCAAAGATAGCGAGGCTCAAGGTCAGGTATTCGAATTGGGGCAAAAACCCGATGGAATGCCTTACCGAATTGGCGTGATCGATCTACCGAGTTTTTATATGGACATGGAGGGGGCTCGCCGCGGACTGCCTGATTATAAGAGCACGACCCGCGACGTCCGGCGCGTTTTGGAGCAGTTCAGTGCTCAGGGTGTGGATGCGGTAGTGCTCGATTTACGAAGAAATGGCGGCGGCGCCCTCCAGGAGGCTCTAGCTCTTACGGGCCTTTTCATTGAGGAAGGACCTCTTCTTCAGGTAAAAGATGCGAATGGTCGTATTCTTCCCTACTATGATCGCGATGGCGAGATGCTGTGGAAAGGGCCGCTAGTCGTAGTCATAAGCAAGTTCAGTGCGAGTGCGAGTGAAATTTTGGCGGGGGCGATTCAAGATTACCGCCGCGGTTTGATTGTCGGCGACAAGACCACGCACGGAAAAGGCACCGTGCAAAGCCTCATCGATATTGGGCAGCAACTTGTACCATTTAATCCTCCGCGTTTAGGGGCTTTAAAAATCACCATGCAGCAGTTCTATCGGCCTGGTGGGGATAGCACGCAAAACCGGGGTGTTGTGGCGGAAGTTGAGCTTCCCTCCATCACAAGCCACTTAGATATTGCGGAATCCGACTTGGACTATGCGCTGGCTTTCGACCGCGTACCTCCTCTTGAGGTAAAGCCGTATAACTTCGTCGATCCCGGGCTGGTTGCCGAGTTGGCTCGCCGTAGTCAGGCTCGAATTAGCCAAGTTCCGGAATTCCAGCGAGAATTGGAGACGATTGCCCGTTATCTGAACCGCAAAAACCGCAAGACGATCAGTCTGAAAGAGAACGAATTCTTGGCGGAAGTCAAGAAACTAAACGCCGATAAGCGCGAAGAAGAACTTTTCCGGCAGATGATCGACTCCGACTCCGTCGGCATCAAGAGGGATTATTACCTGGACGAAGTCTTGGCGGTCACCTTAGACTACCTAAACCTGCGGCAAGTAGCCCAAAGATTTTAAAAAGCTGAGCGTTTAGGCAGCTCCGCCGATCGCGAAAAGTACGCCGGTTATTTCGACTGTTGAGCGTTTAATTCGAAAAACTGATGCCCGGGAGGTAAGCCCGGGGGTTCCGTCGAAAACTCTTTGAAAGATATTCTGAGATAATCTGATTTAATTGATTTTTAACTTTGCGCCCCTAACTGGCTCTCACCTGCACCATTTGAACCGGTTACCGCAAATCTCAAGCGGTCATTTGCCCGGCGGCCCCCCGCCTACTTTTTTCCTGAAGAACCTCTGCATCAGGAACCGATGTCCCGACGCTCTAAAGCCCTACACGAAAAGTTTCTCAAAGGTTGACTTTCGACCCCGCGTTATTGAACCTGGACGAGTCCCTGGTGCCCGCCAGCGGTGAATCTCGGAACCGCGATTGCCCGAGAGATCCCTACTTAGAGGTACTGGTGCCATCCCCGATCCGCTAAGACGGTCACGACCTTGCGAAGCTGCTCCTCGCAATCTTTTCGTGCCACGAGGGTGGCATCCTTGGTCGCTACCACAATCAAATCATTGACCCCCACGAGCACCACAAGATGATCCGGGTCAGCACTGCGGACGATGTTCCCGTGCCCGGAAAAGATCAGGTGTTGCGAGCCGGACACAACGTTCCCCTCGGTGTCCCGGGCAAGTATCCGTTCCAAAGCTCGCCAATTTCCCACATCATCCCACTGGAAAGGTGCCTCCAGCACGATGGTGTTGGTTGCGCGCTCCATGACAGCATAATCGATAGAGATAGGCGAAATCGCGGCAAACTCGCTACGCAAAATTTTTAGAAACTCGGGAGAATCAGCGGCGTTCGCTATCCGCTCCAAGTGCTCGGCTAAGGCGGGAACAAATTCCCGAATGGCCTCGAGGATCGTTCGGGCTTTCCACACAAAGATACCGGCATTCCAATAGAATCGGCCCGACGCCACATATTCTTGGGCCACGTCGACCCGCGGTTTCTCGTGAAACTTTTTCACCTGATAGCAAGGAATGGAGCCTCCAAAATCTGAAGGTGGTTCGTTAGCCAAAGGCTCATCCCGTTCGATGTATCCGAACGACTCCGCCGGGTAAGTGGGCCGAATCCCGAAAGTAACAAGCCGTTTTGGATCCCGCTCAACCAAAGCAACTGCCTGGCGAATGGCGCGCCGCAATTCTTCTTCCGGATGAATCACATGATCGGAAGGCATGACCGCCATGATTGCCTCGGGATCTTCCCGTAGGATTCGATGTGCGGCCAAACCGATGCACGGTGCGGTATCGCGTTTCGAAGGTTCGATTAAAATCGCTTCCCGGGGTAAAGCCGGAAGTTGTGCAGCGATCAACGGTGCCAATCGTTCGGTTGTCGCAATGATAATCCGGTCCAAAGGTACGAGATCACCGAGACGGTGCACCGTCTGCTGGATCATGGTGTGAGGACCCAAAAGAGGGAGCAGCTGTTTGGGGAGATTGGCGCGGCTTTCCGGCCAAAATCGGGTTCCGGTGCCTCCCGCCATGATCACTACATATAGCATCCGTTCGTCCTTTCTCTGGTAATTCGGTTCGTCCTCAGCCCGAAAAGCGACCCGACGCCGTGCCACTAGGAGGCGTCCGACGCCGCTGCAATCGGCTAATCTACCGGTGCATTCTTACCGCAGGTAGGTTGTCTGACTGAAAAAAGTCCCGGGGGCCAGTTTTTCGCGCAATTTCTCTGGTCCCCACGCAAACAGCGGACTAATTTCAACCGGAACTTCCTCAGCCGCACCCATTCCGGCCTTAATCAACCATCGGCGCCAAAGGTTTATCAACGACGCACGCACTGACTCCGGGGTATCCCCCGCAGGATCGCCGGAGGCATTCTTCAAAGGTGCAAAATGCTCTTCTGCAAGCACTTCCACCAGAAGCGGGCGACGTGCATGGGGCAACACATCGAAGATAAATCGCTCGAACTGAATGGCGTTTGGTCCGCTAGGCTCAACTAGATTCCCGTTTTTGTCCAAAAAAGGCACCTTCTTCCTAGCAACGTGGAAGGGAAGCAGATCATTCCGCAGGACAACTTGCCTCAGAAAATCGACCTCGAAGACGTGTACCGCAATGCTTCCGTACCGCAGAACTAAAGAACCGTCCTCGTAACGCCAATTGGCCCACTGTTCCGGCAGGTCGCTGTATTCGATGACATGCACGCGGTCACCCACTTGAACGACATTGCCGAGGCGATCGGTGGGGGTTTTCTTCTGAATCACTTTCGTGGTGAGATCCGCTTTAGCCAAGACGTGATACCCGATGAGTTCTGGGGAAGCGACATCCACCAGAGGATTATCCACTTGAAAATAGAAAAGGTGCCTGATTCCCCGGTGGTGTAGCGTCTCCAATAGCGCGGTTCGGGCCAGGGCCGCCAACAAGCCACCATGACCATCAGGATTCTGAGCCAACCGCCCTTTGCGTGCCAAAAGGAGCCGCCCGGTTTGGCCATCCACAACCGGCATCGTTCCCTGGCTCAGGAAAAAGATTTGCTCTTTTCGCAAGCCGAAATACTCATGTGCTTCAAAAAATGCGCGGGTCTGGCAATCTGTGGCGGGACTGGTCATCACCACGAGGGGGATCGATGCCTCTGCCGCCCGAGCCAACGCAAGAATCTTTTCGACGTGGAGTTGAAAGAGGCTAATCCCTGAAACCGGACCGATCGGAAAAACGCCCTTTGGATAAGGAAACCCTAAACGCGTCCCTTTTCCACCGGCCACTAACACAACCCCAACACGCCCGGTCCGCAACGCTGCCCAACCTGCGGTTTTTGCCTGCTGAGGGGTCCACTCGGCCGTACCATGTCCTAGACGAATCACTTCCGGAGGCTGGCACTGTCGCAAGAGTCGCTCGACCTCAGCATTTTGTTCATTAGCTTGCTTATATAGTCGGTTAATTAACGAGAAATCGATTTGTCGGAGCTCGTCGACAAACTCAGCCCGTTCGACGTCCGTTAGATCATCCCAAAAAGCGACCAGGTGCTGTTGGCCAAATTGGCGCAAAGTTTGTTGAACGTCTTTAGGCACACGTTTCATGACTTCTTAGCCTAAGAAAGTGACATTAGACGTCGGTATGTGCGGTTGGCGATCGATCTGAAGCTGAATTTCGGAAGCTGCAACGCGTGTCTAGAGATCAAGAATTAATCTCAGAAACCGCTGATTTAGTGAGAAACTGCCTTGAGCGCGAACCGAAATTCTTCACCGATGTTCCAAGCGCATTTTCAGAAACTTGGGTTTGCTTGCCGATCCGTTCAGCAACGGTTCAAATTGCGTTGAAATTAATAACATGTTAAATCAACGAGGGGTCTCAAAGTTTACTATTTTCACGAAACCCGTGTAAAGCAACACGATCGACTCGGCCAGTCGCAACGGTAATCTAAAAACTGTTTCGATATTTTGTTTCGGCGACGCAATCCTCAGACTCGTACTCCGGAGAGCTTCCCGCCCCCAGGAAAAAGGCGCATAGCAGCCCTAACGAAAAACCTTATTTTACAGGCCAATAAGCCTCCGGCACAAATCGCGAGATGAATACCTCGAAACATCTATCGACTCGAATCGCGATGCACAGAGTCCGTAAACGGGGTTTACCGGATCCGAAGCAATTGGAAGCTTGGTAAACTTAGTATCACTCATGCCAGGCCGCAACCCCTAACGGTGAGGGTGTGAGGAGAGAAGGGACACTGACCGACTCAAAAGAATTTTTTTGAGAGCATGCTACGACAATTACGGAGTTCCTAGGTCAAGATAGGGGTCATTGGCTTTCGGCCCCCGTGTGTTTCCGCGGATGGGTTCGTCGACAAAAAGTCCGGCATAACCTCGCATCATCCACCTGCGAATCCAATGCCAAGGTGAATAATTAAGCCAGCTCAATCATATGGTATACGCCAATTTTAATTGTAATTCTGGGTAGTCTGGCGGAATTCGCCGCCGGTCTAGCCCCCCAAGATCAAAGTTGCTAGGAATTTTAGGACTCACTTTTCACTGGTGAATTTTCACCGGAGAAGTGACACAAAAGACCTTAGAAAGAGGTAGGAAAAGGAAAGAAAAAGGTACAAAAAACTCTTACGAAATCTTGGATTTTACGTTTACGGATCATTTAGGGTTCCCTCCCTAGGGCAATTTTTAGCTGCATTTCCTCAATAACCGCTTAGTTGCCAATCTCTCGAATGAAATTTTCCCATATTATCCAAACTATGCATTCAATCAATTTTCGCGGTGCGTGCATCAAGGATCCCAAGGCCTATATCCCCTCTCGGACTTTCAGGTCATTTTGCGAAATCCTCACGTACGGTCCGGACCCCGAGGAAGAGACTGCATAGCGTTTTCTAGACTTTCAGATCGTTTCGTCTTTTAAACTTTCAGACCGTTTTGCGGAGTTCTCACTCACCGGAAAATTGTGGAGTTCTCACTGACTAACAAAAAATTTTTCCTGGATCACCTGCCCTCTCTGCCAAAGCCTGGTCGCAAATAGCTCAATAGCTACTACAACTACAATTTTAATAACCTTACCTACTCAGGACCGAAATTGGTTGGCGATATAAGTTTCGAGCCTACGAGGCTCAAACTTTCCCCGATCACGTCGGTCGCACTCGAGTGCGCTGACGGCACGATTACGATGTGTGTGATCGTGTGACGATCAACTCTACCCCTGCAAAATGCCGATCCCCTCGTCCCGCAACCCCACTTGCGAAAGGTTCGCTTTTTACCTGGGTAGATGAGTCGCAACACTTTTTGAAAACGGGGGCGATAAGGCTTCCAATAAGGGGCTGCCCTCATCAAGAACAGAGGCACTGCAAGCCACAGTAGGCGTACGTGTAAAGTTCGGGTTTCGGTAATAATCGGATCTTCAGCCCTCGCGAAACTTAATTTGCGCACACCTCGCGAAGGCCGCTGGCTTGTGTTCTTGCTTTTTAGCCCTCATCTAACCAACCGAAATACTCGCGCAGTCGTATTTAGATACTGGTGTTTCCCGGATACACTATTCATTTTAGCTGGAGAAATCGCGCGCTTTCGACGTTGCAAATGACCTGCGGGCGAAGTCCCGAACAGGTCCGGGGGAATATTCTCGCGATTGAGAAATGAAACAGAGAAATGAATTGGTGAATATTCAAGCGGTTGGAAAATCTGAATGTCATTTAGCTATCATTTTTCCGCACAGAATGTTCGCCAGGAGCGGTAACACCTTCGTTTCCTTAGAAGTCTGAAGAAGTCTAAAAGCGATAGCAGCTACCATGCAATACACGCAATTTTTCGACAAAGCTTTGGAGATCATCAGCGATACATTTACCGTCATCGGTCAGGGAATCGAACGTGGTTTGACGGCGCTTTTCGGCTCGGCAAACGCACGGCATTTGAAGAAGTTGCAGCCGATTGTCGAGGCGATCAATGCCCGCGAGCCTTATTATCAGGCCATGACCGATGCGGAACTCCGCGAACAGACGGACAAACTCCGGAAGCGCCTCCAAGCCGGCGAAACATTGGATGACCTTCTAATCGATGCTTTTGCCGTTTGCCGAGAAGCGGCTCGTCGCCGGTTGGGAATGCGTCATTTTGACGTGCAGCTTATGGGTGGCATCGTGCTTCATCGCGGTGGTATCGCCGAAATGGTCACCGGCGAGGGAAAAACGCTTGTTGCCACTCTCCCAGCATATCTCAACGCACTGGAGGGCAAGGGCGTCCACATCGTAACAGTGAACGATTACTTGGCACGCCGAGATATGGAGTGGATGGGCCCGATCTATCTGAGTTTGGGTCTTACCGTCGGGGCCATCCAGGCTCAGATGGATCATCGAGCCCGCCAAAAGGCTTATGAGTGCGATATCACGTATGGTACGAACAACGAGTTCGGTTTCGATTACCTCCGCGACAACATGCGTCCTGCGCGGAAAGGCGATCCAGAATATCCGCCCGAATTGCAGCAAGTTCAGCGCGGCCTTCATTACGCGATCATTGACGAGGTCGACAACATCCTCATCGACGAGGCTCGAACGCCGTTGATCATCTCCGGGCCCGCCCATGATGATGTAGATCGCTACCGGCGAGCCGACATGATTGCTCGGCAACTGCGGCGGGGCATCCACTTCGAGGTCAACGAAAAAGAGCGAACTACACACCTCACAGAAGAGGGAGTGCGGAAAGCCGAAGAGCTGGCCGGAGTCGAGAGCTTTTATACTCCCGGCAACATGGAATGGCCCCATCTGATTGATAATGCTCTCAAGGCCCACCACCTTTACAAACGCGATGTCAATTACGTTGTAAAAGACGGGGAAGTGATCATCGTAGACGAATTTACCGGTAGGCTTATGCCGGGCCGACAGTGGAGCGACGGCCTCCATCAGGCCGTCGAAGCCAAAGAGGGCGTAAAAATCAAGGAAGAAACACAGACGCTTGCCACCATCACGATTCAGAACTTTTTTAAGCTCTATGAGAAGATTGCCGGGATGACCGGCACGGCGATGACCGAAGCCCTTGAGTTCTGGAAAATTTATAAGCTTGAGGTCGTCGCCATCCCCACCAACAAGCCCTTATGGCGGATTAATTATCCGGATGTGATCTTCCGCTCCGCCCGGGAAAAATACCAGGCGATTGTCGACGAAATCGAGCGGATGCACCGTTACGACACGGTTTGGACAAAAAAAGGGGAAGTACTTATCGGGAAGTTGCTCAAGGAGACCGATGACGAACTGGAGATTCAGTTGAAAGAATCGCGGGAGTTGGTCCGAATTTCCCGCAGTGAGGTCCAAAATATCGAACGACGCGGCCGCCCCATTCTCGTAGGTACCGTCTCCATCGAAAAAAGCGAGCTTCTTTCAAAGATGCTGGAAGCTCGCGGCATCTCGCATCAGGTTTTGAATGCCAAGCACCATCAGCGGGAGGCAGAAATCATCGCGCAAGCCGGCCGGAAGTTCGCGGTGACCATCTCCACCAACATGGCCGGGCGGGGAACCGACATCATCCTCGGCGGCAATCCAGAGGCCATGGCCTGGGCTCAGTTACAGCACAAATACCCCACACGGCTCGATGTTCCGCCTGAAGAGTGGAATGCCCTGGTAGAAGAAATTGAACGGCGTGAGCAGACCCGGGCCGAAGGTCGAGAAGTGGCGGCCATGGGCGGACTGCACGTGATTGGTACAGAGCGCCATGAGGCCCGGCGGATCGACCTCCAATTGCGAGGGCGGGCCGGTCGGCAAGGAGACCCTGGGTCGAGCCGGTTTTTCCTCTCCCTCGAGGATGACTTGATGCGGATTTTCGCCGGCGAATGGGTCGAAAAGGTCCTCACGTGGTTGGGAATGGAAGAAGGCCAGGCGATCGAAAGCCCCATGGTCACGCGGCGGATTGAGGGGGCGCAGAAAAAAGTCGAGGAACGCAATTTCGAGATCCGCAAAAACCTCCTCGAATATGACGAGGTGATGGACCAGCAACGTCGGCGGGTATACGGTTATCGCCAGCGAATCCTTGAAGGAGCCGATTGTCGCCTGCTCATTTGGGAGATGATCGAGAAGGTGGTTACGGAGAATGTCTCCCGATTTCTCAGTCGCGACTACGGCGTGGAAAGCTTCGCGGACTGGGTACGGCGAAATGTGTCGATCGACGTCGAAGCACGCGATTTCCGCGGGATGGATTTCGAAACGGCCGATCAATACGTCCGCGACCTGGCGGATCGGCTAGTCGATGGCCAAATACTCGAATTGGTTGAAGAAAACCTCCCTGAAGGAGAAGACCGCAGCGAATGGAATTGGTCCGCGTTGATTTCTGCGGTCAACGCCCGGTGGCGGGTCGGAGTCCGCGACAAGGATTTGAAGCGGGTATCGCGGGACGAACTCGTCGATCATCTCATTCAGCGGGCGAAAGAATCCATCAGCCAACTTGATTTGCGACCGGCCGCTATTTTTCTCGAACCCCAATATGGAATCAAATCATTGTGCGAATGGCTGCGGCAAAAATTCGGACTCGAGTTAGATGCGGGCAAATTCAGTGATACCGAGCCTGAAGCGATTCGCACGTACATTCTAAGCACATTAAAGGAATCCTATCGTACGCGGGAAGCTGAATTCCCCATAGTGGCTGCGATGTTTGAGTGCTCGGTGAGAGACGCGCAGGGGCGAACTCGCATCGATCGCGAAAGATTTGCCGCTTGGGCACAAGCTCGGTATGGGGTTACTTTCACGGAAGCAGATTTTCGCACCAAAAGTCGCGCGGAAATCACCGATTTGCTCATGCAGCAAAGCGCGAAGGAAGTGGCATCCGGCTATGAGCTGGCGGAGCAACTCCGCGTTCGCTTGGACGCACTCTATGGGCCTGAAGCAACCGAGGACGATTACCTCGTCCCCGCCCATCAGAACAGTCATGTCGAAGC
This sequence comes from uncultured Thermogutta sp., assembly GCA_937128505.1. Classification (GTDB taxonomy): domain Bacteria; phylum Planctomycetota; class Planctomycetia; order Pirellulales; family Thermoguttaceae; genus DTLM01. Next base: position 67,957 of record CAKZMM010000035.1, read on the forward strand.
CCTTTCCGCTTGGCTGAAAGAGCAATTGGGAATTACGGTCACACCGCAAGAGTTTGCCAAGAAAAAGCGGGGCCAAATTGAGCGGGAACTTTTGGGGGCGATCGACGAGCGATTCCGGCCCGAAATGCGTCGCATGGAACGTGGGATTTTGCTCAGCATTTTAGACACAGCTTGGAAAGACCATCTCCTGGTCATGGACCATCTGCGTAGCAGCGTCGGGCTGCGAGGTTATGCTCAAGTTGATCCTAAAGTGGAATACAAACGGGAGGGAATGCGGGCCTTCGAAGCGATGTGGTCGTCTGTGGCCAACCGCGTAAGCGAATTCGTCTTTAAGATCGAGCATTTTCAGGGAGTGCCGTTTGCCTTGGTCCGCACTAATATTCAAACGATTCGCCCAGAATCGCAATCTGCGATTCCGCGCTCTGATGGGCGGATTGCGCCAGCCGAACCCTCCCGGCAGGCAGCGCCGCTTGAACCTTACCGCGTCCGCCAGCAACGCGTGGGCCGCAATGACCCGTGCCCCTGCGGAAGCGGCAAAAAATTCAAGCGATGTTGCGGACAATGAAGGCCGGCTCCGAATTTCGGAGACTAGTTGCGCGATTATCCGCTCTCCAATTCGGCTCACTGTGGTGCAGCGCCATCATAAGGTTCGGCAATTCCCAACGGCAGACTGTCGTACTTCGGAGAGCGTCGTTTCGAGAAGCAATTTGGCTGAGGCTACACGAAGAACCTCCGGGGAACTTTGAACGCCCTTTACAGCAAAAAGCCCTGCCGAGGGGTTCCTCGCCTGTTGCTCGGCGGCCTTTTCCGAGGGCAAATGAATGCTTGGAGGATCGCTTATTAGAGCTAAATTCCTCGTTATACCCTACCGGCTTGAAACGCTTGCGATCGGGACTAAAAAGCGGAAATAGCAAGTTCGCGACAGGTGGTAGGGGAGTTTTTCTGCACCCTCTAATCGCAAGAGGGTTCCCGGTCGCCGCGGGGCATTAAGTGGTTGCTCGTCGACTTGCTCATTCCGGTAGGGGCCTGCCACTAGAATTGCGCGGTTGGTTTTTAGCAGCGATGTGGCATCTACGAACCCCTGATAAACATGGAAAAGACCGGTATACGGGGTACCCCCGGCCGCCTGATGAAACATCATCATTTGGAGGATGTAAGCCACATCTCGACTGGCTCGATCGTATGGCATGCTTTGGGTGCGGTATACATCTTTTTCTCTAACTAGGTGAATGTTGGTCAACAAACCTTTCAAGTCCCGCCGCGGTGTGCTGGAACCGATAAGAATCCTTTGACCCGGAGCCCAATCACCCAGCTCAAAAGCATAAGTGCGATAGAGAAGATATGCTTGACGAAGCGTAAACGAGGTTTGGTTGATAAGCTGGCCCTCGGGCTGTTCATCCACGATACGGAGGGTGCCCTCAATCGGTTTCCAATCCGTCTGGCCCGCCCACTGAATGGCAAGTTGCTTCGTTCCACCGGGATAAACGGGCAAATCTCTAAATTCCCTTCGGGTCCACGGAACGACGTAGTCCAGGCCTGGATTAATCGGGTCTACTGCCGCAGGTGCCATGCCGCCAAATCCAGAGCCAGGAAGTCCCAACCAACTAAGAACTCCCCGCTCGTTTTCCCGAGTTCCCTCAAGCGGTCCCCCCCGCTGAAACTGCACGGAGAGTCTCTGAGCTTCGGGGCTGAAAACGCTGGCCCAACTACTGCATCGAAGGTGGCCACCTGCGCAATCGACATCAATCACTTCCGCGAGGTTTATCCGTAATGCCTCGCCGCGGAATGAACGGCTCAAGGCGAAAGCCAAAAAACAAAAGCTCGCGATAACCAGGGGAAAGCTGATCCAAGTGATCCAAAATCGTTTCAAACCCCAGCGAACAAGCCACCAATCGGCGGGGCCAACCAGCGCAAGGTGCAAAATCATAAGTAGTAAGATTATCCCGAATGGTATGGCCGTAACGTCGCGGAAGTAATCCAAAGCACTTCGCAGTTGCCCTGCCAAGTCCCGATAGCCAAAAGCATGAGCCTCCACCAATTCATCGGGCTCGTTATCGCCCGGATTCATTCCGACCAACCGCAGGAGCAAAGCTCCGCGATCCCGCCAAGCAGTCAGCGGTGGCTGGTCGAGGGGCAGAGCGAGCCAAGCTATCTCGCCACAACCGAAAGCCGCACGAACGACCAAAGGCAACCGGCCGTCGGCGGCTTCTATTCGCCCATCAACCTCGGCCAAGTACGCGACAGTGGTCGCAGCACCCCCGGGCGCAGCCCCAAGACCTGCGGGAATAGGAGCCGTAGCCCCGGCGAAAACTTCTAGGGCCGCAGTTCGGGAGCGGCTCAGGGGCAAGTCTTGCTCCCATCGTCCGGGAACCAACCAGGCCAAGGACGATGAGCTGCCGGCGGCCGCAACCGACGGCTTTAGTCCCGGCCCCGCAGCAACAATCAGCCGGCCGCCATTTGCTACCCACTGGCGCAAGGCCTCAAGTTCGGCCGAGGCTTCCGCTAGCTCCGCCACCACCTCGCTACGCCCAAAGGAAATCATGACCGCCGAAACGGCCTCGTACGCATACCACTGGGTGGGCAAGTCTTTGAGCGAGCGGGCAAGCCCTACCACTGTCCGCGTCTCCGCCGGCTCCGCCAGAAGTCTTACCGCCTCATCCAACCCCAGCTTATCCGGGCCGACTACGACCAAGATGCGCTGCCCCTCGCCGACGCTCGCGGGGAATTCCACCGACTGACCCACATACAACTCCTTTGTCGCAATGAGCCGGGGGCCGTCGTAAAGCTCAAAGGTCACCGGAGCACGCGCGCGACCAATACGTATCGCCGTTTTCAGCGCGATTTGTCCCTCACCTTGCTGGCGGTAAGTAGCTACCGGCAAACTATCCGAGATAGGGTGCCGGTTCTTTTCCTCCTGTGGGTCGTTAAAATCGCTTGACGGTTGTGGCAATCCGCGCGCTTGCTCGAGAGGGATTTCAAACCGTTGGATAAAGCCGTCGCCATCAGGCGCTCGAATCACAAGCGTGTAACGAGCGAGCAGACCAGTCAAATCAGAGGTCAACTCCCGCGATGCCGTTGCGCCCGAGGATAATTTGCCATCGAATGCAGCCGGTCCTGCGGACGGACCTTCGACATGCCCATCCCTTTCCCTCGTCCCCTGTGCCTCTTCCTTCGAGCGATCCTCTGAATGTTTCGAAACTCCGCGGGACAACTCAGGAAAGATCAACGAAACTTCTACGGGCATCCAGTTCCCGACGCGGTAGACGCCATCAAACCCTACCCGAATTCCGCCCATCGTTGGCTCATCTTCTGCAATAGATGAGGCACTTGCTCCGGCAACAAAGGCCAAGAAAGCCAACGCGAGAATAAAGGGCCCCCAAAGCATTATGGAAGGCATCGGGTTCAGTGCTGCGCGACGAGTTGCCCAGTAAGCACTCGATTTAAGGAAATCTGCACGAGCCGTCGCCGAATTACCCACCACATAAGCGAGCGCAAGACGCAACGTTTTCAGTCTAAGAATCTGCTCATTTAAGAAGTGCATCACGGTTTTCCACTATCGGGACACTCACATACCCATTTCAAACAGCCTGGGCATCCGCGGCCATATTTGGCATAGATGGCTTCCGCTAAGTCCACTCCCGCGACATTGGCGATCGTGGTAAGCCAGGCGAAAACGTCGGCAAATTCCGTAGCTGATTGATCACGATTTCCGTGCCGCAACGCGGCGGCCAACTCGCCGATCTCCTCCATCAGCCACATAAAGGTTCCTTCAATTCCCCGTGCTACATCTTTCTTCAAATACATATTACGGATCAACTGTTGGAAATGTGCGATGGTCATGGAGTTTGCCGCTTCAGACGTTCCCCCTGACGGATAACCCATACCCGCATCACTCGGGGATGACTGTGGAGAATCCGAAAAGCCCCTTTCTCCACTCTTTGGAGCCCTCCAAAGCGATTGGTCGCCCTTCTCCTGCGCAAGATCGGAAAAGTTATTTGTGGCCATGGATCGCTCGACGGTTTTTGCTTTGTCGATTCGCCAAAATTAACAAAGATCTACTCTCAAAATTCGCAAAATCGGCTAGATTACGGACGGGTTTTCCCGGCCGACCAAATTCCGCGTCTATTCCGTTGGGCCTCTTCTTGCGCCCGACGCAAAACGTTCTTTACTGTGGCCGAGTAATTGTACTGCGGCTCATATTGCGCCAAGCCTAAGCGGACTAACTCCGCATTCAAAAAACGATCCCCCACAAAACCATACGCCAGGAATCGTCGGTAGCGATCTTTACGAACCGCGTCGAATTGGAGCCGTACCCGCCAGCTCGAGCTGCGGAATTGATCGGTCAAAAAGTCGGTGGCCTCCTGGGCCCATGGTTCTGAGTGACCTTTCTCGGGTAATAGCTCCGGAGCATTCACCCCGATGAGCCTTACCTGAACACCGGGGAAAACCGTAAAAGTATCACCGTCGACGACCTTAGTAACGATATGCTCTCCTTCGGCCAGCGACTCCGGTTCGGAAGGGCGGGGCCAACTCCACAGGCGATAAATCACTAGTAACGCCACAACCAATAACAAAATGAGCCGCTTCTGGGAGCGGCTCAGACGCCGTGGAAGTCTTGGCTGCTTTTTCCCCCTCACAAACCCACCTCGCCACTCCTTTTTTGGTGGTGATGACACCACTTCGGCTGCTGCAACAATGAGATTATCGGGCCCCGTGCTTCCATGTGGAGACCTTTCTGAGAGTCCGCCGCGCGTAAATCGGCAATTGGCTTATACACGGCGGCTCCGAACTTGGAAAACAACAGCTAATTATCGCTGAAATCGAGCAGCTTTACCGCCTCTATTCCTAGTGGATTGCGGACGAATTTTTTCCGGCACTCCGAGCACAAATCGAAATGGAATTTCCGATAAAAATCACTACCCAATTCTTTTAGCTCCGCTGCATTGAGTTCTTCCAAAATCTCTTCTAATTCTTCGAGGTGATCTTCCGCGTCATTAAAATCTTGCATATCGACAGTTTCAACCGCTTCGAAAACTTCGATTCGAACCACAAATCGCTTGTCCTCCTCCGGGTCAATTTCCCGCCGGCACAAGTCGCATATGTATCGGATCATCGAGATGCTCCCGCAAAGCTAAGCAATCACCTCAACCCAGAGCTTAAGCTTCATTCAACCCCAAATACCCATGGTAATAAAGGCACATGGTATGATGCAACCGGGCCTCCAGGGAAAATTCACAACCAGTCGCGGCTAAGCACCTGGAAGCCGTAAAGGCTCATACTTTGCCGCTGCCCAATTGGGGCTTACCGGTGCCTTGCTCCTTCAAAAAATCCCCGGGTATCATGCAACCTAACACTTTGGCTGCCTTCGATGCAAGAGGAATCCTGTTAGTCTTTCCCCTTTTCTTTTGCGACTTTTTTTCAAGGAGAGGGTGCTAGCGAACTGCGTCGGTACAAAGGGGGCTGACCAACTGTATTGGTAGCGCTTAGGGACACTGCGGCCGAACGATAGCATCCTCGTACAGCTGCAAAACATGGCGCAAAACCGCCGTGAAGGGGCGAATTCGGAGGAGGGTCAAACAGGCGCGGCAGAAATGATCGCTAGCTCTCACTGCCCATGCCAATCCGGGCAGAGGCGGCCCTTGCCCCTGCTCAGAAACTCATTGTGCAGGGGAATTTAGCAGCGTATAGCACAGAGCACGCAATCAAATGAGCGCTGAAGTCCCCGCTAGATTCACTCATCTCAGGAAAAGGGTGCCCGGGCAAGCCTGCGGAGAAAACTTCTTCTCCGCGTCGGGTTATGAAAAATGAGAAAACTAGAAAAGGGGGTCAAAGTTCCGAATGCGAGGAAGTCGTCATCCGAAAAAGGGACTTGCTGATCTTCGACTGATTTTTGGGGGCAGATGGAATCTAAAACTGTCAAGCGCAAATATTAATCGCAAAATAGACAATAAAAGCCCTTCGGCTCTCAAAAGATCCAACTGACGAATTTCCCTAGAAAACCGAGGCGATGTGGCCCGACCCGGTGTGATGAGCTGCACGAAAATGCCGGCGAGAGTTGGCCTACTTTTGCTCGCACAAAGGCGTCTTCTTTTCCGTGATGACGGGGCACTTCGGAGCCATTTCAGCATTAATTTGGATGTAATGTTTCCACTGCTCCGGCACATTCTCGTCCAAGTAAATCGCCTCCACCGGACACTCGGGAACACAGGCCTCGCAGTCGATGCACGTCTCCGGGTCGATATAGAGCATGATTTCGCCTTCGTGAAAGCACTCGACCGGGCAGACGACCACGCAATCCGTATACCGGCAATTCTCGCACGGCTGGCAAACCACATGCGTCATGTGACCACTTCTCCGTTACGTGAACAAAAGTACATAATCCCTCGGGGTAACACTATTCTGGAGGCCGATTGTTCCAAAAAACTCCGTCAATGCGCCTAAAATATTGCGTACCCAAGTTTCCAGTCTTTTTCGCGAGCGTTCTTGATTAGTCTGCCTTAAGCACGCCTTGCTTGAATCTTAAGAGCCGTCGCTAGGGCTGTCAAGCGGAGGCACATTCCCGGGGCTCCCTTCCCGATGCCGTACCACAAAGCTTTAAGCTGCCCCCTCTACAGCCCGGCTCTTGGCCGCCTAAATTCGGCTTGAGCCTGAAGGTAGGTCGGCCTCCGCGGCATGATTCGGTTGAGGCCGGGTATCCCATCGGAATCGGCGCAGGGGCAACACCTCGCTCGGGTGAACCAGGGGACGGAAATCGGTGTCCACATCCGGATGGGAGGCAAAGGTATCTGACGGAGATTCACCTTTGACTGAACTAAAGTTCGGACTTTAAGTTGCCGGCCATAGATTTTGCGGAGACAGCAGAAATCAAGCACCGAAGACGAGAATGCGGGGCGAACCGATTCTCTTGTGAATTACAATTCCACAAGTAAAAGTTGACTCATTACTTCGCCGGCTTTCGTTAATCATTCGGCAATTGTTCTGGTCTCCCATGGGTGCATTCAATACACGAAACGATTGCAAACGGCCTCCGCGGCTGGCATTCAACCGTATCTTCATCCAATCAGAACTTCAGCCACTTAGCTAGGGCAACTTTACAAACTCACGCACTCACATTTAATTTCTGATGGGTCGTTGGGGGTCGGGTCAACTGATTGCCGCCGTATCCCGAGACGAGCCAGTTCCAACGGGGGAGCATATACCCTGAATTGTCCCGGCGCATTTTCACCGAAGCCTTTCACCGATTATCTTAGCGGTGAAGGCTAAGCGAAGATTATCTTCCCGAAGGCTCACGCGCCATTGGATTTTTGCATTATCGGCTTTTTAATAAGTGCTCAGTGCCAAAAAGTTGAAGCGGGCTGAAAAAGTGATGTCCGAGTCCACAAGTGTCAACGGCGTTGTCGGCGTAGTTTGCCGGGGCGAACATGTGTTGGTTATCCGCAGAGCGGAGGGCGTGGCCGCACCCGGGCGTTACTGCTTTCCCGGCGGTGGCCGTGCTCCTCACGAAACCGAGCAAGAGGCCTTAATACGGGAATTTCGTGAAGAGTTGGGTATTCTCGTCCTACCGAAACGCCGGCTTTGGGAGAGCGTTACCCCTTGGGGCGTTCGCCTGGCGTGGTGGTCGGCAGAGATCGTCGGCTCCCCGACACTCCGACCAAATCCTGCGGAGGTCGCGGCCGTCGCCTGGCTTACTTGGGGTGAATTGGCAGAGCTCAACGGTTTGTTGGCGAGTAATCGCCAGTTCCTGGCGGCGCTGCGTTCGGGATCGATCACCCTGGTGGATTGATTCGGGGGCTTACACCAGCCGGCTCCGAGCTAGGCACCGGAAATCTGCCGCCCTCTTCCGCCCGTCTCGGGAGTTCATTCTGCGGCAATTGCTCGAGCTGAAACTTCCAAGGCAAAAACCACGGTGGCGGAATCGGTTTGGCGTCCGTTTCCGCAGCCGAGCGGCCCGCCGAGGTTTCGGGGATCGCTGCGGTCGGAGAAGTCGGACCCATTTCGGCGGGAACCTCCTCTCTGGAAGGCTCCACGGAAAAAGGCGAAGGACTCAACACCGGCGACAATCCCGATTGCGTCCTGCCAGATTGCTCCGCGGCTGCCGCGGTAACATCGGGCAAGCCTCCCCACCCCCAAGGATCCTGAGTGTTGCCCGCCGGATGACCGTAAAGACTTCCACTAAGTTGGAGAACCCAACGGACCAACTCCTGATACTGAGTTGCCGCCGGAGAGGGAAACACCGGTGTTCGCATCCCGCCGTGTGCCTCCAAAGGGACCTTTAGCAACGGACTTTCCTCCGGCTGTTGCCAATCAATCCATTTCAGGACCGATTGGAGATTCTGTTGGGTGATCAACCGACTGGGCGGTCGATCGCCGAGTACCCGAATGAGACGGAATTCCCCCGACCGATTACCGCCGTGACACGCGGCCGTCCCACAATAATGCAGAAGGATAGGTTGAACCGTCTGCGTAAACCGCAGTACGGAGCCTTCCGGCAATGCCCGGATGGTTTGCTCCAGCTGCTGCTTATCCAATCGCGTAAGGGGTGAGCGGACGGCCGTGTTCCCCTCCTGCGGCCCAAGATCGCTTGGCATGGGAACCAACCATCCTGAATTTTGTTCCGCACCTGCAACTGGATAAGCTCCCGATGAGTTCTTTGGGCCGGACGGTCCACCCTCTATTGCCTGAGGCACGGCTGAACCTGGTTGCTGCGCCTCAGGCAAGAGGGGGATGGCTGATTCGGGCGGAGTCACCAGAAAGGGGGGCCTACCACCCGAGGATTCGGTTTGACCGTACAAGATACCCCCGATTGCCTGGGAGCGGTTTGGCGGGAGCGGATTGGACTCCTCGTAGATGGCAGGCTGCACGGCTGAAACCGACTTCTTGCACAGGGCAATTCGCCGCTCCAAGATGGGAAGCATTGGATGGTGGGGACTCAGGGCAGCCGCCGCAGCGGTTTCCGCTTCGGCCTCCGGAATTAACCCAAATCTCAAGCACCACAACGCAAGCTCTAAATGCCCTTTAATATCCCCCACTGGCAAGCGTTTACGGCGGTGCTCATAAGCTTCGTAAAGATCTCGGCAGTACGCCTCTACCTGAGCCTCATTAACAAGTATGGTCCCCCCGGAAACGGTGACTTGGTAACCGCTGACAGTGCGGCGGACCTCACCCTCTAAGATGCCGCCATTTCTGAGAAGAAGTAAGCCCGCCGAACCTGACGGCCCGGGAGGTTGTGCTGCGACGCAAGGGCAAAGAAGTCCCCAAACCGCGACAAATACCCAAAGGATTAGGTGCGGCCCAAACAGGGGTTTTTTCTGCAACAAAGACGTTGAAACGGTGGCCCTCTGCTCCGACGTTGGCCGTAGCTTTTTGCAACTAGTCGGAAACCCTTCCGGCAGGCAAAACCGCCAGAGGCACTCTTTCCGGAGCACGCGAACACTTTCGCAGCTTTCAAAAGTGGGTATTATCCGTGGAGTGGAGGAGTGGCGATGGTTTCCGGCTCGGCCCGCAGAATCTCCAATAATCTGTACCCGCTTACCCGAGGGGAGTCGAGAAAGGATCGAACGGTAAAAGGGGCGATAACCGAGTTTTTTGAAGCCGCACGAAGTGAACATGAATGGGTGCGCTTTCATGGACAGATGCGCTGCGTCGTGTTGCGTGGGCATGGAGTTCAGTTACCGCGGTCAAAAGCAAGACGTCGTGGCAAGACGGAGCTTCTCACAAAGCGGTAATGCCGGCGATCTTCCGCCCGGCCATATCGCGCGAGTTTGCGTTCTCAGCCAGTCTCGGCGAATCTTACGATTTCCTGTCGCAACTGGGCTGCCGCCTATGCTTTTGCCAAAATGCGAGGGCGATTGTTCCAAAAAAGGACAGATCCGGTCTCAAAAGATAGCAGTTTTCGAAAAGAATCGTCGCCGCCGCCGAAGGCGTTCAAAACTGCCCCAAACCGTACGGATTTGCCCGCAAAGGGTCAATAGAGACCTTGAATCTGAACTCTTGTGCCGTTTTAGCAGAAGGCCGCGTGTGCCGTTGCTATTCAGTGGTTTTTACTGCGGTCGGCATGCAAGCATTTTCTCGCTAAGGATTGGCTCTCAAACAGAACCTTCATCCCTGAACGATTTGAGTCTGCTTTTGTTTCCCCTATCAGTCACGAACGCCAATCTAAGGTACTACCCAAGTATGCCGTGCCGAAGGGTGTGCAGTCCGGTCCTTGGCTCTGAGCCAGTGGGCCTGGTGACGCCAGAATTTTCTCATGCCGGGCGAATGGTTTATTCCGCGAGAGCAAGTCGCACGTTGAGCGAAGTAGCTAAAGAATTTTGAAAAGCTAAAGGGAGATAGGAAAAGAGGATGAGCTTATATCGAATAGTAAGCTTATATCAAATGTGTAGAATGGATAACTTTCCACTCCCGTGGTTGAAAACACGATGTCGCGTCAAAAAGTCGTGACGACATTCGAAATTGGTTATACGTAAGATTGCAATGTTAGTTAACTATTTCAAGTCCAATTTTCGACTTAAGGATTTAAAGCTTTTCGAGTTAAGGATTTAAGGCAACTTCCCCCCCTCTTTATGACATATACCCGACTTTACACGCACCTACGCAGTACACCCGCCCTAAAAAACTTTAGAGAGCACCTTCCAGGAAGCATTCCATCTTCAAGAACACTTTCCCCGGCCTCGGTCCCGACATTGCGCTTCACGGCTGTCGGCTGAGTGTGAAAATGGGTAAAAGCACCGCCAAACCGATCGTTCCCACCACCACTCCCATCACCCCGATCATCACTGGCTCTATTAGGCTTGTTGTGGTTTTGATCGTCGTATCAACCTCCTGGTCATAGTAGGTGCTAACTCTTTCAAGAACCGAGGATAGCTTCCCTGCTTCCTCACCGGAGCCAATCATCTGAACCAAGACTTCGGGGAAAAGCGAATTGCCGGCGAGAACCTCGCAAATCCGCCTGCCAGTGGTCACTTCGCTTCGGACCTTTTCCCAAACCCGCTCGTAGCATGCATTGCCGGACACTTCCGCCGTCAGCCGAAGGGCATCAAGCATCGGCACGCCGCTTGCGAGCATCGTCCCTAGGGTGCGGATACTCCGACTCAACGCCACCTTTTGCATAAGGGGGCCCAAAATGGGTAACCCTAGCTTGATGCGGTCCAGCCAGTACCGCCCTTGCTCACTGCGGCGAACGAGTGCGATGCCGACAACACCTCCGAGCAGCATGCCGAAGCCGATATACCAATAATTCTGGATTGCTTCGGATACTCGCATCATGAGCACGGTGGGCTGTGGTAGTTGTGCCCCGCGGCTTTCGAAAAGAGGCTTGAATCGGGGCAAAATATACGTCAAGAGAAAAATGCTCACCCCAATAGCGAGTAATAACATGACCGACGGATACGCCATCGCGGCCCGCACCCGGCTTCGGGCCTCTAACTGCTGCCGGAGGTAAGTGGCAATTCGCTCCAACATGGGGCCGAGCGTGCCCGTGGCCTCGCTCGCTTTGACGAGCGCGACATAGGTCTTGTCGAACAAACGAGGGTGCCGCGATAGGGCGGTCGAAAAGCTTTCCCCGGATTCAATCCCCCGCTTCAGATCACCGAGGACCCGGCGTAATGCCGCGTTCTTTTCCTGTTTAATGATCCCCTCTAGCGCAGCGGCAAGCGTGATGCCGGTTTCCACCATGATCGCCAGTTGGTTGGTCACGTAGATGAGTTCACTTTTGGAAATCCGCCCCCCAAGTAGGGGAAGCTCCGGCATCGATCCCGACGGACGAATCTCCAAAACCTGGAATCCTTGCCGGCGGAGTTGTACAGCAGCCTCCTCTCGGCTGGCCGCTGCCACGCTGCCGGTTCGCTGTCTTCCCAAAGGATCGCGGACTTGGTAGTGGAACTGCATAGATCCAACAGTCGGAGGTACCAAATTACTGCAACCATTTATCCCAAATTCCCACACTCGGGGTAAAGTGAGGAATTGCCACAATCAGGCGTAAAGTTACATTGCGCCCTGTGAGAAAACGTGGGCCCATTTTGTCACATGAATCACCGACCGAAGCCTGCGATTCTCGCTGCGGACCGAGGCGGCTGTTGAGAGTGTGTGATTTGCTTCGTAAGACTTCCGCGTTGCCGTAAGGCCACCCGCCATGTTGCCAAAAAAACGACGATACAAAACGCCGGGGAACTTACCCTCCATAATCAGGTGTGCCCTTAAGAAGCAGGGAATGCCCTAGAGAAGATAGCATAAATTGCAGGATTCGGGCCCCAAGGAGTGGGTGTCAATCGCTGAATTCGCCGACAGTGCGGAATACCTCTTCTAAGGTGGTAATTCCTTCCCGGACTTTCCGCAATCCATCGGTCCGGAGATCGATCATCCCCTCAGCCTGGGCCAAGCGGCGGATATTAGCCAAGTTGCAATCGGCCACAATGGCATCACGGATCGGGTCGCTGATGGCCAAAAGTTCGTGCAGTCCAATGCGGTTCTTATACCCCGTGTTGCGACAATGGCGACATCCCACCCCACGCCAAAAACATTCGCAGGGCATCTTCAGCCGTTCAAACCACTTCTTGATGGGTCTCGGCGGTTCGTAGGACTCGCGGCATTTAGGGCAAATCCGCCGCACCAGTCGCTGAGCCAACACCATGTTTAGCGCCGCTCCGATTAAATACGGCTCTATCCCCATGTTGACCAAGCGCGTCACCGCCGAACAAGCGTCGTTGGTGTGCAGGGTACTCAACACGAGGTGCCCGGTCAGAGCCGCCTGTATGGCGGTTCTTGCCGTCTCTTCATCCCGTATTTCCCCCACCATGATTACGTCCGGATCTTGCCGCAGTAGCGTCCGTAAGGCCCGAGAAAAGGTAAGGCCAATCTTTTCCTGGACTTGGAACTGATTGATTAGCGGCAAATGATACTCAATCGGGTCCTCGACGGTGCATACGTTATTCTCCATGCTGGCGATCTCATTCAGGGCCGCGTAAAGCGTCGTCGATTTCCCGCCGCCGGTAGGCCCGGTAACAAGAATAATCCCATTAGGTGCCCGGATATGCTGCCGAAACTGAGTAAGAATATCCTCCGCGAAGCCCAACTCCTCCAAGTTCAACGATATATTCCGTGTGTCCAGGACGCGAATGACGGTTTTTTCCCCTCGCGTTGTCGGAAAAATGCTGATTCTTAGATCGATCTTTCGTCCTTCCAGTACGGCTTGAACGCGGCCATCCTGCGGCAAACGTCGCTCGCTGATATCGAGGGAGGCCATGATCTTTATGCGGCTGGTGACAGCCGGAAGTAAATGGAGGGGTACTTCGAGCGCTTTATGGAGCCGACCGTCGATCCGATATCGCACGCGAACGCAACGTTCCGCCGGCTCGACGTGGATGTCGCTCGCACCCTCTTTGACGGCGTTAAAAATGATGTAGTTGACCAGGCGAATCACCGGCGATTGCCCGGCCACTTCCACCATATCCGCCAGGTCCTCAATCGCCTCCTCGATCAACGTGACATCGGCTTCCGCCGAATCGCCGATGATATCATCAAGCACAAAAACCCGAGAATTCGGCAAATTGGTAATGGTTCGCCGGATATCCTTGGCACTGGCGGCTACCAACTGAACCTCGAGATTGGTGAGGCTACGAATTTCGTCGATCAAAAAAAGATTGGACGGCTCACTCACCGCCACGAATAAGGTGTTGCGCACCCGAAAAAGTGGTAGGACCAAGTTGTTTTCGATGTATTCTCGGGGTAAAAGTTCGGCAACACTCGGATCGTAAAGCCGCGCATCAAGCCGCGCGAAGGGCACGCCACATTCTTCGGCCAAACATTCGAGGACTTGCTCCTCGGTGCAGTAACCGGCCTCGACCAGAATCTCTCCCAGCAGCTTGGTCCGCCCGCTTGCGCGCTGGTGATCGAGGGCCATCTGAAGTTGTTCGCTCGTCAGATAGCCCTTGGCAACAAGGAGCTCGCCGAGACGGCGCCGGGTAGTGGTGATGCTCATTTCCGGTGGCTCCCCGCCTGCATGCGAATTTACCGGAGCGGATTCCCTTCCTCGGGTTCACGAATGACGAGGCGGATCGTCGAGGTGTCTCAAAACGATTCGCCCCTTGTGCTGCCAAAGCCGGAGAATGCTAGCACAGCGCACCTGGAAATCTTTCCTTTTCATCTTCATCCCAGAATCCCTCGTGCCACCGGAATGCGTTTCGCCCGCCCGTTTGCCTCGCCATCGGCGGTTCCGTTCAACGAAAGCTTTTTACTGCCTCTAGAACGCTCGAGTAAACTTCGAGCACTTGGTCGAGCCGGGTGATCTCCAGAATCTTCCGATTCGTAGGGTTGGATGCGGCAATTTTAAGTTCCCCGCCTTGGGCCCGCAGTTCATCCCCCAAGTCCACCAGACTGGTCAAACCGACACTATCCAGCAGTTCAGTCCGATCCAAATCCAGCACGATGCGCTGCCGGTCCAAAGCCCGAAGATTCGTTTGGAGAGATTCCGCTTGGTCCCGCCCCAATTCTTCCGGGGCATGGACGACGACAACATCGCCGAAAACTTCGGTAGCGAGCTTCACCACACGATGGCCTCCCGAGAGTCGGTTCCAGACACGGCGTCATGCTTCGAAGTTACCGCAGCCTGCGCAACCCGCCGGTTGTAGACTTCCGTGAGCCGGCCCAATCAGCGACTCCACCAATTGCAACAATTCCCGCGGGCTAAATGGCTTGGCAAGCACCCGGGCAACTTTATAGCGTTGGGTCAATTCTTCAACAGCAAGTTCGTAGCCTTTGGCTGTCAAAAGCAGGATGGGCAGCTCGGCCAGATCCGGACGACTACGAATACGGGTGATGAGTCCCAAACCATCCAACCGGGGCATCTGACAATCCGTAATGACTATATCGGGCACCGCAGCGCAAATGGCTTCCCAACCTTGTTCGCCATCAAAGGCGACTAATACATCGTATCCAGCGCGTTGGAATTTGAATTCTGCCGCCCGAAGGATTGAAACCTCGTCATCACACAGCAAAATTCGTTTGGCCATGGCCCAGCTCTCCTCAATGTGGTCCACACGCCTTTAAAGATCCATTCTGCGTGCGACTCATCGACACTTCGGGAATTTGTCGATCCAAAGTAACCTTAGCTCCACCCGCAAGTTCCCACTGGCAATTTCGATTGACAACGTTCTCTGAAGAAGGGGAAAGTATTCCACGCTTTCCGGGGTAACGCATTTCCGAAAATGAATAGCCCTATGCTACCCGATAAAAGCCTTTCCGAAGGTTCTGGGTTTTCGTGAGGACCTTTTCTCCAAGGGCTTTCAGTTTTAAAAAGCCTTCCACCGTATAGAATATGCCTCGCCCTTTCAAAGTCTAGGTTCTCGTGTGAATTTCAGCTTTGTGCAAATACTCACGTATTCACGCTTTCTCCCCGATCCAGGGTAGCTGAACGGCGAAGGTGCTTCCGGCACCGACTTTGCTGCGCACCGAAAGCTGTCCACCATGGATATCCTCGACAATGTACTTGACCAAAGCCAATCCCAGCCCCGTGCCTTCTGCCATTTGGCGGTTGCGCTCAACGCGGTAAAATTTTTCGAAAACCCGTTGGCATTCCTCCTCGGTAAGCCCGACACCCCTATCCTCGACTTCAAAGATCACCTGCACATCCGCGAGCCGGCTTCTCAAGCACACGCGCCCACCTGGCGGCGTATATTTGATGGCATTAGAAAGCAGGTTGATTGCCGCCTGAAGTATCAGGTCACGATCCACCAAAACCCCAAGATAAAGCGGACTGAGTTCGCTCGTTAGCTTGAGCGATTTCCCCTCGGCCGTTGGCTGCATAATTCGGAAGGCTTCCTCGAGGATTTCATTGAGCGACTGCGATTCCTTGCGCACCTGCACCACACCGGCCTCGATCCGCGCCATATTCAACAGATTTTCCACCAGTCGCTGGAGACGGTCCGCCTGGCTATTGATGACTCCGAGGAATTGTTCCCGGGTTTCGTCGTCCTCGGCTTCGCCGTCCGCCAGCAATTCCACATAAGCCCGAATGCTAGCGAGGGGGGTTTTCATTTCATGGCTGACTGCAGACAAGAACTCTGCATGTCGCTTCTGAATCGCTTTCTGGTCGGCAATCGGCCGCAAGATCGTCACCGCAAGGGCGGCATCCTCATCCAGGTCGCCATTACCGGGATAGAGCTTCATCACGGTTGCCTGATAAAATTGCCGCCCCCCCTCGGAATCGGTTAGCTCCACTTCTTCCGCCCGCACCCCGGAACTTTTTCGCCGTAGGATCTGCCTTAGCATTTCGCCGATACGGCTATCCGCAAGTTGCTCGGCGGACGCGTGCTCGATAGCGCTTGCCTCGTTGGTTTCCGCCTCTTTCTCTGACGAATGCTTAAGGAGCGACTGAGCTGCCGAATTGGCCAGAACGATCTCGTGGAAGCGATTGACGGCCACAATCGGCCAATCGATGGCATCCAAAATCGTCCGGATTTGCTGCGACTGTTCCACGGCTCGTCGCGCCCGAATTTCAATGGCAGCCCGCTGATGTTGCAACTCGGCCACATACCGACCTAAGTTGCTCAAGGCCTGCCGGACGGTCGCGGCAAGTTCAGACCAAATACCGTACCCTGAAAAGGAAGGCAGATTCGCCGGTCCGGTACCCGCCGTGCGAATGAAGGATTCCGGGTCACATAAGATCTTGAATTGGTCGAGAATCGCCCCTTCGAGCCGCGTGCAGCAGTAACAAAGAAATGAGACGACAATCCAGCTACTGACAAGGCTGGCCACAAAGCACGCGACATGGCCCCATATTCCCACGGAGCCGATCATTCCCGCCGAGGCTAATCCCCCCCAGGTGGCGTAACACAGGCCGAGAAAGACGAACGGACTACCCACCGCGATGAGAGGCAAGAGCCATTGTTTTAGGGATTTCGCGGAGAACATCGACGATATCGCGCGCCTCGTCGGTTAGGGGCAAAACGCTTGATCGCTTCAGCGGCCTCCGAGCGAGCCCATCGGGCAAAGCCTCGGAGCCCAGAGGCAAGCGCGCTTGCTGGGGAAGCGATGAACGCAATCCGCCCCGATCCACCGGAAGCTCTAATTGGTTTGAGAGCCGATCGGGTGATTGGCCGATATTTGACCCCCCAGCAGGTTGGCGAATTGGGGGCTTAATCGGGCTGCTTCCGACCAGTAAAGACTTGCAGCCTGATGCTCCCCAAGCTTGGACAACGCGCAGCCTAATAAAAAATAGGACAAGGCGTCGGTGTTGTCCAATTGAACGGCTCGTTGCAACACCGAAACGGCTGCTGCATAGTTTCCAAGCCGATACTCGGCGGTTGCTAAAACACGACACAGCGGCGAATACGCCGGGAAACGCTCATAGGCGGGACGCAAAATGCCGGCTGTCCAATGAGGATGGTGATGTCGCAAGGTAATCATCCCGCACCACGTCGCTATTTGCGGATCGTGCGGATTTTCCGCAAGAATCCGGTCAAGCAGCCTTCCC
Organism: uncultured Thermogutta sp.; assembly: GCA_937128505.1. Lineage (GTDB taxonomy): Bacteria > Planctomycetota > Planctomycetia > Pirellulales > Thermoguttaceae > DTLM01. The sequence goes on from CAKZMM010000035.1 coordinate 85,424, forward strand.
GCAGTCTCGAGATCGTGGCAAGCCAAGGCCTGGTCCAACAACTTAAGTTGCGGATGCACTTCCCAAACGAACCCATCCTCTCTTTGCCCACCGCTTACCGGTGCCAAGCTTCCTCCCGAGGGTGGCAAGTTAGCCCCCGGAAGCTGCGGAGCCGCTATCGATCCGACATTTAAACTTCGCGGAGCCCCGCCCGGTGCTCGAACCCTCTCGGAAGGAGGGAAAACCTCCGGGAAACCGGCCAACTGTCTCGACGCTGCGACGGGTGCCACGCTCCCCGGGGCCAAGGCGCACCCAGGGTTTTCGGCATTTAGCGCCGACTCGTAGCAGGCCCAATACACTTCGTTGTCAGGATCAAGCTCCACGGCCCGCTCGTAATACGACACGGCACCCGCCGAATTGCCGAGGCATTCCTGAATCAAACCCGCAAGGGCCTGGACGCGGTCATCCCCCGGGTGGCTGGCGAGGGCAGGTTCCAGTGTCCGCCAAGCCTCGGCGGTGCGATTCTCAGTGAGCAACAAGTCCGCCAAAAATAATCGGGCTTCCAGGTGATTAGGCTGCTGATCAAGCAGGCGTTCCAACCGGCCGATCGCCGCAACGGTATCCCCCCGTTGAATATCCTCTTGTGAAGCCTGAAGCACCACCTGGGCATGCGACCGCTCCATCTGGCGGCGGACCTCAGCCCGGCGATCGGTCCATGTCCGAGGCTTTTTGGCTGAGGATACCGAGCTTAAGCGGGAGCCTGTGGACTCGCTTTTCTTCGACGTTCCTTTGACGAGATGCTCTCGGAAAAAGCCGCAGCCGGCTACTGGCATCAGAATCAAGCCGAGCATTACCAGCAGAATCCCCCTCCGCCACAAGCGGAAAAGTTCTGGCACGGAGGACCTGATTTTCTGAGGATTTTCTCCTGCCAAGGCCGGCCGCATCATACGGATCACCTTCCGATACACTCCAAGGGACGGCCACCGGCAGTTTCGGTCGCAAAAACAGGATTCCGTATTCCGGAGACAGTTTGCGATGCGGACATAGTTGGGGAGCCGAAAGCGCTTCCGACTGGACCAGCAGTCTGCGGTCCAGAAACCCAAGGATTTTGCGGCTTGCGTCGTTCGCGCGAGGCTTGTTCCCCGCTTACCGGTGTATCGAGCGGTTGCGCTAATTCCTGCCAAAGCCACGGTTCCAAGGCGCCGCTATCGAGAAGCTCTTCGGGAGACAAAGGTACGGCGGGAGCCACTGCTCCCGGATACAGGTTGTGCCAAATTTGATTCCGCAACGCGATGGCTTCGGTATTGGACGGGTCGAAATGAACGGCCAATTCCGCAAACCTTAGGGCACGACGAAGATCCCCCGTACGCCATGCGTTTTCGGCAAGGCGAAGGAAACGTCGCGCCACATGCCGCTTTCCGAGGGGATTCATCTTATCCGCCAGCACCGCATGCCGCTGCTGGAATGAAGCGGCCGCAAGCGCCCCCTCGGCTGCCGATTCCTCGTCATACACCAAACGCGGGGTCAAAAGCACGATGATTTCCTCCCGAACGGTCTCGTCCTTCCGATTCCGGAACAAAAAGCCTACATAGGGTAAATCGCCCAAAAGGGGAATCTGAGTTCCTCCCCTCACCAGTTGCTCGCGGATCAACCCGCCGATAACCACCGTGCTCCCGTCCCGCACCAGTACATTCGTCGTTACCTGAGTAATATCCTTTTGGGGAAGGGTGAACCCGGCTAATTCCCGTACTTCTCCGTCGGAAAGCTCCGGATGCACCTCCATGCGAATCATGCCATCGCTGGAAACAAACGGCCGAATTCTCAACAGAGTACCCGTGTCAAGGAATTCGACGCTTTGCGATGAAGCCGTCTCGGTGAAGGTAGTGCTCACATAGCCCTGCTCTTTTCCGATTTGAATTTCCGCCCGATGTTTATTCAGCACCAAGAGCCGCGGTGCCGCAATCACATTGGTATCCCGGACCTCTTGCAACGCAGAAACGAACGCACCCACGCTGCCGTCCAGAAATCCCACTTTCAGCCCACCATTGAACCTGATATCAGTGAGCGAACTAGGGGGGAATTCCCACCCGAATTTCAAGTGCGACCGATTTCGGAACAATTCGAAGTTGACACCGAGGCTATCGCTATCATCGAGTCGGACGGAAAGGATCATCGCCTCGATCGCCACTTGCAGGGGGCGAACATCCACCTCGGCGACAAGGCGATCAATTTGCGTCAGCACCGATTCGTAATCCCGAACGACCAAGATCTCCGATCCGGCATAATTATTGCCACCGGCCCGCGTAGAGTCCGTGGCGATGCCGATCTCCGCCGGACTCGAAACGGTCGTGACCCCCAATTGTGGCGTGAGCAAAGGCTGAACCAAAGTCTGCAATTCTTTAGCCGGCACGTAGTTGGGCCGATACACCCGCAAACCAACAGGCTGCCCAACCTGAGCGAGGCTTTCCAATTCTTCCGGCGTACCGATTAACAAATAGCCCGCCTGTTGACGTGCCACATAACCGGTGGCCTTGAGGATCGCATCCAGGGCTGTCGGCACGTCTACCCCCCGCAAACTCGCCGTGACGGTTCCTTGGACGCTTTTACTCAAAAGCAAGTTCATATTCCCCTGCTTTGCCAAAAGATCGAGCACGGTGCGCAGGTCTTCGTCCTTTATTTCAATAATCACCTGCTCAACCACCCCGTTCTCTTCGTTTCCGAGAAGCTCCGGTGGTTCGCCCGATCCAAGGGTGGCAGAACCGTTCGATTTTGATGGATTAGTGCGGCTTGCTACTTTGTAAATGGTTACCGTCGAGCTCGACTGGCTTGCGGCCGTAACTTGGCTGCCGCCTGAAACAGGCAAATGCTGGGGCAAGGTCGTTTCAATGCCTTCACCAGCCTGGGGTCCTGCACCCACGGATGAAGCCGCGCGAGTCCTCGCGATTTGCGGCGACGCCCAGGTGTCCCCCAATCCGGATAAATCACCTGCCGAAATTTGGTCCCCTCCGTCATTCCTTCTCGAGTGAACGATTGGGTCGACCGTTTTGGGCGAATCTATTTCCCCGCGACTTGCGCGATAATCCCTTTGATCTCTCTCAAACGAGGCGGTTGCCGGTTGGCCACCCCCGGAGGCTCCCTCTTGAATCGGTCTCGAGATCGCGGCGAAGCTCCTTCCTGCTCCGCGGAGTGCGACTCCTGCGGTTAACTCTGATGCAATCGCGTCGGAAATATCTGTCCGCTTGAGGTCGGAATTTTTTCCCGTTCCTTTACCCGCCACCGATTCGGCTGTGGGAGGAGCGGAAGCCACCGGCGGTTCAAAATCCGCAGTGACAAACGAATCCACCGAAGGCGCAGGTGCCATCGAAGAGTCTGAAAAGTAAGACAGCCCCGCAGAGTTACACGGTCCCGCAGTGGTGGCTAAACGGACCTCCCTTGTGACCGATTGTCCCTCGGAACAGGTTGAATCCACGCCGGTCGGAACACTTCCTAGCCCTGCTTCGACCGATCCACACTCTATTACCGGCGTCTCCGATACGCCACTATTACGCGTCACGGAGAGCGAAACTGCTGCCCCCGTTGCAGGGCGCAGGCTCGCTTGGTTTTCCGAAGCCGATGCTTGCCGCGATGGGACGTCCATGGGATGCGGGGAGCCGTGGATTCCCTCGCGCATTCCCTCGCGGGCTATTGGCTCCAGCAAAACCGGGGATAGGACCACCTGCCACGGCCAAAATACCCACGCCAAGGCGATGAGAATCCCGGCGAAGGCACATCCCACGATTAGGCTATTCCGTGCCCAGTGAGCCATGAGCCATCCATGATTGAAAATCGTGCCGCTTCAAGAGGCGAAAACCTAGAGCCCTCGCCGAAGACCGAAACTTCGCTCCTGGTCCGCCACCACGTCCGTTGATTTTTCGCCTAACCCCCGTCTTTGACCGTTCCTGGAATTTACCTTCGTGAGGCGTGGACCTGGCCCGGTTCGGTTGAGTCGTGTGTTATAAAGTTCCTACGGAAGGTTCCTCTTCGAAATCAACCGTGCGTGATTGGCTGCCAAGGGGCGGGGATTTCTGGGAACTTGGCTCCGACCGAACTTCGGCCGGATCCCTTTGTCCCGCAGATTCTCGCACCACTCTCGCCACTCGACCATTTACTTGCTTTGCCGGCAAATGTAATTCGTACCGTCTGCCCCGACAAACAAGCACTACCCGATCCGGATAAACCTCTGTAAGCGTGAACATAAGCTTTTCGCCCCGATACTCCAGTTCTAGGTTTGCTGGGGGGAACCCGGGTCCGATCGCGTAGGTATTGGATCCGATGATCGCGAATTTGCATTCAGGTCCCATCACAATTGCCCGAAGTTCCCACGGTAGACTCTCGGGAAACTCCGCGGAGGAAAGGCTGGTGGACGCGCTCCCCTCACTTGAAGGGGCTCCCGTCAGATCTCCAAAAGCAAACGGATTGCTTCGTCCTGGCAAGTCGAAACGGGGTTTCATACGCGGGTCGAGGCCGATGCGTGTAAGCAGCTCGTTCCACTGCGGTTGCTCGGCATATTTTGGGCTTTGCGTTGCTGGGAGATTTCCGCCAACTTCCCGCTCGGGTTCGGTACGCACTCGGGGGAAAGGCGAGCCCGAAACCGGTGGTGCGGGATCCGCCATTGCGCCGGCACTCCCGGGCGAGCTTTCGACATTCTTCGCCAAAAAATACTTCACTAGCAGCGGCAGCCAGAAATAGGCTGCTACCAATAATAGGACGCCCAAGGCCACCGCTTTGCCCGGATTGGCCGCAGCCTCCGCTTTCAAGTGACGCCACAACGATTTAATGTTCATTTAATTCATTGTTTTGATGAAGTAACGCACCGTCCCGACTATCGTTCTTTTCCCTATTTATCGGTTAGGCCTCACCCCCGTTCTGACCGGATCCTTCGGAATACTCGACAAAAACGTTTAAAACCGCCTGTAACTCTGTCTCTCCGGATTCGCCTTGACTAGGGCCCCAGCGAAAATCGGTAATCCAGACAATCTGCGCTAGATTCTCCAAATGCGCTAAAAAGGCCGCTATTTTCGAAAATTGCCCGGAACATAGCATCTGGATGGGAATCCGATACAAGCCGCCGCAGTCAACCGGTGCCTGCGGTGATAACCGGCTTAACCGGATACCACACTGGCTGGCAAGCTGCACAAGATGGGCATAAAAGGTGGGACACTCAGATTCGCGGAGAATGCTCGCCTGCCATCGCTCGGTTGTCTCCGCGGCCGCCTGGGCTTCAGCAGAGAGGGCTCGCAATTGGGCCATCGCCCCCTCCATGGCCTGGCGGGCTTGCTCGGCTTGTTCCCACCGGGCCTGCCATCGGGCCAAAGCCGCCCGTTGCGGCCAGAGCACCACTAACGTCCAGCCCAGAGCTAAAGCCAGTATCGTTAACGGCAAACCGTATAAACGCCACGTAGCAGGAAGCGGCATTTAGTCCCCCATCTGGATTTGGATTTGTGTAGTCCCACGAATGCCTCTTGCTTCAACGAGCTCTAAACCTAGGAACGCCTTCCATGCATAAACCGTGCATACTCGAATCCATCCTTTGCGATCAAAGGAACCACCGGTTTTTGATTTCACGGAGCCTTTTTCCTTCCCGCGCACCCACTAATTGACCCGTTTTATTTCTCAAGCCGCACTGCGAGTCTGTTCGAAGCGAGGTTCTTATGTCGGCCCGCCGGGCAACCCATAGCCGGGGCGAATTGTGATCCGCAACGTAAATCGTGTTCCAGTAGTGCCGAGATCTTCCGCTTCAGTTGCCACGAGGTCTACCTTCGCCACGAAGGGGCCGGTTTTCAATGCCTCCAAGTATTGGTGCAGTGCCTTGGGGTCTTTCGCTACGCCAATGATGTTGAGTACCGTTTGCTTGCCAGTCTCCCATTGCTGAAGCATTTCCCACGCACTTTCGAGCGGGTCTTTCCCAGCACTCCCTTTTTGACTGACACCGACTGTATTCCGCCGGTCTAACGACTCCCCGCGGCCGAGTGGCTCTTCGCGCAGCGAGATCTCTTCCCAGCGGATCTCGGGCGCCAAGGGCGACAGAATACTTCCCAAAATTTGGCTTCGTGGCCAAGGCTGAAGTAGTAGTGCCAGCAGCTTCCCACGGGTACGCGCGGTTTGGAGGGAGCTTTCTAGTTGAGTAATCTGGTGCTGAAGCTTAGCCGCGGCTTCAAATACCGGCTCAGCCGCTTTTACCGCTACCCGGATCCGGACCAGTTGCCATCCCTGATACCAGGTCACCCCAATCGCAACGAGGCTGAGCGCCACGAGCACCCCCGCCCAACGCCAACGGTTACGCGCGACTGCTTGTCGGCGGCGGTACTCCTCCGGCAAAAAGTCGATGGAGATCCGTTCAGGGGTCTCGTTCATCCGCCTTTATCCACTTGCGTTTCCCCAAGTAATTCGCAGCAGCGATCGAACGCTGATGATTCTTTTACCGGGGGGTGAGGCCTGAATTGCCGATCATTTCCCTGCTTCGTCGCACTCCGCGTTTTCGTGTTTGCGGCGGCCGCCTCATTCGCCCTTTCAGTGACCATTTAAGGCCAAACCCACTGCAATATCCCAACGGCTGGGAGGCCCGGGCAAATTAGGCCGCTCGTAAACCCGCATGGGATCGCCCAATTCGCTGGGCAAATCCAGACGTTGGCCCAACCAGTCCGCCAAGGGGGCCGATGCCTCGCCACCGCTGAGGATCAACCGATCGACAGGTTGCCCGCGGAAGGTCACACTGAAATATCGCAAGCACATCGTTAACTCCGTCGCTAGCCGATCCAAAGCCGGGCGAATGGCCTCGGCCAAACTGCGTGCCACCTCCGGATCGCGTTGATCGGCGCGGCGGTCCCCGTGATGTTGACGCAAGGCTGCTGCCTCGTGGAGAGGCATGGCAAGATACTTGGCCACGGCCTCGTCGAAATGGCGGCCTCCTATCTCGATATACTTCATGAACGCAGCCTGAGTGCCTTGAGCAATAACCGCCACGGTCGCGGTGTACCCGATGCTGACCAAAAGGACCCGGCGTGCCTGATCGCTTTCCCGCCGAAATTGTCGGGAATAACATCGCAGCAGGGCGATCGGCTCGACATCAATAGCCTGGCAAGCAAGCCGGGCAAGCTCCAGAACCTTCAACAGGCGGTCAATAACCGGCCGATGGCACGCCAAAAGAATCACCTCGCGACGCAACTGCTCGGCCTGACGGATACTGGCGATTTCCAGGTAACGGATCTCCGCCTCGTCCCACGGAAAGGGGATGCGCGAAGCTGCTTCCGCACAGACCAAATCATCCAATGCATTCGGATCATTAGCTACCCGGATGTTCTGCACCAAGAGTTCCGGCGAGCCGAGGGCCACCACAACCCGCCGGCCCCGGAACCGGCCCATCCCCAGCGCACGCTGCAATGCCTCGGCAAGCTCATGCTCGGGGTCCTTGGATGAAGATTGCCGCATAGTGCGCTCCGGGCTCAGGTCCCAATGAACACAGCTGGTAATGGAACGACACTCCGCGTCCAGTTGCACCAGCTTGATGGAACTGGAACCAATATCTACCCCAATGGGACTAAATTGCGCACCAAGTCTTAACTGAACCACTGTGGGCTGCCTTCTTTCGTTCAAGCGTTGAAACGAAAGTCAGAGCGATTTGACGTACTCAATCCGCGATGCTCAATCCGCCGGTTTCACTTGGCTAAATCGTAAAGGATATGATTCGTGCCGAGGCAACCGAAACTTACCATGAGCCTCAAACGTGTGCCTCGTCCCTCCAGAAAGTGTAGAATGCAACCGGGGAGAACACCGCGAGAATTGCAGATACCTGGCCGAAGACTACGAAGTTGCCCGCTTGAAAAGCTGCTGTGTCTTGTCCGGCCGAGCAATGCTTACCCCGGCGATGCGGCCCCGATAGAAGCTGCGGCAAGATTGGGATCAATTGCACTGATTGCGCCGATTGTAGCGACCCCAGTTGCCGGGTTGAGATGAACCGCAATAAATCTTCGAGCCGGGCCTCCCCCGGCGGAAAGCCAAATGATCGTCGGGACGAGCTCCGTGGTTTGGCCCAGCGGGGCGAATTCGACCCTTGCTACCCCCGTGAATAGAACGCCTCCCTGCTGAATGGCTACCAGACGCACGCTGTCGGGCAGTTGAGGAATTCTTCCCAAATCCACCACCAACTGCTTACCACCAGACCGAACTTCGAAAAAAGTGGAGGCAGGTAGGAGATCTAATTTCGGATTTGCCCCTGAGTGCTCCAGCCAGTAACGATTATTCGAAACATCAAACTGCACCCGATACTTACTGGCGTAAGTGACGGCGAGGCTTCGAGCATAAGCTAAATCCGCTGCTACGACTGAGGCAGCCGCCTGAAGCTGCTGCGGGATATGCGGCGCGCTTTTAGGCAGGACCATCCCGGCCAAAACAACCATGATCGCTAGGACCAATAGAAGTTCGAGAAGGGTGATTCCTCTCGCACCCCGACTGTAAAAGTTACTCCACAGCGCGGGGAGGCGAACCGTTCCACCGCATCGCGCAGTAGTACGAATGCAGTTACTGCACAGCGCGGGAGGGTGAAAGCTGGGATTTCCCCGACTTTGGCGACCGCACCTTTTCTGGCAAAGGCCTCGAGGCAAACAAATCGCCCTCAGAAACTGGGTGATGATGTGTCAGCGATTGTCCTTACGACCCGGGTCAACTCCCTGCTTTTCTAAGCCGAGCCGGATCAAACGGTTTTGCTCGCGCAACAGTTCGTTCTGCTCTTTCAAGAGCTCACGAATCGCGCGGAGCTGGTCGATCATTTCGATCCGTTGGTCTACCGCACTGGCAAAGGGCAAAGGAGTTTTCGACTGAGCCGCCGAGGTTCCTCCATTAAAACCTAGCATCCAGCACGCAAAAATCACTCCGAGAGCTAGTCCAGGCAAAAGCATATGGGGTGTTGAGCGGTTTCTTTGTGCGTCCATGATCAACTCCTTACGGTGGGAAGTGAAACCAATTCCAAAACAGCCGTGTGTGCCCCGGCTCAATTCAGAATTTTTTGGAAAAAGCGTAATGTGGGGAAGAATTAACTCGCGAAGGGGAAAACGGTTGGTCGAGGTAATTGGTTCAGCTTTGCCTGATGACTTTTGGCGCAAGTCAAAAGCGGCACGTTAGTAAGGTAGCAATAGCATGTGGGAACTCGCAAAACATCTTAAAAACGATTGCCAATAAGATCTTTAGGCTTACGGCGCTGTGCCTTGTATGAAGGCATTTATTGGGTTACGCTAAAAAACTGAGTGATAAAATCGGCAATCCAATAAATTGCGCGGTTCAACTCATAGTGTACTTTAGCAAATCTTGGGATGTGTTTTGCAAAATCGCCGCAGTCTACCAGCTAATCAAAGCGCGAACTAACCGGATTCTTTCGCCTCGGCAAATTGCCATTCCTTGGCTTTCCGATTTGGAATTGGACGATTAAAAGCCCACATTCACAACGCAGTTCGTGCTTTTAATCTCTTTTAATCTCTTTTAATGTCTTTTAATCTCTTTTAATGTAAAGTGATTTTTCCGCGGCTCAGAGTGAAATGGACATTGGGAGTGCCCGTTAGGGCCGCGATCCAAGGTTACAAAGAACATCAAAACTTAGGGAAAGACCACGGAAAATCACAAAAATTTATACAAGAAGTCAACAATAGTTGGTAGACGTGCGGATTGCCAGCAGATCGCTATTCGCCGCTTATAAACCAGCGAATTACCGTTTTGAAGGCAAATTTACGACAATTTAGGAAAAATTCTCCGAACGCTATCACGAATACAAACCGGGATACGGAGTGACGATCGATTGTTTGTTACGGAAAAGTGTCAAACACGCTCTGGAAACTCAGGATTCATGAACTATGGCAAAACCGCATCGAAAAATAAAAAAGGCGAATCACGGAAAGCGTCCCGCCAATAGCAAGGCCCGACGGTTGAAGCGATGGAAGGTCCGGACTTAATGGAAGGTCCGGACTTAGTTGGAACGACTTCCCATCTTGGCTTCACAGGGCGATGTAGGCCGAGATTTGTAGGTAATCCCATGGGATTTTGTCTCTAAATTCTACTGAGTTGTTTGTTATTTACCGCGGGCAGAAGATTCCTTTCTAACTCGGTAACAATTCCTAGTGGGCGGCGCTTAGCACCGAAGTCGCGGCCATGGTGCTTCACACTGCGTCAATCACGAGACGGTGTGTGGTTTAGGTCCGGGGAATTATCCGGCTTGAGTTGGGCCTGGCCCGATTCAGAACAATGGGGCCAGAGGAGGAAGGCCTCGTAGGAAGGTCCAACCGTTGATATTTAGTGATGTTTAGGCGTTTAATCGCTGTTCGCTCATTTCGTTCTTAAGATCCACTTTCAGTGTGCCAATTAAGTTTGGCAAAAGTTTGAAAATAATTTGGGGACGATGGTGTGCGCAAGAAAGCTCTGATTTTGGATCCTTCGGAAATCGATTTCACGCGGATCGTGGCCGATCAGGAAGAGATCCGCCGGTACAACCCTCAACGCTACGAAATGGAACAGCTTACGGCCGTGGTCTTTGAAGATCCCGAGCAGGCGATTTGTGTCGGCTACAAGGACCTCGGGCCTGATGAATTTTGGATCCGCGGCCACATGCCGGGTATGCCGATTATGCCCGGCGTCATCATGTGCGAAGCCGCTGCTCAATTGGCTAGCTACTACACGAAGAAATATAAGCTGATGGATGCCGAGCTCATCGGCTTCGGTGGGTTGGAAGATGTCCGGTTCAGAGGGGTAGTGCGACCGGGCGACCGTTTCATCATTGTGGCGAAATTGCTCCGTGTCCGCAGCTCGTTAATGAGTTGTCAATTTCAATGTTTCGTGGGGGGACATCTGGTCTGCGAAGGGATCATTAAGGGTACCCCTTTGCCCATCGAGCTTTTAAAAAGCTCGCAGGCAAGCGGAACACAAGAATGATGCAGGGACTATTTCGAAGATTCTCGGGGCTGAAATCTTGGGAAATCCGATCCCGAGTCTCATGTCGCGTTTTTTTGGGGCCTGGGGCAGTATGGCAGTTACCGCGTCAAGCAGCGAAATAGATGACCGGTTTATCGTTAAAAACCGGTTTGCCATGAGATATAATATAACCCTTCAAAAGTAATCAGGATCGGATGTTTAACTGAATCAATGATCCCTTGAAGAAGCAGCGGGAGGCCAACTCGCGTTACTCTCGCAACACGACGATTTGCTCCGCAATCGGGTAGGCTTCCGTTTGACTTCCTCCATGATCTCGGCGGAAAAGTCTCGTTGCTGGGAGTCGCTTCTCGAAAAAGCTGGGGCAGCGGCTTGTTCCTTCAAAGTGATGAACGATCTTTTTTGATTCTCAACCGGGCAAGATTTCCGCAGACATTCCGACAGAAAGAATCATCTTCCTTCGTTTTTTAAGTTGAGTGAGCCATGCTCCTGCCGTATCACGACGATAATCCTACGCGAAGTGTGCCCGTACTAACTATCGCACTGATTGTCATTAACGTGCTCGTATTTCTGGGCATTTCAGGGTTGGATGAATACGAGCGAGATACCCGTTACTTCGAATACGGCTTTGTGCCGGTGCGGCTTGTTCAAGTGTTTACCGGTGAAACGGTGGAGGTTTCAGCGGAATATCTTCCCGCGAGTTATCGCAATCCAAAAAGCTTTTGGGAAAGGCTATTTGGTGTGCGGGAAGTAACCTTAGAGCCCCAGCCCCTCTCGGCGGTGCTTCTGTCGATGATCACATGCATGTTTTTGCATGGCGGGTGGCTTCATTTGCTCGGCAATATGTGGTTCTTTTGGATCTTCGGAAATAACGTGGAAGATCGTCTGGGGAGTTTCAATTTCCTCCTCTTCTATTTCATCGGCGGTATCCTGGCGACTTTGTGCCACTGGTTTAACGATCCGATGAGCCCCATTCCAGTAGTGGGAGCAAGCGGGGCAATAGCGGCCATTATGGGAGCGTATGCCGTGACCTGGCCGACCGCGCGGGTTCGCAGTCTGCTTTTCCTTGGTTTTCTGATAACTACCGTCGAATGGCCCGCGTGGGTATTCCTCGCGTTATGGTTCCTGGGGCAATTTGCCGGTGTATTCACCGCGGGCGACGGCCCCGGCGCTGTGGCTTGGTGGGCCCATATCGGCGGATTTGTAGGGGGCTTGATCCTAATGCCGATGTTGAGGGAACAGCAAACCGACGATTACCTGAAGGAAGAAGAGAATTACCTGAAGGAAGAAGAGAATTAGCGCGAGGCGGTTCAAACAAGTCACCAAGGGCCGCCTGCAACCTCGCGCCGGATACTCTCCTAGCGTTCGAGGTGTGTTAAGGGAGGAAGCGATCGTTTCCTTACCGCCGAGCCCCGAGATTGAGATCAAGGCGTTTTTGTTCCAGCGCTGCCACCTTTTAGATCCAAGGCGTAAAGCCGCGAAAAGGTTCGCAGATACATCACGCCGTCAACCACGGCCGGTGTGGCATGGCTTCCTTCCTCGAACTTCCGTTGTCCAATTAGATGAAATTTTGGAAGAGCAGCAACGGCTACGAATTCGCCTCGCCGCGAAATATTGCACACTTGGTCCGCAATTCGAATCGGAGATGCGAAGAATTCACCCCCCGCCCTTTCCCGCCACAGAACTTTCCCCGTGGGAGCGTCCAAGCAACTGACAATTCCGCGATCCGACCACAAGAAGATGAGCCGGTCCCGACAAACGGCTGTTGGTACATAGGGGATTGCGTCCGCAACTTGATAGGCGATCTCCGGCGATTCTGAAGTTCCCAGCGGGTTCAATCGAAACGCGAACATCTGTCGTCCGACACCTCCCTCACCGCAGGAGGCGAAGATTGTCCCCGCACAGATCACCGGCGAAGCGACGACCCGATAGCGCAGCACAGGCATTTCCCAAAGTTGTTGGCCTGTCTCCATATCCAGACAGTAAAGCCCATGTGCCCAACTTGCAAGTACGAGTCGAGCAGGGCTGCTGCCTATTTCCAGCACGCACGGTGTAGCATAAGCTGCTTTTTCTGAGCGTCGGGGGGAGGTCCATCGCGTCTGCCCCGAGGCAACATCCACCGCGATAACCCAGCTTTCCCCATCTTGCTCATTAGGCAGTATGACCATGTCCCCATAAACGATGGGAGAAGCACCGAATCCATGTTGCGAAACGAAGGGACCGAGGTCGCGTCGCCAAAGTTCCTGTCCGTCTTCTTGAGTCAGTGCGACCAAGGTCAATTGCTCTGGACTGGCCCAAGCCCAGAAAAGTCGGCCCGCATCCAACGCCGGGGTAGACGAGGCGAAGCAGTTAAAGGGATGCTGTCGGTGAAAAACCGAGCGGTATTGTCGTTCCCATAGGAGCGTGCCATCTGAGCGTCGATAACAACGAAGAATTTGCGTTGCATCCTCCTGCACGGCTGCCGTTACAAATATGCGATCTCCCCAAATCACTGGAGAGGAGTGACCCACGCCGGGCAACTCTCTTTCCCAAAGGCACGCCACCGAGGACCAATCTCTCGGTGGGTTGAGCCCGTCGACCTCGCCGCGGCCGTTCGGACCGCGAAATCGGGGCCAAATCGCCGCCGAATGCACGGTTGAACCCGTGACGGCCGATGATCCGCCCGAATCGTCGGCCCAGGCAAGCGATTGAATCGCCCCCCAAAACTCGGGACCGATTGCAACTACACCGAAGGCAAGTATCAAACTCAATAACCCTAAACGTCGCACCTTGGTTGGCGACACGTCACAGCCCGCTTTGAATTGCAGAAGTCGGAACTGATTTGATGGGGTATCGAGCTGAAGACGATTTCTCATCAGTTCACTCTCCAAAGAGATCAAACGCAAAGCTGCCAAGATCGTCCTTCCGCGTCAACGGCCTTCCGGGCCAATGTTGGAATATTCTTCGGTCTACCCGCGGGGCTTAAAGCCCAACATTGAGCGCTCTCGGTATGCCCCGGGGTGCGCTCGGGGTTAGCTCCAAGAGATGGTTACCTCGATAAAAGGCAATAAAAATAAACACGTAAAAATTGGCGGGATCAATGTGAGGGATTGTTACATAACATCAAGCCAACTTAAAGAGACAGGATGTATTTTTAGTCAATGTTAAGTTTTAAGCTGCCCGCGGTGCCCGTAAGGGGGATTGCATTTAATCTGAGCAAGACCCGCGTTAAGTCAGAGTCTAAAGAAGCCAGAGTCTAAAGAATCAAGATGGAGAAGGCTACTAAGAAATGGAAGACGGATGAGCTTCTAAATTCGTCGCGTGGGCCTCTAAGCTTTCGAGTGTGCTTTGCAAGAGGAAAGTTACTCACGGCGACTTTTAGCCAAACACGCGGGCTGAGGAACGATGATTTGGAAATCCATGACGGTGATTGATGAAGAGAGGCCACTCTCATGGAGAGTTAGCGAGAGTTTGTTCGCTTTCATCTACCTGCTCTCTCAGCAAATGGGCACCCCGCCACTTGCAGCCCAAGGTAAAGAACGCCGGTCCGTAGGCAGCTCGGGTTAGCGCTACCTCCGTCCTTTCGGAGGCGCAAAACACCGCCGTCTACCAACCACAATTCCATCTACAATCCCTACTGCCGGCAGAATTTTGCTAAACAACCTGAGAGTCTCGGGGAGCAATTTTTTGCATTTTCTGGAAAGGGTTGGCCCCGTTTTTGGTCGCAAAAAAATCGCTCACATTGCGGGGCGGAGCACGATGGCAGTCCCCGATGTCGGCGGTAGCGGTATCCCTCTAGTGATGTGGAGTTCGGCGAGCCAGGCAGTCCCCGATGTCGGGGGTAGCGGCCTCGCCAGCACTAGAGCCGCATATGGCAGACTTGCGCCTTTGAAGCGACTTGAGACCTTGAGACAAATCTTGCGACGTAGGGGTCCGGAAAACGTCCGACCACCTAAGCTTCGTTTGTCGAGCCAGTTCCACCGACGCCGAACTCCGCGCCCAGCGCGTCTGTCTAATCCGTCAAAGCAACCCATTTGGGGGGACTTCAGGTCTTCAATCGCGAGCTTCTTCCGGGTAAACTGCGTTAGTCGTTTGCCTACTAAGGAGCAAGCGTTTTAAAGCCGAACTCCTCCGGAGAGAATTAATAACTAGAAAGACTTTTTTCCGGCGGGTGTGGACCGTGTGCGCCAAAAAACTAACCTTCACCGCGGCTGAGGAGGCTTCCTTCATCGCATTTCATTGTTAATATATACGATCATAATAATATATGATCATAATAGTGTCTTATGATAAAGGCGGTGCTGCTCTGACGCGTTTTGCTCTGAGGGGGAGCTGGCCGTTGCTACCAGAGGCAGGCTTTTTTGCGCCCGCAAGTGCTTTCATAATGTTTCTGAGGATAAAAGCTGCAGGCGCCCCCGACGCGCTCTCGGTTTTTGGAAGAGTGACGGGTAACCTTTAGGGGGAAGGAGCTCGAACTCGGTAACGAAGGGCGGATTTTCGGGCCAAATATTGTTTCCTAGCAATACGATCCACCGCCTTGATTCCCGGATGCGGGCAAGTGATTCCCGGACTCGGGCAAGAATTTGGCTTGGGGGAACGCCGGGCGGTTAAAAAGGGGCTGATGAATTTTGGCGGTCGCGGCGGGCGCAAACTAGCCGGTTTGGATTCAATGTGTCGTCGGAGACGGTAGCTCATGGTTTTCAGGCCCGGCCTGGCATACTACCCGATTTACGTGGCCAGTACTCTGCCGGACATGCGGGCCGAGCGCGAGTTTCTTCACACCCTTATCTTCCCAAAGCTTGTCCGGGATCTTGCTGAGCTGGGGATCGCGGTATCGATCACCGATTATCGACGGGCACTCGAGGTGCTTCTGGGAGAACAAGCTAGTGAGGGCGAAGGGCTCATCGCGCCAGTAGTTCTTAGTGAAGCGCAACGCCGTGAGCCGATTTGGATAGTGCTTATAGGCGATCACTACGGTCGAATCCTTGCCCGGTCGGAATTGGCTGCGGCTGCACTACCGGGAGCTTTATCTGCGCAGGATCAGGACTGTAGTTTGATTGAAATGGAGGTTCGGCTCCGTCTGAAATTGGAGCCCGTTGCTGCCAGAAAAATCTTCTTTTATATCCGCGAATCGCTCCCTTACGAGCAATTGTCCTCGGAGGTGGCTTCTCAGCACCGAGATCCGAGCTCGGCTGCACGAATGGATCGCTTGCGTAACGATATCGTCTCAGAGTTTCCAGGGGCTGTCCGGCGGTATCAGGTCCGTTGGGACCGTGAGCGCGAAAAGGTAACAGGGTTGGAGCAGCTGGGCGAGATGGTGCTGGACGATCTTCGTCAAACGGTGGCGATCCCCTCCGATGGCAGCAACCCTTACCCCGCTGGAGCCTTCAGCCTGGAGGCTGAGGACGAATATCAAGACTCTTTTTCCTCCTCAGAGCTCCAAAGCCCGTGGGTGATGGATGATGTCTTGGAGCCCATTCTTGGTTTTGTCGACTCTGTTGGTCAGTCGGGTCAACCATGGGGTTTGGCGGTGATTGGCCCATCGGGGGTTGGCAAGACACGGCTTCTCGTAGAGCTGGACCGGCGTTTAGCGGATCGACCCGTTTGGCGATTGACCCACTGGGGGAACCCCGGGGCAATGGGAAGCCAACTGGACCAGATGCTTCGACGTTGGCTTCGGAAGCTACCGCCCAATCCCTTGGCCGCCGAAGCACAAGAGGACTCGACCAGATTTGACCTGTGGAGGGATACGGAAAAGCTCGCCGCCGTTTGTGTCGAGCGTTTGCGTCAAGCTGTAGCCGGGCAACCTGCGGTTTTGATCATCGACGGACTGGATCTCTTTGAGGCCACGGAGCGATTACGTCGGCTCGATTGGCTGCCGCGCGATTCTTTGGATCGGTTACGCTTGGTCTTCAGCAGTGGCCCGGGGGCTTTGGCGGAAGCGATATTGGCTCGTCCGGATGTGACTGCGTTTCATGTCCCCCCTTTGAGTCAGGAAAAAGCCCGATTACTGCTTTGCAAAATTTGGGAAAAGTACGGGTATTTGCCGCAGGAAGGGGTTTGGGAGGTCTTGTGGAGCAAGAAGACGCCGGCCGATTTGGCCGCGTGGCATTCACCTTTGTGGGTTAGCTTGGTGGGGGAGTACCTGGGGGAGCTGTCCTTGTGGCAGGATCCACCCAGCGAAAATTTGGCAGTCCCCTGGGCGCCGCGGCGAATCGACCGAGAGACCTTGTTTCGTGAAGCGTGCGAAATTCCGGGCGGAATCGACCGGTTATGCGGCTATATTTGCGAGCGTTGCGAATCCAGATTCGGCCTTGGCTGGACTCAGGCCTTGCTGCTGCTGGTGGCCTTGAGCCGGCGGGGACTACGTGAGCCAGATCTAGCAGCGACCGTGCCTAAAGTGGTAAAGCTATTGGAACCGGCCGCTGCCAAGCGAGGGTGGGACGAACTGTATTGGGCGTGGTTTCGCCGCGGTTTTCCCGGTTGGTGGGTCCAACATCGGCCGTGGGGAACCTGGGATTTCCGTCATCCGTTGCTTCGTTCGGCAGTCCTGAATCGTTACGGCCGCGACCTCCAACTGGTCCAGCGATTGCATAATGTCTTGGGATTCCATTTGCGTTCTTTGCCCGAAGCTGACCCGCTACGGCAAACCGAATTACTCCTCCACACGATTGAAGGCGATGATCGGGTCCGCGTGGCAGGTTATCTTTCTAGCGAAATGGATGCGAAAACCCGAGCGGAGGTAGTGGCAGCCCTGGTGGGCTGTATTCTTTCACGGGCAGCGGAGGTTCCTAACCCAGTGGTCAGTTGGTTGGGCAGTTTGCTATTGGAGCCTCAGTTGCGTCCGGAGCAAATCCTGCGTCTTTCACGCCTCTTGACCGAGGAGGTTCTACCTCAACTCCGTGGACATTTGGACCCGGCGAATTGCCGGCGGTTACTCGAAGGCGCTAGACGGCCGGTGGCCGAGTTAGCAGGATCGCATCCCGGGGATGCCGTCATCGAAGAAAGCTTGCAGTCGTTGGACCGGTTGTTGAAAGAGTTGGCCTAAGGGAGAACGCACTTCACGGTGGCGAGCCGGCCGGGGTATTTGCTCTTGTGGTAGGGTTAAAAAGCGCAGCAGGAGGGCGGAGGCTGCGGTGGCGATTGTGGGCCTAGAAATGCTCTGGTTACGCACGGGGAAGAGCTCTCTGTCCGTGGGGTCAAATTGCCCAGCTCTTCGTGCCCGGAACCGCCGGGACAATGGGATGAGACATTTGGGAAAATGGGTAGTCTGATGGCCAGGCCCTAAAAGAGCCGCTATTCATTTCTTATCAAGTTTTTTAGACTTTTTAACTTTCTCAAGGATGGCACGGTTGCTGCTTCGCGAGGAAAGGGCTTTGCCCGAGGTCGCCACCGTCGGCGGCTTCTCGGGGCATCGAGGAGTTTAGTGAAGACACTCTGCCTGGTGAATTCCGGGAAATCCCCGATCTTGTAAAAGAATTCTGTCCTAGAGTCAATTTCGTAATTCGGGAGAGATTGTTAGGATCTGACCCTTCCGGAACCAGCTGTAACTTTTGAAACTCTGGTGATTTAGGATAATTTTCGCAACTGGAATTGACTTTTTCATGCTACCGGCATAACTATCGTAATACGCATTTTAAAACGCCGCGGTTGAGAAACCGCAGGGTCGTTACTTGGAATCTAGTGACCACGCTGGTTGAAATGACCCAACTGGTGGCGATTCGTAAAACGGCAAATCGTGCGGACCAAGCGCGGTGTCAGGTACAGACGGAAGCTTATGCGTGGATGGATCGGCGCGGTCGGCGTTTTGCTGTCCGGCCGGATGGCTTCGAAGTACAAAAATTACCTTTCGTGTTAATCCAGGCTTAGTGTCGAACCAATTTGTCTCTTGATGACGATGGAGGTTTGCAATGGGAGTTCTCGTTCAGAAGCAAGCACCGGATTTCCAAGCCACAGCGGTAATGCCGGATTGCTCATTCCAACAAATCCGCTTAAGCCAGTACCGCGGCAAGTACGTAATCCTTTTCTTCTGGCCCTTGGACTTCACGTTCGTTTGCCCGACGGAGATTATCGCGTTTTCCGATGCGGCAGCGCAGTTTGAAGCCCTGAACGTTCAGCTCCTGGGATGCTCGGTGGATAGTCATTTCACCCATTTGGCGTGGCGAAATGTGCCGCGAAGCAAAGGGGGGTTGGGGGAGATCAAATATCCCCTCGTAGCCGATTTGGATAAGAAGATCTCCGAGGCTTACGACGTGCTCCTGCCGTCAGGGATCTCTCTGCGTGGCCTCTTCTTAATCGATAAAGAGGGTGTTGTACGGCATCAGTTGGTGAACGACCTGCCGTTGGGCCGTAGTGTGGACGAGGCCCTACGGATGGTTAAGGCTCTACAGTTCTACGAACAACACGGCGAGGTCTGCCCGGCGAATTGGCACGAGGGTGCACCGACGATTAAACCCGATCCCAAAGCCAGCCAAGAATTCTTCGAAAAAGTTTATCACTGATGGTGTCGCGCGCTGGCCTGCGCTTCGTGCTTACGCCGGAATTAGCCAAGCTACGTTGCGGAGATTGTGGTTGCTTTTGCGAGTGTTGTCCGGTCGGTGGTCGGCCCTGCGGGAGAGATCCTCGCTTATTTACGACCTTTGGCGATGAAGAAACCAAAGCGAGAAGAAACTAGAGTCACGGGATTCGGGGAATCGGTGAACCGGTGAGCGGCGAATTTCCCGATATTCCACAGCTAGCAAGATTTCACGTCTCCGCTGCGGTTGGCTTGATTTCATTATTGAGCCAACCGCTTTTATTTTTTCTGAACAATACCCTTTCAGTACGACGCTGCGGAGCTAAATCCGGCTGCATGGGTGCAGAGTAGACTTGACTGAGAAAAGTCCCGAAATTTCACCGAATTTACAAACTTAGAGACAAGGTACTCGATTGCGTTGGGACATGGCGGCGGAACCCGAAAAGCACCGTTTTACCCGTTGGCCACTCCCGTTCGCTTTCGGAGATTGACGGCCTTGCTTGCAAAGTGAGCCTGAGAGATTTGGGTTTCAAGCTACTTGCAGAAAACGGCCTAACCTTTTCTTACCCGCTTGGTTAAACTAGTGCGTTTTACAGGTCCCTGTAAAGAACTATGCGGGCAGAGCGGGCGAATCCCCCCAGCAACCGCGGCAAGAGCAATCGGCCGTTCTCCCCATGCATAGGGTGGATTCAAAGGGGCTTCCTCTACCCCGAGGTGGTCGACGGTGACCCGATCGCGAACGCACGGCTTAGGCTGCAGCCATTCAACCGGCGTGCACAGCCGCGGTCATGCCGGACTTTGGCTATATCTCCCCGGGATGGGAATTTTGCAATGACGATGAAAGATGCACGCGAGCAAACTTTGGCAAAGCGAGTTTCCGGTAGCCCCCTTGCTGTGATTTTTGACATGGATGGCGTCCTCGTCGATAGTTACTTCGCCCACTACGAAAGCTGGCGGCGCTTGGCTGCCGAGTACGATCTGACGGTGACCGAAGATGACTTTATCCGCCATTTCGGGCGGACAAGCCGGGAAATCGTGGAGGCTTATTGGGGCGTGGACCGTTTCTCCACTGGCGAGATTACCGCCATGGACGAGCGCAAGGAGGCGATTTTTCGCGAGATTCTCCACAGCGACTTTCGTCCAATGCCCCGCATTGACGCTCTCTTGCCAGGGCTGAGGGAGGCTGGATTCATGCTGGCCGTCGGCTCCTCGGGTCCCCCTGAGAACGTTCAAATGGTGTTGGAAAAATTGGCAGCCCGCCAACTTTTCGATGCAATCGTTACCGGCAAGGACGTCACAAGGGGTAAACCCGATCCGCAGGTCTTTCTCCTGGCTGCAGAGCGGCTGGGCGTAGCGCCGCAACAATGCGCCGTGGTCGAGGATGCCCCGGCGGGAATTACTGCCGCTCATCGCGCCAGGATGGCTGCAATTGGCTTGGTTAGCACCGGCCGAACGCCGGAAAGCCTTCAGGAAGCTGATTTGGTAGTAAGGTCGCTAACGGAGCTTAACCCGAAGATTATCGGGGATTTGATCCTCAAACGATCTCAGACCATTGCGGCGGGAAAGGGACGCTAGGGATCGGAAAAGTCCGTTGATTTGAGGCTGAGTGGTGAGACGAAATTAAGCGGTTGATTTGAAAGTGCGGAGATTTTTGTTCAGGACTTATCAAATTCCGGTATTTTGGCCCGGCAATTCGTTGGGGACACTAGGGGCGAGTGCTCGGCGAGCACTCGAGTCATGGGCCATATGGAAGGAAGCCCGAGACCGTTTCCCCCTGAGAATGGTTTGGGCCTCCGTGACTACTTCCGCGACCTCGCTTGTCTTACCATGATAGGCCCATTTCATGAATTGGCCCATGAGTTTTCCTTATTCGCCCGGGTTTGAATAAGAAAACTCCCCCGGGTTTCAATCAGATAAGGAAGTTCTCTGCATCGAGGGGTCGGGTATCCCGGCGTGGCCGGGCTTTGATCCGGCGGCTGAGATGGATGAAACACGTCGAGACACCAATTTTTCGCCCTCCATTTTGACGATTCTGAGATTTAAGGCGTGGGGACCGCGAGTGTCGGGAGCCACCGATCGAATCGGCTTCCGAAAGGATTTTGGTGGGCTGGAAGTTCGTAAAACCTTGAATGTGAGTCTTTAGAGCTACGTTACGGTGCCGTCTTTATGAGTTCGTCAATGATTCTGCCGGTTTTGCTTCTGGTGGGTTCAAATATCTTTATGACTTATGCGTGGTATGGGCACCTGAAAGACCTGAAGAACGTCCCTCTACTGGTGGCCATTCTCAGCAGTTGGGGTGTGGCTTTCCTGGAATATTGCTTGCAAGTTCCGGCGAACCGAATAGGAAGCCAATACTACAGCCTCTACCAACTCAAAGTGATGCAAGAAGTAATCACAATGGCAGTCTTTGCCGGGTTTGCCGTCTTTTACATGCGTCTGCCTTTCAGTTGGGACTTTTTAATTGCGGGCGTGTTTCTCGTTGCGGCAGCGTTCTTCATGTTCCGGGGGATCGCGGGACATTAAATGCGGCCACACTACAATCCAAGGGCTCCTGCGCTTTATCGCTGCTCGTGTGCTTCGGGAAGCATCCGCGTGCTCCGCGGACACCGACTTTTTTGCACGTGTCATTGTTCTGAACAGTAGCGTCCGCGTGCCCCGTGGACGGCGGGGTAACATCCTGGCTAGACGATCGTGCAAATCGCCGGATCGACCTAACCCGCATTGCGCCGGATGGAACTCTTAATCCTTACGATAATAATCCTTACCATAAACTCGGTTAATCCCCGCAATAAACTCGGTTCACGGGTAGCCGCACGAGTAGCCGTACGCCAGAGGCATCCTACCGAAACGTAGGGTTTTTGGGCCGTTCCGCAACCGCCGCCGCTGCCTTCTTGAACGCTGCGACTTTTGAGAAGAAATGGCTGCACAAATGGGCCACATTTTGGCCCCCCCGGTAAGTTCCTCGGTCTTGTAGCCGCATAAAGCCCAACATGATAACACGATCGTAAATCGCCTAGGCCCGTGGTGAGCCACGGGCTTTTTGGTAAGATTACCGGTATACTTTAATTCAGTTTATTCAGTTGAATACAGCTCGCGGTTTCTCTGGGCACGATAAAACCTGGTATTTCCGAGTTATTATGGGAAAGTTTCCAAGTTATTGGGTAAAAGCTGACCATTGTTGCCGGAAGGTTGACAGGGAGGCCAACCCACCAGTTTGCGTAGGTCAGGAACTGCTGCAATCCTGAGGAGTTGTGTACTTTTTTGGCGGTTCGCGAGTAATCAGATGAAAGACGGGGTGCTGAGAGGCATGCCTGGCCTAGCTCGGGAGGCGAACGAAACATACTAAACTTGAGATGAGTTAAACTCGGAATAATACCCATCAAATTAAGACGAAAATCGTGATTTTAGCGATTTTTGAATAACTCTCCTTCACAGCTTGCCATAGGTCGGCAGTTGATGGTTACTCGATTTGAACATGCCTATGTGCTCGACGTGATGTCCGACGATCATCCCGGTATCGTTGCGGCCGTCAGTCGGGCAATTGAGCAACTGGGCGGGAATATCGATGCCTGTAGCCAGACAGTGCTCAGTGGATACTTTACTCTCATTATGATCGTGAGCTTTCCTGAGCCCATCGAGCCGGACACCCTGGCCCAAACTGTCTCCAAGGCCGATACCACCGGCCGAGGATATCAGGTCCTGGTTCGCCGGGCATTGCCTCCGGAATGCTTTGTATCAAAACCGGAGTGTGACCGGTTTGTCATCACCGCTTTTGGGAAGGATCAGCCGGGCATTGTTCGGCGCTTCAGTGAGTATTTAGCTGGCAAAGACATCAACATTGTCGATTTATATGGTGACCATTCAGGCGGGGACTTCGTCCTAATCGGTCAGTTGGAAGTGCCGAAACATTGGGATATCCGGATGCTTCAGGCCGACTTGGAGCAAATGGGTCAGGAGCTCGGGTTTACCGTCAAGCTTCAACACGAAAACGTTTTCGTAGCGACGAATCAGTTGCGTCTTTACGGTTCAAGTACCGCAGGGCATCCGTCTCATGCTTCGCACCGATGAGATTCTTTCAACGATCGAAATGCTTCACGCCGAACATCTCGACGTTCGCGCCGTGACCTTGGCGCTGAACGTCGATGACTGTGCAGCCCCCAGTGTCGATCTTCTGTGCCGGAAGTTGCGGAATAAGATCCTCTCTCGCGCAAGTCGCTTAGTGGAGGTTTGCGATCGCGTAGGTGCTAAATACGGCATACCTGTGATTAACAAACGGCTGGCCATCTCGCCGGTGGCAACGCTCTTGGCGGGTCACGGACATGCGGCTGCTGTGCAGGTCGCCAAAACGCTCGATGCCGTCGGCAGCGAATGCGGGGTGGATTTCGTCGGCGGCTTTACGGCTTTGGTCCACAAAGGGATCACGCCGGCCGATGCGGTCGTGATGAATTCGCTCCCTGAGGTGCTCTCGCAGACCGAAAGGGTCTGTTCCTCGGTCAATGTCGCTTCGCGGCATGCAGGCATCAACATGGATGCGATCCACCAAATGGGACATATTATTGTGCGGATTGCCGAGGCTACGGCCGATCGCTTTGGATTCGGCTGTGCCAAGCTGGTGGTGTTCGCGAATATTCCCGAGGACAACCCGTTCATGGCGGGGGCGTACATGGGGCCCGGCGAGCCCGAGGCAGCGATCAATATCGGAGTTTCCGGGCCGGGGGTCGTTAGCAGTGCATTGAAGCGACGCCTTTCGTTGGAAAAAAATCTAACCTTGGGTGACTTGGCGGAAGAGATCAAAATCACAAGCTTCCGGGTGACCCGCGTTGGGGAACTCATCGGACGTGAAGTGGCGGCGGAACTAGGCGTGGCCTTCGGGATTGTTGATTTGTCCTTAGCCCCAACCCCAACGGTGGGCGATAGTGTGGGGGAAATCCTCAAGACGCTGGGTATTTCGAAGATCGGTGCACCCGGTTCCACCGCTGCCGTCGCGATGCTCAATGATGCCGTGAAAAAAGGCGGTCTTTTTGCCTCAAGTTCCGTGGGTGGGCTTAGTGGTGCCTTCATCCCCGTGTGCGAGGATGCCGCCTTAGCGGAGGCCGTGGCAGCGGGTCACCTGGTCTTAGAAAAGCTCGAAGCGATGACGAGCGTTTGCTCGGTCGGTCTAGATATGATCCTAGTTCCGGGAGATACACCGCCGGAAACCATAGCGGCGCTAATCGCCGACGAGATGGCTATCGGCGTGATCAACAATAAGACGACGGCAGCGCGATTGATTCCCGTACCCGGCGCTAAGGCGGGGGATTACGTGCAGTTCGGCGGTTTATTTGGGGCGGCACCGGTCATTGCAGTGCGTAACTCGGGTGCCAGCGATCAATTCGTGCATTTCGGTGGGCGGATCCCCGCCCCGCTTCAGTCGTTGGGTAATTAAACCGACGGTGTGAGCCTCCTAGGCTTCCGACACCTAGAGCAAGTCTGACCTTTCCCATAGGCTGTCAGCGCGGAAGGAGACTTGAGGGAAACGGATACCTTTCCCTGCGACGTAGGGGTGACTCAAAAAAACTGCCGGGTTAGCCGGAGAGTCGACGGAGCTATTGCTGGAGCTACTGCTATTGAATGGACTCTGATTGTACTCGCTTACGTCAGACCTTTTCGTAACGGTTACTTTCTTTTCAAACTTGCTTGTTTTCAAAATCGCAGAGGAAGCCCAGAATCGGGGGGTTAACTCATCCGGGTGGAAGACCCAAATCGGTTCCACCTGCTCGATTGGCTCCGGCTCGATGGGTTGACGCGGTTGTTGGGGTCGAGGGACTTGTCGTTTTGGCGATCGTTCGAAGACCGGTGGCGTTTCTCGTAATAGCTCGTCGTCCATAATGACGGGCTTCGGGGTAAAGCCGATGAAGATATAGCTGAGCGTTAATAGCCCCAGAAGGACACGTCCCGTTCCTAACGGAATGTGGTCGGCGGCTGTCGGGGGATGTTTGTGTCCCAGTAACAAGAGTAGTAGTATCATGGGTAACCACCACCAAAAAACGATCGCAGCAGCCGCTCCGAACAGCAAGAGAAACATGGCAACGCGATTGGCGTGCCGGGGCGTCAGGGCGTAGAGAATATGCCCCCCGTCCAACTGCCCGATGGGGATCAAGTTTAGAGCCGTGATGAAAAGTCCCACCCAGCCGGCCCAAGCCATCGGGTGCAAGAAAACGTCGTGCCCTTCCGGAATGGGGCCGAATTCCGCAGCAAAAAGCCACTTCAAAATAAGCGGCTCTCCGAATCGTTGAGCTCCGGGGACAATCGGCGCGACATACGAGTATTGCAATCCCACGTAGCAAAAAAGTAGCGTAGGAACCAAGCCGGCCAATGGTCCGGTGACACCGATATCAAAAAGCGCACGACGGTTTCCTACGCGGCTTGACATGGCGATCACCGCGCCGAAGGTCCCAATGGGCCCGAGCGGAAACGGCAAAAAATACGGCAAGCTCGCGGGCACACGGTGACGCAAAGCCTGAATGAAATGTCCGCCCTCGTGGCAGATGAGGATCGTCATAATGGAGCTTGAATAAATTAGTCCGTGCCACAAACTGCCCATCTGTATAAAGGCGACCCAAAACGTGCTAGCGCATGTCGCCAAAAAAAGGAGCAACGGCACCTTCCACGACGCGCCTTGCGTTCGCGGGGGCGGTGCTTCTGTGGCAGGTTCAGCGACCACTTCGATGATCGGGGGACCGCCGAAGTCGTTGGGCCGGTAGAAGGGCTCAGGATACGGGGAGGCACGATCGTTCATAAATGGTTCGACAATAAGTTGGATATTTCAGCAAAACCGAATCGTAATCAGCCGACATTGAAAGGTTTAGTATTAAGGGTACTTGTTCAATGTATTAAAAAACTTGTTATTGTCGCATTCCGTGGCGATTTCTGGCCAACCTTAAGCCAATCAATTATCAAACCGCAACCTCCTTAATTTGACGAGGTTTAGAAAAGCGAAATCGAATCCATCAGTTGCTTCGTCACACCGTAAACTTTTAACCGCGGAATGAACCGCCGCTTGCGTTTGAGCTAAATCTCGCCTCCCGGAAACGTGATTTTAGTAAGGCAAGATCGCCGGGCAAAGTGTGGCCTAAAAGGAAGTGGTTTCCTTATTTCGTTGGTATGGGGAAGATATTTCGTTGATAACGGGAAAAAAGGTCGCGCTCCCGGGAATTCGCCTGCTCCTGCCGACAACCCTCCGCTCCTAAGATTCTGTCACATGAACCTTAAGTGTATTTTACACACAGTGCGACGCTTCCTTCACAACCTGTATGCACCACGTTGCTGCCGGTACCAGTGTCGCCCGGTGATTACGGGGCTCCTCTTCCGCTAGTCGCTTGAGCGCAAACCCACCGAGTAGCACTCGTTCCGTTGCTGCGCACGAACCGGCCCGATTCTTTGCGACACTTTTTTGGGCCTCAGTCTGGGGTAGCGCCCAATTTTGGTCCGTTGATAAAAAACTTGCTTTTTCAAAGGTAAAGTCTAACCAGACCTCGGCAACCTGCCGGGCCGGGGTTACCGGGTTTTGCCTCGTTGATGCACCTCGAGAGGTGCGCGACTTCCGTAATGGGTGGTTTTTCTAAACTGCTACCCTGGTGATTTGAACAGACCTCGTCCCGAATTTACCCTGTAAGACGGTAGTACCTGGAAGGCCCTAGCAAAAGTAAATGGCGATTTCCCACACTGAGCCAATCCTGCAATTAAAGCTCTAACAAAGGTTCAGGATGAGCTGCCCTCCGGGTAGAGCCGGAGATTGCACGCCGCGAGGATGAGTTCGGCGTACAGCTTGCGGATTGATCCTTCGAATACCAGGCTGTGGCCGGGTAGAGTTCCGTCACTAATACGCAAAAACGCCGAATGCATCGAACAGCCAAACCTTTGGGAAGAAAACCGCAAGCAAGCCACGGATTGGAGTAAGTCAAACAAAGGTAGGCTCGAAAGCGAGTTTCCCGCAGAGTCGACGATCGAAGTTGAAAAAGCTAGGCATTAAGGGAGTGGACAAGCTGACCTGACAAGCCGGCATCGTCTTACAAAGCGGCATGACTTTTCTTTCCCGTAAAACGAAGAATTGAAAAGCCGGCGAAACTTTGTGAGCGACGTAACGCGGTTGCGGCTTCAGAACATAAAGGCTTTCCAGTTGACCTGAAAAGGTTCTTCAATCGATTGGGGTTAAACTCGTGGTTAAGTGGCTGATTTCTGAAGGAGAAATGCTTATGCAACGAACCGGCCATGGAATTCGCCAATCCGGCGCGATTTGGCTTGCGTCGTTAATCTTTGTACTGGTGGGGCAGGTGGCAAGTGCCCAGCAATTCCAGGGCACTTGGAAACCGCTTTGGGATGGAAAAACGTTCGCCGGTTGGCACAAAATTGGCGTGGGTGATTGGACGATTGAAAACGGGGCGATCGTCGGCCGCAAGGTGGCCGCGGAGAAAGAATTCGGTCACCTCGTTACAGATCGGGTATTCCGCGATTTCGTGGTAAGGCTCAAGTTCAAGGCCTTGGAAGGAAACAGCGGTTTCTACTTCCGAATCGAGGAAAAGGGGCACAGCGGGGTTTCTGGATTTCAGGCTGAGATCGACCCAAAGGCGAATACCGGCGGACTCTACGAGACCAATGGTCGCGCATGGGTCGTTCAGCCACCGGCAGAGCTCGTGGCAAAGGCATTCAAACCGGGCGATTGGAACGAGATGATCGTGTCTGCTCAAGAGGGCGACATCACGGTGTGGATCAACGGCGTAAAAACCGCGGAACTAAAGAACGACCCCGGCCGGCGGGAAGGGCATTTGGCTTTACAGCTTCATGGTGGAAATGACATGCTGGTGATGTTTAAAGACATCGAAATCTTAGAGCCCGCCCAATAGCCCAACTGATCACAGTTTGAGAGCCACAGATCAAAGCTTGGAGCGTCTGTTCCCCGGTCCCGGGAATTAGGCACTTTTCGGGATTTTTTGCCGATGCGGTTCCAAATCTGGTTTACACCGCCTGATGGGGCGAAACGGCCGGAATCTCTGCCGACTGTGGCGGCGTGGACCAACCGGTAACTCCGGGTGGGGAAGCCCTGCGAACGGGGATTACCGGTTGTCGCTCGTGCGATACTGTTGTGCCTGAGCAGATAAGCCCTGCGACCGGGAATTACCGACCGTATTCCTAACGCATTTGGGTGAGGTTCGGAACAATCCTTGGGCTATTTGGTTGCCGAGACATCAACACCCGAGGATTGATCGGCGAGGGGGTTTGGTGGGGATAGCCGGAGCTAAGCCCCCTGGAAATAGGAGCCCGTTGCTGAGGGAAGACGCTGTGACGGGAACTTCGCGTTACTCTTGCGGCGGTGGAGGGTTGCCGCGGCGTACGCTTGTCGACAATTATCGGCCCTTTTACTCCTCTTACTCCGTGTGCCTTCTCAGCAAGACAGCTCGGGCATGAGTCGGGCGGTGCGGTGTAAGAAGGTTGATGGGGAACGGCCGTTAGGGGATCGGGTCCAACCCAATTCCCCCAATGATCGCAAGGCTCGCAGCTTTTCCATGTGACCCAGTCGCCCCAATAGGTTTCGCCGCATCCATCGCCGCAATATCCACAACTTAGCAAATTGAATAGCCAAGTAAGAGGCCCCCAGTACGGTGGTTGGGGACCGGCGACGACGGCGCAGCATGCCGATCCACAATAGCCGGCCAGAGTTGGCCCACACTCCGACGAGCAAAAGCCGGTTTCGTAATCGCATGTCGGGCCTTCTCCGGCCACTACTATGGGATGGGCACCGATTGGATGATAAACGGGATGATACTGGGGGCCAGAGATTACGTGTGCAACCTCTGCACACCCCACTAGACAAGTGAGAGCCGCGATGGCTGCGGCGGCGAAACAGACGCGAGCAAACATACTCAGACCCCAAGCCCTTCGATTTTAAAATTCCAAAAATGGAGTTTGAGGTTGCGATTCCCAGGCAAAAGAGCCGTCATCCTGAAGGCCGCGCGACTTACTCGAACTCGTCGAGTGTTGTTATCGGCCTAAAAGTCTTCGAAATCGAGAAAACCCGGAAAATCCACAAATTCCCTTTAATTCGTATTTTTTAGCCCGCTTACGGGAACGATTCTGCCGACATTTTCGCCCCGACAATTACCGGGGAAACCACTAAATGAAGGGCCTGGTCGCTCTGTGCAGATGCATGGAGGGAGAAGTCCGATTGAGGAGTACGGGGAAAGAAGCAGTCTCTCCGTCTGAGAAAGAGGCATTGCTCACAATAAATTTAGCATGGCTAATCCATAGAATCACGCAATCTAATAGTCGCCGAGGCTGATGGGCGGATGAGTTCCTAATGGCATCGGAAGTTGGGACAAAGGTTACGTCCCTTTGTCCATTAAATGATGGAGAACGCAAGTTTGGGATATTAGCTTTCGAAACCTCAGACACACGAGAAGGCAAAAGGTTCGAGCATAAACCGGAAATCACTTCATGTCCAAAACGCACCGCGCTCGGAACCGAATGCGACTCCGGAAATCAGGGCCCCGAAGAACTGACGTTGGATACGTCGACTTAAAAATGATGGTTTATGAGATCCCAAATGAGGATTCTCACCCCAATCACAAGGAGGATAATTCCGCCGCACAATGCCGCCCGTGCTCCAAAAACAGGTCCCAGCCTTTTTCCCGCCAACAGCCCGAAAGTGGTGCACGCGGCCGCCACAAGCCCAATGATGATACTCGACGTCAGGATCTCGGTCGTTAAAAGGCCCAAACTAAACCCCACCGCTAAGGCGTCGATGCTGGTGGCCAGTGAGAGACCCAGGAGGCTCCACCCTCGTGTTGGGTCATGGCAACCAACAATCCCCTCGGGGTGTCGCGATTCCCAAATCATTTTCCCGCCGACACCGCTCAGGAGGGCTAGGGCGATCCAATGGTCCCAATGGATCAGAAAAGCCCCGAAATGATCGCCGGCTGCCCAACCGAGTATCGGCATGAAAAACTGAAAAAGCCCGAAATGAAAGGCTAAGCGGAACCAGTGCCGCACGGTAATCGCGGGCACAGCCAAACCCACGACCACTGCCACTGCCAGGGCATCCATCGCCAATCCGAAAGCAATCCCCAGGATAGTGAACCAGCTCAAGTTCCCTCTCCTCGCGGCACACGCCTCGCGGGCTTCCATCGGTTTATCAGGATCGGTCCTTAAGCGTTGCAGTATTGTTGGCTGCCTCCCAGCTTTTGCAAAGGGGATCCCGAGAATAGGAAAAAGCTGGACTTTGGCCCCTCAGAAACAAGTTCGGCTTAATGGGGACTTCCTTGCAAGTAGGCCGACGTTGGCAGCACAAGTGCGCTCCGTTAGTGAGTCCCGAAAAAACGCTTGATTGGGAATTCCGTCGACTCTGGATTTTTAACGTTTATGACGAATGTGCCACTTCGTTCAAAGTCTGAAAGCCATCGGGATGGTTAACCTGCGGGGCCCATTGGCACCAAGAGGTCTTCGCACGTAACTTCCCAATGCTGAATGCACCTCATTTGTTACATCTAATTTTTGTAAGAAAGTGAGCCGGTGTTGGAGTTGGGTTTTAGGCCCCGCAATCGCAAGTACCGCAAGCGAGGCTCGTGTCTGCCAGCGATGGAGACCCGGTTGATCCTGGCCAAGTGTTACCCTCATGAGTAGGATTATGGGCCAGCTAGTGCCTTGCGGTGGATACAATTATCGTAAGGGCAGGTTTTGCAATGCGTTAAGATGAGCTAATGAGAATCCGTATTAAAACATCTTAGATTCGCACATATTTGCTCCCGTGACCGAGCGCCGTTTGAACACGATGGATGAATTAGATCTGCGTTTCGTGGATGAAATTGTGGACCGACTCGGCCGAGGGCCGGAGGCCACGATTCCTATCCTCCAAGCTATTCAAGAGCATTATCGCTACCTGCCGGAAGAAGCACTCTGGCGAGTTTGTGAACTGACGCAAATCACGCCGGCCAATATCGTGGGGGTAGCAACGTTTTACAATCAGTTCCGCCATCGGCCGATGGGGGAGCACCTGATCCAAATTTGTCACGGAACAGCTTGCCATGTCAAAGGTGCCGACTTGGTCCAACAAGCCCTGGAGTATGAGCTAGGGCTAACATCAGAAATGGATACGGACAGCCAAGGTCGATTCACCGTGCAAAAGGTGGCTTGCCTTGGATGCTGTACACTTGCACCGGTCATTCAAATCGATGGTGTTACATACGGGCGGGTCAGTCCTTCGCAAGTGCGAGATATCTTGCATGACTTTTTGGAACGAAAGAAGGATGGCCACCCGATGCCGTCCCGAGGGCTGGCTCCGTCGGGCCAAACAGAAGGAGAAGTCCGCATTGGTCTTGGCTCGTGCTGCGTGGCCCAGGGAAGCCAAGCAGTCTTTGCCGCTGTGCATGGAGCATTAGCCCAAATGGATCGCCCCGTGGCCTTAAAGCGGGTGGGCTGCGTGGGCATGTGCCATCAAACTCCGCTCATGGAAGTGGTCACACCCAACGGAAACGGGCGGCTTTATGCGCGTGTTGCTCCGGAGGAGGTCCCCGCAGTACTTGCCCGACATTTCCAACCTCGGAGCTGGCGGCGCAAGATTCAGGCAAGAGTGCTGAATTGGCTGGACCTATTGGCCAGTGGTAGTCCGGCTGGTTCCTTGGGGATTGAAGCGCTCGATGTCCGTGACGGGCCGGTATGCTCGTTCTTAGGACCCCAGGTACGAATTGCCACGGAATTCAGCGGGCAAATCGACCCCACAGATCTCGATGAATACTTGGCCCATGGCGGTTTTCAGGCTTTGTGGAAATGCCTGGAGGAATTGCAGCCTGAAGAAATTGTGGGCGAGATTAGCGCTAGCGGCCTACGGGGTCGAGGTGGGGCGGGCTTTCCCACTGGGGAAAAGTGGGCAAAAGTCGCCGCCGCGGGGCCTCCGCCGAAGTATGTCATCTGCAATGGCGACGAGGGGGATCCTGGAGCTTTCATGGATCGCATGCTTTTGGAATCCTTCCCCTACCGTATTCTGGAAGGAATGGCCATTGCCGCCGTGGCCACAGGATGCCATCAGGGGTTCTTATACATTCGGGCAGAGTACCCGTTGGCCGTAGAAAGGGTCCGCGAGGCTTTGCAAAAGTGTTTTGAACGAGGGATTCTCGGCCCCAATGTTTTGGGAAGCGGCTTCGCTTTGGAGCTTTGTGTCAAAGAGGGAGCCGGGGCGTTTGTCTGCGGCGAAGAGACCGCACTACTTGCCTCCTTGGAAGGCAAACGGGGTATGCCGCGGTTGCGCCCGCCTTATCCGGCGGAGAAGGGTTTGTGGGATCGGCCCACGCTCATCAACAATGTGGAAACATTCGCCGTAGTACCGTGGATCATCCGCCATGGGTCCAAAGCTTTTGCCGCCTTGGGAACTGCCACGAGCAAAGGGACTAAGGTCTTTGCTTTGGCAGGCAAAATCCGACGCGGCGGACTCATCGAAGTTCCCATGGGGATTACCATTCGTCAAATCGTAGAGGAGATCGGCGGCGGCGTAGCAGCCGGGCGGCAGTTTAAGGCGGTGCAAGTAGGCGGGCCATCCGGCGGGTGTATCCCGGCTGATTTGGCCGATATTCCGGTAGACTACGAGGCCCTGACTGCCGCGGGGGCGATCATGGGATCGGGAGGGTTGGTCGTCCTCGATGACACCGATTGCATGGTGGATATTGCACGGTATTTCCTGCGGTTCACTCAAGATCAGTCCTGTGGGAAATGCACGCTTTGTCGAATTGGCACCCGGCGAATGTTGGAGCTTTTGGATCGGATTTGCGCGGGCGAAGGAAAAGAAAAAGACCTTGAAGAACTGGAGCAGCTAGGGCAGATCGTCCGGCTCGGGAGCATTTGCGGCTTGGGTAAGACGGCCCCGAACCCCGTGCTTTCCACGTTGCGATACTTTCGGGATGAATATGAAGCCCATTTGGCGGGGCGATGCCCGGCAGGAAAATGCAAGGCGTTAATCCGGTACCGCATATCCGAGCGGTGCATCGGCTGCACGCTCTGTGCCCAGCACTGTCCCACAGGGGCGATTCCGCTTACCCCTTACCGGCGTCACTGGATCGATGATGAGAAATGTACACGTTGCGATACCTGCCGCCAGCTTTGCCCGGAAAAGGCGATCACCGTGGAGTAACAAAACCCGTGGATGACACATCGAAGGGCACAAGTGCTCGCAGCCTAACATCGGACTCCGTAATGGCCGCTTAGACATAATCGGCGACGGCAGTTCACGTAGCCTAATCTCGCGTGCACCGATGAAGCGAAAGTCGACCACGCCAAATCAACCACCGCGACAACAAACGTCAAATCATTTACTCGAACACAAAATAATGTAGCCGATAGAGAGGTCATAGTTACGGATACCCCCTTTTCGCATGGAATGGCGAGCTGTCAACGATTCGGAGGGCGAGACTCCGACGGCGTGAAGATCTGAAATCTGGACGTTTACAGCATGAAAGCCGAAAACTCGAAAACAAACCATCTGAAGCAGATATGCCGCGAATAATCATCGATGGTCAGCCGGTAGATGTTCCTTCAGGCACTTCGATCCTCGAAGCCGCTTGGAAGCTGGGGATCGATATCCCGAATCTTTGTTATCTGCCGCCCTATCGCCCGCAGACCTCGTGCTTAGTCTGTTTGGTGAAGCTGGCAGACCGTGGTCAATTCGTACCGGCATGTGGCACGCTGGTTCAGGAAGGGATGCTCATCGACAGCGAAACTTTAGAAGTCCGGACCATGCGGCGGACATCGCTGGAGCTGCTTTTGGGAGATCATGCCGGGGACTGTTTGGCGCCATGTCAGTTTGCTTGTCCGGCGCACATGGATATTCCGCTGATGTTGCGGCAGATAACCCAACGGGATTTCTCTCATGCCATCGTCACGATTAAGCACGACATTGCTTTGCCGGCGGTTCTGGGCCGGCTTTGCTCCAGACCGTGCGAAAAGGGCTGTCGGCGGAATCCTGCCGACGGGCCTGTCGCGGTTTGCCAACTAAAGCGCTTTGTTGCGGATTGGGATTTAGGGCAGGCGAACCCGTATTTGCCGCCGGTCGCTCCGCCCACCGGCAAACGAGTGATCATCGTGGGAGCGGGGCCTACGGGTTTAGCCGCCGCGTGGCATTTGAGACAATTCGGACACGAAGTTCTCGTATTCGAAGCCGCTCCCGAAGCTGGCGGAAGGATTCGCAAGCAATCGGGCGCCGAATTGGGTCGAGATTTGCAGGAGGATGAAAGGGCCGATGTTCTTTCGGCTTTGGCTGGGGAAACACGCCTCATCGAGGCTTTGGGGGTGGAGTTCCGCTTTGGGGTAGAGTTGGGGCGCACGGTGCACTTGAATGATTTAGCCGCCCAAGCAGATGCTATTCTTTTGGCTTGGGGCAGCGCCGCGCGGCCCTTGGCAGAGCGTTACGGCTTGGAAACCACGACACGGGGCATCGCGGTCGATCGAACGAATTTTCAGACGAATCAGCCAGGGATTTTCGCAGCCGGCACGGCCGTGCGGGGCAAAAATCTTCTGGTTCGCAGTGTCGCAGATGGTAAAGAAGCGGCCTGGGCCATCCACCAATTCCTCCAAGGAGAATTGCCGAGCGAGGCGGCGGAGCGTTTCTCAGTTCGCTTAGGTCGAGTTGATGAGGATGAACTGAAAATTCTGGTGGCCCGTGCGAGCTCCTCGCCCCGCTGGAATGGTGAAGATCTGATAACGCCCCTTTCGGAACCTGTGGCCGTGGAGCAAGCCAGCCGCTGTTTGCACTGCAATTGCCGGGGACTAAGCCGCTGCAAGCTCCGTCGCTATGCCGCCCTGTATGGGGCAGATCCGAACCGGTTTCGCGGAAGCCGGCCGAAGCTCCGATTGGTCGGTGCGGCCGGGGATGTCATCTACGAACCCGGTAAATGCATCGACTGCGGTTTGTGCGTGGAAATTACAAGCCAATCTGCGGAAGTCTTGGGGCTGACGTTTGTCGGACGCGGGTTCGAGATGCGCGTAGGGGTTCCCTTCGGACGAGCTGTGGCAGAAGCTTTGGGAGCCTTGGCCGCCAAATGCGTGGCGGCTTGCCCCACCGGGGCCCTCTCGTTTAAAGAATCGACTTGTCAGAAGGCTTTGTCCGCCAGCACGACGTTACCGATTTTGAGAGCTCATTAAAGCATTCAAACCTGCAAGTTCAATAGAGCGTCCCAGACTTCACGGGCAGGCTCGATCCTCGCAAACGCCACAAACGAACAAAGACCGAAGCAACTCTTTGTAGCGGTGCGAGCGATCGGGCTTCTCCTCCTACAGTCGATCTAAACGCAAAAGCCCCACCTAGCCTTGGGAGTTCTTATTCTACTTTTCAGGCCCTGCGGATTTATCGCGCGACGGATGCGGTCGCAAAGCAGCCTCATGAGAGCAATCGAGGCTCCTCTCACATCCTCATCGATCACTCAAGTTTCCTCGCGGATCGCCACCTGGGAATAAGTGCGCGACCGAGCGACCACGGATTGCTGCGAAAAGCTTCCTCATTTTGTGCAGGTTTCCTTGCAACTTCCTCACCGTCTGGGCAGACGTACTTCGATGTCACCTCGTGCAGAAAATGTCTGGGGCTATTCCCATCGTGGCAACTCCGAGTTAAAGTTCTTGCGCGAAGTCACGACCGTCCTTTTCAACCGCCTAAATTGCGAGGAGGTGCCACCATGCATGACATCGTTGCTCATTGCGCGGAAATCCGCCGGGAGAAATTTAAGCATGCCGCGTTATTTGCCTGCCGAAACGAGCCGCCAATACATCGTCGCAAAAAAAGAATTGGTCTGAGCGTATTTATCGGTTTTCCGGGAGCCACCGCGGGATTACTGATGGCAGCGACCACTTTGCTTTTCGGGAATTCACCTTTCAGGGAAGTGAGAGCCGGTCAACAGGAGAAAGATTCCCCCTCTCCACCATCCGCGCAGCCGGGAATCCTGCTTGCGGAATTCATCTTTACGGAAGCCCCGTTTGCTCAGTGTCATGCCTCGACTATTGCCGAGACGCCGCAAGGGCTCGTGGCGGCTTGGTTCGGAGGAACCCGAGAGGGTAAGATCGACGTAGGTATTTGGGTCTCGCGGCGCGAAGCAAGCGGCTGGACGCCGCCGGAAAGGGTAGCAGTCGGCCTTACCCCCGAGGGGACACAATATCCCTGTTGGAACCCCGTTTTGTTTCAGGTTCCCGGTGGGCCGCTGCTCCTTTTTTACAAAGTGGGTCCAAGCCCGGACCGCTGGTGGGGAATGATGACGCGGTCTGCTGACCACGGTCGAAGTTGGGAACAAGCCCAGCGACTACCGGAAGGACAACTTGGGCCCATCAAAAACAAGCCGGTTTTTCTGGCGGATGGACGACTTCTGTGCGGCTCGAGCACGGAACACGACGGTTGGCGGGTCCATATGGAATGGACCTCCGATTGGGGTGGCACTTGGCAGCGAACCCCGCCGCTGAACGACGGGCGTACGCTGGGAGCCATCCAACCGACGATCTTCATCCATCCAAGTTCCGGACGAATTCAGATCCTTTGCCGAAGTAGGCAACAGCGAATTGCTGAAGCCTGGTCAGAGGACGGTGGCATCAGTTGGAGTCCGATGAGCCTTTCGATGCTTCCTAACCCGAACGCGGGGATCGACGGGGTAACTCTTAAAGATGGTCGTCACCTTTTGGTTTACAACCATACCACCCGAGGACGCAGCCCCCTGAATGTTGCGGTATCGAGCGATGGAAAAAACTGGCAAGCCGCGGCAGTTCTTGAAAACGAACCCGGCGAATATTCTTACCCTGCCGTGATTCAGACTTCCGACGGCCGAGTGCACCTCACCTACACTTGGCGGCGGCAGCGGATTAAGCATGTTGTCATCGACCCGGCAGCTTTGGTTCTGCGACCCATGCCCGAGGGAATTTGGCCCGAGTGAAGTTGCCTCAGGTTCTGGTAGACGTGCGGAAAATCCGAGAATCAAAAGACCGGCAATCGCTCAGGGCGGCAAGCTACGGCGGGTTGACCACCTGCACGTCGGAACCTTCCGCGATCCACCAAGCGCGGAGCTGTTCTAGTTCGCCTTCCTGCTCATCGCTGAAATGGCCAAGTCGCTGCGCATAGGTATCCATCCAAGTGATGAGCCGCTCCAAACTCTCTGCATCGAGGGTTATGCCCGCGTGCCCCTGCGGTTGTGTCAAGAACGATAACAACTTGCTTTTCCGCGCCGGACAATCCCCTGGGATCGAGCGATCCTTTTCGAACGCCAGCTTGAACAAATCGTCGTCCGCATAGTGGATCAGCGCCTCATAAGATCGGGGAGCCGAAAGATCGAAAGCCCTCGCTTTGGGGTCCGCGGCGTCGCTACGGTGGCAATCCACACAATATCGATCGAGTACCGGCTGCACCAAACGGTCGAATCGCAAGGGCCACGATCCCTCGGGTCCTAAAGCGGGCTTAACCGGGCCGAAGCGCCAAGCGACGGGCTCCCGGCTTGCCGGCGGACTGTGGTCGCGCGGCTCGTGGCAGCCAATACAGCTTTGTGTTTCCCCCGGTTGCACGTAGGCCAGGCTCCGCATGGTCTGTACAGCCATCCCCTGCTCATCCAGGGCTTGGAAAAAAACAGGGATCCCGCTGGGGACTTCGAACCAGGCAGAACCATCCTCGTAAACTGGAACCGTGCCCAACACGTACTTGCCGGGATCCTCCCGCGACACCCCCAGAACCGGTGTATTCATGTGGGGTTGAACTTTCGGTGGCACCGCAACAATCCGCAGCCTCTTAATGGTTCCCCGCGGGATCGGCTCCAGCCCCCGGTAAACATCGAGGAGAAAGAAGCTCCCCTTTTGAAAATCGTTTGGGACGACCGTCTCGGAAATGACCGGCGGCACGGGTCGCGGCCGGACAGGTAGCGGATAAAAGCTGCCGATAGCCCCGTCACGATGCAGGAGCTCCAAGTTGCCGAATCGATCCAACAAATAAATCCCGGTTGGGTTGACGGGATTACGCTCGTCGATGACGAAAAAATGTTGCGGAAGCGGGCGATCGCTCCAGGCCACGAGGTAAAAATCCTCGCTCAACGGATAGGGGTTGACATAATAATGCTCGGGCCAACCCTCTGTTTCCGGGAAACAAACCTCCGGGGTTACACGCTCCAAAGGCCTTTCGAATTCGGTGCCTCGACTCCGGTCCAGTAGCACCAGCGACCCACCCAGGTTCGAGTGATGTGCCGAGGCTGTGAACAGCAGTTTGGTCGAACCCGGAACCGGCCGTGCTTCAAAAACGCATTGGGGCCGGCTGGTGAAATTGCCATAGACAAGCTGGGCATTGGTGCCATCCGGGTCCGTGGCCCACAAGCTGATAAACGGCCCATTGAACCGATCGATATAGTCCCATCGTGCATACAGAATGCGGCTATCATGTCCAATTGCCGGGGTCCATTCAAAGTTTTCGAAAGCGGATATGGGATAGATTCGCTGCGTCCCCGGCTCCAGCCGATGCAAGGTAAACACCGGAACAGGTCGCCAATTGTCACCCCCACAACGCACGTAACTGTCCGGCAGGCTCGAAAACCGATTCGTGGGACACTCGTGCGGACGCACCTGAAGCCCTTTGCCCTTACGGGTAGAAAGAAATACGATATCGCCGCACGGGAGATACCGCGGGCTGAAATCGTCGTACTTCCCCCGGGTCAGTTGCCGCAATCCAGAGCCGTCGAGATTCATCTCGAAAATGTGGTAGAAGGCATCCTCCGGCAGGTTCTCCTTATTGACCTTGTCGCGAACGTCAAAAAGCCCCGGATAATGCCGGGCAAAAGAA
Source organism: uncultured Thermogutta sp. (assembly GCA_937128505.1). Classification (GTDB taxonomy): domain Bacteria; phylum Planctomycetota; class Planctomycetia; order Pirellulales; family Thermoguttaceae; genus DTLM01. The sequence goes on from CAKZMM010000035.1 coordinate 124,648, forward strand.
AAAACTACCTTCCGGCCGTCATACGAGATATCTGGATCCAAGAAGCTTCCTAAGGGCCAGCCCTCTGTCAGGCAGCGAACCACAGGGATATCCGACCGAAATCCTTCCAGTAGATAGAGTCCTCCACCGGGCCGAGCCCACCAACCGTAATATTGATCCGACATGTGCGGAAAAGCCGGCGGCACCCGCTTCACAAAGAGTATCCGATCGAAATCCAAGAGGGGATTCGCCAGCGCCATCCGCCGTATCGCCCAGCGAGCACGGCGATAAAGCTGCCACCATCGGTCGACATCCGGAGCCGAAAAGGCAGTCGGCCCGGCTACAAAGGGTTCATTACCCGGTTGCCTTTCTCCCGCAGACAATTCGCCGGCTGCGCGGTTTACCGCTTCGAGCTCCGCCACATAGGTGCGAACATCTAGCCCCGAATGTGCCAAGCATTCGGCAAGTTTCAAGCCTCGTTTCAGAGTTTGTTCCAGCACCTGCGGCCCCACGACAAATGGAACCGAACGAGAATGCCGCACCGACCACGGGCTCACGCTGCTCTGGGTTGCAGGCTTCCACAAAGCTAAATTCGTTTTGTGGTCTTCCCCGTATACCTCCACCTCGTCGAGATGAAAGTAGCTTTTGCCCGGTAGCTGTAGACGAACAAACCGCGCCGGCAAATTCGGCAAAGAGATCACCAACGGCTTTCCGTCGCTATGGCCGAGGAACAATGTGCCGTCGTGTTGGTAAGCTTGCTGCCATTGCGAGCCGTCTTGCGATAGCAAAAGAATGATGTGGCAGTTCCTTTCCCCGCACGAATCGCAGCGGTTATACAGAACCACCCTCGTGAGCCGGTGGATTTGTCCCAAATCCACTTGCCACCAAGGACGCTCTTCATTTTCGGTGTGAAAACCCCACTTCCCGGTGATTTCCCCGTCACATCCTCCTAAGGCATCCTCCTCCGGCAAGACCGTGGGACCATGCGGCCGGCTACTGCGACGCTCTTCGGCCCGTAACCAGTCCTTTTCCACCTGCTCCTGCCAAGCGGAATTCGACGATAAACCGCTGGATTGCCCATCATCGCACCAACCCGGCCCGACCAAACCGGCGATCAATACCGCCAGCAAAACACCGAGCAAGATATCGAGCAAGACATTGAGAAGGAAATGGCGGTTATCTTGGACGACTAAAGTTCGAAGAAGTTTCGAAGAGCCGTGCACAGGGCCGCAATAGCATCCGCCTGCGCCGCGACAAGTTGCCCGAGACCCATTTCGCCCGGAGTATGCCGCGCTCCTCGGCGGACGGAGGGTAAGCTTCTGGGGCATCATGGCAGTATCCCCGTAGAAGGTTAAGGTATTGGCTGGGACTTGCCCGGATTATAATCACCGGTTTGCATGCCGAGCAACGTCCTACCTGGCACCGACCAAAAATTCTGCACTCCATCAGACGGTCTTTGACGGCTAACGCTCCCTTTGCGCGCCGCGAGCCCTTTCCATCATCAATAAAGGATCTCCGGCACGCGCGCTTTTTCCAATCCCGATTCGGCTACCGCTTGCGCCACACGAAATGAACGCAGAAACTATCAACTGAAAATGAGCCTAGATATTCCCAATTGAAAAAGGGTCGACTGACCCGCGGCATCTAACCACGAAAGCCGGTCAACGAGCAAAATTCCACTCGTCTTGCCCGTAAACCTCATGGACCAATCTGCGAACCTTTTCCCTGGGCCAATCTTCCAAGCTCTCCCAGGCATGCCACGCCGAACGTAACGCTTGAATGATCAACTCCCGAGGAAGCGGCAGGTTGGTCAGGAACTCATCGTGATCGCGATTTCGTCGCCAGGCGGGTTGTCGCGGCGGTAGTCGTAAGAAGTCCCGGACTCGATCTATTGCAAAATTATAGAGTATCGTTCCATGATAAAGAACTGCTTGCTGTTTGATTCGCAAACTATTGCCGGAGAATTTTCTGTCCTGATAGGCTATATCGCTTATTCCTTGACGATCGATTTCCGGCAGTTGAGTCCGCAAAGCTTCAACTATTCTTCCCAAAACGCACTCATGGATCGCCTCGATCTGATGGCTTAATGGGAATCCCACTCGGGGGGCAATCAGTGTATAGATCAGACAGCCCCCTCCCAGCAAAACCGCCGCTCCCCCACTTGCGCGGCGCAACACCGGCACACCGGCTTGGCGGCAGATTTCCAGATGCACCTCATCCTGAACTCGACTGGACCGCCCCACCACCACGCACCAGTCCGGCCTCTCCCAAATACGGAGTACCCCTACTGAATCGGACGCGGCAGTTTCCATCAGAGCCTCGTCTAAAGCGAGATCTTCGGCAGCAGTCGGCAGGGTCAAATCCAAAAAGAGCATGAACATACCAAACCCGCGCAGGGTCTCCGGCCCAAGACCTCCAAAGGTTTCAGACCGAATCGGCGCAAAAAAGCCTACTCCCATCAATCAATACGGCTTAGCGGACAACCGAGCAAACTGCGCCGCACCACTTGGTACAGTACTTGATGCGGATTCCTGGGACAAAAGCACCATGAACACCCCGAGAGGTCGTTTACGAGTATCCGAGCTCGTCGAGTTCTTCCTCGGAAAGTCCGTGATAATGCGCCAATTCGTGAAGAATGGTCAGTCTGATTTGCCGAAGGAGCCGCTTTCGGTTCAATCGACCGCGCCGGTCCCGGGCGGCGGCCATGATCCCGGCTCGATAGATGGTCACTACCGGCGGTAATGCTGCCGCATGCTCGTTGCTTCGTTCGGTAATGGCAAGCCCGCTAAATAGTCCGCAGAGTTCCTCCGGATCTGAAGTCCCTGTTTCCCGCAAGACGCTCTCGGCGGGGTAATCCTCAACATGCAGAGGCACTTCCTCCAATAGCCTTTGAAGGTGCGGAGGCAGTTGGGCCAACACCTCTTCCACCAACTCGTCGAATACCTCACGCCAGTCCTGACGATGCGAATCCATCTTTTGGCCGCTCGTGCAATTTCTCTTAACGTACCCGTCGGCCCGATAGTTCGTGGAAGGATTTCTCGACTTCTGTCCACTCAAGCCCACTTATTGGTATGCACCCATGAGGTTTCCTGATTCGCTTACGCCAGTTTACATCTAAGGTTCTTGCTGAGGATCGCCGGTTTTCGGCGCTAGCCGCAACGCATTTCGGCGCTAGCCATAACGCAGAACGACTACTCGGCGCTACCAAAAGCTGGTCCGACGATTTAAGAAGGCTGCCCAACTTCCTCAAAACTCACCCCTGCCACGGGGCCAAAACGAAAGATACTTTCTGGCCCAGATTCCTCCAAGGTCCTAAAGCCGTGCTGAGTGATTCGGAGTTTTTAAGCGGGTGCACCGGGAGTACTGGGCTCGCCCCCGTTGTCATTTTCGCGGAGGTCCGGTGTCTCGATATCAATTTGGGAATGCAAATGTTCCGTGGAACCTGGAGTAGTGAGAACCTTCCAAATACACCAGGCCAGCATCCCCGTGACGATCCCCACGGAAAGGATCATGATTAGCCAACCACCAACGGTCATGAAATGCCCTTCGTTTTCCGTCGTTCCAATTTTTCCCAACGCTTTACGGATTGGGCCACCAGCAAACCGAAGAATAGGGTAACGAGCAAGATGAAGGCTACCGACGCCTGTACGATGTAACTGGTTTTCAGCTTCTGCAATGCCACCCCACTGGCCAGAAATTCCTGGTAACACCACGCGAAGAAAATGATGAGCAGGTAAACCGGAGACACATATTTAATGATGAACTTAAAGAATTCGGGAATTCTGATTTCTGCTCCGCGGCGGAGTTCCTCAAAACCTTTCTCGACCCCCAGTATCCACCCGAACACAATCACCTGGAAAGTAGCCAGCAAGTAGATGGCGAAAGTTCCTACCCAAAAATCGAAGGTTTCAAGGGCGATCAAACCTTCGGAGAAAAACACCACGAAAGCCGAGCCGACTGCCGTCACAAAGCTCAGTACGGCCACGGCGGCCCGCCGGCCCAGCCCTAAACCTTCCTCCAGTAAGGCGATGGCCGGTTGGAGCATGGAAAGCGAACTGGTTACTGCGGCCAAAAATAAGAGGAAGAAAAACAAAAAGCCAAAGAACCATCCGGCCACCATATGATTGAACACGTTCGGAAGCGTGACAAACCCCAAGCCGAAGGTGCCCGGCGGATTTTCGATCACCGAGTATCCGAGGAAAACGAAGGCGGCGGGGATCGTGATCATGCCCCCGAGCGCAACCTCGCAAAACTCGTTACCCGCGGCACTGGTCACACTCGAAAGTGCAATGTCGTCATCTCGCCGCAGGTAACTCGCATAGGTGATGATAATCCCGAAACCCACGGACAAGGAAAAGAAGATCTGCCCCGCCGCTTCCAGCCACATCTGCGGATTGGCCAACGATTCCCAAATCGTCGTGTGCTTAGTCGTCGGATTCCACATGAAGCCCAAACCGTTAAGTACATTCTGTTCGGGCTTGGACGGATCGGGCGTGCCGAGGGTCAATACCCGAATGAGCACAATGATCGCACAAATAATCAGCGCCGGCATGGCCCACCGGCAAAACCACTCAATTCCTTTCGTCAACCCTCGGTAAATAAGATAAAAGTTTAGAAGAAAGCACAGGACCAGAAAGAAAACGGCCGAGCCCAAAACCGTCCCGTCTGCGGACGTGAACGCTCCCCCAGTTTCACCTTTTCCGACGAATTCCGAGAAAAACTGTTCGTATCTTGCCGGATCTTTGCCGAAATTCATCATCCCGAAGAGGTATCTCACGGCGTAGGCCAGACACCACGACTCGATATACACATAGTACATGTATATGACGACCGGGATAAGCATCGCCAAAATGCCGGCATAGGGCGACACCGGATGCCGCCAAATCGCACGGTAAATTCCTGCCGAAGAGTTGTACCCAAGCGACCCACCATACCGACCCATCGCCCACTCGACCCATGCCACGGGCAACCCAAGCAGGAGTAAGGCAACGACATAGGGAATCATAAACGCCCCACCGTCATACTTGGCGGCAAGGCCCGGGAACCGCAAAAAGTTGCCCAGTCCCACGGCGCTACCGGTGACCGCCATGATCACCCCGATCCTTGATCCCCAGGTCTCCCGAACCCGTGCCCCGGGGGCGGTGAGCTGTTGACTCATCTTTTTGATCTCCCGGATTTTCAATCTACCGGAATCAACCCATTTGCGGCCCGACGCATCCGCGCAAGATTTAACCGATTGCGAAAAATCGTATTTTAAGCTATGCCAGGTCCCGCCTCATGGGCCGACATGGTTTCCCAGCAAAAACGGGGGCTGATCTTAGCCCAAAGCGGCGTGGAATACGCTCCGACAATCGGGATTTCGGGTTCCGAGCGGAGGGCACCCAAGCTAAGGGGCCTCTCAAACCGTGCGCCACGATTCGGTGAAATCCCAGCGGCCCGTTAAATGGGCGAGCGAAATGTGTATCTTCCGCCTCAGATTTTGGAGCGAATTACCCTTAGCATGGGCAACATACTAACCTTTATGGCACGCTTCAAGCCGTAAGACATAAACAATGCAACAACCGAGAAAAAAACGCAACAACCTACTGACATAGACCGGCAAATTCGCCCTAGTTTAGATGTAATTCTCATGCTAGCAAGTAACATTATAACTCAAATTTATATATGGCGGATTTGCTCCCTCAGTAGCATCCAGAGGATTTTGGCTGCTATGACCCCTCCGATGCCCCGGTGACCTCAGCGCGGCTTAATACGGCCTAAATGCTTGCGGCAATGAGGGGCTTAAAGGCGAGCACGAACTCCTGAAAAATTTATTCTGCCATCGGTCGGCTTGTCCGCGCATAACCGGAGTCGCTGGGCCACTCTCAGTAACCGGCTCTCACACTTCACGAAAACGTAACAATTTTAGCCAGCTAGTTCACGATTTACGCCAACGGGTCTCGGCATCCGTGATCTACGGAGCGTCGAGAAAAAAAGGAGCTTTAAAAAAATAGAGCCGTCATTCGCCATCGCAAGGTGCAACGCACTCTGCGCCACGAACCCTTTTTCCGATGTTGCGGTGCAGTCCTTTTTTTCTTTGATGTTGCGGTCCAATCCTCGGCTGACGCACCGCAAAAAGGTGTTGTAACCTTAGAAGCAGAAGTCAGGTGCAACCCGCCGCTCTTTTTCTGGGGGACGCACCGTAAAAAGGTATTCTAATCCTGGAAGCAGAAGAGGGAGCCACTTCGCACCCAATTTGTGCCGACAACCCAGGAGATACCGGCGGCAACTGCCCAGGTCCCTGAAGTAAACAACCTTTCGATTCGTACCCTTATGCTTCTGAGCACATTCCGGCGGCAAGCCCGAGTAACTTGTCGGCAAAGGCAAGGCCACATCGCTTGCCTGTAAAATCCACAGGTTAGCGGACCCCAGTACCGCGCCGTAAACGGCCCCCGTGCATACCCAGAAGATCGGGTTGTAGAGCCGGGGGATTTTTTCGGTGGCATCCGGCTCCCGCGTATGCCGCGAGGATATCCGAGCGAGCCCCACCGGATCCCCATGCGGCAAGCGGGCTTCCACATTCCTTAACAAAGCAGGCGGAGCTTGCCATACAAAAGCGGGGCGTCACCGCGCGCGGAAACCTCGGCCTATGCCATCGGTGTAGTAATGGTAGTAACCCCAGGCACCGGAACGGGATAAAGACCCTCGGCACCAGGCTCGACCGGCGGCTTGGTCTGCCAAGTGATTTCACCATGCGGCGGGAAGGCGAAGCGCGAATCGATCGCCTCCTTCCAAGTGACGCGCTGACCGGTGAAGACGGCCAATTGGCCCAAGACACACATCATGGCGGATTGAGCCAGTATTTTCCCCCGATGGATGGGTTGACCGGTCCGTACCGCTTCGAGTAGGTCGATTTGTTCCTGCTCATAAGCGGATCGCTCCACCAGCTCCCTTTCGGCCCGCCAGATCACATTACCTTTTAGATCCGTGATAAACGGCGCCCGAAATGCGGTGTAGTAGCAGCGGCCCTTGGTGCCGTGATAGATATCGCGATTGGAATTGAAGCAGCCATCGGCATTGCGGATAAATCCGTAGAGCATCAGCCCGTTGGGGAATTCAAAGACCACCGACTCCTGGTCATAGGAGGTACCGCGGCTAGGGTGGAGATGGGTGGAGCGGCCCCCCATCCCGTAGCAGGCCTCCGGCAAAATCTGGTCGCCGAGCGCCCACAGGGCGGAATCGAGGTTATGGCTCAGTGTATTGCCCACATGGCCACCGTTGAGCCAATTGAACCAGTTCCAATTCCGGATTTGATATTCCAACTCGCTCCACTCCGGCTTGCGATGGAGTGGCCGATACCATCCCCGCATGTAATCGCAATGAATGGAGGTGATATCCCCGATTTGCCCCTCCTGCATCCGCTGCACTGCCTCCCGCCGGGCAAGATGCGCACGGTACACATGACCATCGAGCAAACAGGTGCCGTTTTTCCGCGAAAGTTCGTCGGCTTGAAGGATCATCTCCACCGACGGCACATCCACCGCACCGGTAATCTCGAAAAACACATGCCGTTTGGCCTTCACCGCTTCCAGGGTAATCGGTGCGGTAAACCGCGGCGGAGTGCATACGAGCATCACATCGCAGTTTTCGATCACCCCGTGGTAACCATCGAAACCCACGAACCGGCGCTCGGTCGGCACCTGGACTCGGTCGCCAAACATGCCGCTCAAGTTCTGAAGCGAAGCCTTCAGGTGCTGAGGAAACAAGTCGGCCATCGCCCAGAGGACGGCATCCTGGTTGCACTCCGGGGCCAGGGCGTTGGCCACCGCCCCGGTTCCACGACCTCCGCAGCCTACCAGACCCAGCTTTAACCGAGCTGTCCCTTCCGCATGAACTCGGGAAATCCTAGCGCCAGCCAGCGCGGATGCCCCGAACGCCGTCCCAGAAACAACCAGAAACCTTCGACGTGTGGATCGCGTCGTCTCCTTCATGTTCGTCCCCTTCTCACCAAGCTAGCTGCAAGCGGAAAACTATTCAGCCGCGCATCATCCCGGTTTTCAGCCCTATCGAATGAAGGAGCCCATCCCCATTCGGTATGACCAAATCGATACCACCTCGGCCGTTGCCTCCCTTAATGCAAGCTGACGCCCTTCAGGGCACAGAAATCGGCTCGACCCGCAGCGTTGGAACCCTTGCATGGCAGGTACACTTCCAGCCCGAAAGACCGCGCAAATCTCCTAGGGCATCGGTGTGCCTTTTACCTCGCGAAGCTTGCGGTCCGCTGTTTCAGGGGAGACGCGAATCTGTTCGGGGTTAGTGACGTAAATTGCCGGGTCGCCTTGGTACCAAGTGATTTTGCCGACCACGGCCACCTGTTGACCCTCGCGGTAACGGCGCTCTACCGTCGAGTACAAGTCTGCCGCATCCGTTCGGCGGATAATGATCTTAAAGGAGCCCCGATGGGGATTGGCAAAACCCAACAACACTTGTTTGCCGTTGTTAAACACATAATGCAGTGTCCCGGTGACAGTTACAGTGTGCCCGGCCCATTTGCGTGCCTCGGTGTGCGGAATTGTGGCTACCGGAAGAGTGTCCTGCGAACGAGGTTCGATCTCAGAAGCCATAGTGGAGGCAAGCCTCACACGGCCGGTAGGCGACGTAGCAGGAACAGGTGTACTTCGGGTCGCTACGTGCGGACTGCCACTTGTCAGAGCGATTATAGCCCCATCACAACTGCGGAAATAGAGGTTATCGTTACTCGCCACCCAGGTGGCGTATTCACTCCAATACCGATCGTAAACCGCGCCTTGATTATAGTAGATGTAGAAACCGAAGTCGTACTGCCGGGTATTCGTCAGTCCCTGGGGACAGTAGTGCGAGGGGCTGTAGTCGCAGACGGTGGTATCATCCTGCGAGGTGACCACCGTGGCCAGTCGTTCCGTAGTGATAGGCTCATCGAAACTGCCCCGCGCATCGGAGCGATCCAGAATCCTCAGTGCGAACCCCGCCTCCCAGTGCCCGCCGAACAAGTAGTTCCCCGCCATGCTAAGATTGGGCTGCTCGTCGGTGATTAGGTAGGGAACTTCGCTTCCCGGCGGCCAGTCAAAGCGGATAAAACGCACATCACCCCCCTGCAAACCTCGGATGGTGGCAGCATCCAAAACCATTTCCCCAAAGTGGGAATCCCCCCGCGCGTCGTAAGCATGACGAGCGCGGATCACAATGTATGCGACCTCCTTACCGGCCCCTAAGTGCTTGACCACCGGCTGCGGCCCCATGGGAAGGTAGTCACCATCCCCATAACCCCCGTGACCGACGTTCGCAACAAATGGTACCTTGCCAGTTTCTAGATCCAGGGCAAAAAGCGCTTGATGGCCGGGGTTTTTCTTCAGGAACTTACGCATCTCGCTATTGCTCTGCGGCCAATCGTGCCATAACATTTGCCAGTTCAACCGCGCCTTTATCAGCACGAAACCCGCTCGCTCTGCAATCACCGGCCAACCGTAGCGATACTCGGTTGGATCCTCGAATTTTCGGCTGGGGTGAACGGGCCGTGTACGCCAGCGGCCTCTGCCATCCGCGTTACGAATTGCATGAACATTCAGGTCCGGTTCGCTGGCCACAATGACCAAATCCCGCGAGGGTGAATAGGCGGGTGGAACGGCCACGGTCGCGCCAGCATCGTATCTCCACAGGGAACGCATACTCCGCTTGTCCACCGCATAGACGGACCGACCCATTGAAAAAAGCACTCGGTCGCGCAGTAAAGCGGGCGGCAAAGGTAGGTTACTCGTTTGCCCGGTGTTGAATTGGCCCGCGATCGTGCCGTCGGCAGCGCGGAGCTTATAAAGCCGACCATTGGCCGAGATAACGAAGACGCACTTTGTATCGTGATCGTAAGCCACAGTCGAGCGGACGTCACCGATTCCACCGCGCCGCCAGAGTTCCTGGCCGGTCGCCTCGCTCAGGGCGAAAACACCATCAACACCCGTGGCAATATACACTCGGCCCCCGCCGGTCACCGGCTGAACATTGCGCGGAAGCGAGCCAGAGCTTGTCACCTTCCTGACTCGGCCGGTTGCATCCACGCCATTCCAGATCCAGCGTAATCGCCAAGGATAAGCCGGGGCTTGTGGCGTGTAGCCGGTGTGTTGCGCGTCATGCGCATGCTGGCTCCATTCTAGCTCGGATGCACCGCGATCATCGGCCTGCAAGATCACCCGCTGCCAAAAATGCCGCCTAACCGACCCATGATCCTGAGACACTATCGAGGGGCGGAACACGATCCCCCCGGACCCGCGGGGGGACGGATTTCCCCACGGGGCAACCACCGCAAGAATCAGGACCGTCGTGCTCATTCGTACCGCGCGATTCATGTCACCCCCTTCGAATGCACTTCGAGTGTATTCTCTTCGGTTCTATTTTACATGGCGTCTCGAGGTAGTTGTATCACTTATCAAGGTGTTTGTGTCGCTTCAAAAGGTATTTGCATCGCTTCGCAACGTGCCTGAATCGCTACGCAAGGTGTCTGAACCCCTCTCAAGCTCATCGTAACATCCCTCAGGGTAACGCCGTTTTAGCCATTGAGGGGAGCCACCTCTTGAGGGCGATTCGCCACCGTTCACCCGGAAGCCGATTCAGCCATTGAGGGGCCACCCGTAAGGACACGGCACGAAAAACGCCTCCTCGCGATCGATTCCTCATTTTCAACCTTCCGGACGGGTTGGTTTCGCGCGATGCAAGCCGCCTGCAATCGCAATATTCGGGAAAATACATCGCACCTGGCCCGCAGCCATTCCAGATGGGCGTCGTCAAAGCCCGCCTCTTACGGCCAAGCGACATAGCCACATCCTCCAATTGGGCTCGCTCTTCGGCTGCATAGGAAAAGCTTGCGATGACTAGCAGAAAGATTAATGTTATGCCGGCGTCAAAAAGCCGGATATCGTTACCCTGAAGTAGTGTTCTTAGTTGGGCAGAGCCCGTCAGAAGGGTTCGCGGTGCAGCAGCAGGCCTTCGGAATGACGCGTTTGGTCCTCTTGTTCGGCGGCCCGGACCAAGGCCCGAAGCATACCGGCGAATATCATGCGATGCAGAGGATACAGCAAGTACCAGTAGGCTAAGCCGAACAAGCCCAGCGGATCGAAGATGGCCGTCTGCCGGATGACTGACCCATCCTCTGCGGGGGTCACCTCGAACTCCAGCCAAGCTCGTCCGGGGAGCTTCATTTCGGCTTGGAGCCGAAGCAGATGACCGGGCTCAAACGCCTCCACGCGCCAGAAATCCAACGCCTCTCCGACGCGGAGATCAACCGGGTCGCGACGGCCGCCCCGCAGGCCGACACCCCCCACCAACCGGTCCAGAAACCCCCGAACCCGCCACCACCAATTCCCATAGTACCATCCTGTCTTGCCGCCGATGCGTTGGATCGGGGCGAAGGCCGTCTCCGGTGGCACACGGACGGATGCTGTTCGCGAATCCACAATTCGGGAGCCAAACCGTACCCCGCCCCACCGCGGCGTCACCCCACTGGACGATAGCGCATCCGACCAGCGCGTCTCGGCGTACTCCCGGTCTTCGTTGCACAGCGCCCGCGAAATCGCCTCCTCCAGACCACGAGGTCGAATTGGGAACACCTTCAAGGCCGACGGGTCTTCAACCACCGTGGGGTTTCGCAAACCCTCGACCAACTTCCGCCCAATCCGCGCATACACCGGTGTGACCAAACCCAGCCATAAGCTCGACAGATAAGGTGTCAGCACGGGAACGGGGATCATCCAGCGGCTCAGGCCGCGCTGCCGGGCGTACTCGCGCATGATGTCGCCATAGCACACTCGATCCGAGCCGCCGATCTCGAACACACGGCTGTGCCCTTCCGGCAAATCCAACGCAGCAATCAGATAGTCAAGAACATCCTCGACAGCGATGGGTTGCGTAGGGGTTGCCACCCATCTCGGGCAAATCATGATGGGCAGCCGCTCGACCAAGGCCCGGATCAGCTCGAACGAGAGGCTCCCTGAACCGATGATGATCGAGGCGCGGAACTCGATCACCTCTATGCCCGACGCCCGCAGCACATCCCCGGTCTCTTGCCTACTACGGAGGTGCTCGGAAAGCCTGTGCTTTGGGTTGCCGAGTCCGCCTAAGTAAATGATCCTGCGGATATCGGCTTCCTTCGCCGCAGCCGCGAAATTGGCCGCAGCCTGGCGATCCTCACGCCTGAAATCGCTAGCAGTCCCCAACGAGTGGATCAAGTAATAGGCGGTATCGACGCCCTCGAAGGCGGCCGGCAGTGTTTCCGGGGCAAGCACGTCTCCCGCGATAACCTGGGTGGTGCTGGCGACCCTAGGGCGAAGATGTTCTGGGCGGCGGGCCAAGCAACGCAGCGGAAAGCCGCGACGCTCCAACAGCGGCCCCAGGCGACCGCCTATGTAGCCCGTCGCACCTGTGAGCAGGACAAGACGCTTTTCGCGTGCCATGATCCCGAGCGGTCTCCTCAAGGTTGCTGATCTTCAATCACCCGGTCCCGTCTTCGAGCGAGGCAATTCTACCCTTGCACATGCGCCGAACTTGATCGCGTCCCGCAAGTGCTCTCGCAGAGTCCATGGGAAGAATCGCCAGAACGAATCGGCTGCTGGAAACGCCTGATCTCGGATCCGAAGGGGACAAGTCCGTCGCCGTCGTTCTTCTCGACGCGAGACGGCGCTCGAGCTTCCACCCTCCACCGCGGGCAAGACGCTGACGGACTCGCCGATCACCACGACGCAAGCCTTTCCCGAAAGCGCACCAAACGACCATCGGCACTCACCCGATTCTGGCTCGACGTAGGGATAGCAGGTAGGGGTGCGTCCGTCCACTGCCGCGGGGGGCACTTGCCCGGCAACGCAAGGTGGTAATGACGTTCGAACTCCCGACAACCATTGCGGGCAAGGACCTCGACAACGGCCAACGGGCCTTTCAACTCCCGGGCCCAGCCCATTGCTTCCCGAAAAGCTAAATTTAATCGCGTCTGCCGGGCCGCTGTCATCCAGGATTCGATGCACCCGCCTTTCAACTTTAATGGGTCGTCATTCAATAGGCTAAGACGGTGTATCGGTTTCGCGCCGATTTTGTCACTGTGTTTCGACGGTACTCTCTTGGCCGATGAGCCCCCGGCATCTTTGTTGTCCGCCTACCCCCTGAAGGAGCGAGGACCTCCCCAAGCACTGTCGCTGACAATCGCTTACCAAAGTACATGTCACCCTTTCCAAGCTACAGATGTGGTGGGCTCTGAGAACCGCAGGACGCACCGCCAGTCCAAGCCCTAACGATCGTCCACGGTCGTGGGAAGCAGCTTGGTAGGTTTCCCGTCCGGCGATTCCGGCGTAATCGCGCAACCGCCGCTCGTGCACCCTCTACCGAGTAACCTGCCCAAACGAATACGGTTGCGTGCGAAGATGCCGTAGATTACATCCACCACCCAACACAGGATGGGCCATTGCATAGGCGCGACGAGCCAACCCAACCCCACAGCCCGGTAAGCTTGCCGGATGGCCTCGACGCGACGCACGACTCGCCCATCGGGTAGTATGCCGTGCAAGACCCCCGCAACATCTTCTCGGGTCAGACCATAACGCGCAGGATCAAAAGCAGGATCAGAGATGTCTTGTAACACGAGGTTACCGTCACGGTCGCGGCGCTTCAGCCACTGGACTTCCCATCGACACAGCGGGCACTCCCCATCGTACAGCAGCTTGAATCGCCCTTCAGGCATGAATCACTCCTATTCGCTGGACCCAGGCCGTTGAGGCACCTTTGAGGGCATTCTATGTCTACACGGAACTCGGGACAATAGTCGTTAACGAGGGCTGATTGAATGGCTGACGATTTCACTCACCACTTGCAAGACGACCCTTCGTCGGAACCTTTGGGCAAAGGGGGCCCTTTTGCTTAACGACGATACCGGCTTCGGACTTCGCGTCGGAGCTGTGCTGGGGCGCCTTGGTGCGAATTATTCAAGGGAACGTCATGAAAACCGCCCTTGGGATGACCTTCACCGACGCCTTGCCTGTGTAGGCGCTTGGTCCGGCACCAAAAGAAAGGAAACTGAAGCAAAGGGTCTTGCCTAATCTTTTGGGCGAGAATCGCTCGGGGTCAAACTTTCGACATCGCTGAAGAGATTCCCCGTTGCTGCCGCCACTCCCCGGCCGCTACCCAGACCGCCGTGCTCTACTGCATCCAGGTACAGATTAGTTTCCGACGAGGCAAGCAGCACACTAAAGCATCTCTACACCGAAAATATGCTGTAACGGTGTACTCAGTCCACGCCGAAATGCTGCCAATGACGGGATCTGAGAACTGAGGCGATCATGCCGAACGCTGATCCGATGGGCTAACGCCAACCCTCTGGATCCGGCCCATGAAGCGCTCACGTATTGCCAGAAAAGCGGGCACCAAAATGGTGCGAATGACGAACGTATCCAGAAGAATCCCAGCGCTCAGTGCGAAACCCAATTCTTGAATCGCCCGTAATGTGCCACTGATCATTGAGGCGAATGTGCCTGCCATGATAATCCCACAGCTCGTAATAATGCCGCCGGTATGGGCCAGGCCCATTTCGATGCCTTTCAGCGGGCCATATCGTTTTTGCTCCTCAAACACCCGGGTGACTAAGTAGATGTTGTAGTCTTGCCCAACCGCCACAAGCAACACGAACAAAAACATGGGTACCTTCCAATCCAGCCCTTGATAAGTTTCCCCGTAGATGGTTTGGAAGAGCCATTCGGCCGACCCCATCGTGACGAAATACCCCCACAACACGGAAAAGACCAGGTAGACACACGTCCCGGGCCGACCCAAAATTGCCACGAGCACAATAAAAACGGCTAGCGGTACCAACCATTGAATCATCCTCCGGTCCCGTGAAGTGACAGTTTGCAGGTCGCGAATCCCGGCGGCCGGTCCCGCCAACGCGAATTGGACGCCAAACCAAGGATGATTCGGATCCTCGGCTAGCTTGGCGAGATAATTCTCCAATTGGGCCACCAGCTCCATGCTCTCGGCGGCAAAAGGGTCAAACTCTGTCACCAGATCAAAACGCACGACATGGCCTGCGAGCGGCCCCTTCGTCGACAAATAAACGCTCTTGGTGCGAGCCTGCGCACGCAGCAGCCCCTTTCGGAATGCGCCCAACAGCCCATAACGCTCGGGCCGCTCTCCTAGAGGCTCCAACCAGCTTCGAACCACGCTGATTGGGCGAACCGAATGCCCATCCGGCGTTAAAAACACAAAGTTCCGAAGTTCCTCGGTAAGCCAGCGGATTCGCTGCCAACGGTCGGAAGTTTCGTCAAACTGGGTATTCGGGTCATAAGCCAAGACAACCAGTGGCCCAATCTCTCCCGGGGGGAAATATTCGCGTAGCAACCGCGTTCCCTGAACGCTAGGCCGCGACGGACTAAGTTCGCTGAGAAGATCATACGTGATTTCCACCTGGAGCCCACGCCAAACGAGCGGAGCCATGATTGCTACCGCCCCGCATAAAAGCCAGATCGGATACCGTGTGACCAATCGGCCGAGCATCCACCACAAACCCGGTGCTCCCGGGCTCGACCGGTTGCCGATTAAAAGGGAATCCTTTTCAGATAAGCTTTCGGATGAAGCGGCCCCGTCCGATCGCACCGAAACCCCGGGTGACCAAGATTCTTTTGCTGAGCCTTCGTTCCCACAGTTACCACCCGACGCGACTACGAAAACACCCCGTGATTCCGCTCGGTCGCCGATGGCCGCGGCGGATTTGCCGGGCTCGATGGCCGAGCGGGCAGATTCCGCAGCGATCTTCTCCTGTTCACGAGATGTTCTTCCGTGCACTTTCCATGGCCAAAACACCGCCAACCCAAAAGCCCGTAAAAGCGACGGAGCCAACGTCACACAGGCCAGAAGCGCGACAAGCAGGGCCACGGCAATCCCGGGCCCGCTATTTCGGAATTTGCCGAACTGGCAAAAGATCATGGTCCCCAATCCCAACACCGTCGTGAGGGCACTGGCGGCCAACGCACTTCCGACCTTCGTCAGAGCCTCCGCACCTGCCCGGGCAACATCGGGGCAACGACGGAGCTCCTCCCGATACCGGGCAATCAAAAACAAGCAGTAATCGATTCCCGCACCGAAGAGCAAGACGACTATGAAAATACGGGTCGTCTTGAAGATCTTGTAATCGAACCAGGGAATCATCTGGCTTACATAGGCAGCCCACACCAAGAGACTCGTGGCGACACTCACCGAGGCGGCAATCGCTAGCACCGGGAGAAGCACAAGCCCTGGCGCCCGATACACAGCCGCAAGAATCAGGATCACCAGGATGATGGTCACAACTTCGGTATTCCGAATGCTCTCCTGGGCCGCAAGCAGCATGTCACTCCCGATAGCTGCCGAACCGGTTACCTCCAATTGCAGATCCGCCGGAAAATCTGGCTCTTGACGGAGCCGATCTAATTCCCCAAACAGCCATTGCAGGAGTTCCATATTCTCCACGGCCATCAGCTCCGTGCGGAGCTGAGCAACCAGAAGAGCAGCCTGCCCCTTGTGGGGATCCAAGGGGCTCTGAAGTTTCGCACCCAACCAGGGGGTCCAAGGGGCCAGGACGGCGGTTACGGGACCGTCTTCGAGGCTTCGCGCCTCTAATTCCGCCGCCAATCGACGCAAATACCGCAAATCGGCCGTGGTAAGCGGACCAGAGCGCCTCGCCGCGACCAGCACGATTTGGCTTCGGCTTCGCTGATCCGGAAAAGCTTGATCCAATAAACGCTCGCCTTGGACACTCGGCAAATGGGCGGGTAAGTATGCAAAGTCACCATCCTGGGTGATATCGTCCCAGCGAGGTCCCAGGAGCTGAAGGATCAAAGCCCCGATGAGCCAAAGCGAAATAACTAAAGCCCAGCGGCGAATGACCCCAGGGCCAAATCGGCTAAACATCAAACCTCAAAAAGATTGAAAGATCTTAAGATTTATCGCCTCGATGTATACCGTGCCCAAATTCGCAACCTTCTCGGGCCCAAGCTTCCGACCCGAAAATTAACGGGATGACTCTTGGCCCAGCCATCGGTGCAAATAATCAGGGTTTTCAATGCCAAGTATTGTCCCGACTTCTGCGGAGTTGTAAAGAAGTAAGTAAGGCAACGCGGTCGTCCGATTCAACAAATTGCCGGTCTTCTCTTGCCGAAGCCGTCATGCGCTTAGTCAATTTCGGATTCGCTATTTAAACCGGCTTCGGAGTTGAGGAGAACTACGACAAATTTCATCCTATTAGGGATCAGGCCCAGGCGGCCGCACTTGCTGCGGTCTTAAATTTTGTCAAACACACGACAAGCACTTTCCCTTAAGACACCAGTGCTTACCGGAAGAGTAACTCGGAGGGTCTTTCCCCACCCCTACGCCTGCAAAGGCCGAGATACGATCCAGAGCCAATCCAAAATCTTTGAGCTTTCGAAGTTACTGATTGATCTGATATCAAAGGTTTCTGGAGAATCTCGCTAAATCTTCGTCTTGTTCTGATTAATGCGATTTGGCCGGTAATTCCGAATGGCAAAGTTTTGCCAAAAAGGGGAGCGACATACTCGTTTTCCCGCCGAACTGTTCTTAGGGCGCGGGAGTTCAGAGTTTGACATGGCGTTTGACATGTCCCAAGCCGTCGCCTTTACCCCTCATCGCAAGGCGATAGAAATATTTCCCTGACAATCCACCAAGTTCCCGAAGTGAATCTCCCCCAATCGGTCGAAACATAAGACATACTGCTTTATAGAGCCACCCGCCTTCGAAATTGGGATCTACGCACAAGGTTGCGGACGCTTTGGGTGAGGAGCTTAGGGAGTATTCGGATGCTTGCTACGACGTTTAAACCCACCGACCTAGACCGAATCCTGCAAGTCGCTCAACTACCAGCTTTGCCGCAAAGTGCGATACGCCTTTTGGAATTGTCGAAAGATGCTAATAATGGC
This sequence comes from uncultured Thermogutta sp., assembly GCA_937128505.1. GTDB lineage: Bacteria > Planctomycetota > Planctomycetia > Pirellulales > Thermoguttaceae > DTLM01. The sequence continues at coordinate 142,575 of CAKZMM010000035.1, forward strand.
CCGCGGGAATACGCCGAGGCCATTGAGGCCGACCCCGGCCTAGTCTCCCAAGTCCTTCGTTTTGTCAATTCCTCATATTTCGGGTTTTCTCGGGAGATTTCCAACATTCGCCACGGCATCACCCTCGTCGGCGTAAAGACCATCAAGAATTTCGCTTTGTGGAATGCGGTGTTCACTCTTCTGCCTCATCCGCGGTGCGGCCCGTTCGATCTTCGGACGATGCGGCAAGATTCGCTCCGTCGCGCACTTTTTGCCCGCCTCCTGGCAAAACACCTCCGCGCGAAGGATCCCGAGGATGCTTTCTCGGCTGCGTTACTTCAAGATATGGCGATTCCACTTTTGGCAAAGGAAATTCCGGAGGCTTACGCCGAGCTTCTCGCGGGCCGGCACGAAGGCCGTACGCGACTTTCTCAATTGGAAAAGTTAGCTTTGGGCTGGACACACAGTCAGGCAGGTGGCAGAATTGCCCGGAAATGGAACCTCCCTGAGCAATTTGCGACTTTAATTGAACTACACACTCAAATTGACGAAATCGCCTCCGCCAAGGAGCCCACGCCCGAGGCTTTTGCGGTAGCATTATCAGCCCTTCTTCCCCCGGTGGGAGACCGGACCTGGTGGGAATGGTCAGCATTCCAACGGCATTATCATGCACACGAGGAGGCGGACGTCCCCCCGCCGGAGGAGATTTTGGCGGAGGTGGATCGTCAATTCGCGGACTTGGCTCCTACGCTCAAACTGAGCATTCCCGCTGAGTCACTGGTCGATTGGCTGAAGGCCGCCAGGCAAAACGAATAAGTCGCCCGAGCTGGGGCCGATGCCTCACAAAGCAAGACGGTGTTACCTCAACGGTATCAGCCGATCAGGAATCCATTCAGACTCGGTCTTGCAGAACTCCCGGTCTGCATTGCAATTCGCCAACCGGCAAACCTTGAAGTCTCCTTTCGATCCTCGAAGTACGCTTTTGTTCCGCTTCAATTCTGACAAAACTCCCTTAAGCAGCCGCGCTTTGCCGTCCGCAGATAAGACCTTATACCCGGGGTAAGGGCAAAAATGAACGCGTGATAAGAACTGGCGGCGGCTATCCTCGGAGACCAAGGGTTTTTCTATGCTCCGGGGAAGCTTCGAGTTTTGACCCTGCGGGAGCGCAAAATCCGCTTGATTTCCCACCAACCTCGCCGGTTTCCCTCGGACGGCGAGAGGGAAATGTCTCGCCCCATAAAATCGACAAAATCTATAAGCTTTACTAATTCTCGAGATGAACCGAGGAGATACAACCCGGGTTACGCGTTGCCGCGTAAACTCGATTTACCTTGATTGGGCATAGGAGACCACGGGGGTGCTCGACCCGGCGGCAGGCTGAACGCGTGCTTTCGTAAAATGGGGTTAAAAAACCTACAAAGCTCCTGGCGAGGCCCCTGCAACGAAAATAGCCAAGGATATCCGTCACAAAGTTTGTCTTATTCCACGGGCAAAATTTGTCTTATTCCACGGGCAAAATCCTGGGACTGGCTAACGCGGTGCAGCAATTCGAATCGGGGAGATCAGGCTCGTACAAAAAGAGTCCCGCAAAAATTTGCAAAGGGAAACTATCAAAGGATGTGTCAGAGGGGCAAATTGCCAAATTATGGCGGGAAACATTGAAATAATCATTGAAATAATTATTTGACTAATCAATGCGTGCAATACGCCCAGTCCATCTCGAATAGGGGGTAGGCGGATCCGCCAACATCTCGTAAAAACATCGATAAGTCCATCGCCATTCTCCTTAATTGGCAGTATTGCTAATTGATAATCATTATTGCTAATCATAGAAAAAGCGTATCATTATTTTGTGATGCCATAGCAATAGCACGAGATACTTAGCGTTAATCCCCGGGAGTGATTGTTGCCGGATTTTTGAAAAGCTGAAGCCAAGAATTTCCATGAGCCTAGTTTGGGATTCATGTGGAGCTTGAACCGGGCCATTCCTTTACGAAATACACGGTTTGAACTTTGCCCGCGATGGCCAGGGTAAGGTTTTCCGCAAGAAACCGCCTCGAAATTCGCCCGAAACGAGAAAACCTCCTCGGACGGCAACCGATACGCAAAAATACCGGTAAACTCTGACAAATGATGAACGAAACGCTGACGATACTCAAATTAGGGACGACAATCTTCTTAACTACTTCTGCAATTATTTCTGCACGTTAATTAAAAATATTTCTGCACGTTAATTAAAGATGATCTCTCCACAATTAATAATGATTTCTCCATGCCGCTTGAAATCGCATCCCTGAACCAAGTATCATTTAACGACACGATTTTTTAGTTAGTGGAAGACAGTAGAACTTAAAGGTGTGGCCTGGAACATCTAACTCCTTGGCGCCGTAGCCAAGCGGCTAAGGCAGCGGATTGCAAATCCGCCATTCGTCGGTTCGAATCCGACCGGCGCCTCTAGGTCAAAGCTACTGCCTTTTTCTGAAACCAAGGGGCCAGCAACGACTTACATCGATGGCCCTTGTCCCATGACCGCCCGACAACTGGGCCAACACGTCTCAAATGTCAAATTTATCGGCACGTGTCACGGCCAACTCTCAATCTGGGTGATTCCAGCCAAAGAACCAGTTAAACCGCGGAGCTTATCGCGAAAACGTTTCGGCCCGCTTCGATCGCTTGGGTTTCAGAACTGTCTCGACGCTTGCGGCCAACTCGGTTCGGTGTAACCGCGTGTGGCGGTTTGCCGTCAAGATCGGCGTCGAGTCTCGCAAAAGCTTTGTGCCCCTCGGAGGGGGAGCCGAGGTCCTCGAAGATCTTAGGGCCCGTAGCGGCGATCTTTGGGCTGCCCGCAGGGGAATCGGGGGCCGAGCCAATTTGCTAGCAAATTACGTCCACGAAGCTTGGAGATCAAACCGGCCGCTTTCCCTCTTGCGGGCTCATCTACCAAATCCGAAGCTATTTGTTCCTTCGAATTGTTCCTTCGGAGCTATTTGCCTCCGAACCTATTTGCTTCAGCGTTTAGGCAAAAGAGGAGTTCCCGGATCGCCTTCAGAAGCGAACTTGAAGGGTGCTTGCTTGCCGGCTAAAGAGACTTGGATTGACCGCTGCTATCAGACAAAAAACCATCGCTTAATGTCCTGTATGCCAACCGTGGCTCTCATTGTAGAGTCGGCCATTGGGACCGGTTTGAGAAGCATTTTTTCCGTTCGATAATTGCCCGTTAGCAATACTCCCAAGGTGATTTTGTTCCAAGTTCAACGAGCTCTTCCATGCAGGCTCAAGGCCCTCCAATCAACCTTACAGGTATCAAGCACTCACTTTATTCAAAAACCTCAGCCCGCGGTGCCATTTTCAGTCGATTATGCGTTTCAGCGATCTCAGGAAGGCAAAACCCACCGGCGCACGGAAGCCGGCTGCTGGACTCGTGCAGCATGTGGATGGCGTATAGCGGATGGACTCTCCGACTTTTGGTCGTCGTGACCGTGGCCGTTTTGGTTTGTCGCGGATTGTCGGGGGCCTTTTTGGAGCCGTTTGATGTCTGGGGGGCTTTAACCGCGGCAGCGCTCCTACAACTCCCACTTGCGGTGGCCAGACGCCTGACCCCGTACCCCACAACCGCGTGTACGGGACTTCCACCAAGCGGGGAAACCGGGCGAGTTCACACAGGTTCCGAAGCGCATGGTGCATTAACTTCGATCGAATCAGCATTAAACAATGAACTGGATCGATCTGTGGAACCATCGCTCACCCCTTCAAGCAGGAAACTGGGAGCAAAGACATCGCCGCTCTCAACCGTTGAACAACAGCGCGACAAAGCCCCATGCAAGGAGCCGCCTCGGCAAGGAACTTCTCAAACATCCTCCGAAACTTCGCCTGTTGACCGCGCAAAAATCTGTGCCAGAGCTTGGCAGTTAGGTCTAGAGGCATCGCTGACCGCTATGATCTTGCTGACGGCTTGGGTCATTGGCGGCAGAGGAACCTTTTCTGCGGGATCAGCCATTCTTTGGGTTTTGGTGGTTGTCGTTCAGGGAGCCGATTGGCGGTGGCTGCTCACATCGCAAAAACACACCGCACCGAGCATGCCTTCGAGAATCTCCGGCAATCTCGGCAGACAAGCACGTGCGGAAAAGCGCAGCGGGTTACCCCAGCAAAGCCGGCTTGGCATCGGCAAATGGATCTCCTTTACGGAGTTACGCTCAGGGTTCGCTGGGAGAAAGTTTTCAGGCCATCCGCGGCAAACTCGGTGGGTCACTGCTCGGTCATCATTAACCGCCGCCCAGGGTAAAGCAGGGGGGAGAATTCGGCTCCGAATCAGGAGCGGCATTCCTCGGGGAGGAACCGCTCGAGGGCAAATTGCTGCCATTTCGCCTAAAAAACCGGGCGTATTCCAGCCGGCAACGAAACGGGCATCCCCGGCCCCGCCCCGGGACCTTGAGGATGCCTTCCTTAGCCCCGATCAATGGGCCGCGCTGCTGTGGCCCGAATTCAACCTTCTGCACACCCAGGTTTTCCAAGCCATGCGACGTGGCTTTCGAAAGGATGGGAAGGAAGTCCTGCGGGGCGAGATATGCGCCGCGATCCCACCGGGGGGCCGAATGGCGGTCATCCACGTCGGGTTCTGCCCACCTTTTCTCCACAAACCTGAAGTGCATTTGGAGCAGCGGTCCGGCCCCGCAGCAGAGCTGAGATTGTCGCAAGCGCTGTGCCACGGTTTGCGGCTGGAGGCAAAGTTGACCCAAAATGCCCCTGCCTGGACTTTTATTCGCATCCGGCTCGAGGCCATTGGTGGTGCTGGCCATCGCAGCCGCCTGGATCAAAAGATGTCGGCGTTTGCCGAAAAGCTTTCTCTTGAATAACGGGCCACCGTTGATTGATTCCCTGGAAAAGCCGCAATAACCATAAAATAAAAAAATAAAACCTGAAATAAAATAATAAAACCTGAAATAAACAGTGATTCGGTAATTCCGGAAATAACGTGTCGTAAGTTAAGGAATGAGTGGGTGGTAGATTGGCCGTAAATTCCGCGGCAAAACGTAAGCAAGTGAGTAAGAAATCAGTAAGCTTTAGGAAACGGCGCGACTTTGGGGGCCAAATGTTGCATGTCAAAAGCGTTCAAATGCGAAGTACTTTTAAGTCCGGGGCCCCATGATTCAAAAGCGGCTATGAACCCCTCACAAATCGGGCCATATAGCCCTCGTTAATCGGCACTAAAGCCTTCGTGAATTTAGAGAACAAAAGGCCCCAGATATCACGCGGGGTGAGTGCCCAGAGTGTTCAACCCCTCTCTGAAAGGGCATGAACGAACCCAAAGAGGAAAAGGCTTTCCATCGCGTAAAAAACTTCGCTTAAGCCAATCGAAATTGAAAATTTGGCGAAGCTTTGACGACCCGGGAAGCCTAGAATAAATACAAGGTTTCACCCCATCACCTTGCAATCCGTTGGAAGAAGTCGAGCAGGCCGACCGCGGCTATGCCCAATTAGTTAGTGGAAGACGAAACGTACGAAAATCGTGTCGGGATTGACCGGGAGAAGCGTTTTGAGCCTGAGCCCGAACCGGCTCGCGGCACATCAAAAAGATTCTTTTTGGTTAGAGATTTCTAAAAGTCAGCATTTTCGGAAGGATTTACCAAACAACCGTCGGAGTTAGCATCGGTGCAACTAATTTTTTATCCGCACCCAACACTGCGACACGTTTCCAAGCCGTTGCGTCGGGTCGACGCACAACTGCGGCAAATGATCACCCAAATGTTCGAAATTATGTATGAACACGAAGGAATCGGACTGGCGGCCAACCAAGTCGACCTCCCCTACCGGGTATTCGTGCTTAATCTCACCGGCGATCCGAACGAAAAGGACGCCGAGATGGTGTTCATCAACCCGGTGATTTTACGCCGCAAAGGCACCGTTGAAGAAAGCGAAGGATGCCTGAGCCTGCCCGAGATTCGTGCGCCGGTGCCCCGATTCCAAACGGTAGTGGTCACCTCGTATGATCTGAAAGGCCGCGAATTCACGATGGAGGCCTCAGGATTAGCTGCGCGAGCCATCCAGCATGAGATCGACCACCTCGACGGCGTCCTTTTTATCGATCGCTTGAGTCCTAGCCAACTCCGCGAAATTCGCGATCAGTTAGAAGCCTTGGAGCGGAAGTTTGCGGAGCAACAATCCGCGGGAATGATTGCAGATTCCCGCCGGATCGCCGCTCGGATTGCCGAGCTGGAAGCCGTCCGAACCTGAGGTCACAGATTGGTCCGTGCGACGAGAAAAACAATCTGAGTTTTCTTATCTTCTTTGATGACCTTTGATTTTGATGCCCTTTGATTTTTCTTTAATGTGCCCCAGATCCGGAATGTCCCCCAGATCCGGCTTCCAGGCGGAGCTCTGCAACCAAGGCTGAGGATCGGAAAGGCCGCCGCCTGAAATGTTTGTCCGTGTTTCAAGCCTTGCTTGCCGAGAGCGAAAGCCAAGAAAAATTGAGAACCCTTTAACGGCGACCTCCGCTTATGGCAGGGGATCGCGTCTCTGAGCCGGCGATTTGCTCACTCACCTTCCTACGGCAATTTGATGATCCGGAAGTCGTCAAAGCGGATCCAATGCTCCGCGTCGACCGGACCATGATAGCCTTGGATACTGACCTCGTCGTCTTGTGGAGGCGGAAGGGAACCTTCGGCGGCGGTCAAGAATTCCTCGGTTCCCTCCACCCGATATTGAGCCACATATCGGTCCGCCGACACAACAAGACGTAGTCGGACCGGCTTGTCTTCAATGAGTTTTTTCCCCGGGATAATGCACACCTGACCATCCAACAATTCTTTAACCAGTTTGAAGACCGGCTTCCCCCCGCAATACCACGTAATGCCGGCTTGCTCATACTGATTGGTGAGCGGCGACAAATTCTGCACAGTCAATTCCACCGCGAATTTCCCCTGCGAACGGTCCGGGGCCTTACGGACCAGCGCATTACGCACCGTTTGAGCCACGCCCGGCTCGATACGGATTTCGAGGGCTCCCTCACGGATTCGCCAGTAGCCCGGGTTTTCCCGAAGCCAACTCCAACCGTCGGCGAGTTTTCCCTCGAACCGATCCTCGAAGATCACCTGGTCCTCGGCGCCCCGCGATTGTCCTATCAACCCGAGGATAAGCAAGCACACACACGCTGCGATAAACCTCATCATACATGCTCTCCTCATTGACGGCTTGTGTTGACCACAGCTAATTCTGCGCAACCGCAGACAATTTCCCCGCCTCGGCCGGCATTCGGCGCGCGAAGCCCGTGCGCGCACCCACCGGCTTTGCCTAAATAGCCTCAAAAAACCCTATAGCTAGTATAGTTGGGAGAGCGGCCGAAGTGAAAACTGCCTTCGAAACTCTAGCCCTTACTTTTTTGCTGGCGGAATCGCTCGCCTGCGTAAAGGGCCGCCTTACCCAGGATTTCCTCGATGCGGAATAACTGATTATATTTGGCCATGCGGTCGGTGCGGCTTGCCGAACCGGTCTTAATCTGGCCTGTTTCCAACGCGACGCTCAAGTCGGCGATAAACGTGTCCTCAGTTTCCCCACTTCGGTGGCTAATGATCGAACCATAGCCGTGCTGCCGCGCCAGATCAACCGCTTGGATGGTCTCGGTTACCGTTCCAATCTGGTTCAATTTGATGAGGATGCTGTTGGCCACACCGAGGTCGATCCCTTTCTGAAGCCGACTCGTATTTGTGACGAATAAATCGTCACCCACAATTTGCACGCGATGGCCAAGCTTCGACGTCAGAAGCTGCCAGCCCTCCCAATCATCTTCATCAAGCGGATCTTCGATCGAATAAATCGGATATTTATCGATCCACTCGGAGAAAAGTTCCACCATGCCTGCGGAATCAAGCCGGCGTCCGTCCACGATATATTCGAATGGCTTTTTATCCTCCGCAGTGATTCCTTTTTTCTTCTTTTCAGGGGGCAGCAGTTCGGATGCAGCCACATCCAGAGCGATGAACACAGCTTCTCCAAGCCGCCGACCGGATGTTTTACCCCAGGTTTCCACGGCTTCCGCCACGACTTCCAATGCCTCCAAGTTGCTCTTCAGGTCTGGAGCAAACCCCCCCTCATCGCCCACGTTGGTAGAAAACTTTTTCGATTTCAGAACCGACTTCAACGTGTGAAAGATCTCGCATCCCCACCGAATCGCCTCGGAGAAGGAACCGGCTCCCAAAGGCGCGATCATGAACTCCTGAACATCGACTTGATTGTCCGCATGCTGACCGCCGTTGAGAATATTCATCATGGGCACCGGCAAAAGCCGCGCTCTTACCCCGCCGAGATACTGGAAGAGGGGCAAACCGCAATAATCCGCAGCCGCCCGGGCAACCGCCATGGATATGCCGAGGATCGCGTTCGCGCCTAGATTGCTCTTATTCGGAGTTCCGTCCAACTCGATCATGCGAAGGTCGATTTCCACCTGCTCCAACGCATCCATATCCAGAAGCTCGGGCGCCAACCGCTCGTTGACATTTCGCACAGCCTGAAGCACTCCCTTGCCCGCGAACATTGCCGGATCATTATCCCGGAGCTCCAAAGCCTCGTGCACTCCGGTGCTTGCACCACTGGGAACCGCAGCTCGACCAAACGAGCCGTCGGCCAACAAAACGTCAACTTCCACAGTCGGGTTGCCGCGACTATCCAAGATTTGCCGGGCTTGAATGTCGACGATTTGCGAGCTCATCATCTCCTCCTTTCGAAACACTACTGGATGGTTTCCAAATTCCTGCATTTTCGACCTAGCTTCCCCAGCTTGCGCAGGATCAGATACGTAACTTCTTTGCCACGGCCAAAGAGCCGGTCGTCTTATCTAGCCTTCTTTTTCGTTTCCCACGTTTTCCATCGTTTTCCGAAAACTCAAGCATCCATGTATGCGTCCGCAATCAACCCGCAGGCCTGTATCATTTCGATCTGAAGCAATCTTTCATCCCATTTTGAAAGAAGCCGAGTTACCGAACCGCGGCCCCAAGCGAGCGGTTCAAGCACCCCGGCCGAGCAACCTCCTCCTCTCCCGCGCCGTGAAAACCCCCGCAAACCGGGGAAAAAGGGGCGAACCTCTGTCGAAAACCCGTGAATCCCTAAAAACCCGCGGTATACGCAGCCGTTGGTTTCCGCCCGGACCGCATACAAGGGAACTGAACGATCCTCTCGTCGGCTTTTGCGAAGCTTGGCCCCACCTCCGCTTTTGCGCCTCAACACGATGGAAACGCTGCCTATTTGCCGCCATCGCCGAAAAATCTCGTCAGCAAATGTTAAAGAACGCATTATTGTGGCGATTTCGGACGGTTTTGCCTAGCGTCAACGCGCTTTCGAACCGAAAATCAGCCCCATCAAGTCCCGAGTGCCCAGGACGCCCTCAGGGCTGAGAACCTCGCCTGCTTCGAACCCGGCCGCCAACCCCTGTTGCCGATTAAAATGCCGCACACGATCTAGAAAGGAAGCTTTTTCGCCCGAAAATTGCGTCTCATAAACCCCGATTGCTGCCAGCTTTTTCTTCAACACCGATCCGATATCCACGACGACCGGCTGATGCCGAGTTGGGGAGAGCTGACGAAAAGCCAGAAAATAATGCCAGAAAGCCGGTATCGTATGGGGTGGCAAATTCTCGAAATATTCGGCCCATTTGCTGAGTCGACAGTAGAATACTGCCCCCGCCGTGATGAATACCGCCTGCTGATGGTCAGGGGACGCGAGCGGTGTGCCGGCGCCTAAGCCCAAGACCAACCGCGGCCGCCATCGCCGAAGCCACCGGGCCAGGCACATCCGCGCCTTAAACCCATCCATCAACCGCCTGTTGGGAAGCGGCAGGGTCACCCGCGCTTGCACGCCGAGAATTTCTGCCGCCTTTTGAGCCTCGGCCAATCGAACCTCAGGCGAGGGGCATTTCGGAGTTGGCTCCCCGTCCGTCAAGTCGATAATGCCTACACGGTATCCTTGCTTAGAAAGCAAGGCTAATGTCCCACCGCATCCAATTTCCACATCATCTGGATGAGCCCCTACTGCTACGACATCCAGCGGCTCTTCCACCACACCGAATATTCGCTCTCGCATTTACGAAACAACCTTGCAAGATCACGCCTTCCTTCACAAATAAGATCACGCCTTTCTTCACAAATACGTATAAGTCCGGACCGGTTACCAAATCCGTTTCTGCATTTTTACTTGCAACCGCAAAACCTCTCTCGTATGTTCGCTAAAGGCACCGTGCATTATGCAGCCGTCGCCGGCCAAAATGCAGCTCCCCCCTAAATTCACGCCAAAGGAACCTTTCCCGGCGGGACTCCCAATTTCGTCAGCATCCCACCCCAATTTTCCTATCTTGGCCTGGTGTTAATGCACCACGCCCTAGAAAAACCATCTGCCCCGAAGATCCGATCCGACGCTCAACAGCACGAAGCCGGTGTGGTGGGCCCGAAAAAGGGGCTCAACGCCGTTTCACCGCCGAGATGAGAAAAGCCGGGTTGAGCGATTGGAAGCGCATTCGCTCCATCTGGTAACAACCGCGTGCAATCTGCAAAAGCCGTACGTTGATATCGGGTACCAGGGGATGCAAATATCGATACACATCGGCGACATTGTCGATGCTACTGACCACGACCACCAGCCGCCCGCCATTCCGCAGCCGCTCGAACGCCGCTTGCACCAACCCGACCACAGCCCGACCCGTGCCGCCAATGAAGATCGCATCCGGCTCAGGGAGGCTCTCCCACGCCTCGGGGGCCCGTCCCAAAACCGGCACGATGTTTTTCACCCGGAAGCGGTCGGCATTTCGCTGAATGAGAAGATAATCCTCCTGGTCCATTTCAATAGCATATACCGTTCCCTGAGAGGCTATTTGGGCGGCCTCGATCGCCACGGAGCCACTTCCGGCACCCACATCCCATACAATACTCCCCGGCCCTAGGTCCATCTCCGCCAAGGCAATCGCTCGGATCTCTGCCGGCGTCAACAAGCCGCGTTTGGGTTTGGATTGCAGAAAGGCGTCGTCCGGATTTCCGAAGAGCCGTCGCCCGAATTGTTCCGCAGGGCGATCCGGCGCTTCCGGCTTTCGAACCAGAATCATGACATTCAGGGCTGAAAACTCATGGCCGACTATTTCGGTCAACTCCCCCCGTGTTACCCGCTCATCCGGGGCCCCCAAGTTTTCGCACACATACGCTGTGAAGTAATCGACCTTGGCATCGAGCAGAAACTTAGCCACAGCTCCCGGCGGCCACTCATCGCTTGTAAAGAGGCCTACTTTATCCGCCACTCGGATCTGCTCCAACAACATGCCCATATCGCGGCCGGCCAAGTTTGTCAGTAAAGCATCTTCCCAACTTTCTTTGACCCGGGCAAAAGCCATCTGCATCGTGCTCACGTGGGGAATGACCTCGAAACGATCTTTCCCCAAGCGATCGCATAAAAACCGGGCAATTCCGTAAAAAAGTGGATCTCCCACCGCCAAAACGACGACATTCCTTCCTTGAGCCGACCCTAATAGCGAAGCGGCAAGCTCGAGATCCGGGCCAATGACCACGCGTTCTGCCTTGCCCGGCGGCACAAAGGCCAGCGTGTTATTCTCGCCGACCAAAAGATCGGCTTCTGCAATGAGCCGCCGTGCCTGCTCAGTTAGCCCTGCTAGGCCATCCTCGCCAATTCCAACAATGAAAATTTTCTCCCACGCCACGTGGCAGTTACCTCCCGCAAGGTGTGTTGGTCAATGAATGATTCTCCCCGCGCACTAAGCGCAATTGCTATAACGATACGTCAATCTTCCACGGCCCGCAAGAATGGGCAACATTGAACCGGGGCCACTCGCCCCCCTTTTTTGGCCACCTTCCAAAATGCTAAACGACGAGGCCTTTCACGAGGTTCGACCTGCGAGGGATGTGAACACCCGCACGCACGCCGGGAAGGCACGATTTCGCGGCGGCGTTACAGCGTTAAATGGGACCGCTCGGTCCGAGCGTACAGGCGTGGCGGATCCGCAGCACGGGGAACACCGCTCCGCAAGTGCGTGCTATGTGGCCCCGGCGTCGAAACCGTTCCATTTTCGTCGAAACCTCTCGATCTATCCCTTTCCGACTACCGGCGATCAATCAGCCGTAGGTGCATAGCCCATGCCGGGCTTTGCGCAGCGCTCAGCCGTGGCGGTGGATGCTCCCGGCTCATGAAACGCTCGAGCCAAAGAGCCACGCAGTTGAACCGGCGGATGCCGTGCACCCATCCCGTGCAGGGCGAGCCTGGCTGGCGGAGGCGATTATCGGGAAGCTGGAATACCTCGGGCTGCCGCTCCGTTGAAACCACTCGAGGCGGTCATCAAGACACCGTGCCCATCGGGCCGTAACGTGTTTTCTTTGCATACCCCTACCTTTTTTTGCTCTCTCCCCGAGTCTTTTTGTTCGTGGCCGCAGAAACTCTTGATGGGTGCGGGAGCCCCAAACGGTTTTTATACTCCGCTGGTTCTGGAAAGCCACTAATTCCCGAAAGCCGCAATCCAAGATGGCGGAATACGCCCAGCAAGCTTGGCCAGCGTTTGGTCGCCAAGAGCTTTCCCGAGGAACTGTTAAGTTTTTTGGGGAACGGTAACTGACCTCCCATTGAGGGAAATGAGTCCCGACACCCGGCCGAAATAGTTGACAAAAAAACCGACCTTTGCTAAGGTAAGTAGGGCAGGTGCAGGCGGCCGATTATCGGAGGCTTAAAGGCAGCCGCAGCGACCGGCCGAAATGCGTGTGAGGCCGGTCGGTCCACCTTGTCTGGGGTTTACCGCGCGCTGCTGGGATTTAAGGTTTTCACCTGTAATGCAGACAAGGGATTCTGCTCAATTTCAAGTTC
>CAKZMM010000036.1 GCA_937128505.1 uncultured Thermogutta sp.
ATCTTGTAAATATCTTGCTCCGAAATATCTTGCTCCGCAGGGGTGGAAGAAAACCTGTAGCCGATTCTCTTCCTTTCCTGCACGATCTCGTCCTCTTATTCCTCGATGATTATTCCTCGATGAGCGTGGGGCGAAACCCTGCGCGATGTATTCCAAACAGCCTCTGCGATATATTCCTCCGTGAGGCTGGAGGGAAAACTTCGGTAACGACCGCAGGTGGAGCTTCCAGCAGTATTCCTCCGTGAGCGTGGAGGAAAAACTCCACGATGCGTCGCGACCGCAAATGCTTCGTTTCAAAGATTCATCCGCAGCCGGGGACAATCGTACCGATTGCCGACTGCATTCTCCGCGTGTGCGGAAGCGGGGAAGCGACCACTGGCCGCGCGCCGAATTCGGACTTTCTAGAAGCCTTCGCAGCTCGGGCCGTTTTTTCCCAATTTCACGTACTTTTTTTCTTTGGGTTTTACCCCGGGGATGCGGCAATCTTCCGAAAAGCCTCCCCGGAGCGACCTGAGTCCTTCAGGCACGGCGAGCAAAACCGCGGATCTCAAATGCGACAAAGCCGTGGGATCACAATGCAATAAACCGGTGGCATCAGATCCAGCAAACGGTTACGGCAATACCGGCGGTTCAATCACGGGAAATTCGCCGGAAAGGGCTTTTAGGAATTCGACCAAATCCGCCTGGTCTTGCTCGGTGAGTTTGGCCTCGCGGATCGCTTTGAGTGGAAGGGCCAGATTGGGGTTATCCTTTCCTCCGGCAATCATGATCGCCACGGCTTCCTCGAGCGTGGCTACACTGCCGTCGTGAAAGTAAGGGGCGGTACGGGCCACTTCCCGCAACGGCGGTACCCGGAATTTACCCAGGTCGCGATCGTCCCCGGTGACGGCTTTTCGGCCTTCATCCGGCGGATTTTTGTCCATTCCAATTCCGGCATTGTAGAACTGATAGTTGCTGAAAAGCGGCGGCGTATGGCAGACGGCACAGTGATCTTGGAACAGACGCCACCCGCGCTGTTGGGCCTCGGTCAAGGCTGTCTTATCGCCGGCTACGAATTTGTCAGAAGGCGAGTTACCGCTCAGGACGGTGCGCTCGAAGGCGGCAATGGCCTGTGCGATCCCCTCCTTGGTTACGCCGGTGCCGAAAACTTTTTGGAAGCGCTCTACATAGCCCGGGATTTTCCCGAGCTCGACGACCAGCTCGTCCAGGTTGTGACCCATTTCGATCGGGTTTTCGATCGGTCCAAGGGCCTGCTCTTCCAAACTGGCAGCGCGACCGTCCCAAAAAAGGCTCGTGGCATAGGCAGTGTTGATGACCGTAGGCGAATTCACCGCACCGACCTGACCGTGAATCCCCGTGCTTGTGGGGGTGTCCTCGGCCCACTCTTTCTGCGGATCGTGGCACGTGGCACAGGAGATTTTCCCGTCTTTGCTCAGGCGGGTATCGAAATAAAGCATCCGGCCGAGCTCGATTTTTTCCGGCGTCATGGGATTGTCCGGGGGAATCGGTACAGGCGGCAAACCAAAGGCCGTGGGGACCACCGAAGCACTTGCGGTGGTTGCTGCCGCCGGCGGAGCTTCGCGTTCGGGTTGAGCTGGGGGCGCAGGCTGCGCCGTCGGTTGACTCGGTGGGGTCTGACCGCATCCTCCAAGCCAAGCAACAGTGACGATGAGGGATAGGGTCGCGGCGAATTTCAAGCCCATTGTTCGCACTACTCCTGACATGGGTTGCCTCCTCTCAAGCGGGCTACGGTGCATCTAGCTACCAACGATACCAACACACTTCTCCGCCTGCCTGGCTGGGGGGATGTCCGGGGGAAAATGCCCGGGAAAATGGGTTACGCAAACCGTTTCATAAGGCCGAAGATTTTTCGCGAAAACCGATTTAAAAATGATACCGGGAAAGTGACTTTTTACAACCGGCTCCGCTGAAAAAACGGCGAAATGGTTCCGATACCCAGTGCAGGGAAAATTTCAGAGATTTTTGAGCGGTTCGGGAATTTTCATGAAAATCGGCTTCTAAATGCCACCCGCGGAAAGCCAATTGCCTTGAGCGAACGCGAAGGCCGCGGAAAGGTTCCAAACGGGCAAATCGCTCCGGAAAGTGTACCCCGGGCCCCTGGAATGTTTGGCTCGAGCGAAAGATAATCAATGCTGACCGCTCTGACGAACGTACATCAGAATGGGATACGATTCGTCCAAAACCGTCGGCTTTGGGCTTTTTGGCGTGGTTAAACGCTGCGACCCTGGCGGGCTTTCTGAGAATAGTTCCTTTCGGTAGCTTCGAGCCGATCGGTGTGTTTGGCAGAAAGCGTCCTGAAGTTGTTCGTAAGAAACTATCCTAAAGTTGTTCGTAAGAAACTAATCGGCTCCATCGAGCCTTTAATCTTTCTTTTTTGGCCTAATGACCGTGATCACAGCGTCGGGCTTTCGCGATTTGGTCAGCGGACGACGGCGGGGAATACTGCCCGCTTTGGCGCGATTTGGCCTTCATTTGATAGAGGTTCCGTACACCCTAGCCGTTCAGTGGCGGAATCGCCGTTATGACACCGGGGCGGCATTCACCCATTGGTTACCGGTGCCGGTGGTGAGTGTTGGCAATATCACCTTAGGCGGTACCGGCAAAACCCCGATGGTTGCTTGGGTGGCCCAGTGGTATCGCCGATATGGGATTCGGGTAGCCATCGTAAGCCGCGGGTACGCCGCCCCCAAAGGGGTCCCTAACGACGAGGCACTGGAGTTGGGCCGCTATCTGCCGGATGTGCCGCATCTTCAGCAGGCGGACCGGCTGGCGGCAGCACTCGCTGCCATCCGCGATCATCAGGCCCAGATCATCATCCTCGACGACGGCTTCCAGCACCGGCGGTTGCACCGCGATCTAGACCTGGTGCTGATTGATGCGTTGGAACCGTTCGGATTCGACCATGTGTTTCCGCGGGGCATGCTTCGCGAGCCGGTCTCGGAGTTGCGTCGGGCCGATGTGGTCGTCCTTTCCCGGGCCGAGCTTCTGGAGCGCGACGAGCGGGAGGAGATTCGTCGCCGGGTTTTGCGGCACAATTCGCGGGTGGTTTGGGCCGAAACGACTCATGCGCCGCAGTATCTGGTGAATTACCGAGGCGAGCGGGAAGCCATCCGACTCCTCCGACGTCAGCCGGTGGCTGCTTTCTGTGGGATCGGCAATCCGGCAGCATTTCGCTTTACGCTCGAATCGTGCGGTTACCGGGTGATTGCCTTCCAGGAGTTTCCCGACCATCACCCCTATACGCCGGCGGATTTCGAACGCTTAGCCCAATGGGCGAAATCGCTGAATGTGAAAGCCCTCCTTTGCACGCAAAAGGACCTGGTGAAGATCCCGCTGGAGCAAGTCGGGGATCGGCCCCTTTGGGCCATCGCGGTGGAAATCGAGATTGTAAGAGGAAGCCATGAGCTGGAGACGAAGCTCCAATCGCTCCTGTCGCAGCCGCCAATCGCTTAACTGGGTAGAGAAGCCGAATACGATCTGACCGCACGCCCTCTATGCAGCCGGTATGCGGGGGGCTAAGCCTGCTCAATGCTTCCCCAGTTGGAGATTCCGATAGGGAGCTTCCATCTGTTCAGCGGTAACCTGCTTTCGCCTCCATTCGTCCCCTCAATTCACGGTTTAGACTTTCAGGTATTCCTCAGGGAATTTCCAGGGGGGGCGATAGGTGGGCACGGCCAAACGGGCCGCCTCTTCATCTCCGAGAATACTCCGCGTTGCCGGGTCGAAATGAATCGTGCGACCCAACCGGAGCGAAAGATTCGCCAGCACAATGGGCACATCGACTTTGGTGTGATATTGGACCGAGCAGGGGGGCAATTGCCGCGTCTTGATCCCATCGAGCCATTCGCGCTCGTGCCCCGGCGAAGGAGGAATCGATTTTTCCGGCGGCGAAATGTCGGGCAAACGGTCGCCTTCCGGGATGACTTTGTAGCTACCATAGTCGCAGTACAAGGTGCCGTTCAAACCGTGGAAATAGATGCCCAATCGTCGTCGCGGGACCGGCTCGCCGTGTAGGTCGAACCCGTAGCTGTTGGCCAAAACACCCATCCAGGTCATGGTCAGCTTCGGGTAGCGCCAAAGGACCTCCTGCACATCCGGGGCATCCCCGTCGTCTTCGATGACGAATCGGCCGCCAACACAGCTAATTTGCGTCGGGTAACCCAGTTCCAAAGCCCAGATCGGTAGATCGATAATATGCGGGGCCATACCCGGGAGCCAACCGCCGCTATAGTCCATGAATGAGCAGTGATGATAGGAGCTGGTCGCCAGATTGTGGTTATATGGCCGCATCGGTGCCGGACCGATCCAAAGCTCCCAATCGACACCGGGGGGAACCGGTGTTCCGGGGTCGCGCCCGACGCCCTCTTTGCCCTGGTTCATCACGTTAAAGGTACGCACGACGCTGATCGGTCCCAATTTTCCGCAACGGATGTATTCCACCACGCGGCGGTAATTCTCGCCGGCATGTATTTGCGTTCCCACTTGGGTGATGGTCTTGTGCTTGACTGCCGCATTTAGAACCGCCAAGCTTTCCCCGAGGTAAAGAGTCATCGGTTTCTGTATAAACACATCCTTGCCCGCCGCGCATGCCTCCACGGTTTGCAGACAGTGCCAATGGGGCGGACTGGCGATGATCACCGCGTCGACTTCCTTCGATTCCAGCATGCGGCGATAATCGTTCATCGGCTTGCAAGTTTCCGGGTAGGCCTTGACGGTAGCCAGCATCCGCCCTTCAATCGGATCGCTCGCTGCGGTGACGACCACGTCGGGATAGTTGGCACAATTGGCCAAATTGATGCGGCCCATTCCGCCGCAACCGATCAAGCCGACACGGATCCTCTCGCTCGGCGGGGCTTGTCCCTGCAAGCCCACGGCTGTGCCCGGGATCCATTGCGGCACCGCTAGTGCGGTTCCCGCCAACGTGCTATCGGCCAAAAATCGGCGACGATCTACCGGTGATTTTTGTCTCATGGTTGAGACCTCCCCTTGAAACGGTTTGCCACGTTCGATCCGCTTCCAAAGATGGTTTACACCTGAAAGGTTCCTGAAGCCGACTGAAGGTTGCTCAAACTGAAACGAATGCTTGGCCCGGTTGCCGGTGGCGTTCAGGCGGAGTGCTCGAACCCTCGACAATGCCGCCGCACCGCCGCTAAAGATCATTCGGAATGTACGAAACCGGGAAGGTGAAGCATGGTGAAAAAATTGTGTGTTTCGTGAAACTACTTTGTCTTGTGGTTGGAGGGATTCTTAGTCCAGGGCTTGCGTTCAAGTCGGCATAAAATTTTTGGCATCGGCAATGATCGCAATTCGCCATTCATTAGCCCGCTTGTTCACGGCAATGGAATTTGGGTTCATGGCAATGGAATTTTGTTGAAGGCGGTTTTCAATGCATGGGTGAAACCGACCGAGTTAACCCCGGTGGACCGTCGGGCTTTGACGGCGTATCATCCTGGGAAAACACCGACTGGATTTGTTCGGTAGAATTGACTCGGTTCCAAACAGAAAGTGTAATTCGGCGACCGGTTTGAGGAAACTGCTAACCATCCGTGCCTCTTGGGGTTTCAAAAGTCCGATCAAGGAGCCTCGGGTAACGGAAAAAACTTCGGAAAACCTACCGGCCCCCATCTTTAAACCATCGTTTGGGTAAGGCCAGAGGTTTGCCGCCAAAGTTACCCGGTAGCAGTTCCGCGGTCTGTGCAAGCGGAAAGCCGCCTGCGAGGTCACCTTCCGTCAACCAGGCGGCGGCAAGCGGAAACCCCACTTCCGATGAAGGCAGGCTGCGTCGCCATTTGGTCTTAAAATCAGCACTCGGAGGCATAATCCAACGATCATGGCCCTACCTGCGGTTCGCTACCTAGTACCTTTTCACCCCAAGCAAGTCCCTCATTTTTTCACCGACGTGTTGATTATCGGTGGGGGATTGGCCGGCTATCGAGCGGCCCTGGCCATCGATAGCGATCTTTCCGCGTTGCTGGTGACCAAATCGACGCGGTGGGAATCCAACACCAGTTATGCTCAAGGGGGGATTGCCGGGGTCCTGAGTCCAGAGGATCGCTTCGAAGATCACGTGGCCGATACGATCGAGGCAGGCGGCTCGCTGTGCGATTCGCGGATTGTGGAGATGGTGGTTCGGGAAGGCCCGCGGCTCATTCGCGAGCTGATCGACTGGGGGGCCAACTTCGATCGTTCCGGGGATCAGCTAGCCCTGGGTCGCGAAGGGGGGCATCGCCGCCAACGAATCGTTCATGCTCAAGGGGATGCCACTGGCCGGGAGCTCATCCGGGTGATGCTCGATCGGGTCGAAGTGGCTCCAAATATCGCCATCTGGGAAAATACGTTCACGATCGACCTCTTGACGGTGGACGGGGTCTGCCGCGGGGCGATCGTCTGGAATCCCCAACACGGCAAGACGCTGATTTGGGCCCGGCAAACCATTCTTTGTACGGGGAGTGCCGGCCAGGTGTATCGGGAGACCACGAATCCTGAAATTGCCACCGGCGATGGCTTGGCCATGGCTTATCGTGCCGGCGCGGAGCTCCGCGACATGGAGTTCGTGCAATTTCATCCCACGGTGCTTTATATCGCCGGTAGTGCCCGGCATCTGATCACCGAGGCGATCCGCGGCGAGGGGGGCCGGCTGATCGATCGCGACGGTTACCGCTTCATGTTCGATTACGATCCGCGGGGAGAATTGGCGCCGCGGGATATCGTAAGCCGCGCCATCGTGGCCCAGATGGCCAAAACCCAGCACCCCTGCGTGTATTTGGATCTAAGCCATTTGCAGCCGGAGGCCGTCCGGGCACGCTTCCCGGGAATTGCCGCAATTTGTGCTCGGTTTAACCTCGATCTGGCCCGCGACCGGATCCCGGTGCGTCCCGGGGCCCATTACATGATGGGCGGAGTGATTATCGACGACGAAGGCCGCACGAGTATCCCGGGACTATGGGCAGCAGGCGAAGTGACTTCCTCCGGCTTGCATGGTGCCAACCGATTAGCTTCCAACAGTTTGCTAGAAGCCTTGTGTTTTGGGGAACGCGCCGGGCGTGCCGCCGGCGCGGCTGCCAAGCAAACGCCTGAGGAGCTTCGCCCTGCGTTGATCAGCAATCCTCGGATAGAAAGCGTCGAAGATCAACTCGATTTGGTCGATATTTCGAACTCCCTCAAAAGCCTCATGTGGCGGTATGTGGGGGTACGGCGATTGGGAGAGGGGCTCCGCGAAGCGGCTCGGCAAATCGACCATTGGTGTCAGTATGTGCTCAGTCGTCAGTTCGCCAAACCGGTGGGCTGGGAACTCCAAAACATGCTCATCGTAAGCCGGTTGATCATCGAGGCGGCATTGATCCGCGAGGAGACCCGGGGAAGTCACGTGCGGATCGATTTTCCGGAGACCGACGACGTCAATTGGCGGCGGCACATCACCCTCCGAATTCCGCAAATGCGGATCGGGTAATACGCCATGGGCTTTTTACGTTTGAGGGGCCAGCTGAGGTTTGGCAATCACTAAGAGATGTGAAATTCCGGGAGGAAATCAGATCAATGATGAGCCTGCTTCCCCCAATTTTTGCCCATGGCACGTGAGACATTTTCATACTTGGCGATGTGGCGCGAGCAGATTTCCGTGTGAGTGCCTGGCATTGGACCACCTAGCATCGTTTACCCGTTAGGTAACTGAAACAACCCGCGCGAAGCGGCAAATCTTAGGACTCAGCACCGTGAGCGAATGCGCACAGTAGATTATGCGGAGCAGGTGTAACGCGGTTCCGCTGTCTCTATCGGCCCAAGGTTGCTAAATTCTTGCGACGTGCGGAGCTAGGAGCGTGCGTTGTCAAAGCTCATAAGGCAGTTGCGCGTCACCAAAACCTTTCGATTGTTCGGTCCAAGAGCTTGTGAAGGCTAAATTGAGTCATTCAGCCTACCGCGAAAAGCGCGTCGTGGCCATGGGGCATTCGGAAGATCTTCATTCTTGGCCGTTGAGCGCATCCCGGGCGTCTAAATATGCTAATAGTATACTAAATAGTGTAAATATGCTAAATATCTAAATATGCTAAATATTTGAGAGGGATTCGGACACGGTATTTTCGGCTGGGCGGCCAGATTCAAGGTTAACGCAATGAGCGTCGCAAAATGTACGGTGGTGGACGACCTTCCGCCAAATCCTGTTTTACGTGAATCGCTGCTTAACGGCTTCGTCGAGCACCCAGATGGTCGGAAGCTTAAACTCCATTCGGGTATTTCTCGGCTTAATCTCAATGCGTTATACCGTACCGTTCTCGGCAGGCGACCAACACTGGTGATCGAAATTGGAATGGCTTACGGAATTTCCACGTTAGGGATCCTCACGGCTCTTGAAGAGCTGAAACAAGGAGAATTGATCTCTATCGATCCCTATCCGCAATGGGAGCAGGGAATGGCTGTGGCATATCATCAGATTGCACGCGCAGGCCTTGCAAATCGCCACCGCCACATCCGGGACTACAGCTATAATGCGCTGCCGAAACTGCTGGCCGAGGGCCGAAGGCCGGACCTGGTTTACATCGATGGATGGCATACGTTCGACGGGGCATTTATCGATTTTTTTTATGCCGATAAGCTCATTGGCGTAGGCGGAGTGGTTGCATTCAATGATGCTGGGTGGCGATCGGTGTTCCGGGTAATCCGTTTTCTTCAGACTCACCGGAAGTACAGGGAACTCGATGTCGGTTTACCCCGCCAATACAGTAGCCGAAACTTTTTGTTTTCCATAATTAAGCGTATACAGGGCCGCTCTACTTTAGATCGATACTTCGAAAAGATCGAAGCATGGGAACCGGCTTTTTACTACTACCGGCGATTTTAATGTGTTCACCCAAGAAGAATTTTGGCTTTTTTTGGGGAACTTCACTTTTAATGAGTGGGCTGAGGATTAAGTTTCTGCATTTGGATCGCTAAACGGGGCGTGAGTAGGGCCAAGCTTCGTGTGTTTGTGAGAATTGTCCTTTTTCCGAAATTCCTCGATTCGTATTCAATTTGCACCTTTTTCCCAAGCGAATTCCGCCAAGCCTCCAAGAAGCCCGCCGGATAATGAGAGGTTCCGAGTGGAAGTGCGAGAAACGCTCTCAGTCTTACTGCCGGTGACATGTCACTTTTGAGGCTGGCTCTAGCGTGGTCCGATTAGCTTTTCCTCACAACCCGGCAAGCCTGTGAAGAATCGCTGATCTTGATTTGGCGAATGGTAAAAATTGCAATCGACCGAGAAATGCCCCAGTTGGGGCAGTAAACTGCGCGGCACGGTCCGGTGACTACGAAGGGTTATTCGGGGGGAAAACTTCCCGCACCAAGTGGCTGATTTGCTTGAACTCGTCGGTGCCCGCAACCTCACACCATTCAAACAAGGCGGCCTCCGCTGTGGTTAAGAAGGCTCCTGCGCAGCTCATGCGGTGCAAAGCGGTCTGGTAGTCGATGGCAAAGCGGGAGCCGACCGCATCCGCCGCCACAAAAACCCGCCACCCGTCTGCTAAAAGATCCAGTACACTTTGCTGGACGCACACGTGCGCTTCCACCCCCACCACTAATAGTTTGCGGATACCTTGTTGGGCGAGGTCTTCGAAAAGCTGCGGGCAACCCCGGCAACTGAACATCACTTTATCCGGTATTTGCCCTAAACGCGAGGCTAACTCCGGCACGGTGGGGCCCAGGCCTTTTGGGTACTGCTCGGTGGCTACCACGGGGAGACCCAAGATTTTGGCTCCGTCAATGAGCCGCCGAATATTCCAAATGATGCGCGGCCCTTGGTCGATGACCGGCATGAGTCGCTCCTGCACATCGATGACCACAAGCGCCGTATCGTGCCGCGACATGAGTTCCGGGCTGCGCACCGCCAGGTGCATTCGTCTGCTCAAGCCCTCAGATTGTTCCATACTGGTGATACTCCGGGAAATAACTGGGGATACTTTGGAAAAAAGGGGCGAATTGTCGAAAAACTCCTCATGCCAAAAATTAGTGATGCTTATCGAGTGCGGTCATTCAAGTATGTTTAACGTCCCCGAATTGCGGACGAAATTCCAAAAACTCACAGCGGCGGTCCTCGAAGCTTTGCGCGATCTTTCCGCGGCTTTTTCCGTCGTGAAGTTGGCAGTATAAGCGCCTTGAGCCGCCGTTGGCGACTCCCACCGCCGCGGAAGCCGGCAAATATTTTGGCCACAAAGATATTGGCCACAAAGATATCCGCTTCACGGTGCGCCGTGTTAGGCTGCTGCCAAGGGGTGGGCCCGTCTGCCGGAGGTAGCTCCCGCAAAGCTCGGTCCGGCCTAATGGGAGGTTTTCGGCGAAAGTAGCTGTAAGTACAATGGGTTGCCAAAGCATGAGAAAATCGTCAAAAACACGGAAAATGCAGCAGGCGACCACAAAGCGGTAAACGCGCATTGAAAAGCGGCGAAATCGGTTTGGGCTATGACGCGAGCCGATTGGCGGGATGCAAAGTTTGTGATTTGTCGGAGATCGGCTTGAGCATTGCTTAGGCGAGGCAAGTCGTAAGGGTTACTGGCGGGTCGAGGATGAAGCATGCGGGAGATTCTGACTTTTGTGCTTGGTGGTGGACGGGGTACGCGGCTGTATCCGCTCACCAAATATCGATCCAAACCGGCGGTTCCGGTGGCCGGGAAATATCGGTTGATCGATATTCCGCTTTCCAACTGTTTGCATAGCGGCTTGGATCGGATCTACGTGCTTACCCAGTTTAATTCGGTCAGTCTACACCGCCACATTCGGCGGACATACCTCTTTGATCCTTTTTCCCAGGGCTTTGTGGAGATCTTAGCGGCTCAGCAGACGCTCACTGGCGGGCAGTGGTATCAGGGGACGGCGGATGCGGTTCGGCAAAACCTCCGCTACCTTGAGCAGCCGGAAGTCAAATATGTGCTGATCCTTTCGGGCGATCAGCTCTATCGTATGGACTTTCGCGACATGCTGGCCACCCATGAGCGCAGCGGGGCGGACGTGACGATTGGTGCTGTGCCCGTCGCGCGGGAGGCTGCTCCGAACCTAGGGGTGATGCGGCTGAATGACTCCGGCCGTGTGATGGGGTTCCTGGAAAAGCCGAAGACCGACGAGGAGCTAAAGCATGTCCGCACCGATCCCAGGTGGCTGGAGGACAGAGGAATCCGGGCCGAGGGTCGCGAGTTTTTGGCCAGCATGGGCATCTACCTTTTCAAACGCAATCGTTTGATTGATGCGCTGGAAAAAACGCCGTATCAGGATTTTGGCAAAGAGGTGTTTCCCGCGGCGATTCGCAGCCTTCATGTGCAGGTGCATCTTTTCGACAGCTATTGGGAAGATATAGGGACAATTGGGTCGTTTTATGAAGCCAACTTGGGCTTGGCCTCGCGGCAGCCGCCGTTTAGCCTCTTTTCGCCGGATATGCCGATCTATACTCGGCCGCGGTTCTTGCCGCCGTCTCGAATCGAAGGTGCCACGGTGCGCAACAGTCTGGTGGCGGATGGTTGCCAGTTGGGGCCGGGTACGGTCGTGGAAAACAGCATTATCGGCCTACGCTGTTTGATCGGGCCGAATGTGACGATTCGCAACTCGGTCTTGATGGGGAATGATTTCTACGAACCACCCGGGGATTTGCCGGGCCGAGGTTGCCCGCCATTAGGGGTGGGTGCCGAGAGTGTGATCATCGGGGCAATGATTGACAAAAATTGTCACATTGGTCAGGGCGTGAGGATCTGCAACTCCTCCGGTTTCCTCGAGTCGGAAGAGACGCCTCACGGAATGATCCGCGATGGGATTGTGGTGGTCCCCAAGGGGGCGATTTTGCCTGAGGGCTTCGATTTCGAAAAGCAGGGCATAATTGCCCCGGCATCGGCTGTCGGATGAGGCCTTGCTGAGGCGGATGAGTAGGTCGAAGAAGTCGCTGGGCTTATTGGGGGCTTTTTCCGTTTCTTTGGTGGAGTAGCCAGCTTTTATAAGCCGGCAACCTTGCCTGGGATACCAAAACGCCAAGAGCCGCCAGGGGATGAAGGGTACTGAAAAGCCTTTCGAAACCGCCTTTGGCGGATAAATTTTTGTGGATAGATTCTTCTTGGGGACAATCCTTCTTCTTGGGGGCAATCGAGAAAGTTTCTTCGGAGCTATTCGCATGAAACGAAGCAAGTTTGGGGGGCGGGAAGGCGATCGTCCCCGTGCAAAGTTAGAGAGGGAATGGGAGCGGCCGCCGAATATGCCTAATCCCCAGCGGATCGATCAACTGGTGCGCTTGATTCTGGACCCTAATGTGCCGGCCGAGCAAAAGGAAGATGCGTGGTCGGAACTTTATCCCGTATTGATTCATTGGGCCTGTTTGGTCGGAGAGCGCTTTCCTGTCGAAGTCGGTCAGGATTTGGAGGAGGAAGGACCAAGCCACCTGTACGAGGCGATCGCGGCAGGAAAGTTCGACCCGAATACTGCTTCCCTCAAGACCTGGGCTTTTCAGGCTCTGAAAAACCTCGGCATTCGCCTCAAAAGGAAGAAGCGACCCCGTGGGCTACCGCCTGATTTTGGGAAGGTGGAGGAAGGCGGGGAAAAGTTGGCACACGAGGAGCCGCAGGAAGTCCCGGCCGACGAGGCGGAGTATTGGGAAGAAGCCTTGCCAGCCCGAGAGTCCGGCGAGAAACCCTGCCTGGATTCCGCGGAGGAGCGTGTGCGGAGATTGGCTAGGAATTCTGCATATCTCGTCGATAATCGTCCAGGAGCTTCGGAGCAAGCCGAGTGGCGGAAAACGCATCGATTATTTGGCGGTATTGCTCCTCAAGCTTCGGCAGGTTTTCCTGGCGCGCGCTTGGCAGGAGTACTACGAAGTTTTATTCGGCATTTCCATTTGGGAATTTGTGGAAATGTGGGTCCCCTGGTCTCCGCAGGATAGTTCGCGGCACATTCGCAGCGATTTGCCCACCATTGGAGATGTGTGGCAAAGCATTCGCTCCTGGTGTGAAAATTTGGAGAGTGATAGGCCTTTGGACGATGAGGCCCTCTCGCAACTGCTTGAAGTTGATCCAGTGCTTTGGCGGCAATGGGTTCATCGGGCCAAAGAGTGGACGAAGGAGATCTTAGGGCCCGAGCAGTGGTACGAAAGTTTCGGCTTTTTTATGGGTTGAAGTGCGTTGCGATCGGCGGATAGTCTTTCTCAAGCAAGCCCTGCAAAAAAACGCACATATCAGCTTTTTGGTTGCTTTTTGCTACAGCGAGGATTCATGATGCCAAAAACGGGGGGAGTCCGTGGGCTGCACATAAGTTTGCTGTCATCCGCCGTTTGCCCCGTGCATCGGAGAAAGCAAGCTGAGCTTGTCACATCGAAAGCCAGTGCCCGAGATTTTCGTATCGGTACTTCGTTCCGGTTGAAACAGTGTCCCCTCCACGATTGGCGTTCATTTGCAATTTAGGACCGCGTAATCGCCCCTCGAAGCCCGCGTGCAATCAGGCGGATCCGTGCGCGAATCAAGGGGGTTCGCGCGGCAGGGGGTTTGAGATTTTTTCGGTTTTGCGGTTTTTACATGCCCCGTGGTTTGGAATTCATTCCGGATGAATAGGCCCCGGATTTTGAACTTCCTGACGATTGTAAGCCTCCATCACAATTGATCGCACAAACATAGTAATGATAAATCGAGGATCAATTGGGTATTACGATCGGAGGACAAACACGGTTGAGTTAGGTGGAAAAGATGACCTAGTCGGAAAATAGATTATGGATTTTGGAAGGTTAATCGGGCATCTGTTTATCATGGTGGTCATAGTGATCTTGGAGCCAAAACTTTCTCGTTACTGTGGGAAATTTAGAGAGAATAAGAAGGATGGATAGCCTGATTATGG
>CAKZMM010000037.1 GCA_937128505.1 uncultured Thermogutta sp.
TCTAGGGGCAAATCTTCTCTAGGGGCAAAGCGCGGTTTCGGGGGGAAATGCGGAGGTGAAATGCGCCGCTGAAATGCGCATCCGAAAAGCCTGGTTGCTCGATCGTCAACTGCCGTCAAATCTAAAGCCATTGGTGCGTTGAAAGTCTTGAGGGGAAAAGGCCGCCCCATTAGGGGCAGCAAAGAACGCGGTTGTTCGCTCGAAGGATCGAGGGATAAAATAGAGGTTTTCGCCGCCGCCGCTCCCACGGGCGATCGGGAAACGTCTGCGGATGGCCGCAACGGATTTCACGGTAATGAAGCTTTTTAGAAAGCGGAATCACTTGCGCCGCCTGCGATTTACCGAATTGTGCTGGCTGAGCGGTGAATTGATGCGGCACTAAGCCGGCAATTCTCAAAAGGTACAGGCAATCTTTTGAAGATTTTGCGTGCCGGGAAGATCGCGGGGCTATAGGGTCCACGAAATTTTGCCGAGGAGCGAGGAGATTTGCGGCCGAGTAACCGCAAATTTAGCTCATTGAGCGGGATTAATTCCGGTGCATAGGTCCCAGGCAAACAAGCTGGCAAAATCGCGGCGAGTCACCCGGAGGGTTCACGAGGGTTTTTCCCGGTTGAGGCGTCCTCAGCGTTTTTTCCCGGTTCCAGCAGACTGTAAGAGTCTTTACGGGTTTCAGCCAACTGTTACCCGTTTCAGCCAACCGTAAGAGAATTTTTCCGGTTTCAGCAAACTGTATGAGAAGCTGCGGGAGAATTTGCTAGTTTTCGGCGCCGATTTCGATTGCTTTCGATGATCGTTTCTCAAGTTCCGTACTAATTCCGGTTGCTCCCGATGATCGTCTTGTAAATTAGTCCAAGAGCACACAACAGTTTATTTATCTACATACTATCCTTTCCAAGTAGTTTTCCCATTGGTTTTAAACTGACCTTTCCGAGACAGCCCAAGCGGAGGGGCGGGACTTTCTAACTGGCTTGCGGAAAAAAGCACGGGGCGCAAAACGGAAGATGGCGACAGCGATTCAAATACACGGGGCCCGACAAAACAACCTCCGGCAGGTCAGCGTGGTGCTCCCGCGGAACCGCTTGATCTGTTTTACGGGGGTGAGCGGATCGGGAAAAAGTTCGCTTGCCTTCGATACGTTGTATGCGGAGGGGCAGCGCCGGTACATCGAAAGCCTTTCCAGTTATGCCCGGCGGTTTTTGGATCCGCTCCCTAAGCCTGACGTCGAAATGATTTCGGGCTTGGGCCCGGCGATTGCGATCTCGCAAAGTAATACCGCGACCAACCCGCGATCGACCGTCGGCACGCTGACGGAGATTTACGATTATTTGCGTCTGCTTTTTGCCCGGGTGGCCACCCCGCATTGTCCGGATTGTGGCTGCAGGGTTGGGGCGCAGAGTGTCGAGGAGATTGTCGCCCGGTTAACCCAGCTTACGCCGGGTAGCACCTACGGCATCTTGGCCCCGATTTCCTCGGAGCGCCGCGGGGAATTCAAGTGGCTTTTCGAAAACTTGCGGCGTCGCGGTTTTGCCCGGGTACGCGTCGATGGGAGGTGGTTTTCGCTTTCCCGCGAGCCGGCATTAAATCGCCGAATGCGGCACGAAATCGAAGTGTTGGTCGATCGCTTTGACCCGGGGAAGATCGAGGAGGGAAAGTTAGCCGAAACCGTCAGATTTGCCCTCCAAACCGGCGGAGGTTCGATTGTCGTCGTTCCTTATGACCCAAGTCAAATCGCGGAAGACGGTCTGCCGGCAGACGGAGGGGTTTCTGGAGCCCTTACGCCTACGGGTTCTTTCTTGAGCTCTTCGTTGGGGTCGCGTGCCCATGCTGGCTTGGAGCGTTCACCCCAGGAGACCGTGTTGGCGGAATCCGGTGAGCTCCGTTTCGCCACGGAGTTTGTTTGCCCGAGATGTCGAAAGAGTTATGAACCGCTCACTCCTGGGCAATTCAGTTTTAATACCACGAAAGGAATGTGTTCCATTTGCCACGGCTTGGGGAGTGTGGAATCGTTGGATCCGGCCAAGATCATTCCGGACCCTTCACGCTCCATCCAGCAGGGAGCCATTCAGCCGTTAGGTCGATGGAATCAGATGAATGAATACATTCGGGCGACACTTCTGGCGTGGGCCCGGAGTTTGGAGAAGCGGTTTCAGCTAGATCAGGGGATCATCCTGGAAACGGCGTGGGAGGAATTGCCGCGTGAGCTAAAGCGGATTCTTCTGTGGGGAGAAAGCCGTCGGGAGGATGAGGGGGGCACAGAGGAACGTGCCGCGACCTCGTTGCTGGAGATCGCCGGGATTTTGACGTTGGTGCGCGTGTTTTGCCCGCTTCCCCAAGAGCAGCTTCAGGAACTTTACGGGGGGCACGTCGTGTGTCCGGGTTGCCACGGTGAGAGGCTCAAACCGTGGGCCCGGGCGGCCCTGTTGCGGACGCGCTCTACCGCATACACCGGGAGGCAGCAACTGAATCTACCGCAACTGTGCCAACTTCCGATCGTGGAGGCGGCGGAATTCCTCCGCGTGCTTGATCTGGAGCCCACTGCGGAGAAGATTGCCGAGCCAATCCTCCGCGAAATCCTCCTGCGGTTAAAGTTTGTGATCGATATCGGCCTGGGTTATCTCACCTTGGATCGGCCCACGCCGAGTTTGGCCGGCGGGGAGCTTCAACGGATCCGATTGGCCAGCCAGCTTGGCAGCGGTCTGACGGGAGTTTTGTACGTACTCGATGAACCTTCGATCGGGCAGCATCCGCGGGATACTGGGCGGCTTCTTGAGAGCCTTCGTCGGCTACGGGACCAAGGAAACACCGTCGTCGTAGTGGAGCATGATGAGCAGACGATTCGGGCCGCGGATTTCGTGGCGGATTTCGGCCCGGGCGCCGGAGGCCACGGCGGGAGAATTGTGGCCGCCGGAACTTTGGAGGACATTCGCCGCTGCGAGGAAAGTATTACCGGGAAATTCCTCTCCGGGCAAAGACAGATCCCACTTCCTCAGCAGCGACGGGCTCCGGGACCGGAAAGACTCATCATCCGCGGGGCAAAGTTCAATAATCTCAAGCAAATCGATGTCGAAATTCCCCTGGGACTCTTCGTGTGCGTGACGGGGGTGTCAGGGTCCGGGAAAAGCTCGCTCGTCAGCGATGTGCTCCTCCAGGAGCTTCAAAAGGCGCTCGCACGCAAGGGGTATCAGCCCTCGCGGTGCCAGGCGCTCGAGGGGGTGGATCAGCTCACCCGTGTCATCAATGTCGATCAGTCGCCGATCGGGCGCTCGCCGCGTTCCAACCCCGCTACTTACACCAAACTTTTCGATCATATCCGCGGATTCTTCGCCCAGTTGCCAGAAGCGAAGATTCGGGGATTTAAACCCGGGCGATTCAGCTTCAATGTGGCGGGCGGACGCTGCGAGGCCTGCGGGGGGAACGGTGCCTGGAAGTTGGACATGGATTTCCTGGCCGATATTTGGATCACCTGCAACCTCTGCGGCGGCAAACGCTTCAACCAAGAAACTTTGGCGGTGCGGTATCGGGGCAAGTCGATCGCCGATGTTCTGGACATGGATGTCACGGAGGCCCTAGAGCATTTTGCCAAATTACCGGAGATCCATCGGCAGCTTCAGGTGCTTCAGGACGTAGGATTGGGTTATGTGAAGCTGGGGCAACCTTCGCCGACTCTATCGGGCGGGGAAGCGCAGCGGGTCAAACTGGCCCGAGAGTTGGTCAAAAAGCCGCGGGGCCACACGTTGTACGTATTCGACGAGCCGACCACGGGGCTGCATTTTGCGGACGTGGAGCGATTGTTGCGCCTGCTGCACGGGCTGGTGAGTGCGGGCAATACCGTGCTGGTGATCGAGCACAATCTCGATGTCATCAAAACGGCGGATTGGGTCATCGATCTTGGCCCCGAAGCGGGTGAAGCCGGCGGTTATCTCGTGGCTTGCGGTACACCGGAAGAGGTGGCGAAAGTGCCCCAGTCGCACACCGGCCAAGCCCTGCGGGAAGTGCTGAACAAAGCAGTAGCACAGCTTTCCACCTTTGGAAATGGCTCACGCAAAGGCACCGAAACGGGCAAGGCAGTCGGCATCGCTTCCGGAAACGGTGGGGGAAAAGAACTCGGATCGAGCACGGGAGATCATCGGGGGGACACCGATCGAGCAAGCCATCCAAATGAAGCGAGGGACGAAGCAGAAGCTTGCCGTTCGGAATTCCCCTCGGTGTCGCAGAAGCTTTCTGAGGTTTTCGCACCGGGAACAATTACCGTCCGTGGAGCTCGGCAACACAATCTAAAAAATATCGATGTGGATATTCCTCGGGATGCGTTGACGGTTTTTTGCGGGCCGAGCGGCTCGGGCAAAACGTCCCTGGCCATGGATACGATTTATGCTGAAGGACGGCGACGCTACGTCGATAGCCTGAACACCTATGCCCGGCAATTCATCGGTCAACTCCCCAAACCCGAGGTGGATCATATCGAGGGGCTTTCCCCGGCAATTGCCGTCGAGCAGAAGCACGGCAGCTATTCGCCGCGGAGCACGGTGGGATCGGCGACGGAAATCTACGACTATTTGCGGATCTTGATGGCCCGGTTAGGGACGCAGTACTGCCCGGCTTGCCAAGAGCCGACGGGGGCTCAAACCCGGGATGAGATCGTTGAACAGTTGCTCATGCGCCCAGCCGGTGTGTGGCTGTATTTGCTGGCACCGCTGGAGAGCTTACCGGGCGAGACGGTGACGAAGGTTTTGTCGATCGTGCGCTCCTCGGGTTATACCCGAGTAGTAATCGACGGGAAAATCTATCCGGTGGATGAACTTGCGAAGCTGCGGGCTTTCGAAAAGCACGAAGTACAAATTGTGGTCGACCGGGTTCGCCTACAGCCGGAGCTGCGCAGTCGGCTCGCCGGGAGCGTGGAAGCGGCCCTTCAACTAGGTCGGGGTCTGCTGCGGGTGGCGGAGGCTTCGCCGGAGAAGCCCGAGGTGCTCGGACCGGTCGCCGTGTATAGTCAACTTTCGGCATGCCGCCGCTGTGGCCGAAGTTTCCCTGTGCTTAGCGTACATCATTTTTCGTTTAATAGCCCTCTGGGGTGGTGCCGGGCTTGTGAGGGTTTGGGAACGCAATGCGGCGTGAATTTGGCGGCTGTGATCTGTGATCCCCGGATTTCGCTGCGGCAGGGGGCGATGCGGTTCTTGCCCGCCCCGCGATCTGCGTTGGCGGCGACGATTCTGGAAACTTTAGGGCGCGAAGCGGGCTTGCCCATCGATTTGCCGTGGGAGCAATTAGCGGCGGTGCACCGACGGACCGTGCTTCACGGAACCGGCGAGCGGTGGTTCGAGGTATCGCAAGAGGTGCCTTCTGGGGAAGAGGCCGGCACTACCGAGAGAAAACCGCCTTTGCGTTTTCGATTCCGAGGGGTTGTGGAAGCTCTGGATCAAGCGGCTAAGGGTTCGCAGGCTTTACGAGAAAGCTTGGTGCGATGGATCGATACCGGCGAGTGTTTCGAGTGCGGCGGAAGTCGACTTCGGGAAGAGGTACTTTGTGTACGCTGGAAAGGTCGGACGATCGACGATCTTTGCCGCCAAAATTTAACCGACTTGGCACATTGGTTCGAAGCGTGCGAACTATCTGAGTTGGAGGAAAAAATAGCCGGCGGCATTGTCGGCGAAATCCGCGCTCGTTTGCGCTTCTTGGTGGATCTTGGCCTGGGGTACTTGAATCTAGCAAGGCCCACCCAATCGCTTTCCGGGGGGGAGATGCAGCGGATTCGCTTGGCCGCTCAGCTCGGCAGTGGGCTATCCGGAGTGCTTTACGTCCTTGATGAGCCGACCGTGGGGCTTCATCCGCACGACACACGTCGGTTGACTGCCGCGATGAATCGCCTTCGCGATTTGGGCAACACCGTGCTGGTGGTCGAGCACGATCGCCAGGTCGTCGCCGGCGCGGATCACGTTTTGGATTTTGGTCCAGGAGCCGGGAAAGACGGCGGGCAAATCGTCTCGCAAGGGAAACCCGCTACCGTAGCAGAAGACCCGTGGTCAAAAACCGGGCCGTATTTATCGGGTTTTAAGGCAATTCCGATTCCCACCGTACGACGCATGACCGCGAAGCTCGCCGAAAGCCGAGAGCTTTATTCGCCGCAGCAACCGGGGCGAGATGCGACTTCAGCCGATTCGTGCGGCAGACAGATGCGTAAACCGAAGCGAAAGGCATCTTCGGCACCGAGTACGGCGGGCGAAACGCGGCGCGAGCCAACTCCTCCCGGCGGGCTGTGGCTGGAGATCATCGGGGCGCGACATCATAACCTCAAGAACATCTCGGTGCGTATTCCTTTGGGTGCACTGACGGTAATTACGGGCAAAAGCGGTAGCGGAAAGAGCACGCTCATCGACGATATTCTGTATCCAGCTTTGACCCAGCGACTGCGCGGCCCGACCGCCCACAAGCCGGGTGTTCATAAGGCGATCCTCGGGGATGTTGCAATCGATAAGGTCATTCGAGTGGAGCAACGATTTTTTGCCTCTCAGACCCATTCTTGCCCGGCCACCTACACGGGGGTTTTCGATCTGATCCGCAGCGAATTTGCGACCCTACCCGAAGCCGCAAAGAATCGGCTCACCCCCGGGCTTTTCAGTTTCAATGTGCCGGGAGGCCGCTGCGAGCGGTGCGAAGGTGCCGGGCGAATTTTCGTTCAGATGCATTTTTTGCCCGATATTTGGGTGGAATGCCCCGAGTGTGAAGGGAAGCGGTTTTCTCGGCGGATTTTGGCGATCCGATACCGGGGTCACAACATTGCGGAAGTCTTGGAAATGTCGGCGGCAGAGGCGCTACCAGTTTTCGGCGATAAACCGCCGATCGCCCGAATTCTACAAACCCTCTGCGATGTAGGACTGGACTACCTGCCCTTGGGTCAGCCGGCTACCGAGCTTTCCGGAGGAGAAGCGCAGCGGCTTCAGCTGACCGCGGAACTCGCACGGCCGCAAACAGGCCGAACGCTCTACTTGTTGGATGAACCCACCACGGGATTACACTTCGATGATCTTGCCAAATTGATCCGTATCCTTCACCGCTTGGTGGAATTGGGCAATACGGTAGTGGTCGTGGAACATAATCTCGACCTCATCAAAGTAGCCGATTGGGTGATCGATCTGGGACCGGAAGGGGGAGATGCCGGTGGTTATGTGGTGGCTGAGGGGACCCCGGAGGACATCGTGGCACATGCCCGACGGTTTTGGCGGGGGAGCAAAGTGCCGGTCTCCGCACCGGTTGGAAACAGGGAAATGAACTCCCACGTAATGGTGCCGGCGGGCTTGGATGGTGAGTTGGTTAGGGTACACGATGGCCAACTACTGCTTCGCTCATTTACAGGGGAAGAACTGGAACCCGTGCTGCGGGCGGGTCCTTGGGCCGACCTATCGCGGCTACGTGAAAGCGATTTTTCGGCCGAAGAGAGCCAGGTGAAGCCTCTCATTGATGCCCGCGTATTAACTTCAGATGCAACGGGGCGGGCACTTGCGGAGCAAGGGGTTGGTACTTCCCGTGCAGTCCCTCAAATAGAACAAGGGGTCGGTATTACCCGTGGAGTCCGCCAAGTAGAAAAGAAACAGCAGCAACAGGCAAAGGAAGAAATAACCGCGAAAGAAAGAGAATCGCTCCGATCCGGCACGGGTCAGAGCGGGCGGAACGAAGGCGCTGATGAGGGGGTTCCCTCCAATTGGCCCCCTCTTTTCCGGGTGATCACCCGGGTTGCCGAGGAAACAGGCTTGCGAGCCATCCGGTACGACGGAGAGCGAAAATACCTGGAAATCAGCGGACCGAACGAAAGCCGTGAGCTATTTGCCTGGGTGGACTTCAGCAATCCGGCGGTGGCACGATGTCGTTTGCGGACGAGTTTACCCGGAAAGGCCTTCGAGCAGTGGCTGAGAAAACTTGTTAAGCTGGGGGAGATTCGGGAAGTACGCAAATCCGACGATTTGATCGGTGAATTTGATGCAACTCACCCTGAAGAATTATGCTCGCGTGGGCACGGTGAGAACGTTAGTGACGACGGGGGACTGACGACGTTCCGCGATTCTTTGGCGACTAATTGCGGAGACCAGATAGCCATCACGTTCAGAGACGACAAATCGGGGGAGGTAGAGTTTTGCCTTCCGGCCGATTGGTCGCGGGTATCCAAGCTGGAGGTGCTCCTCCGGGCTGCTGCGATTGGTTACCGGGCGAATACTCTGGCGAGAATAAGAGGATCGAAAACTCGGCCGACGCTAACACCCTCTGAGAGAAAAGGACAATGATTAGTTAAGTTTGTGGTAAACGGGGGGCTGATTCTGACAATGTAAGCTATTTCCGTCCTCCGCCAACCACCTCTGGTGGTACTACTCCGCCGATAGTTCAGCCCATGGTGGAATTCCTCATAAATTTTTGGGAATATCATCCATCATAAGTTCATCAATATGATGACATATTACAACGAATTTTCGCGACTGAAGATTCTGAGTGAAGGTAAGATTGAAGCCATCGAGTGCCTCACTGGTGCAAAAGTCCTCTTCCTAGTTTTCTAGAAACGTCTCATTCGTTTAGGAAAATACTTGTGTATGCTTATAACGAATTGCATGAAAACATGATCATTTTTTGCTCAAGAGGGAGAATGGGGCGGAAAATGCAATTTCCTTATGAACTTTGACACGATGAGGGGATTGTTTGAACCGCTAGTCTGTAAGGAGGCAGCATTTATAACGAAACAAAGAAACTTACTTGCCGGGATAACCGGTTTACCTTGGCGGCTGAATCCATTGATGTTGTCGCAAACATAAAGTCGCAAACGTAAATAGCGGGAGTGAATGGGGACTGTCGAAATCGTCGATCGTGAATGAGTGCAGTTCTCTCCGAAAACACAATAAAAAGTGAAGCGAAATCGGCACACGGGGTAATTTTTCACGAATGTCATACGCAAACCCATTCAGCATGTGTAGTCGTGAACTTTCTCGTTGTTTACTTTTTCCAAATCTATGAACCTATTACGGATGTTTGGTGCTGTGGCCCCCACTGTGGTGCCCCTGGGGAATTGTGTTAGAGTAAGAGTAATTTAGGTGGTCTAGCGGGCCGTTGTGTGAGATTGACGGTTAGAATAAACTTTTTGGTTCATCCATTCGCGAGGAAACTTACGCATTTGTAATTTAACGGAACGAGGGTGTTACCTCGGGGCCATCTGTTACTGATTTAAAGTGATGAACGTAAATTTTCATGTGGGATGGCCTGCTTGCACAATTTTTGCCAGCGTAGCTCAATCGGCAGAGCACAGCATTCGTAATGCTGGAGTTGTGGGTTCAAGTCCCACCGCTGGCTTTTCCGGGAATCAACCTCGGCAAATCTTTGGGGCACGGCAAGCGACGCGAAGTCGGACGAGGCCTCGCCCGACATCCGCCTAGCGCGTGCCGTTTGATGACTTGCGCACCCGTGTGTTTCCCGGACTCGAATTATCGGCAGTGCAATGCTCTTGCGACGTGATGGGGGTATTGGGGCGGTTTTCTGGTTTGTAGGAGCGGGGCGAAAAAACTAATTCGTTGGGTCAAGACGGCGGCCGAGTTATCGGCCGAACCGGGTAGGGGCGAGCTGGCGGATACCCGAACTTTCCAAGCGGCAGGCCATGGGAGGCCGTTAAAACACAGCAATAAGAAGGGTTTTGAGCAATGGCTCAAGCGGTCAGTGTTGACGTCAAACAGATCGTGTCACTCGGCGGGATTTTTGGCCCTCGCGAAATCGCCTCCATTTGCGAGGCAATTGCGGAAGATAATACCGTTTTTCGGACTTTCCGAATGGCGGTTCGCGAACTTGAGTCCAGGGAGGACGAAAGTCCAGCAACCAACGTTCGGTTGGGGGTTTGCCTGTACCTTTTGGGGCAGTATCGGCGGGCGTACGACGTACTGAAAAAAGGCGATGGCGGGGCCTTGGCCCGGTTTTATATGGGAAAAGCACTTTATGCCCTAGGACAGTTCACGGAAGCGGTGGAGGCCTACGACCTGGCTCAGCAGGCGGGCTACGAGTCCCAGAGCTGCCAATTGGCCAAGGTGGAAGCCCTGCGATGTGCCAAACGGGTTGAAGAAGCGATGCGACTTCTCGATGAAATGGCGGGGCCGGTTCGCGACGGGGCGGAATACCTGTATCAGCGGGCCGCAACCCTCGCCGTGCTTCAGGGGGATCCGGATGAGATCGTCGGTCTTTATGAACGGGCAGTAGCTGCCGATCCGCGTCACCCGGGTGCTTTATTCGGTTTGGCCTTGGAGAATGATCGCCGCGGCAACGACGAGGAGGCCATGCGGCTTTACGAACGCTCCGCCTCCCAGTTTCCGCCGCACGTGGGCGCGCTCATCAATTTGGGAATCCTTTTTGAAGATCACGAACAATACGAGCGGGCTGCGGAATGTTATCGCCGGGTATTGGAGGCTTATCCTACCCACGAGCGCGCGCGACTGTTTTTGAAAGATGTGGAGGCGGCCCGGGAGGCTTATTACGACGAGGAAACGCAGCGGCGGCGCGACCGGATGGCGCAAATCCTGAATATCCCGGTGAGCGACTTCGAGCTTTCCGTGCGGGCTCGGAATTGCCTCCAGCGAATGGGGATTATGACCCTGGGGGATCTGTGCCGCTGCACAGAGCAGGAGCTTTTGGCCAGCAAGAATTTCGGGGAAACCAGTCTGGCGGAAATCAAAGAAATGCTGGCTTCGAAGGGCCTGCGATTGGGCCAGCTTGTGGGGGAACGGCGGCCGCCGAGCTGGTACGAATCGGAATCCCTTACCCCTGCTGAACAGGCCCTGCTTTCGCGGCCGGTAAGCGACCTGAACCTATCGGTCCGTGCTCGAAAGTGTATGGCCCGGTTGGGAATCAACACCTTGGGCGAACTCATCCGTTATAGCGCCGACGAGTTGCTGGAGTGCAAAAATTTCGGGGTCACCAGCTTGAAAGAGGTCCGCGACAAACTAGCGGCATTCGGGCTGAAGCTTCGCGGTGAGTGATCGTGCTGGCGGGCGGGGAGACCGGCGGCAACAGCCTGCACCCGCCCTTAAAATGCCATGAAGCAAATCCGACCTCGACCCCGCCGTCGAAAGCGCAAATCTCGGCCGCTTCACACACGCGGTTTAGGGCCTTTTGAGGGGGCGGTTTTGGCGGTGAGGGCAAATTTATTGCGCCACATTTTTCAGAAGTCACTCGATGATCTGCCGCGCTCTAGATCTAGATAAGTTCTACCATGCCCTTGAACGCTTGCATTCGGCGTTAAAAAGGCTGTTGGAGCAAATCCAGCTCCTTCCGGAATTCACCGCACTCGCAGTCCCCCAAGCCGAAAAGCAGTCGTGGTATCATCTGCTGGTCCGAAAACTGCTTCCGCAGCTGGGGAAAAAGACGTTCCTTGTCGTGGCAGTGGTGGGGGGCACGAACACCGGGAAGTCGCTCATTTTTAATTGTCTGGCGGGGGAGGACGCCAGCGCAGTGAGTCCCGAAGCCGCAGGGACCCGGCACCCGGTCTGTCTTGTCCCCAATTCCTGGGCCGATGCAGAGCTTTTGCGGCAGTGGTTCGAGGGATTCGAGCTCCGAGAGTGGCGAAGTCCCCAGGACACCCTGGACCCCTGCCCTGAGGATCTGCTTTTGTGGCGACGGGGGGCGCATCTTCCCGATCGCTTGATGGTGCTCGATACCCCGGATGTGGATTCCACGGCCGAGGTGAATTGGCATCGGGCCGAGCAAATCCGCGAGGTCGCCGATGTCTTAGTCGGCATCTTGACCCAGCAAAAATATAACGATGCCGCCGTTCGCCGATTCTTCTGCGAGGCGGCTCGCACAGACAAGCCGGTAATCATTCTTTTCAATCAATCCGATTTGGAAGAAGACGAGCCTTACTACGGGCGTTGGCTGGAGACTTTTAAAGACTCAACGGGCATCACGCCCGAGGCAGTTTTTGCCGTGCCCCGGGATCGGGAGTTGGCACGGCAGCTCAAGCTGCCTTTTCTGCCGGTGGATTTGAAATCGGGCAAGCTTGCGGCTGGGGGAGAATTCACCGTGGGAAACCCCGCCTCCGAGGGAGGGCTTCGAGAGTATTTGGCGCAGATGGATTATGAGCGGCTAAAACTCCGGAGCTTACGGGGGGCATTGAAAGCCATTTTGGATCCGCAAAGCGGGATTCCGCAGTGGCTGCATCAGGTTGAGGAAGGTGCAAACGAGATTCACCGCGCGTTGGATTTGCTCTTGGGCGAAAAGACCATGAACTTCCAGTGGCCGCCCCTTCCCACTCCCGCGATTCAAGAGCAAATCCGTGCATGGCTGGAGACGAAATACTGGCCGGTAACCCGCGCCGTCAAAGCCTGCTATGACTGGGCAGCAAGGCAACTGCGGACTGCAGTCGGCGCGACGGTCGGCCGACTTTATCGCGGGATGAAGCATCGCTTGGCTGAGGAGGCAGAGGCGGCCGCTGCGGGCGAAAAGCTCTTGGATCTGGCGGCGGCCTATGCCCAGCAGGAATGGGAAGCCATTCGGGGAACACTCGCACGGCTCTTTGATCACCTTGAGTTAATTTGCAACGCGAGACATCCGGTCCTGGCCCCTTATCTGCAAAAAGTGATTGCCGGAGATTCGCGTAAATGGCTCATCGATACCATCAAGGAGCGGTATGCTAAGATCGACGAGGCGATGGGCGATTATCGACAGGTAGTTACGGCCAAACTGGATACCTGGATGGAGGAAAATCCAAAATTCTTTTCCTTTGTTCGCAACTTCAACAATCTTATCCACCTCGTTCGGCCGGCGGTCAGTGTGGCCATCCTGGGCTTGAGCTGGGGTACCGCGGGGGCATGGGTGGGGGCAGCCGGTTCCTTCGTACAGCATTTGGGTACGGCGGCCACTTCCCAACTTATTAGCGAGGCTGTGGGGGAGGTAGCGGTTACCGTCGCCATGGGGGCAGCGGGGGAAACCATTGTGGGTACTGTGGGCGATCCCCACGCGATCGGGCTCTTTCGTAGGCTTTTGCAGGAAATTCACCAAGAATTCACCCAAAGACGCATTGCTTGGTTAAAAGCTCAGCTATTTGAGCTTTGTCACGCTCCCATAGTGGAGAGCTTGCAGCGAGCCATGCGAATTACCGAAGAAGATTCCTTCAAGCATGCCCGGGAAATTCTTGAGTATCTTGCCGCGGAGGTAGGAGAGTAAATCTGGCGCAACTGCGTGGTTTCTGTTCGATCTTCGGGAGAGATAATCTCTCGCCTTCTGCAGCTTGTAGCGATTCGCTTATTTTTCCCGGCCCGCCGATATTTTTTCCGGCCCCGCTGCGGGGTTCACCGGAGAGACTGAAACAGTCTCGAAAATTTGGACTGGTGCGGACGGTAGGATAGCGGGTTTACGTATAAGCGGATGCGGCCCCGATTGTCCCCATCCGCGACCACCGCCGTAAAAACAGGAATTCATCCGTGCGAGCCCCACTGGCTCATGCCTATCTGAGTCTCCAAGCTGTATGGAGTCAAAACGTGGGGACAGTCCGCCACGGTCGTGCCTAAAACCGGAAGAATTGGATCGCCACCCTTCGGCAGAGCCTTGCTTTTTGCCCTTGTCGATCCGCTCTTTTTGATCCCCGATCTCGCTCCATCCGTGCCGATCCGCACGTGTAATCCCCAAGAAAGGAATAGCCATAAATTACCGAGGGCCGGCGGGATTTTTACGGGAGTTTTTCTGCAAGATTTGCGGCCGGAATGCGGGTGAAACTGATGAATTGATACGGGTGTTCGGTTCCGCGTTCCCAAAGGGTACCCAGGGAGCCATCCGGCAGAACCGTTAGATCGGAGTAAGCTGCCGGTCCGATGTAGAGGGGCCACTCCGCAGCGAAGGTCTGCCCCTCATCCACACTCAGTCGGAGCAGAAGATCAACCCTTCCCGGACCTCGCGGCCCAGTCCACACAAGCACATGTTGCTGCTGGGTCCCCCGATTCACAATCACCGATTCGATGGCACAAGCCACAGGGTTGACCCGAATAGCCGGTCGTGGTTCAGACCAGCCTTGGCCACCATTTGCGCTGAGGGCCATCCATCGGTGGGGACCTTTCTCCTGACGAATATCGACTAGTAGGCGACCGTCGGGCAACTCGGCCAATTGATTCTCATTTCCCTGATGGTCACCGGGCACCAGCGTGCCACGGTGCCACGTCTTGCCGTGGTCATCGCTGTAAAGGGTGAATACCCCGTATGGCTCCGATTTCCAAACCGGTGCGACCAAACGGCTACTTTTCTTAAGTTGAACGGCACCTCCAGGACCGACGACACTAATCCGCCAATGCGGGTCGGCCATGTCCCGGGCAATCGGCGTCAGATCGATCGCTTCGGACCATTGCCGACCACCATCGTCGCTGTATCTTACCAGGGTTAGGGCATCGTCGGTACCGGGTCGTGAAGTCCGGCTGCTGCACCCGGGTTTGGTGCGGAGGTAAAGGAGCCACAACCGCCCGGTCACTGAATCGTAAATGGTGGCTGGATTAGCCGCGGACCATTTTTCGCCCGGATCCTCAATCAGGATCTGCTCGGACCACGTGCGACCGCCGTCTTCGCTGATTTTGCATACCAGGTCGATGTCTTGATCGGGCCAGCCGGGGTCACTGAGGTTGTACTTCCGGGCTTCGGCAAACGCCAGCAGCCGCCCATTTGGCAGGCATTCGATGGCGGGAATCCGATAGCCGAAGTAGCCATCTTTGCCCGAGGTATAGACGTCAACGCGTTCGGCCTCTTCTGAGCTGGCATCACGCGCGGCGGCAATGACGAGAACCGCTAAAAGGAATACGCGGCACCGTTTGATCCGGCACATGAGGCTATGGCAATTCATGTTCAAGCCCTCGACTCCTAAGACTTGGGTAAACCTGTTGAAATGTAAAGGTTTCTCCTCGAGTTGGGATAGAAATAGCAAGCACCATTCAGCTTTCCAAATCGCGGGAAACTAACCTGTGTTGTCGAGAGGAGGATTGGGTATTTTCGCTCAATCGTGCTAGCCTGACCGACAAAGGTTCAGGCGAGGTAGCCGTTGCTCTCTTAGGCGAAACAGCCGCATTCTTGGCGGTCTTGCTGATCGAAGCACCCGTTTCGTTCTGCGAATCATAATTCCTTTTCGCGCAAAATCGAACCTTTTTGTTCCGGCATCCTTTGTTCGGGGATCGCTCGATACAGCATTTGGGAAGACTTTATCGTATTTGCCGGACACGGGGGACGAACGATTCCAAGAAACCCGCGGATTTTGGCGGAGATTGATTCTGGGCCCAAAACGCGCAAATTTACGTAGCACAAATAAGTGTCGCGCAACAATAGGTTATGCCACGAAGCTTGTCGCAGGGCATGGCGACGATCCGCCCCTCATCAACCACGAAAGCAATCGAACAAGAAAGCAAACACCTGCTGGCTGACGGCATCCTCCCTCCGAAATACCACCATACCAGGCGATCGTCCCATGCCCTTCTGCACCGGCAGCCGTCTAAATCAATTAAGGGATCTCACAGGGGCGATATACCCCCCTGGCTTCGGGTCCATGAACCAGCTCAAGCCGCCAGCAAACCCGTGTTTGCTCGATCGGCCAAAAGCTCCGGTAAAAAGCGATTGTTACGGGGGTAAAGTCCGGCTTTACGTCCGTGAACTTCTCCTCCATAATCCTGGTAAAGCCGCCATAATCCTGGTAAGACCGCCGGGCAAACCCCGCCGAAAAATCTCGGTGGATTTTGCCGACCATTTCGGCGACAAAAGCAATGCAAAAGCCGGCGACCTTGGGCGGGCACCGCCGCGAAGCTGCCACCCCATTCTGTGGACAGGGCCTCGGTGCGAGGATTCGCAAGTTTCGCAGGAGTTTTCAACCATCAAAAGGTGACGAGAAAGATTTCTTGTGACATCAAAAAATTTCTTGCCGGTACGTTAGCTTTCTTGCCAGTACTTTTGCGGAGAGATTTGGCATGATTTGTTGGAAGAATTGGCCACAAAGCCGCTTGGTTTGCTCCGGAGAATTCGTGTCTGTGCCCCTGCCGAAGAAAAGCAGCCTTCTTGAATTCGCCGCAGTGGGGCGGGCGTTGGCCCGAGGTACAGCCAACATACCTTGCCCCAGGTCTCCGACCCAGGTTACCCGGCGAGCCATCCTTCAACTTTCCGTGCTTGTTTTCTGGATCGGCTTCAGCACATCCGGCTGCCGCCAGGCAGAGTCGCCGGTCGCACCCGGTACCGCCTCCGGCCCTAGCCCGAGAGTCTTGCAAGGATCACAACAGCCGGGCGTGCCTGTGAGGCCTGAAAAGCCGCAGCCCCCACTGGCGGAATCGCTCCCCGCTCCCGAGCAAGCGTTGCCAGGAGCAGTTCCCGGCGGTCCTGAAGTTTTTACGCTCCCATCGAGGGCCAGCGCGGAGGATCGGGCCAAAGCCTCCAAAATCCTCGAGGAGCTTGGGAGCGCGTACAAAAAGGCCGAAGCCTACTCGGACAAAGGAATCGTCCGGGTAACCGCGGATTTCCAAGGGCAGCGGGTCCTCTTTATGCAGGGGGCGTATGAACTGCATTTTCAACGCCCTAACCGCTGGCGGCTCCAGTGTTATAACGGGTTGATGGTGGCCGACGGAACGAATCTTTGGGGGTTGGTAGCCACCTTGCCCCGGCAGGTGCTCAAGCAACCGGCCCCTGCGGAGCTAACGACCGAAGCCATCTACACCGATTATGAACTCTCCACTGCACTGACCGAAGGCCCTACAAAAACCGCAACTTGGCTTCCTTTACAACTGCTACTTTTCTTGGCCCAGGACCCTCTGAGGACTTTGTTGTATCAGGCCCAGCCACCCGAACTTTTGCCCCAGGGAAAGATCGGCAGTTTTACCTGCGATCGCGTCGCGATCCGCAAACCGGACGGGGCACTGGTGTTGTGGATCGACACGGCCACCCGGGTCCTGCGTCGCGCGGAATTCCCCTCGCAGTCGCTGGCAGCCATGTATCCGCCGAATCAGGTGAAAAATGTGGCGATTGTCGCCGATTTCGAAAACGCCCAATTCGGCACCCCTGATGAAAAGGCCTTCGAATTCGTTTTGCCGGAGGGGGTCGAGCCGGTCGAGGTTCTCACGCCGCCGGACATTCGATGGCTGGGGGATCCGCTGCCGGAATTTCAAGCCGTCAACATGAAGGGCGAGCCGCTCCAACGTCAACTCTTACTGGGCAAAATAGTGGTCATCGAAATCTGGGCCACTTGGTGTGCTCCTTGCCAGCAGAGTCTCCCCCTGTTGGAGCAAGTGCACCAACTTTTCAAAGATGACGAGCAAATGGCATTTTGGGCCTTCAATATCGATCAGCCGGAAGTTTCCGACTCCCGATTGGAGCAAATGTTCGCAGATTTGCGCGTCACGGTCCCCATCGCGCGTGACCCCGAAAATTCGCTGGGCAACG
Organism: uncultured Thermogutta sp.; assembly: GCA_937128505.1. Taxonomy (GTDB): domain Bacteria; phylum Planctomycetota; class Planctomycetia; order Pirellulales; family Thermoguttaceae; genus DTLM01. The sequence continues at coordinate 17,398 of CAKZMM010000037.1, forward strand.
CCTTGGCCATCGAAGGCGTGCCCACCACGGTGCTCGTCAATAGCGAGGGAATCATCGAGCATTTGGAAACCGGCACCAAGCCCGATATGGCCGAACGCCTCCGCTGGCAAATCGAGCGGATTCGCTCCGGACAATCCCTCCATCAAGAGATGCGAGGTGCCTATAATCGCGAGGTGGAGCAATTCCGTCGCATGCTCGCCAAGTGTATCAAGGAGGACCTTTACCTTTTGCCGGCCGTGACGCAGCCGGCAATCGTTCAAACCCCGATCGCTCCGCGGAGTGAACCGTCGGCTTTCCGCATGCAGTCGCTTTGGTCAGTCAAAGAGCTAAACTCCCCGGGTAACATCGTGGTTTTGCCGCCGAGCGAGGCCGACCAACCGCCGCGAATCCTTGTGCTAGAAGCCGCCAGCACCGCTGTACAACTCGATTCTGATGGCAAGGTGCTTGCCCGGCATTTGCTGAGCGATTCGCCGCAATCGCCCGTGCATTATCTGCGAACGGAGATCGACGCCTCAGGCCGCCGATGGTTCTTGGGATTTGCCAGCCCATCCTTGGAGCTAATGGTCTATGATGAAATATTTCAAAGAACCCTCGTCTTTCCTCCCGATGCCGCGAAAAACCCGCATACAGGGATCGCCGATGCGCTGCTGATCGACCTTACGGCGGACGGCACGCTGGAGATGGTCGTCGGCTACTGGAACGTTGTGGGTGTGCAGGGGGTGGAACTGGAGGGAAAACGGCTTTGGAGCAACCGCGCCGTCACCGACGCCTTGCGGCTTGCGGTCTATCGGCCCGGACCGAACGAGCGGCCGGAGATCTTAACGCTCGACTCTCGCGGCGGCCTCGGAAGCATAGTTACCCGGCTGGATCCCGATGGACACCGCCTAGGACGGATCTCCGTGGAAAACCGCAATATCGTGTGGGTGGTTACTGCCGATTTGGATCGCGACGATCGCTCCGAAATTCTCGTACTCACTTTCGGGGATGACGAAATACTCCGGGCAAGCGGTGTGACGATCGACGGCGAAATACTGTGGGACTACGAGCTGCCCCGCGGTATCCATCAATACCCGCTCGATGCGGTCACCTTCGGTTGGCTCACCGGCGGTGAAAGAGGACAGTGGGTCATCGCGGCTGCCGATGGTTCACTCCATATTCTGCAAGCCGACGGCGCCTTGCTCGAGCAGTTCGCCTACGGCAAAACGCTCACGGGAATTGCGGTCACCGCTTGGGGTGGACATCCGGTATTATTGGTCGCGACACCGGAAACCGTTGAGGCGTGGTCGATCAAAGCCCAATGACGCTGGGCGAAGATCGGCTGCTAAACGAGCTGCTAATCGAAGAACACCAAGCCCTAAATTCGACCCCAAAATAGGCACAGCCGTATCAAAATCCGGGGCAAAACCTTGGGTTTTCCATACGAAAGCCAGCTGCGCTTTGAATGGGAACCCCATTTCTCTTGGTGAGAGGATCACCGCACTATGCGCACTATGATTTTAAACCCGCGCCTTGTGCCGCTACTCGTTGCGATTCTTTAATTTTTGGTTCACTGGAGTGCAGCAAGCCCAAGAGGGTGAATTGATGCTTACACCGCTTGCGCTTACTTAGGTTCATTCAAGTGCTGTGAGCTAAAAGGTTGAGGCCACACCCTCTTCGAGGGCAAGACTGCCGTATCGGACGAGAATCTCCCCGAAATTACGCCCCGAGTCCCTGCGAAATGCCGCTGTTCCGCTAACGCTCTGCCTTTGCCGCCGGTGCAATAACCAGTTGGTTATCGACCTCCCATACCCCGGGCTCCAGGAGGAGGAGATTGGCCGCCACGCTCCGGGCCGCTTCGGATTTCACCTGACCGCGAACGATCACGCGGTTCTCGACGACTTGCACTTCCAACTGGCCGACGCGATGTTCTTCCATCGCCTGATTCACCCGATCCGTCAATTGTCTCTGCCATTGATCCGGCGAAAGAAGAGGCGCCAACTGCATGTTTCGCGTTTTTGCCTCGGCCAAAAGCTGCCGCCAGTTCGACAAATCGGTGCCGCGTTTCTCCGGCATCCACGGGCCGGAATTCCGTTCGCTGGGTAGTCCATTTCCTCGGGAGCGTCCCGGGTGTGTGCTATTCAGAAAGCGTGTCGGAGCGGGCAGCTCTCCACCGGATTCCGCCGGAGGAAACCACCATCGACTCCTCTCCCGAGGAGGAGCTGTCGCTTGAGGGGGCGAAATACCCGCCGGCGATCCACCCAGCTCCCCACCGATGGCTCCGCCGGGCACTACCCCCGCGGTCCCCTCTGCTGAACTGGCCGCCCCTGCGGCGCCGGTGGGAATGCCCGATGTTGTAGATGCTGCACCAGTTGCCAAGGGGCCCGCGGCTTCCTGGGAGATTGCCGCACCACCTTGGCCCGGAGCCATTGGACCGGTGCCGCCGGGAACCTCAGCTCCGCCGGTTTCCCCGACACTCGTCGGCATGTTTGATTCCGGGAATTCGCTGGGAGGTATTTCCGACCAAATCGGCTCCATTTGGGGCATAGTTTCCAGGAGCATGGGTCCCGGAATACCCTCGCGACCCACGCCGCCGGGTTGAGGTGCCGGGCTCAGCCACTCGGCTGCCCGGGTTTGCCGGGCCTCCCGGGCCGCCCGAGACCGTGGGTACCCATCGCCTGGAGGATTAAGCCACAGGAAATTACCGCTCGGGCCGCGCTCGATGGCTTCGCTGAAGGTGCTGGGCCGCGGCGAGATCGGCTGTCCAAACGTTCGCTCCCCAAACATCCCCCGCACGGTGCCCCACCGAGACTGGGCCCAAACCTCGCCCCCCATGAGGACGAGGACTAAAAGGGCCCCCATAAGCCGAATCATTAAGCGGCCAAACGGTTTACGACTCATCAACCGAATCCTCATTTGGCCTGTGAAATGCGGCAATACGTCCCGTTTTGACCTTTTCTCTTTCCCACTGCACCTAAATAAATTTCCCACTGCACCTAAATAAATTCTTCGAGGGGCCGGCAGAAACGAAATTCGTGGGGCGAAACTCCCGATCAAACCGGCGTTTTAGTGACTTTAACCCTAGGCAATCCTATCTCGCCTATCTCGATCTAACAGTATTTTACCTAAAATCCATCAACAGACCAAACAAAGTGAATTTTTCGTCTTACATCTCTTCCTAGTTTTCAACAGCAAATTCTCCCTGTTGCTTCCGGTGTGCCATCGCAGTAACCCGAGCGATAAAGGAAGCAACCAAAGGTTCTACGGCCGCTTAGGTGCTTCTGATCCGTAAACGACTGCTATCATCAGTTTACCAATAAAGAATATCTGCCGACCGGTGGTGCTCACTCTCTCTTTTTTAATGGATTTCTGACGGACCAAACCGCTGTACCCCGCTGCGCGACCACTCGCCTCTCTCGTGCCCATTCTCTTGCGATCTTAGCTGGCTGTACCCGGCTGTGGGACGACTCTCGAAAAGCAAAAGCTGAACCGTCTCGATGCCCCGGCTATCTGCCAAAAAAGTTCCGCAAAAATTCCCGAAAAAATTCCTTCTTGTGCATGAGTCAACAGTTTCAAAAAGGCGCCGTTAAACTTGACGGACTTTTCCGCTTCATCGAGCGAAAGTGACTTTTTTGACTGTATCGGTTTTTGGGGCTCGGGTGGCCCGGCATCCCTTGACCTTAAAGTATGGCTTATCCAACCGTCATTTCCCCAAAAGGCGTTAAATTTTCCCCAAAAGGCGTTCAAGCCGTGCGTTCTTTCCCCGGGGCACTAATCGTTCAAAAAACCCAAGGCTAACGAACAAAAATAGCATCCTTCTTTATTTCATGTTCGCGGGTTCCCGGTAGTTGCCCTCTTCCGTGACAGATGCCGTGAAAGTATCTCAATTTCCACTTAACCGGTAATTTGCACGGAAAAACTTCAGTCGCAAAAGAAATTCCAAAAAGAAATACCGAAAAATTCCAATCCCTAAAGAAATTCCGGCCGCGGTCTTGAACGGGCAGGATGGACCGAAACGGTCTATAGCCCACCCAAAACCCGTTCAATACTTTTCGAAAGCCGCGGAAAACAGGCCCCATTATCCATACCTAGCGGAATGGGACCGATCTTGCTATTTTTAAGCCTCTAGGCGATGGGCTTCCGACGCCCTTTCCTCGATCATCTTACGGGGAGGATTGAACCGAGAGAAGTTTTTCGAAAAAGTTCGACCTGCGTAAGTGCAATTCACAGCGTGCTGATATTCCGCGGCTCAATGCCGCATTTGGGTTGGAGTGCCAATTCGCAGCAAAAGTGGAGCCGAATCGCTGCCGCAAAAAAGGAGAATGGACCATGCCAGTCAGTGCGCAAAACATGGAACGTTGGTTACGCATCATTTTACGGGTCGATATGGATGCGCCTCGTTTGACCCTCCGCGAGTATCTCGAAGACATTCCCAAACAGGAATCTTTAAGTGATTTGCCGTCGGGTACCCGAGTGCTCGTTCGGGGCGATGTGGATGCCAAGCCGGGACCAAAAATCGGCGAAGGTGACATCCGTTTGCGATCGATGAAGGAAACCCTTGAATTCGGTCGAGCACGGGGCTGGGTACAGATCATCTTCGGACATATCGGGCGAAAACCCGAGGGTTCTCTCAACAAGGTGGCCGCCCGACTGGGGGAGATCGTCGGCTGCCCCGTGCCCCTAATTAGCGATTGGCTTGACCCGCAGACAAACAGCGTGCTCCCCGCGGCCGCAGAAGAAATCCAAAAGGCCGCGCCCGGCTCGATAATCATGCTGGAGAACACCCGAAAGTACGAGATCGAGCGGGTTCTTTGGGACGCCCAAGCGGACGATATTCCGAAGCTTGCCCCCGCTTTGGCCACACTTGCCAACGACGTGGCGGAGAAAATCGCTAAAGTTTATGTCCACGAGGCCTTTTCCGCCGGGAGCTTGGATTCATCTAGCGTGGTAATTCCGGCAGCCATGGACCGGGTCGCGCTCGGCAAATATGCCGAAGGCGAATTCTGCGGTCCGCTCCTCCAGTGTCTTGATGCGCAAATGGTCATCTTTAGCGGCGTGAAGATCGACAAACTGGATGATCTGGAAGCGATGATCGACCGGGGCCGAATCCGCTACTTGATCACGGCCGGCTCGCTCGCTATGGCATTGAAGAAAGCAGCGGCGGAAATCGACGGGAAAGATTTCTGCATCGGGGTGGCCGAGGACCCCGGGCATGCCGAAAAACCCTATTACATCCCTCGAGAACGGGTGGTTCAGGCGCGATCGATGTTCATCGACGGCCGTGCCAAAGGGATCCAGTTCGTCCTGCCGATTGACTTCGTCTTGCAGGATGGTCGTGAATCGGACACGATCGGTCCGGCAGATCAGCAACTCGACATAGGCCCGAAAACCCGCAAGCTGTTTGAGGATACCGTCACGAAGTTCATCGAAGAACATCGCTCCGACGCCGCTTCCGCCGTGGTCTTCCACAACGGAGTGTTCGGCTTGTTTGAGGATCCGCGCTTCGAGGAAGGAACGCGGCACTTCATGGGCCAGCTTAAGCGGATGAAGGATGCGGGGATGAAGGTCTTTGTGGGCGGCGGCGAAGGCGGAACCGCTTTAGAAAAGTACGGTCAACCCGATTGGGTCACCCACAATTTCACGGCCGGCGGAACGGTGCTCAATGCCTTGGGCAGTGCCCCGGTGCCTTATCTCGTCGCCCTGCGACTTGCAGCCAGGGGATGGTGAAATCCGGAAATCATTCGTGGCAGCTCCTTGCGAGGCCCCGGGCCGCCGCGCTTTGCAGTCGGATGACCGGTATCAGATAAATCGCACCGGCGTCAAGTAAATCGCAGCGGTGTCAAGTAAATCGCAGCGGTTCAAATAAAACGCGAAGCACGAAGATAGATACCCGCACTCCAACAGCGGCGAAGGCCGTGCTTGCCCTCGACTATTGGACCGGTAGCTGCCTGCTGAAAGAAAAGCTTCATGAAACATTCGGATAGCCGAGCAAGGCTGCCTGAAAAGCGAAGCATTCGCTTTCAGGAGCCGCACTCCGCAAGCAGGCAACAATCGTCGGGACATCGGTCCGGCCAGGGCCCCATTGGCCCAAGGGCAGCCCGGGGCATCGCAGGGTTCAAGCGCTCCTGAACCAATTGCTGAACCATCGCCACAAATTGAGGATGATTCCCCACGGTACTGGCACGTGCCATCTGCAAACCTAAATCCTCCGCCAAAGCGGCCGCCTCGGTATCCAGGTCGAAGATTGTCTCCATATTCTCAATCAAAAATCCGATCGGCACCACAATCACCTGCTTGACCCCCTGATGATGCAGTTTTCGGAGCGTCGATTCCAGGTCCGGCTCAAGCCAAGGTTCCGTGGGGGAACCGCTGCGGCTTTGATAGGCTAATTCGTACCGCGATATCCCAAGTTGCTCTGCCACCAACCGCGAGGCTTCCGCGAACTGCTTGGCATACGGCGCCTTAGCCGCCATGAAAAGTGGCAGACTGTGCGCGGTGAAAACGATGGAACGATCTGCCGGCTCACATTCCGGCAAGCGTGTTGCGGCTTGGTTCACCCGATCGGCAACCGCCGCAATAAAAAGCGGATGATTGAAAAATAACCGAAGCCGATCTACCTGCGGGGCGCCGCCTCCCCATTGTTCGCGAGCTAATTCAACATCCCTCAAGTACTGCCGACAGCCGGAATAGGAGCCAAAGGGGGTCAAAATCAAAGCCAAGGCACGCCGGATCCCCTCTGAGGCCATCTCAGCGATTGCCTCGGCGACAAACGGATGCCAATACCGGTTGCCCCAGTAGAGAGCTAGCGGCAGCCCTTGCCGGCGAAACGACTCGCTTATCGCCACAAGCAGTGCCTGCACATGTTCGTTGTGAGGACTTCGGCCACCAAAAAGCTCATAACGCTCGGCCACTTCGGCGATTCGCTCCGCCGGGATCCGTTTACCCTCGGTTACCCGACGCAAAAACTCCGGAACATCTTCCAGACAATTGGGTCCTCCGAACGACAGGACCAACAAAGCCTCGTAGCCTTGATCAGCAGACATGTCTTTCGCACTCCCTCGGTTCTGACACGAGCCGGACGCTGGAATTCCGCAATCATCACCAGGCTGCGATTCGCGCCCTGGTCGAAGGGTTCCTACTTACTTTCTTGATGTCTCTAACTCATCTTCCGAAACAACTACCCGGACTCAAATTTTATGGTTCGGGCAAGTGTGCGATAGAGCAAGCATCCAGAAATGTTTT
>CAKZMM010000038.1 GCA_937128505.1 uncultured Thermogutta sp.
GCTGAGGTATTGCCATACCGGTCGCCCCCGCTGACTCTGGCCGATCCGCAGCCGCTGACTCTGGCCGATCCGCGGCCATCAAATCCCGGTGGGCAAGACTCTCCGTGTTAGGCAAAGCAGCTCTGACACGCGAGATCTCCTTACCGGTGGATGCCGGCTGCGCCTGCCAATGAGCCAATTTACCCCGGGCCCACTCGACGACACGATGGCGAATCTCCACTTCGGTGGGGGCAGCGGGCAAACCGCTTTCTGAAGGGGATTCGATACCCTCTTCCGACTTGGGCCAACTGGCTACCACAGTCAGATCGGTTGCAAGAAATTTGCTGCGAATGGCCGCCAAAAGCTGACCATACAATCGGCCGCTATCGACGAACCTCACTTCGAGCTTAGTGGGATGAACATTGACGTCGACCCAATCCGGCGGAACCTCCATCCAAAGGAATGCAACCGGATACCTGCCGACGGTCAACAAACCCCGATAAGCTTCGGCCAATGCGTGCTGCAAAGTGCGATCTCGAATAAAACGACCGTTACAAAAAAGGTATTGCCAACGATTATTCGGACGGCTTTCGCTCGGATGCCCAACGAACCCGCTAATCGAAATCTCGCCGTCTCGGCTTTCGACCGCAATAAGCTTATCCGCCACCGGGCGGCCAAAAATTGCCCCTACTCTCTCGAGATGCGACTCCACCGCCGGAAGGTCGAGAACGGGCCGATCGTTATGGATCAGACGAAGTTGCCGCTGGGGCCATGCTAGGGCGACGCGAACAAAGGCCTCGGTGATGTGGCCCAATTCGGTTTGTACACCACGGAGAAAACGCCTTCTCACCGGAGTGTTGAAAAACAGGTCGCGGACTTCCACCGCCGTTCCTGGCGGACAACCGCAAGGCGTCAATCGCTGAATTTTGCCCGCCACCACCTCCAGCTCGGCCCCCTCGCTGGCTCCGTACCGACAACTGCGGATGATCATCCGGCTCACCGAGGCAATCGAGGCGAGCGCTTCGCCGCGAAAACCGAGCGTTTTAATCCGAAAGAGGTCGTCGGCAGATGAAATCTTGCTGGTGGCATGGCTCGCGACGGCAAGCTCCAGCTCTTCCGCAGCGATACCGACTCCGTCGTCCGTGACCCGAATCAGGTCCCGACCACCGCCGGCAACGACGACCTCGATCCGGCTTGCCTGGGCATCGACCGCATTCTCTACCAGTTCTTTAACGACACTGGCGGGCCGTTCCACCACCTCGCCCGCAGCAATTTTGCTGACCACCTCTGGAGGGAGGATGCGAATAGTTTGCATGCCGGATCGCCTATCGCGGCGCGCAAGCGGCCCAATGTATCAGGAGCAAATCCTAACTAAGGAACAAGTTCTAGTTTACAAACCACTCTCTCGGTCCGAGCGACCGTCTCACCAGGAGAAATTGACAAATCTACCGCAACGCTTTGAGCCCCCTACTCGTTCCGGAGGTTTTTCGGCCAAGCGGAATCAGGAAATCGAGATCCTCTCAAAGAGGTTTCGCGTCCTTTTTCACATCCTAACGTCCGGAACTTTTTTCCGAATCATTTTCCGGCTGCTGCCCCGTCGGTCTTCCGCTTTTCTTTATGGGGGATTTCCCAACCTTGGGCTCTCGCTGCTGCTGCAATACGCCGGAATACCTTTGCCATTGAGGGGTTTTATTCTGCTTTCTTCTCGGTCAGTTCTGATCTTTGCGGAGTGTCTTCCCACTTTTCCGATGTGACTTTCGATTTCTATAAGCTCCGTTTCGATCCGCCCAAATACTCCACACACATCGCGTTCTCACGTTCGGTGATTGCAGCATGAATTTGGAGATCCATTATTTCGGAATGATTCCCCAGTACGAAACGAGACCGCGATCCGGTTATCGGCTCTGCATCGAATCCCTGTAGAGTTTCTCAATTGCCGCGGTTTCGACGACTTTGAAACTCCGGATGTTTCGACCGATGCTCGAGGTTCCATGCAATGATGATTCCCACCGTTTCCTCCCAACTCGGGATTGCACGATGGGGAATCATCTCCGGTTGCGCGAGGTCATCCTCGGCGGTAGGCGATTCAACCGACGCTTCAAGCTCTGCTTCTTCCGTGTCCGCGGTCTTTCCGGCATGCAATCCAGCGGTTACTTCCTGAGCTGAAAGCGAGACATCCCGCCGACTTCCACCGTCCCACTTCTCCTCAGGCGCAACCAACGTCCCCTCAGCCATCGGTCCGGCAGTTGCCCCGGCAAATTCGGTCTCGGAAGCCGATGTGGAACTTTCGCCGGCAGACGCAGCGGGGGCCTTCGATGCAGCAGCAAATTTTCCAGGTCTCGGATGACGGACTTTTCCCGCCCTAAAACCCTTGACTCGGTCGCGGCGACCGCCCGGGGGCTGCCAGTCGACTTCCAGCGTTTGAGCTTCCGCCATTGGTTCGACGGAATCACTTGCGGCAAACTCCTTCTCAGCGACCTCCGCCTGTTGGGTCGGTTCCGGCTCCGGCCCCGACGCGAAATCTTTGCCGATTTCGCCGGGAAGACTGGGTTGGAGCCGATCTCCGATTTCGGCCGGTTCTCCTTCTGCCCCGATTTCCGCGGGAAGGGTCGCGGTCGCTTCCGCAAAGCCAATCACTTCCGGAGCAGACTCCGGAGGGATTGTCTCCGCCGGCTCAGTCCCCAGCGTTTCCCCGCTGGGTTCTTGGTCCGGACCAAATATCGACGGTTTCAAAGACGAAATCACCGGCTCGACCTCACCGAAAAGTTCCATCCACGCCCGAAGTGCCGCGGGCAGCGCTTCATCTTGTGCGCCGGAGGTGGCTTCCGCAGAAAGCGCAGGCTCACTCGCGAAGTTTTCGGCCGAGCTTTCATCGCTTTCGAGAAGCGTTGCCGATCGATCTTCAGTATGATCATCATGATCCAACACATTTTCGGAAACTGTGGAGGAAACCGCAGCAAAAAGGAGCACGTCATCCCCAGTTTTCCGCTCCAGCGATTCCTCCGAAGGCTGATCCAAGGACTGATCGGTTTGGATATAGGCCTCCGGCGGAGCAGATTGAAATGGTTCCGCGGGAGAAAGTTGATCGGACTGAGAAACTTCAGCACCGAATGAAGCCTCGGAGGCCTGGGGAGCACCGAAAATTTCAGAGGGGTGATCTGATGGCGAAGCATCGTGAGGTTGGTAAAAAGAATTCACCCCGGCTAATGCTCCAGCTTCCCCGACTTCCGAACCAGCCCCGACCTCTGCCCCAGAGGACGAAATCGCTACTTCCGAGTCCTCGGGCACCTCCGCGGATCCGGGCGAACCGTCCCGTAAGAAAAGCGACAACCGCTCTTTCGCCTCCGCAGATAAAGATGACCTTTGCAGTGAAATATGGGATGAAATCTCATCTACGGTAATACCCGAATTTTGCCCTGATTCTTCGCTACTAAAGTTAGCCCCAAACTGATAATCTGGCACAAACTGATGATCGAATGGCTGAACCTCGGAACCTACCCCTTGATTCCTGCAAACCTCCGCGTCGTTCCCCTTAAGATCGACAGCTTCCGTCGCCCAAGCCCCCGACGCGAATTCGGGCAAGACGGGCGATCCTTCAGTCGCACTAAGCGAGGTTTCTTTCGCCAAAGATTCTCCAACCACCTCTTGGCATTCAGATTCACCAAAGTGCCCAATAGCGCTAGACTTCTCAAACTCTTTTAACTCTCCTTTTTCTTCTGCCGATAGGCTGACTTCGGTCGATAGACTAGCTTCCGCCGCAACTGCGGGTGTTCCTTGTGCTGGCAACACCTCCGGAGTCAGTCCCAGCTCGGCCAAAATCCGCTCCCAATCGCCCCCTGAACTTCGCCTTTTTGCCCCCCGTCTGTAGAGGCGATTTTTCGGCGGCGACCAACCCCCTTTCTGAACTCCGGTCCGGGATGTAGTAACCGACGCAGCCCGTTCGGCGTCCTCAACCGTCTGTAAATTCCCGGAGCCCCACTCTTCGGGGTCCCGGGCAACTTGCGAGGTTTGGGAAACCCTCTCCTCCGTTTTCTTCGGTAAGTTTTTCACATCCTCGCTCTCTTTGTTCGTAAGCTGAACTCCGAGCTCCGCTGCGATCTCGTCCCAACGCTCCGAAGCTTTTTTTCTTCCAGACTTTTCTGACATTTCTATCACCCCACGAAAGCGGGAAGTTTATGGATTCTTAAAAAGCACAAATCTTATAAACTTTAGCCCACCTTCAGGTTTCGGTTTGATCAATTTTTCCGAGGTACCGGCCCACCCCTCGCCGGATTGAGGGCTAGGCTTTTTTCCACCAAAAGCGTATCTTTTTGGCCGCCAGTATTCCCAGTTCAATTGTAACCTCTCACCGCGTTTGATATAGTACGAGGACCCAATTGGGGTAAGTGGAAGTCGCTACAAGGCGTCTTACCACCAGTCGTATCGGGAAGATTGCCTATGGGTCTTGTCCGCGGACGGGTGACCGATAGAAGGCATCAAAAACAGGGTGTTTAGTTTGGGAAACGTTTCAGAGAGAGCTGTCAGATCAAGTCATGGTAAATCGCAATCTAATTCGTAGTTTAGAGCCCCCGCAACAAGAGCTTGAGCAGGCATTGCAAGAGGCATTTACGGGCAACAGCCCCGAAGAGATCTACTTCGCCTCCGGCGAATTCACGGCCAACCGCATCGTCCGCGGAAAAATCGTTCGGGTGGAACCGGATCTTGTGCTGGTGGATGTAGGCTATAAAAGCGAGGGAGTAGTCCTCCGCGGCGAGTGGAGCGAAACGGAGCCTCCGCCCGAGCCGGGCCAATGGATCGATGTGCTCATTGAGGATGTCGAAGAACTCGGCGGCGTGGCCGATGACATCCGCGGGATGATCACACTCAGCAAGCGAAAAGCCGAGAAAATCCAGGCGTGGACACGAATCATGCAGCGGGTACAGGAGGGCGACGTTGTTACGGGGCTGGTCACTCGGAAGATTAAAGGTGGTTTGCTAGTCGATATCGGAGTGCACGTGTTTTTGCCGGCTAGCCAGGTAGACGTTCGGCGGCCGGGCGATATCGGCGAATACCTCAATCGCGTCGTTCAGTGCATCGTGCTAAAAATCGACGAGGCGCGGCGAAATATCGTGGTGAGCCGGCGCGCACTCATCGAGCAGCAACGCACCGAGAAAAAAGCGCAGCTTCTCCGGGAGCTTCAGATCGGTCAACTCCGCAAGGGAACGGTCAAAAACATCGCAGATTTCGGGGCCTTTGTGGATCTGGGGGGAATCGACGGACTTCTGCACATCACCGACATGAGCTGGGGCCGGATCAATCACCCCAGCGAGATTGTCTCGATCGATCAAGAAATCGAAGTCGTTGTGCTCCATATCGATTACGAACAGGAAAAAGTCGCCCTTGGACTGAAGCAGAAAACGCCGAGTCCATGGGCAGATATCGAAGACCGGTATCCGATTGGTTCCAAGGTTCGGGGAACGGTCGTCAAAATCACAAACTTTGGGGCCTTTGTTCGGCTGGAAGAAGGGGTAGAGGGGTTGGTCCATATTAGCGAGATGTCGTGGACCAAACGGATCAACCATCCCGGCGAAGTGCTTCAAGAAGGCGATGAGGTCGAGGTCGTCGTCCTTGGGATCAACAAGGAAAAACAAGAGATTTCCCTAGGAATCAAGCAGACCCAAGAAAACCCCTGGAATCGGATTGACGAGAAATATCCCGTGGGTTCCGATGTCAAAGGTGTCATTCGGCACTTGGCGAATTTCGGCGCATTCATCGAGCTGGAACAGGGCGTCGATGGCCTCCTCCACATCACCGACATCTCTTGGACGCGGAAGATCAATCACCCAGGCGAGGTGCTTCAAAAAGGTCAGGAAGTCGAATGTCGGGTGTTGGCCATCGATCGCGAGCGTCGCCGAATCAGCCTGGGGTTAAAGCAGCGGACGCCGAATCCTTGGGAAACGGACATTCCTCAACGTTACCAGCCGGGCCAAATTGTGACGGGGACCGTCACGAAAATCACCCATTTTGGCGCCTTTGTGAATTTGGAAGATGGCCTGGAAGGTCTCCTGCATATTTCGGAGTTGGCCGATCGCAAAGTGGACGATCCTGCGGAGCTTGTCCAGGTCGGGCAGCAAATCGAGGTCAAGGTTTTACGGGTAGAGCCCGGCGAACAAAAGATCGCGCTTTCTCGAAAACGGCTTCACTGGACCGAGGAACAGGAACAACCCACCCCGCCTGCGCCCGAGCCGGCAGGTGAATTGAAAGGGGGCGTGGGCTCGGCAAGCGGCGGAGTTCTGATTCCACCGGGCAGGGGTCCACGGCGTAGGAAGCCATTGGGTCCGGGAGGTCCCCCCATGGGTCCGCGCCGGCCGCCGCGGGACCGGACCAGGCCGGACCACCAGCAGCAGCCAACTGCTGCTGGTGGGGAAAGTTCCGGCGAAGCTCCTCCGGTTGATGCGGAATTTTCGGCTCAAGCGGAAACCACGCAATCGGGCAGCGCAACCGTTTCCGGCTATCAATCCGGTTATCATGAGGAGTCCGATTCGGGAAGTCCGCCGCCTTCCGGTGGAAGTCCCGATGAAGCAAGAGCTCCGCTTGAAGACCGGCCGGCTGCGGACGCATCAGAGGCGGGGCATACTGACTAATTTTTCACCCGCCGCAAACCGCCTAATATTTTTCACCAGCCCAAACGTCGGTTTGGCGTGCGGCCCGCAAGCCATCTCATTGAGGCAGGTTGCCCTGCGTGCCGCTCCCAATAAAAAACGAACACTTCGTTCGTCCCATGGCCGGGGGCAATGTTGTTTTGCCGGGATCACCCCTCTGCCTGAATGATCTGGCCTCTGGACTCTAGGTCAAAGTTGGCGACATTCCGCTTGCCAGCTTCCACGGTAAACTCCAGAATCGTTTTGGCATTGTATTGCATCGGGATTCGCTCCGGCACAGCGGGGATTGGTTTTCCATCGGGAGTTTCACTTTCTCCCCGGGCCGTGGAAATGCGTACCTTATACTTTCCCGGCGGAACCCCCCGTTTCCCCTCCACATAAGTGAGCACGTACCGACCGTTTTTGTCGGTAACCGCCCCTGCGGTCGTGCCGGTTTCCGAAATGAACTGCACGGTGGCCTCGGCCAAAGGTTGCCCATCTAAGGTTACCGTTCCTTCAACGCTCACCGAACCATCGCTCTGGCATCCGGCGCAAAGCCAAAACCAAACACACGAAATCAGCAAGCCGATACATGCCAATCTGGGAACGCCGAACTTCCTCCCGTCGGACATAGCCTTTCTCCTTACGATTCTTCGACGGACGAGCGTCTCGACCTGCCGGAATTTTGCTGTTTCGCTACAAGCCCCGCGCGATCAAAATGCAAAATGCGAAAAAACACCCATCAGCAAGAGCAAATTTAGCACTGCAAGACGGCGCAAACCCGTCGACATTAGACCGGGTTCGCAGCTTAGCCTTCAGAAGCCTGTAACCACCAGACCGTCGTGCATCGAGAATAGCCGTTGATACAGCCCATAGCCAGCGCCGCCGTTGGGCCGATCGAAGGCGTTGGCATCGTCGATCCACGCTGTGGCCGTATGTTGGATGGTCTCGCTGAGGAAGCGGACCGACCCGTCGGCGAAGGCAAATTGGGCGCCGCCCGGGTGCTCGCTTCCCGCGGTTCGATGGGGCTGAGGATTACCCTGCGCGGCGGTCCAATTCATCCGCCACTGCCCGTGGATCATCATAGTGTTTGTCGCCCCGGTGGCGAAGTTGGCATTATCGGAACCCCCGTAAATCCGCGCACGGTTTCGGTCATTAGCATCCATTTTCCATTTGACTTCGGCAACCATAACCTGGTTGCTGCTGCCGTCCGTGATGTCGCGCAAGCCCACAGGCCACCGTCGATTGTCTCGGTCGAAAACCCCATTGCGCTGCAAAAGATTAGGCGTTCCGGTCGGTGTCGCCGTAGTGAAACCGTCGTAAGAGCTCGCACAGGCTTGGTAACTCGACGTTGCCGAATTCGGAATGGCTCCGTCGTTAAAGACGGGCGGTTTGGTATCCGAAGGACAACTAAAAACCGTCTGAGGTGTTTGCATCAGGGTAACGTTCGGCGGCCGGCCTACAGGGAGGCGGCTATCAAACTGGTC
>CAKZMM010000039.1 GCA_937128505.1 uncultured Thermogutta sp.
CGAATCATGAACTCGAATTATGAAGTCCAATATTATGAAGACGAATTATCGAGTCGAATCGTTAAGTCGAATTGTTAAGTTAAGTTATCAAGTCGAATCGTTGAGTCAAATTATCAAGTCGAATGATTAAGTCGAGTTACCAACCCACTTCATAAGTCGACTTACCAACCGAGTTATCCAGTCGAATTACCCAGCGAATGACTAAGTCGAATAAGCAAAACGCATGACCGATTCGGTCTACCGGCAAACGATGCACTGAACCGATCAAAGGTACGTTTTCCGCCACTAAAAGTACGATTGGCTAGGTAGCCAATACGATGTAGCTGACATACGATGTGACTGAGATACGATGCAGCTGATCCCCACGATGTAACTGAAACGCTGAACGAATACAGTTAGGTCTCGATCATGGATAGTCAAACACGCCAAGAAGAACAGACTCAGAATACGGGTACGCAGGATACAGGCATGCAAACCCGGTCCCTTCGTTCGGGTAATACCGGTTTCTCCACACTGGCGGTCCATGCGGGTGAAAATCGGGTGAAGTCGAATTTCTCCATCACGGATCCGATTTTTTGTACCGCAACTTTTACATTCGCAAACACTGATGCCATCCTCGAGTACCTCAAGGACCGCGAAAGCCGCGAGGAATACGGCCGTTACGGCAACCCCAGCGAGAAAATCGTGGAACGAAAATTGGCCGAGCTGGAGGGGGGGGAAACGGCCATTCTTTACGGCACAGGCATGGCAGCGGTAGCGGGTTATCTGTTGGCCAAAGTTCGTGCCGGGGACGAAATTGTCCTCATCGACGAATGCTACCATCGTACGCGGGAGTTTTGCCGCGAATACCTCGGTCGTCTTGGGGTTGTCACCAAGACCGTGCCGGCCGGCGATTATGAAAAAATGGAGCAGGCGATTACCCCACGTACCCGGCTGCTTATTAGCGAATCGCCCACCAATCCCCACCTCAGCGTGATCGATTACGAGCGTGTCGCCGCCTTGGGAAAAAAGTACGGCATCGAGACTTTGATCGACTCCACCATCGCTACCCCGTATAACGTTCGGCCGTTGGAATACGGGATCGATTGCGTGCTCCATTCCTGCACGAAATACCTGGGTGGGCATAACGACCTATTGGCCGGCGTTCTCGTGGGTTCAGCAACCGCTTTGGAAGCGTGTCGAAAGCTTCGGGGAGTAATGGGCCTGGGACCATCGCCCCATAACGTTTATCTGCTGCAACGGGGCCTGAAAACCCTCGCCCTACGAATGGAACGCCATAATCACAACGGCCAAGCCCTGGCGGAGTTTTTGGAGAAGCATCCGCGAGTGGAAAAGGTCTATTACCCGGGTCTGCCCAGTCATCGCGATCACCTCATCGCCAAGCGTACCATGAGGGGTTTTGGCGGGCTGGTGACTTTTTTGGTCAAAGACGCTGATTGGCGGCAGACGGCTGCGGTCGTCGATGCCGTGCGAATTCCTCGGATTGGCCCCAGTTTCGGTGGGGTCGAATCGCTGATCGAGCAGCCCATGTTGATGAGCTATCATGACTTCGCCCCTGAGCAACGGCGTGCCGTGGGAATCCCCGACAATATGATCCGCGTTTCTTGCGGGATCGAAAACACCGAAGATCTGATCGCGGATTTTGCCCAGGCTTTAGAAAAGATTTGACCAAGATTCGACTCTGTTCGGCTAGCTCCGGGCTCGATGATCATGCATCCGGGGGCAAACCGATAGATGCCGGCGGGCAGTGGGTTTGGCATTCCGCGGGCCAGAAGCATTCGTGGATCCGCATTTCCGGTCAATGGGCGTCTTCGCTCGATCGGCGTGCTTGATCAAATAGGGCGTTTGACCTTTGTTCAGTGGTCCCCGCAGTAGGCTGTACTTTATGGGATTAGCGGCTTTGTGAAATCTTGTGCATTTCATCTGGGCCCACTCACCGCCATTTAATCAGGGCCGCTTGGCCGTTTAGCAATTCCCGTTCATCAGCAGTTTTGGCCCATGGGCATCTTGGGCCGATCGGTATCACCCGGAGCCAAACGATCAAAATTACCCGATTACCCGAAGCCAAAAAATTCACCGAGCGAACTTGCGATGCGGTTCAGGACTCGCGCGATCCACGGCGGCCAAGCCGTCGACCCCCACACCGGTGCGGTCGTCCCCCCGATTTATCTGGCAACCACTTACGTGCAGCCCGGTCCGGGCGAGTGGGGAAAATTCGATTACATTCGGAGCGGAAGCCCTACTCGGGCGGCATTCGAGCAGCTGGTGGCCTCGCTTGAATCGGGGGAATATGGACTAGCTTTTTCCTCCGGTATGGCCGCCATCCACTGCGTCTGCATGCTGCTGCGGCCGGGGGAGCACATTGTGGCGGGGGGCGATCTTTACGGGGGAACCTTCCGGCTGTTTCGCAAGGTTTTGCCAACGATGGGAATCGAGACAAGCTTCGCTCCCGCGGCCGATTTGGATCAATTGGCGGCGGCTTTTCGTCCCGAAACGAAATTGCTTTGGGTAGAAACGCCGGGCAATCCACTCCTTTCCATCGCCGACCTCGCAGCCTGTGCCGAGCTTGCCCATCGGTACGGTGCACTGCTTGGGGTTGACAATACGTTCGCCACCCCCGTGTTGACTCGCCCGCTTGAAAAAGGTGCCGACATCGTCATGCATTCGGCGACGAAGTATCTCGGGGGGCATAGCGACCTATTGGGCGGCGTTCTGGTGGTGAGGGATCGCGAGCTTTATCGTCGCCTTTACTTTCTACAAAATGCCACAGGGGCCACCCTCGGACCGTGGGAAGCCTACATGGGCTGGCGGGGGCTGCGCACTTTGGAACTTCGTGTTCGCGAGCAGTGCCGCTCTGCGATGCTCTTGGCGGAGCGATTGGCCAAAGATCCGCGGATTACCCGCGTGCTTTACCCGGGCCTAGCGCATCATCCCGGACACCAGCTCGCTTGCCGCCAAATGGAGGGGGGTTTCGGGGCGATGATCACCTTGGAGCTCCCCGGGGCCGAAGCCGCCAAGACCTTTGTCCGCTCCACGCATCTTTTCGCCTTGGCGGTGAGCCTGGGTGCCGTGGAATCGCTGATCGAACACCCGGCGACCATGTCCCATGCTAGTTGCGACGCTCAACACCGCGAAAACTTCGGCATCACCGACCGATTGGTTCGGCTTTCCATCGGGCTGGAAGATCCGGAGGATCTTTGGGATGATCTCGATCAAGCCCTCACCAAAGCGACAAAACAGGGATAAATTGGGTTTATTGGGCAACTTTGACGGGGTTCGTAGAATCTTCCTTTCAGAAGAATCAGCTCTGGGGACAAAGACAGATACGGGAGAAAGTAGCCGGTTCAAAGGAAGAAAGTAGCCGGTTGGACGGGAGAAAGGTCCTGCTTTCAGGAAGCTAGCCACTGCAACGAAGACGAAGGATCATGGGAGAAACACCGCGGCGTTGCCTGAGTGGTTCATGCCCCGGAATGGCTTCCTCCTTAAAGTGGAGGGTGGTCCGTCGGGCTTCGCGGCGTGGGCCTTCTCCCGTTATTAGCAGTTTCAATTATACTAGCTTACGGTTTCGGCACCCTCGGGCAACCTGCGGTGCTTTTCGGGATTGTTCGGTGCCTATTACCGGTGCCGAGGGGGACCGGTGCTGCGGGGACAAGCGAAAGACCGGCCAAAAAGAACAGAAGCTAAACCAACGAACAAAAAGAACAAAAGCAAAACAAAAGAAGATTCAAAAGGTGTTTTTTAATCTCGAAATGGCTGGGCCTCGAAAATCACGGTGTTCCGGCAGTTAGGTAGGAGAAGGTCACGATGGATTTGTTGGAACTAATCAGCGAACTCAAAGAGCGGAACGACTCCAAAATCGTTCTTCTCGTAGCGGACGGTCTTGGGGGCTTGCCTGATCCACGAACCGGGAAGACGGAATTAGAAACGGCGCACACCCCCAATCTGGACCGATTGGCAGCGCGGGGCGTTTGCGGGAGTATGATTCCCATTTTGCCGGGAATCACACCGGGCAGTGGACCCGGCCATTTAGGTCTTTTCGGCTACGATCCGTTGAAATACGTTATCGGCCGAGGGGTCCTGGAGGCCACCGGCGTAGGATTCGAAGTCGGCCCTAAGGATGTGGCGGTACGATGCAACTTTTGCACTTTGGACGCCGAGGGGCGGATCATCGACCGCCGTGCCGGCCGTATCGACACCGCGGAAAGTGCCCCCCTTGCCATCAAATTGCGACAAGTGCAAATCCCCGGCATAGAGGTCTTCGTGGAGCCGGTCAAAGAACACCGCTTTGTCGTCATTTTCCGCGGGGAAGGACTCGGCGGAAACGTCTCGGACACCGATCCACAGCGAACCGGAGTTCCTCCCTTGGAGCCCACGGCAAGCGATTACGACAGTCAACGGACCGCCGACGTCGCACGCCGTTTCATCGTCCAAGCACGGGAAATTTTGGCCGGTCACCCCAAGGCGAACGGCTTGACCATGCGCGGCTTCTCCGTGCGGCCTCAACTACCGACTTACGAGTATGTTTACGGGCTCCGGGCGGCAGCCATCGCCGTTTATCCGATGTACAAGGGTCTGGCCCGACTCGTCGGGATGACCATCGAAGGACAGCCAACCACTTTGGACGAGGAAATCGACATCCTGGAAAAGGTCTGGAATCAATACGACTTTTTCTTCGTCCATTTCAAGTACACGGATAGCCGGGGAGAAGACGGAGACTTCGCGGCCAAAGTCAAAATGATCGAGCAATTCGACCAGGTAATCCCCCGGATCGAAGCGCTTCGCCCCACCGTACTGATGGTGACCGCGGATCACAGCACCCCGGCATCCTTAAAAAGTCACAGTTGGCACCCGGTGCCCGTGGTTTTGGTGGCAGATTCATGCCGGCCGGATGCCTGCCAATCGTTCGGCGAAACCGAGGTCCTTAAAGGTGGCTTAGGCCAGTTTCCCGCCGTGTACTTGATGCCCTTGGCTATGGCCCATGCCGGTCGGCTAGGGAAATTCGGGGCCTAGCGGTGGACCTGAGCGCGGGGCCAGCAGCTTGGAAAACGCGAATCCGGCCGCCGGTTTTAGCCCCCACGGAAAAGCATATTGCTTGCTAAGGCAAAAGGATAAAGTGCCTCGTGCCGCAGATGGTTCCTGCGGAAATGCGCACCGGGACGCACCCAGCGTGCTGGGCATCTGCTGCCTTTTTGCGCTCAATCGGTGGCACGCTTATCTCGTGTTAATCGGCGGCATACCCCCTGAGATATTACACGGCGGCACACTCCCCTGATGCATTTTCGATACATTCCTATAAACAGTTAAAAGTAGGAACGCAGTTATAAGTAAGAACGCAGCGTGTACTCAACACAGGGTGTATTCTGCGGCAAACCGCAACCGTTTTGTGCCCGTTGGGTCCTATTGCTCGCAGGTTATGGGCGTGATTGCGATTTTTCTTACCGGAACGCATGCGGGATTTCACATCGGCAGGCATGCCGGGCGAAGGGCTATTTCGAGTGCCGTCGTTGCAGCTCAGTAAAAAAGCGTTGCAGCTTTTCAAAAATCTTTCGCGTTAGCGCTCGGAGCTCGGCCGGATAAGTCGCGCCAAAAGCCAATTGGCCAGGTCCCTTTGGTCCGCCCGGTCGGCGTAATCGACCAAAAGCTCAAGACGCTTCCCGCCCCGTAGCTCAACGCGCACCGGTAAGGGCTTTTGTCCGCCGTAAATGATCGGGCTACGGTATCGCTCGTGACCATCCACCCGAACCGCGAACTGCACGCTTCCCTGCCCTTTCGTACAGTTGTCGATGCCGATCAGGGCTTCGAATCGCTCAAACGGCTCTTCCAGCGTGTACACCAGTCGCGCGGCGCTATGCACCCCGAGTCCCTTGAGGTAAATTTGGCCCCCGGAGCGAAGAAAAGTCCCCGCAACATTCCGGTCGGATTGATAGCTCCAGGGCACGCTCAAAAACGGACGGTGCTCAAAACTGCTCGGCTGCAAATCCGAGAGGTAGACCACCCGGTTATGGATCGGTTGAAGGAACACGATGGTCCCAGGTTTGGCCACAAGCGAAGATCCGAGCACAAGCTCGAGCCGAAAACCCGAGCCCTCGCTTACCAATTGCCGACACCACAGCCGGCTACCGTCCAAAAGGCCGACCCAAATTCCCCGGATTCCCCCCGCCGACTCGGCCGCAGCCTGAAGGTTTGGCGTCTGCCGCAAAAGCGGATTTAAAATAATCGCCTGAATCCGCGTGGCGGTAGGCTCTACTACTCCGGCGGGTGTTTGTAATCGGGCAAAGGTGCTGCCAAATTCCTGCAACTGTCCGGCAAGTTCATCTCCATTACTCAGTAAGACACGATCCTCTTCCGCCTCGATTTTTAAAATCCGGTCGACAAGCTGATCGATCCGCGCTTGGTCCGGGGGTATTGCCAGGATCATTCCCGCCACCGCATCGGCCGGAAGCTCCCCGACACCTAAGCTTTCTGTTTGAAAGACGAGCGTATCCTTGAGCAATCGGACAGAGGATGCCGCCAAAATTCCCCCATCGACCAATACCACCAGGTGCGTGGCCACCGGCTCCCTCAATCGGCCCCAAAGCACAATTTCCCAGGCAGGGACCACCGTTGGTTCATGGCGGATCAATAGGCTGAGCTTTTGACCCGAAGGCACACCGAGTAACTCGGCCGCAAAAGGTTCGCCTTCAACCGGGAGACACTCGTTGGCGTGGGTAAAGCTGGCCGCACTTGCCGCGACCAAAAACAAAACCCACCAAAGCCACGGGGAAGGGGCGGCGACGTGCCGATGATCCCGGGCCCATCTCGCGAAAGACCGCATGAAAAGCAGTTTACTCGGCAATCTCCTCCGCATTCCCTTTTCCCTACCAAGTTGCCGGAATGAACAAATTTGTTATTGATTAGACCCTCGTATTTGCAGCGAATCGGAACATAAGTTCACTGCTTCGCTTCAGTAATTCTACCCACGAATGACCGCCGTTCTTTCCCGCAACCAGCACGCTGTTAACCGTAAGCGTGCCTTTCAAAGCTTTCAGATCAACTCTTTCTTCGCTACCTCACTGCGGCGATAAGCGATCTTATATCCGGGTGATTTCCCCCGTTCTTCCCTCAAATGGCAAATCGTTTCTTCCCTTCCTTGCAATTTCAAAGAAAAACCGGTTTCAGAGCCTTTGACAAAAGCCGCTTCACATTTTTTGAAAAGAACAGCTTTCACAATTTTTGAGAAAAACCACGAGTTTGAGAAAAACCACGAGTTTGAGAAAAACCGTGACTGGCGACCTCCCGACATTAAGCAAGGATCACGACCACCCGAATGCACTTTTTGGCATCAGCGCCTCAATCTCTTACTACCGCAATCTATCCCTAACGCTGGAAAATCGGGAGGTAATTATTCGGCACTTGCAGGGCTAAAAGGATCATGGCTGTGGCATATTCGTTGGAGATGGGGGATCGCCAACACCCATCGCGCTGGCGGGCTATCAGATCGTCGCGAACTGCCGGGTACCACCGCAACCAATAGTTTCCTCCCAATACCCACATGGCTTGAGCAGCATAATAATGTCCGTATTCGTAGTACGGGGGCTCGAGAGTTGGTTGGCCGCGTTCGGGCACAAAGCGCATCAGATAGCTGGCGGCGCTTTCGACCTCCGGTCCCTCGTATATGCCGGCACAAAATAGGCTCACCAATCCGGCGGCCGAACGCGCAAACGCACTTTCGCCCACCTGCGGCTGATAAGCGAAACCGCCGTCCGGATTCTGGCATCGTTTGATGTATTCGACGGCACGATCGATCGTCTCCTTGGGAACGAAGATACCGGCATTTCGGGCTGCGCGGAGGGCCATCACCTGGCACGAGGTGACGGAGATATCGGCATCTGCCCGTTGCGGCTGATACCGCCATCCACCTTCTTCGTTCTGAGTGTCCACAATTAAACGAACCGCGCGGCGAAGCACATCGCCCAATTCAGGGCGGCTAGACATTCCGTAACATTCGGCCAGAAACAGGACCGCAAATCCGTGCCCATACATCGGTCCATGACTGGCCGCCGGAAAGAAACAGATAAACCCACTGGGCTGAGTATTGGCCAACAGATAGTCGATGGCCCGGCTTACATTACGCCCGTACGGCCCACGATCCGGCGTGCTTCCCGCCGCCAGAAAAGTCATTCCGGCCAAAGAACAAATGGCCACATTGCCGCGATACGTGCCGCTGCCAAAAGACCCATCCGGCAATTGCTGTCGGGCCAAATACTCAAGCCCCTGCTGGATGGCGCGTTCCGCCGCCGGGGTGATCAATAAACCGGCGGTCGCCTCGATCTGCCGATCCTCCCCTACCCGAAGGAAACCGGAAGGCTTAACGCTTCCGATTTCCGCGGCCGAACTCCAAGCCGCGAAACTCGCAAGCCAAATCGCTCCCAAGACGCAGCATATCACGCCCTGTGATTGCAACCTTTCATCACTCCCAAAACCAGGCCAATTCAATCGGTCGTCACCTTACCCGAATTAAAATTCCCCGCCGGCGAACTTCCCGCGGTTATTCCCGCCAAAAAGCAGCACGAATTTGTCGCCGCAAATGCCCGTTCAGCGTTTCGCCCCGTTCTCGAGTTGAAAGCAACCTCACACCCAGCGGCGGTTCGCGCCGCTTTGTCGCAGTGCTTGTCGAGCTACACCATTCGACCTCAGATTGACCACAATCCTTTCTGTGCCTCGAGCAACTGACGAGATTTTGCCGGCGAATTCTATGACCGGCGAATTTGGCGGTTGCCGATCGAGCAAATGATAGCCCTCCAACCCAGCACCGCCGTATTAGTTCTCCAGCTTCATCTGGATCCCGAGTTGCAGTACTAATTCTCAAGCCTTTTCTCCATCCCGGCCTGCAACGTACCCTTCCAACACAGGATTCGGCCATCTTGCAAGCTGAGGTAGAGCTTCCCACTGGCAGCCGCCAAACCGTCGAAAACCGGCAAATTCAGCAGTTCGTACTCGGCCAACACTTCGCCCTTATCGGCGTCAACCGCCGCCAGGACCACCCCGCGGCGTCCTGTCCAACTGTCGAGCAACCCGGCTGGGTCCGCGCTATCCCGGGGTCCGGCAACCCACAGTGTCCGCCCCGTCAGGATCATGGCCCGAACCAGTAGCGGCACCGGTCGCCGCCACCGATACGGCTTTTGCGGCATTTGGGCACCGGTTTGGGCGGTTTTGGCCGCTTGCCCCGCCCTCGGAGCCTGTCGCCGCGGATCCACCTCGGGAAACTCCGGAACTTCCGCCGCAAAGAGCTGATACTGGGTAAAGCGGGAGGGAAAATCCTCCGCGGGACGCCAGTGATAAATCGTCGTGCTATCCAACCCCACATGGCTTCCATGGTGGGCGTAGACCTCGCGTCCAAAGCCGAAAACGTGCTTTCCGTCGTAGACCAGAATTCGGCCGGCAGGTACCTGGTTTCCCACCACCGGCCAACCACCATAGCCGGAGTTCATGGCCCTGCCGAATTGCCAGTAGGTTCGATGCCACCAGGAATCATCCAAGAAACCCGCCGAGCTAAAAAGATGCGGTTCGGTGGGAGGCAGCAAATTTAATGCTCGATCGAAGCGTGCATGCCGCATGAAGATCGATGTTCCATCCGTGGACATCACATCCGGCATCACCCCCTCCATGTTGACCGACTGAATGAGCCGCTGCGGCTCGCGGAGGGTGATCGGGTCGCGACCATCGATCCGCACTGCCGACAGTAGCCGCCCACTTGCCGCCTCCAAGCGGTACAGGAACACCCCCCCATCTACAAAGCTTGATCGCCCCGCGGCAAAGTACACTTCACCCTCGTGAACCAAAACGCTTCCGTGTACCGGCCAGGTCGATTCCAACTGTCCGTAGGCAACGATCCGCCGCTCCAGCGGGGCAGCGCGAAAACGCCACACCAATTGCCCATCCACGAGCCGCACACAATACACGCAACCGTCGGCAGAACCGAAAATTGCCCGGTCCTCGTGGATGGTCGGCGGACTATCCACCCGACCACCTGCCACAAAATACCACAGCTTGCGCCCCGTATCCGCATCCAGCGCATACACCGTGTGCTGATCGGCCACCGCGACCAGCACAACCCCCCGCGATACCACGACACCGGTAGGTTTGCCCGGAAGCTTTTCCGCCCACGCCCCCTCGATCGGAGGATGGAGCGACATTCGGGTAAAACCGCTTCTTCCGCCGTCGTGACGATACGTGGGCCAATCCTCCGTGTTTTCTGCGGGCATACTTTCTGCGGATATTCTTTCTGCCGATATTCTATTTGCGGATAATCCTTCTGCGGATATTCTCTCTGCGGGTATTTCGGATCGAACGGTCGATCGATCGCTCACCGATTCGCTGGGAATCTCCGCCGGTTTTGGCCCGGTCCTCGCGGGTAAACCGGCCGAACTCGCAGCCGCGGATGCCGGACCCAACTCAAGCTGCGATTGATCGCTCGGTTGGAAAAGCTTGTGGATTTCCCCCGGCTCCAAAGCAGGCACCGTGCTCAAGGCATTAAACCCCGATAATTTCGCGTAGATGTAGCAGGCACACGAATGGGGCGGCACGTAAAGGAGCCCATTGGCAGGCAGGACCCCATATTGACACGTGCCCCGGAGCCAATGGTCGGCCGTCGCTTCACCGGTCAAAACATCCAGAAATTCCACACCGGCCCGACCCAGGATGATGAATCGCGGGGTCGCTTTGTTCCGATAACACCGGTGATGGCTCATGCCCACCGTGAAAAACTGCTGATCCGGCGGGCGCTGGCGACGCACCTCGCCGGTGCGGACGTCGCGGGCCTCGAGCATCCCGGGATCCTTCGCATGGACCAACGAGCCGGTCCATACCAGCCCGTCGACTACCAGCACGTCCACCGGTGCGTTATACCCTTCACGACTCGGGGCACTCCAAAGCCGCTCACCGGTCTGAACGGAAAAAGCGATCATTTCACCGGGCGGGGCATTGCCCCCATTACTGCTCGGCAGCCACAAAACGCCCTTTTCCGGCGGGAGCAGATCACCGGCTAAGGCCGTCGGATTGCGGTCCGCCGAAATGACCACATCCTCATAAACCACCAATGTCGGTGTTGACCATCCGAACCGGCTTCGGGCAACCGGCCGCGATGCCCGCCACAGCTCCTGCCCGCTGCCTGCCTCCAGACAGACCACATACTCCGGATTCTGGAAAAACACCCGGTCACCGCTCACCGCCAAGGTGGTGGGCATCAGGTCCTCGGTTGTCGCATCGCTTTTGACCCAAATGGTTCGTCCGGTAGCCACCTCCACGGCGTGAATCCGCTTTTTTTCTGGGGAAGGAGTAACCCCGCGGCGCCACGCTTCCAGCGATGGGTCCCAAGCGGCAGGTCGTCGAACTCCCGCCACCACGTAGAGGACCCCTCGGGCCAGAACTAATTCCGCGGCCCCTTCTGTCCCCGCATATTCCATCAGGATTTCGCCGGTAGCCGCATCCAGGGCACAGGCCGGCTTTCCATAGCCAAGGATGGCGTACACGCGATCCCCCTCCGCAACCAAGCTGCGCGGTAGCTCCGGCGGACCGCTGCGAAAGCCGCGCAAATGCCACTCCCAAGGTCCTACCGGACGCTTCCACAGGACCAAGCCGTTAAAAGCATCCTGGGCCACCAGGGACCACTGGGAATCGATGACGACGAATGCCGTGGGAGCTTCGTCGACGATGGAAAAAATCCGGCCCCCTGCCGCTACCACCGCGCTGACACTGGCCAAATGATCGTGGCTCCGCGTCCACCGCGGCCCGCTGACCCACTGGAGTTGGTAAGGCGGTCCGACGAGCCGATCTTTACTGACCGCATTGTTCTCGGGCCCATACAAAAAATGGGGCCATTCATCGGTCTCCGGATTCTGCGGCTTGCGGAGGATTTGTCTCGGCGAATTCCCCCGGTAATACGCCGCACCCAACGGTGCCAGAACCCGCAGCACCTCTGCTTCGACGACCTCTGAGCCGGGCTCAATCACTACAAGATTTACGGAATTGTCGGCGTATGGCAACCGCGGCCCCTTCCATACCTCAACACTTACCTGTCCATAGATCCCTTTGAACAGCAGAAAATCTCGTGCCTTTGCGGCCTGCTCAATCTCTGGGCAAAGCGCATGGACCAAAAACCCCGAACCTGCACACAGTGCCAGGGTGAGTTCGGGATCGCTTGCTCCCAAATGGACGATCAGGCCGCCGCGGACTCCGGCGGCTTTCAAAATCTCATCGGCTGTGGCACGAGCATTAAGGTTGCTTGAGTCTGCTAGCGAGCCCGAAGCGCCGGAGCCGACTTCGTGCGTTTCCGCATCAACTGGGGCCACACTAGGAAACCTAAGGTAAGCCGACACAGCCCCCGCAGCAAAGCCGACCACAACGATCCCCATCAAGAGAACACCGATTATGCCCACCGCTAATCGCATACTGCCACCGGCTCGATAAAACATGAGAAAAAGCCCTCCAACTGCTCGATCCTTTGGCCGGATAGTTCGTAGGAGTTTCCTCCGCCAGGGTCCCGTGTTTTCGCTTCTATCCCCTTCCTCCCCTGGCTAATCCCTGAATACTCGTTTGTTCACCGAGCAAGCGATCATCGATATGCTCTTCTCGCAAGCTATCCTCGAACCCCGGTCCACGACTTCCTACGAAAGTTTGTCGACGGATTTCGCCCTCAGGTATACCGCCGATTTTCGCGGGAGTAATTCTCTATCTTAAATAAAATCCACCAGCCCGAAGGACGATGCCCTCCGCCACTGTGCCACGCTTAATCACATCTACCTTGCTTGAGCACAGACGGCCTCGGTTCGATTGATAATCGCGTTCCGTCGGGCCGCTTCCCCAACTGTAATTCGCCCTGACATTCTCCGCAGAAAACCGGTTACGCGGAAATGCGGCAGCAAAACCGTCCTGAATACAGCGGCTCTTGCCGGCGAAGGCAAGCTTTCTTTTTTGCGCTGGGTGCCGGCTCGTGCAATAGCCCCCCTTTTTTCACGACATGGGCCATGCACGCCTTCGCCCCTCATAGGTATTACCATCATACCGCCGCACAAAGGCCTATTAAAGCAATGGCGGGGCCGAGGCGACTCCGTGCGGCCCAAATTTCGAACTGACATCACGTGGACTTCTACCGGAAAGCATTAACAAGCAATAAAAGCAGCAGGGGAGCGTTCCTAGCAGGCCTGCGGCCCGAATATCGCCCATTAAATCCAGGGTGATTCAACCGGCAGCTCACATGACCCGAGCTTCCCCCCAATAGCGGCGCAAATTCCTTCCGGTGCTCCGGAGGTGTCGAAGCGATTTTCCCTTTGCCCAGGGTCCACCGCCGAAAATTTGCGACTTCTTTCAGATCGGATTCTGCGATTTTCTTAGTCCATCCGGAAAAGCTACAATATCGGTAGAAGCCCCGGATGGCTTCACTCGTACCTCGTGCCTTGGCGGGGGGCGATTCAACCCGTTGCTTCGTCCCCAAGGGTCTACCCGCGGAGCAAAGCGTCGCTTGGCAACTGCGTTCGTAACCCGCTGCATCGGTTGCCTTAGTAACCCACAACATCGGTTGAAAGAAGCCCGGGCCCCTTGATTCAAAAATTACCAATTTCAAAATTTCCGGCAACGACATTAGTCGCACAGGACGGTGGCTACCACTTAAATTTGAATTCGTCCTTGATTTGCTTGGAGTGTTTATTTCGTCTTCTGGAGGAAAGAGTTATTCCGTCTTCTGGAGGAAAGAGTTCCCTCACGGCTCCGCTTGAAGACGAAGCAACCGTGATCGGGGGCGCGATCTGCCACCGTCCCCTGGCACGGAGAAACGCAATCCCTCGGATCCGGGTTATTGGAGGGTGTACTACGAGCCGCTGTAAAGTTTACTGATTCTCCGGGGCAACCCGGCGGCGTCGCATTTGCCCCATGAATGCATTTGCACTGTGATAGACGGTTATTCTCCACAGGATGAAATATGCGGACCCAAAAAGCAACTACGTCCCGCATTTGAATCGCTCCTATGGATCGACGCAAGCCGGCGAGAGGGTTTCGAACATAAGGCAGATTTGAAACCCGCGGCCCCGAATACCGCGAGATCGTGAATCTTGGAAACCACCGTTTCCGAAGGCTGTCAAGTGAAGATACAAAATCGTCTAAGAGATCGACACGGGAAACCGGGGCGATTGCTACCGGCGGAAACGCGGCGGAAAAGGCACCCGCAGTTTCAGCCATTCTGTTTCGCTCGCGTTTTGCCCGTTTTCATTCTTTTTACTTTTAAGCTCTGTGTTTTCCCTCTTTTTGTCTTTACACTTTGCGTCTTCCCTGGTCATGCTTCCCAAGCCGGCACTCAAGCTCCCTCTCGTGCGGAAAAGCCATCCGCTTCTGTGGTGGAAATCGTCGAATTCGAGCGCGAGGGCAAAAGCGGCGTACTCGCAGGGCGAGTTCTGGTGGAAGCTCAAGATGGCGGTATCCTCTTGGAGGGGGAGGACGGACAGCTTTGGCCCCTGCTCAGCGAGCAGGTCATTAGCCGCCGCAAAGGCGAACGGCCTTTCCGCCGGCTTGGGTCGGAGGAGCTTGCGCGAAAGCTTCAAGAGGAGCTCCCCCCGGGCTTCGCCGTAAAAAAAACCGCCCATTATCTGATTGTCTATCAAACCAACGAAGCTTACGCGAGCTGGTGCGGCTGGCTGTTTGAACGGCTGTACACCGCATTTATCAATTTTTGGAAGCGGCGGGGACTTCCCGTGCAAGCCCCGGAGTATCCTCTCGTGGCCATTGTATTTGCGAACCGCTCGAACTTTCAGGTTTTTGCGCGGGAAGAAGCGGGCCAAGCGGCCGCAACCATCATCGGTTATTACCACCTGGAAAAGAATCGGATGGTCCTTTACGACATCACGGAAACAGCCACTTGGGCCCGCCCCAGCACCGGGTCGAAGCGAACCCTCTCCGAGATCAACCGCATCTTCCTCCACCCGGAGGCCCATCGCACCGTCGCCACGATTATCCACGAGGCGACCCATCAACTCTGCTTCAACTGCGGATTGTTGCGGCGTTTCAGCGACTGCCCGCTTTGGTTGAGCGAGGGAATTGCTATCTATTTCGAAACCCCCGATTTGCAAAGCACAAGTGGCTGGCGAGGTGTGGGGGAACTCAATTCGGTGCGACTGGCCGATTTCCGGCAGTATTTGGCAACCCGACCGGAAGAATCCCTGAAAAGTTTGATTGCCACGGAGGATCGATTCCGGGATCCCCGCCAGGCTCAAGCCGCCTATGCGGAAGCATGGGCCCTGACCTATTTTTTGATCCGCCGTTATCCGGAGCGATTCAATGAATATCTCCGCCTCATTGGCCAAAAACCGTTGATGATCTGGGACGACGAATCCACCCGGATTAAGGACTTTCAGGAAGCCTTCGGACCGGACCTTGATCGGCTGGACGAGGAATTCCTTCGCTACATGGAGCGATTGAAATAGGGAGCCGATTGAAATAGGGGGCCACTCCCGGGGGTGGCCAAAACGGCCAATGGCCGGGGGCTGATACCTTGAACAATCTTCCCTTAACGCCCGCGAAACATGCCAGAGAGAGGTTGATTGGTGGCTCGGTTTTTGGGCTTTCTATCGCCGGTAGGCCTGCGGTGGCTGAATATCGTTGTGCGGAGCATTCATCTGGGCACCTCGGGGATCCTCGTCGGGGGGCATGCATTCGAGGTACCGGCCGAGCGACTCGTGCCTACCCTGGTAGGGGCGATCGCCTCCGGGGCCCTGCTCACCCTGCTGGAATCCGGCGGCAGGTCACTGTGGCTGCACCAAGGTCGCGGTCTTCTTACCATGGCCAAATTGCTCGTGCTGTGCCTTGTGCCGATATTCTGGGCCCATCGATTGATTCTGCTTTGGGGGGTGATCCTCCTGGGGGGCATCGGCTCGCATATGCCGGCTTTTTTGCGCTACTATTCCCTCCTCTGGCGAAAGGTGGTCCCTGTAGAAGGTTTACCTGGGGCAGGCCAACTGATCTCGGAAAACCTCGCCCAAATGGGCGAGGAGGATCCCCGGGCATGAAGGATCCCT
>CAKZMM010000040.1 GCA_937128505.1 uncultured Thermogutta sp.
TAAGTATTTGGTGAAACGGGTGTTTGGCGAAATGGGTACCGGGCTAAACGAGTCCCCATAGGTTCACCAGACTTTCTATGGGCTTTCAATAGGGGCATAACTTTCAAGAAGGACATAACATTCGTAGATGACCTCAATTCAGGGATCGCCTTGGGCAGCGGCCTAATCGGGGGAATTTTCCGTACTCAAGGATGAGCGAATCTCTCCGGGTGGATTAAATACCTCGGGATAGAGGTACCCGCCGCACCGATTTAGCACCGACATTGTTGTCTGACTCCAGGGAGCCAGCTCGGCAGCGGTTCTGCCGATGCGAAATACGAGGCCGAGGATCTTTTCAGCAGTTTATGCCAAACTAAAATATCGCCAAGAACAGGTGTTTCCCTGCGGATCATCGTTCGGCCCGGTTTTATCGGGCAAAGTATTCGGTATATTGCTCGGATTGATGCACACGCACACCGTGTGCGAGACGCTGGGCTTGTGGGCGATGTCGCGGAGCATGCAATTGCCCAAGGAAGCGTGTGAGGCCGCGGGCTGACGATCGAAGTTTGTTTTGCGGGCAAGTTTCGATTGTTTTGCGGGCAAGCTTTCGGTAGTAGCGAGGCTTGGGCTCAGAAACCGAATGAAACCCGGTTGAAAGGGGGTTACAAGTAAGCCGGCGAAGGTTGGCTTAATGTGCGGCCGAAAGGTTGATAGCGACGGGAGCTGGAATGCTCGGTGGTCTTAAGCCGGCTTTTTCATGCATTTTTCAGTGGAAAAGCAGCGTTTACTTGCTCGAATCAAGCGTAGTTTGCCATCATTGACACCTGGTAGCTTGGTTTTGGTTTTTTGGTGTGCGGTTTTTCTCGGCAGGGCTGGAAGCTCCCGCCGATGCTTGACCCAAAAGGTCTTGGCTAAATGCTGAGCATTGAACCAATCCGTAACGGAGGCGAATTCCCCCCTTGGGTAGATCGGGTTCGGCCCGTCTTGGGCCTAGTCCTTGTGGGGTTTCCCCTCTATCTCCTCGGTGTGCTGTATTATTTTGGCTCGCCCCAGACGACCGATGTCGGCTATCAGCCGCGGCAACCGATCGCGTTCAGTCACGCGCTCCATGCCGGAGAATTGGGGCTGGATTGCCGCTACTGCCATTGGACGGTGGACCGGGCAGCGCATGCGGCCGTTCCCCCGGTTTCCGTGTGCATGAATTGCCACGCCGAAATCGGCAAGGATAGTGCCAAATTGCTCCCGCTGCGGCAAAGCTGGGCAAAGGGGGAGCCGATTCGCTGGGTACGTGTGCACGATTTGCCCGATTATGCCTACTTCGACCACAGTGCCCATGTGGCGCGGGGGGTTGGTTGTGCGAGTTGTCATGGGCCCGTGCATAAGATGGAGGAAGTCCGGCAGGTAGCCAGTTTGAGCATGGGGTGGTGCCTGGAATGCCATCGGGCGCCGGAGGCACATTTGCGGCCCCTCGAAGCGGTGACCGACATGGATTGGGTGGCGCCGGAAGATCCGGTGCAATTTGGCCGCCGGCTGCGGGAACAGTACACGATCAATCCATCCACGGATTGCTCCACCTGTCACCGCTGATGGCTGCGGGGGAAATTTTGGGGAGTTCCTCTCGCGAAGTTGAGTTCTCTTGAGGCTGTGGTTTGGTGACGAATTTTTCTGCGGAATGAGGAGATGACGCCAATCTCCAGGGATTCAAATAACATTATCGCGGCAAAAGCAAGCAAGGGATCGGCGGAATTATCGCGCCGACGATGGCTTGAGTTGATGGGGGCCTCCTTCGCCCTAGCGGGATTGACCGGTTGCCGCTGGCCACGCGAGGAGATCGTGCCGGCTGTCAAAGGGACCGGCCGGGTTCCGGGTCAAGCTCTGAAGTATGCAACTTCTCGAGAGTTGGCCGGGGGTGCCCTTGGACTTTTGGTCACCAGTGTGGACGGACGACCGATTAAGATCGAGGGAAATCCCGCCCATCCGGCGAGCTTAGGGGGAACCGACGCTTGGGCACAGGCCGCGATTTTAGAGCTTTATGATCCGGATCGTAACACCGGGGTTTTGCAGCGGGTTCCGCCGGTTGTGGAGCGCCGAAGTTGGGAGGCGTTTATTGAGGCCTGGGGGCGTGAACTTCAGTCTCTTGTGCAACACCAGGGGGAAGGCCTCCGCGTGCTTTGCGAGTGGCGAAGCTCGCCGACGCTCCTTCGACTGAAACGGCTTTTCGAGAAGCAATTCCCGCAGGGTCGATGGATTTTCTATGATCCGCTTTTCAATCATGCGGAGCGCAAAGCGATTGAGGAGTTTTTGGGCGGCACTTACCGGATGCAATATCGGCTCGAGGAAGCGGACCTCATTGTCACTTTGGATGCCGATCTATTAGCCGATCCGCCTACCGGGGTGGTGATGGCTCGGCAATTTGCCGCACGGAGGGACCCGGAGGCCGGTCCGATGAATCGGCTTTACGCCGTGGAAAGTGCGTTGACGCTTACCGGAGCAAACGCGGACCATCGCCTGCCGCTCCCCTCGAGTAAAGTGGCGGATCTTGTTGTGCTTCTTGAGGCGGCGATCAGTCGGGGTTTGTCTGGCGAAGCGCAAGCGGGGAAGCCGGCGGCTCCGTCGCAGCCAGGGGATGGGCAAGCCGCATCATCGGCCGAGGGTGCCGAAGAAAATGAAAGCCTGCGTTTCCTCTCCGCAATGGCGGATGATTTGATTTCGCATGCCGGTCGATCGGTGGTGGTAGCCGGAAGGACTCAGCCGGCGGAAGTTCACAAGGCCGTACTCAGGATCAATGCCCTGCTGGGCAATTTGGGGAAGACCGTCGTTTTGAGCGGCGAGCTGGCTCCCGATGATTTACCGAGCGAGACCGGCTTAAAGCAGCTATGCGCGGAAATGGCTCAAGGCATGGTGGGAGCCCTCTTCATTTTGGGGGGCAATCCGGTTTACACCAGTCCGCCGGAGTTGGATCTGGGAACTCTCGTCAGCAAAGTGCCTTTCTCGGTGCATTTGGGGCTTTATCGGGATGAGACCTCCGAGGTTTGTACCTGGCATCTTCCCGAGTCCCATTTTTTGGAGTCTTGGGGCGATGGTCGCGCCTGGGATGGTACTTACGGCGTAATGCAGCCGTTGATCGAGCCGCTGTTTTCGGGCCGATCGATCCTCGAATTGGTAGCCCTCCTTGTGCAGGGGGCATTTCAAACACGTTCTGGCGGGGCAATTCCCAGCGGTTATGACCTGGTGCGGGAAACGTTCTCCGAGCTGATCCAGGTGCCGCAGGAGGATCCGGCTTTTACGGCCCGGTGGCAGGCGGTGCTTCATGAGGGGTATTTGGCGGGGAGTGCGTTTTCGACGAAGGCCGTTACCCCGAAGGAAGCGGTTTTGCCGCCGGATGAGAGCCTCGTCGCCCGGGTGCGGCAGCGCTTATCAGAGCCTCTGGACTCGGCGGCACCGGAGCTAGTCTTTTGGCCCGACCGCAAGGTGTACGATGGTCGCTTTGCCAATAGTGGTTGGCTCCAGGAATTGCCGGATCCGATCACGCGGCTTACGTGGGATAATGCGCTCATTATGTCGCCGGGGACGGCCGCCCGGTTGGGAGTGGAGCACGAAGAAATCGCGGAGCTAGAGCTGGCAGGCAAACGGGTGACGGTGCCGGTATTTTTGCTGGAAGGCCAGGCGGACGGTTCGCTTGCTTTATCGCTGGGTTACGGGCGGACGGCGGCTGGCCGCGTGGGGGGACTTAGCCGCGAAGGGATTCCTCCGGTAGGTGTAAGTGCCCGCGCGATTTGGCCTCAGGATGGAAAGGGGTTTGTTCATCCGGTCACGGTGCGACCGACCGGCAGTCGCTACTTGCTCGCTTCCACGGAAGAGCATCAGCAGATCGATGCGGTGGGCCAGTGGGGCCGCCAGGAGCGGCTTGATCGCCTTGTCCGCGAGGGGACGTTGGAAAAATTTGAAAAGCAGCCGGATTTCGCCAAGCATGCCGTCCATCATCCGCCTTTAAAATCGCTTTGGCCGGAGCATGAGTATCCGACGAATCGATGGGGCATGTCCGTCGATTTGAGTAAGTGCGTCGGTTGTGGTGCCTGCGTGGTGGCGTGTCAGGCGGAAAACAATATTCCGATTGTCGGCCGAGAACGGGTGCTGTGGAATCGGGAAATGCACTGGATCCGGGTGGACCGATATTTCCGGGGAAAAGGGCTGGGTGGAGGGGTCAGTTTCCAGCCGGTCATGTGCCAGCAATGCGAAAACGCCCCGTGCGAGCAGGTTTGCCCGGTCGGAGCAACGGTCCATAGCCACGAAGGGCTCAACGACATGGTGTACAATCGCTGTGTCGGGACGCGCTACTGCTCGAATAATTGCCCCTATAAAGTGCGGCGATTCAATTACTTCTGGTACCATCCGGACTTGGACGATCCGGCGCAGTCCGTCAAAAAGATGGTCTTTAACCCCGAGGTGACCATCCGCACCCGAGGCGTGATGGAAAAATGCACCTACTGTGTGCAGCGGATTCAGGCGGCGAAGATCGCCGCGAAAAACGCGCGGGTCATTGGCCAGATCGAAAGAGCCCGAGAACTCTTAGCCGACGGTGCCATCCAAACGGCTTGCCAGCAGGCTTGCCCGGCTCGAGCGATTGAGTTTGGTGACCTGAGCAATCCCGGTAGCCGTGTCAGTGTGGCTCAGGGATCGCCCCGGGCTTATGCCTTGTTGGGAGAGTTGAACGTCAAACCCCGAACGATCTATCTGGCGAAGATCCGTAATCCGAACCCTCGTTTGCAAGTTCCGGGTAATTCATAGCAACCTCAAGGTAGCCGATTGCAGTCTTCACATTAAGCCATGGCAATCTTTAGACAGGCCATTGCCATTTCCTGATAAGCGATTGCAATCTTCAGAGAAGCTGTCGCAATCCCCAGGTAAGTCATCCATCGATCAGCACGATGAGTCTCAGAGCCCCGACCATTCCGCTTGAGCAAGCCGGTGGCATAGCCATCGAAGAGCCTTACGATCCGCGGCGGCGACCGCCGGTGGTTGCCGGCCCGTTTGATGCGGCCCGGGTAACCGAATGTGTTTCGCGAATTACCGAGGTGCCGCGCACGCCGCTGGGCTGGTACATCGCTTTTGTAATTTCGGGGGCCCTGACGGTGGTCTTTTTCGCGTGCTCCGTCTATCTCTTTGTGAAGGGAATTGGCGTCTGGGGGAACAACATCCCGGTGGGCTGGGCCTTTCCGATTGTGAACTTCGTATTCTGGATCGGGATTGGGCACGCCGGCACGCTGATTTCGGCCATCCTCTTTTTGCTTCGCCAGGGTTGGCGGACCAGCATCAACCGCTTTGCCGAGGCCATGACCATTTTTGCCGTGATGTGTGCCGGGCTATTTCCCGTCGTGCATTTGGGGCGGGTTTGGTTTGTTTATTGGCTGCTCCCTTATCCGAATCAAATGCTGGTTTGGCCGCAGTTTCGCAGTCCGCTTCTGTGGGATGTGTTCGCCGTTACGGCGTATTTTGTGACCTCGCTTCTTTTCTGGTATTTGGGAATGATTCCCGATCTGGCCACCTTGCGCGACCGAGCCACCACGCCGGCACGACGTCTGGTGTACGGACTGTTTGCCTTGGGCTGGACCGGTTCCGCACGCCATTGGCATTGGTATGAAAGTGCCTACCTGTTCCTGGCGGCCTTGGCCACGCCGCTTGTGGTGAGTGTTCACTCGGTGGTTAGTTTCGACTTTGCGGTATCGATTGTGCCCGGTTGGCATGCCACGATCTTTCCCCCTTATTTCGTGGCGGGAGCCATTTTCAGCGGCTTTGCGATGGTGATTACCTTGCTGGTTCCTGCCCGGGCATACTTTGGGCTCAAAGAGCTCGTCACCATTCGACACCTAGACAACATGAACAAGATTATCCTGGCCACCAGTTGGATGGTCGGATATGCGTATGTGATCGAACTTTTCGTGGCGTGGTATAGCGGTAATGCCACGGAATGGTTCACATTCATGAACCGGATGTTCGGGCCTTATGCCGCGGCCTATTGGGTGATGGTGGTCTGCAATGTGTTATTGCCGCAAGCCTTCTGGTTTCGGAAGTGCCGCACCACCCCCGCCATTATGTGGCCGATTGCCGTGCTGATTAATCTGGGAATGTGGCTAGAGCGATATGTGATCATCATCGTTTCGTTGAGTCGGGATTATCTCCCCTCGAGTTGGGGGATGTATTATCCGACCTGGGTCGATTTGGCGATGCTGGCGGGGAGCTTTGGGCTATTTTTCAGCCTGTTTCTCCTTTTCTGCCGCTGGCTGCCGATGGTGGCGATGGCGGAGCTCAAAGCGCTCCTAGCGCTTCGGGGGGAGCTATTGCCGCCGCATGAAACCGACGTGCGGCAACAAACGGCCGCCCCTTAAAGGAAGTAACTTAAACGAAGGAAACCAAGCGAACGCACGAACTTTGAACCGAAGACCGGTAGGTAAATATCCTTCTGCCAAAACCTGATCCGGCAGCGCGATCTGGATGAAAGTCGAGAGGCCTTTTTGGAATTAATAAGGAGACCGGGAACTCGATTTGGAATGAACGAGAGACGTTCCAGGAAACATCAGGCAGTTCGAACCTGATTACCGAGCCGCGAGGTTGCCGAAGGCATCGAATTTTTGTCGCGTGGTTTTTGGGCCGAATAGCAAGGTCTTAGATCATGTGCGACATCTGCGGAGACTGGTGAATAAAAACGGGCGAAAGATTGAGCAAATGATCCGATTTTCGAGAACCTTTGTGCGAGGGTAAGGGAGCGAATCATCGCGGGGATTCGAAAGTTTTTAGTGGCATTGGGCGGCCGAGACCCGAAGTCGGAATGGCTCCGCTTTTCGGGGCGTCAATCCACAGATTTGCCGTTCCAATCGGAAATCCGCAACGTGGGCTCTCGAATCGGGTTTTGCGCAACGTCGGCATTCGAATCGGATATGCGGGTGCTCGGATTCGGGGGTGCGGCCTTATCGGCTGTCGCCTTATCGGTTATCGAAAAAGGAGGGGCGGCAAACCGCCGGGCGCAAAACGAGCATCTTTGAGAGATTGAAATACGAGTGGTGGAAAGCCTGCTAGCGAAAGTCGAAAACCCCTTGATTTGACGAAAGTTCAAAGCCCCCTAATGAAAGTTGTCGCCCCCGGCGATGAATCGCCTCTCTACTTACAACATTTCGAGCGGTGAGGGGAGTGCGGCTTTTTAACGTTGAGAAGTTTTACTGAGGATTTGAAGAGGATTTGAATTTGTCATCCTGCTGATCCCAAGCGGCGATCGAGCCGGGTGAAGCCGATCGCCGTTGCGGGTTCCCATCGTCGGTTGATGCCTAGGATTTGATATGGGTAGCGAGTCGGAAAATCTTCATAACGTCTCAAGCTCAGGAAAAAGCGTAAACCAGCAATCGGTGCGGCCGATCGCGGGTTTATTGGCGGAATATCCCAGCGAACACACGCTGGTCCGATGTGCCGAGCAACTCCGCGACGCGGGTTACCGCCATTGGGATGTATTTAGCCCGTATCCGATTCACGGTTTGGCCCGGGCGATGGGTCTGCGGCGGGCGTGGTTGGGTAAGCTGATCTTTTTGGCGGGGATTGGCGGGGCGGCGTTGGCCGTTTGGCTTCAGTGGTATACGAATGCGGTCGATTACCCGTTGATTGTGAGCGGAAAACCTTTTGTCAGTTGGCCTACCTATGCGCCGGTGGTCTTCGAGCTCGTGGTGCTCCTTTGCGCGGTAGCGGCTTTTGGGGGGGTGCTGGCGATCACCGGGTTGCCAAGGTTTTCGCACCCGTTGCGGGCCAATCCGCGATTTCGTCGGGCGACCCGTGACGGACTTTTCGTGTTTATTGATGCGAAGGATCCGCGGTTCGATCCCGAGCTCTGCCGCGAGCTTCTCACTGGGTTGGGGGCCGTGGCCGTGGAAGAAGTGCCGGTCCTCCCCCCTTCCCCGGTTCCCCGAGCGCTTTACTGGGGAATTGCCTTTGCCGCAATTCTAGCGCTCGTTCCACCCCTTTGGATCACGTACTATCGGATGGTTCCGAAGCGGTCACCACGGATTCATTTGATTCTGGATATGGACGCGCAGCCTAAGGTAAAACCGCAGAGTTTTTTCCCGTATTTTGCGGATTTACACGGGGAAAGACCGGCGGTTCCCGGAACATTGGCCCGGGGGGAGATGGTGGAGGATCCGGCCCGGCTTGAAGGGAAGAACGCCGATGGAAGTTGGGTGGAAACCATCCCCATTCCGGTGACGCGCGATTTAGCACTTCGCGGCCAGGAAAGTTACCGAATCTATTGTGCGCCTTGTCACGGTTTGACCGGCGGCCCCCCGGAGATCGGTTCCGTGGATGATCCTTTAAAATACTTCGGCATGGTAGTTCGCAGGGCCCAAAAGCGGGGCCAATGGATCCCGCCCATATCTTTGCATGCGGAATCTGTCCGCCAGCAACCGGTGGGTCAGATTTTCCATACCATTACTCATGGCATCCGAAGTATGCCCGGGTATGCGGCCCAAATACCCGTGGATGATCGTTGGGCCATTGTGCTGTACGTGCGGTCACTCCAGCGAAGTCAGCGGGCCACTTTGGAAGATGTACCGGCGGAGGAGCGGAGGGCTTTGCGGTAGGTTATGCCGGAAAAAGGCGGTAGGTTATGCCGGAAAAAGAACGTATTTAAAGAACGTATTCAGGGTTTGCCTTGGCAGCAAACAAAACGGCCGAAGTGTCCCCGGGGATTATGACGTTTGGAGATTTACCGGTCGCGGCCCCGGCTAGCGGAGGCAGTTTTCCAGGACCTGAAGGTCGTTTCCAAGTTTCGATTACGATTGGGAAGCAATACCGGCGTCAGGACTCGCGGTAGCAAATGGCGGCTTTTACACGCCCTGCTGAGGTTGTAACCGATGGGTTCTCCCTCGCCGGGAACCGAAGTGAATGAATCGGCGATTGGGCTGGCAACATTATGACGGCAAAGCACGGCGAAACCAGCGGTTCTTTAAACGTCGGGGAAAAGCAGCAACTTTCGCCGGAGGGGGCAATCGCCGGGAGCCGGCGGCTGACGATCCTCGGTGCGGTTTTGATCGTTCTTGCGTTCCTGCTAGCGGGTTGGGGCGGAGTGACGGCGGAATTTTTCTGGCGAAGTTATTTGCTGAATTGGCTTTTTGTGCTGAGTATCGCGCTGGGGGCTATAGCCTTCGTAATCCTTCAGCATGCGACGCGGGCCGGATGGAGTGTGGCCCTTCGCCGAGTGGCAGAACTTTTGGCTACTCCGTTGGGACTCCTGGCTCTGCTGTTCCTGCCGGTAGCTTTAGCGATGGGCCTGCTGGGGATTGCCGTTTATCCCTGGATCGAACCAAAGCACGCCGAAACTGCCGGGGTTGATGGGAGCGGCTTCAGATCCCCCGATGCAGAAAACACCGCTGCCTTCGTGGCGGAAAGTAGTTACGAACACGGACTCACAACCGCGCAATATCTACCGATGAGCGCGGCAAAGAGGGCAGCGAGCGCGACCCGAGCTTCCTCGGGACTGGAACGCCACCTTCTTGCCGGCGACAAGCAAACGGCGCCTTTTGGCGGTGATAATCTTACTGTCCCCTTC
Source organism: uncultured Thermogutta sp. (assembly GCA_937128505.1). GTDB lineage: Bacteria > Planctomycetota > Planctomycetia > Pirellulales > Thermoguttaceae > DTLM01. The sequence goes on from CAKZMM010000040.1 coordinate 9,563, forward strand.
GGCGGTGACGATCCTACTGTCCATTTCGGCAGAGACAACCTTGCGGATACCCTTGCTGGGCACTTCCGGCTTCAGCGAGCCGCTTTTGGGCCGCTCTCCGCCGGGATGACCGTTGGAAAACCCTCGGAAATTTCAGGCGAGGCACCGCACCATGGGTCGACGGCGCTTGCCGGCCCAAAGGCCTTGTATTTGAACTTCCCTTTTTTCATGCTCCGCGGGGCTTTTTACTTAGTGGTTTGGTGGGTCTTGATGCGGTGGTATGTGCGAAATTCGATCGCGCAGGATAGCTCGGGCGATATCCGCCCCACCGTGGCGATGGAGCGTTGGAGCGGACCGGCTTTGATCGCTTTGGGGTTTACGGCAACCTTTGCGGCCTTCGATTGGGTGATGTCGCTCGACCCGCATTGGTATAGCACCGTTTTCGGTGTGCACTTCATTTCGGGCTGCTTGATTGCGGGGCTGTGCGGCTGGGTCCTCGGTGTTTTCGCGCTTCAGCAAGCTGGATATTTGACCGTTTCCGTTACGTCGGAGCATTACCACGACCTGGGCAAACTGCTTTTTGCTTTCGTGATCTTCTGGGCATATATTGCCTTCTCCCAATTCATGCTCATTTGGTACGGCAATATCCCCGAAGAGACCGTTTGGTACCAGCTACGCTTGCATGGGGTGTGGGGATGGGTAGCCGCGGCACTAATCGTTGCACACTTCCTTGTGCCTTTTTTCGGGCTACTGCCCTACTGGGTGAAACGGCGGAAAGATCTGATGGCGTTTTGGGCCACTTGGCTTTTGTTGATGCATTGGCTGGATCTATGCTGGCTTATTCTGCCGGGCACGCCGGGGGGAGATTTGCCGGGGATCGTCTGTAACGTTCTTCTCCTGGCGGGATTCGGTTGCGTCTACGTAGGCGATGTGCTCCACAAGGCAAGTGAGTGTGTCCTTATACCGGTCGGTGATCCGCGCCTTGGTGAATCCCTAGCCTTCGAGAATATTGGGTGAAATGGCTTGAGGGCAACAGGTGCGGGAATTCCTGCGGTGGTAATAATTTTAGGGACGGCAGTTCGCGGTAATATGCCCCCAACCTACTAATTGAGGATAAGATGGCCGCGGCCCACGGCTCATAGGATCATTCGAAGCAGCCCGGTTGTGGGAGCGGTAGAGCATTTTGCTGCCGCACGTCAGAAGCCAACTTCCTGCTTCGCCAATTTGCGATTCTCGTGTTCTCGCGTCGCAAATTCATGACGTTCATGTTCTTTCGTGGCAAATTTGCGACGATTGTGGGCACGCAAGCCTCGGAAAGAGGAAAGGTGCCCCTTGCGGAACCGGGTTGCAGCGGACGGCAATCGCTTAGTGGCCGCGACTTTGGCTCACCGAAAAAAGTGTCGTACTCGTTTCGGGAATCTGGCATGGCAACCGGTAGCGGATTCGGCGCATCAAAAGCGACCGGTCTTGTGCCGATTTTTTGGTTACCTATTACCGGCTCCCTGGGAGGAGTGGGCCGGGTAAAGTATTTAAGGGCGGAAGGATTCCATCCTGGAGGGGGAGCGAAGGAAGCGGCAAGCCGGGGAAATTGGGATCCAGCGGCCACTGGATGATGGAATGCGGTCCCATGGTGGTTTCCTCAGCGACGGAAGTCCGCGGTCCGGGTTGACTCGGGGCGGAATCCGTTTGGGGCGTTTCCAGCGGTTGGACCGGTGGTTGGGCTTTCGGTGCGGTTGCGGTGCTATCGGTCGGCGAATGGGTTTCGGCCGTTGGCCGGCGGGCAATCTCGGTCGGCTCTAGCCGCCGGACTCGTCGCGGGTCCAGTAGCACGATTTGACGGGCATCTGCCTCACGAGTTCCGGACCGCGAAAGCTTCAATTCATCGCGGATACTGCCGTAAGTGATCGGGCCTAATCCCAACACATACCAATTGGTGTTGTGCGTCCGCCACCGGACGACTGTAGCGTCTCCGAGGAACTGCTGTTGCTTGGCGTCGTAACAGACTAGCGACAACTTGGCCATCCCATACTGTGTATTCTGCGAGAGGATGCGAACTTCTGGGGTTTGCACCGGAAATGGGCCGGGGACATTGATCGCCGGGATTCCGATAAAACCCTCGGATCGGTCGGTCCCCAATGCCCCTGCACTGACTTCGATAATGAAGTCGGCTTGCTCGGGTTTATCCACTAGTCGTGCCCCGCTTAATAGGAGCCGTCGCCGAACGGCTGCGACCACATACTTCTTGTCTACACATTCCAAGAATCGGTCATCGACGCAGACGGCATGACCCGCAAACTGGGAGAAATCCAGTTGGTCTAATGACTCGTCAACCGCGCGGGAAAGGAGAATTTGCTCGAGCCCCGTTCGCGACGTATCCGTAAGCCGGGTAGTGCTGCAACCCATGAAGATGCCGACAAGAAAAGCGAAAAAAAGCACCGTTGTTCTGCCGCCCGTAAGGGCGGGTAGGGTGTTGCCTTTAAAACTCTTCATGACGCCCATGCCGACATTCAGGTAAGTTCCGTAACCCCCCTCCTCCCTCAACCTCCAAGCCTGGTTACCAATCACTTCTCGGTTAAGTACCTGATAAAAGGGAAACACACGGTCCCTTCGAATATACGTGGATAGCTTGATAATTGCTTGCCAAGAATCCGCGTTTGCGCAAGCTCTGCGGTCAGATGAGAGTGTAGCACTCCCATAAAGTGCGATCTGAAGAAATGAACGTATTGCTTAAAGCACATGATTCTCGCAGGGTACTGTCTTAGGATTCCTCCACTGCCAGTGATGCGTCAGGATTCCCCATTCCCAAGTCTTGGGACTATCTTCCCAAATCGATGCAAGTCTGTTCGATGTAACCCACTTGGAGTTCTTGGGCTTTTCGTAGGCCACAAGACTTCCTTTCGGTAGCAAGGGCTTTCCCATCAACTTTCCGCATAAGGGGGAAAACGCTGCCGGGCGTATAAGACCTGCTGGCGGTCGCTTGCTTCACCTCAACCGAAGGCAATTCCCCGCGGGCATGCCGAGCACGGATTCAGTTCACCGAACCGGTGTCCAAGCTGGGCGGCGACGTTCCGCCGCGCGAATCCCGGTCTGTGCCGGCGATTGGGAATTTTCGGCCGCAACGATCCCCATCCCACCGGAAGTTGGCGTGGAGCCGGATCCCCTCGTGGGGTCTGTGCCTTGCGATGCGATGGTTTCCGGCAAGCCGCGACCATCGGCTCCGCCGAAGATTGACTTGGCGGACGAGCTTCGGACGATCTGCCGACCCTCACCATCCCTGGCCATCACCTGGCCGGGCTTTTCCTCACCCGGCGTGGGCAGCCGCGGTTCTTGCTCCACGTTTGTGACCCTTGCCTCGCGAGTTGCCAAAGCGACGGAGATCGGTAAATCGGCCTGAAGCTTTCGCCCGTCGTCGGTTACATAACGAACGAATAAATGCAACCGCTGATGAACCGGCTTACGCTCCTGCCAGGGAAGTTCCAGGTAGATTCCTTCGGCAACCGGGCCTCGACGATAACAAGCGGCCACTTCCTGGGAACTCAGATCCCACCGGGCCAAGCGGGCATCTTCACCGGGTAAAGCCGGATCAAGCACCACAATGCTCATCGCGGCCGCTGCACGGACAAATCGTCCCTGCGCATCGAGCGGTGCGACGAGTAGTACGACCCCCTCGTCAGGCGGGTGACCATCGGTATCCAGCCCGCCGGTCAACTGGCGGTTAATCTCGATCCGCTCAATCAGGCGGTTGTCGGCGGTGGCTTCGACCGCTCCCATCATGATCGAAAACTCCCGATTGCTTCGCCCCAGCGAGCCGGAAGGATCCGGCTCCGGCAGCAGCTGGGGAAAATTCGGTGGCGGAGGCACGGGCAGTTGCCCCGGTGGGGGAACGGGCGAAGCGGGCGGAGTCGACGCCTCCGGCCGAAGTTCGCCGGTCTTTTCCTCCGGTTGAGGCACACCTTCCACGCGGATCTTGGGAAGCTCGGTTCGGCCGGGTTCAAATCGCGGCGCTTCGGAGCCGTAGATTGTGCGTCTGCGGTCGGTGTCGAAATCGTCGCGGCTCACCGATGGGGTTTCATCCTTGAGCCCAGACCGATCCTCCCGCGCGGTGATTCGATCCAACTCCTGCCGTAATTTTTCGTTTTCGCGGCGGCAATCCCTTAGCAACCCGGCGACTTCATACAAACGGTCTTCCAGTTGCCGATTTTCTTGCTGCAACGCAAGGAGGTGGGTTTGGGTCCGGCACCCCGCCCCTACCCAAAGTATTGGGAACACTAACAGCAGGACCATGCCGTAACTTTTCGCCATCCGATGGTTACTCATGGCCGCGTCCTTGGCCGCAATCGATGTACGGCATGCCGATCAAAAGTCCTTGCAGCTTGCGGTGCCCGACGATCCGGATAAGGTTGTGCTACATGGAAACGTGGTGAAACTGGGAAGATCCCGTGTGATCAACTTCGACGAGTTCAGGAGCACACCGCGTTACAAACCGTGTTACAAATGGACGAAGTTACCCATGGACGAACGACAAATAAAAGCCGCCGCATCCGATCGCTGTCGTGAACATTGGACAAGTTGGGAAACTGGCGGAGTGCGTAAGACAATAGAATAGAATTTATATAAACTAAAGTAATTTAATTTCCTTGACCGCAGACATCCCGTAGAGAGCCGATTGATCAGATTGCCGACAAGAATTAGCCGATTTACGAAACACTCGGAGGTAAATAGTAAGGCGAATCGACAAGCCGAATCATGTAGGCTGCGGATTAACCAGATGAACAGAACTTGTCAAGGTCGCCGGTTCATCGCGCCTTCCCAGCGACCAAATGCTGTCTTAACGACGACCGAAGTTTACTGATAAGACCAATTTTAAGAACTATCTTTGTTCCTTCTTCGGAGTCCGAAAAACTCGCCCTGGTTTTCCATGATTTCCAGATTACCTGCAATCCCTAAGCAACCAAGAGTTTTACGCCGGCAGTTCCGCAGGGGCAGGAGCCCGCTCGATAATCCGATCAATGATGCGGTATTCCAAGGCTTCCTCCGCGGACATGAAGCGGTCGCGATCTGTATCTTCCTGAATTTTCTGAAGCGGATGACCCGTGTGTTTAAGCAGGATCAAATTCAGCCTTTCGCGCAGCTTGCTAAATTCCTTAGCATGGATCATGATTTCGACCGCCGTTCCCTCCACACCGGCCAAAGGCTGATGAATCATAATCCGCGAATTGGGAAGCGCGAATCTTTTTCCTTTCGTTCCCGCGGCCAACAGTAGAGCTCCCATTGAAGCGCATTGCCCGACGCAGTAGGTCGCCACATCGCAGGTGACGAATTGCATGGTGTCATAGATGGCCAAACCCGCCGTCACACTCCCCCCCGGTGAATTGATATACAGATGAATATCAGCGCGGGGATCCTCGGACTGTAAGAAGAGCAATTGAGCGACCACGAGGTTGGCCACGTTGTCCGTAATGGTTGAGCCGAGAAAAACGATTCGATCCTTGAGCAGGCGACTAAAGATGTCCATCGCCCGCTCTTCGCGGCCGGTTCGCTCAATCACAAAAGGAACAAGCGGCATGGGTTCCTCCGTCCAGTCTTCTGATCGGGGAATATTCGACCGATTCATAGCCGTTTGGGCATCACCGCAGACGCGAAACGAAGCCTTTATCGGGAATCGGTGGTTCGTCACTCGACTGCCTCTTCGGCCGGTTTCTGCTTAGTCAATATTTCGTCAACGATTCCGTACTGTTTGGCCTCCTCGGCTGTCATGTAGAAATCGCGATCGGTGTCCTTGGCGATTCGTTCGATCGGTTGGCCAGTATGATGGGCCAAAATCTGATTCAGCGTGTCGCGCGTTCTCAGGATTTCCTGCGCCTGAATTTCAATATCCGACACCTGCCCGCCGACCTGGCCGTACGGCTGATGCATCATCACCTTAGAATGCGGAAGGGCGAATCGCTTGCTTTTGGTACCTCCCGCCAAGAGTACCGCGCCACCACTGGCGGCTAAACCCACGCAATAAGTAGCCACCGGGCAGCTTAAGATCTGCATTGTATCATAGATCGCTAAAGTCGCGCTGACACTCCCCCCGGGGGTATTGATGTAAAAATGAATGTCTTTTCGCCGGTTTTCGCTTTGAAGATAAAGCAGTTTCATGATGACTTCATTGGCGTTCAAATCATGGATCGGCCCTTGGAGGAGAATGATTCGGTTTTCCAAGAGCAAATCCCCCAACGTCAAATACCGCTGACGCTGATAGTCGCGGTAAGTCAACCGAAGATCTGACAGCAAATGCGGCAGAAACGGCGCTGGGTTCCAATTTGCAAATTGCTCGAGGTGGTTTGGATTGCCGTCATGCATGGCCGTACCTCAAAGCGGCAGTTCGGGGGAAGTTGGCACTTCTAAGTTCGAGTCTTTAATGGTTTTCCACGGCTGTAAGCAATTCAGCTGGCGACCGCAGATGCCACTATCTATTTATCTAT
>CAKZMM010000041.1 GCA_937128505.1 uncultured Thermogutta sp.
CAGACAAGATTTTTAGACAGACAAGGCAAATTTAACCAGACAAACCTCGTCATCAAACAATAGAGTGTTATCGGGAGCAGGCATGCTTGTTTGATTACAAGTTGATTGCAAGAAAGATCCTTCGATCAACTTCGGTCGAACACGGAGGCCGCCAATTTCAATCAAATACGGATGCCGCGTACGCAATGACACGGTAAAGCTTCTGCGGCGTAACAACCGAGCGTTTGCAGCTCTTAAAATCGATAAGAACGTGCAGCTCTCAAAATCGGTAAAAATTTTTCGGTGAGGTGAGCATGGAAATAGAGTTCAAACTGCCGGAACTTGGCGAGAACGTTCATTCGGGGGATATCGTCAAGGTATTAGTCCGCGAGGGACAGACCATTGAAGCCAACCAAGGCGTCTGCGAATTGGAGACGGATAAGGCCGTCGTCGAAATTCCCTGCCCCCATGCCGGTCGGATTGTGAAGGTTCATTTCACGCAAGGGCAAACCGTGCAAGTGGGTCAAACGCTGCTGACACTGGTAAGGGAAGCGGAAAAACCGCAGAGCGCTCCCCCGCCTCCGCCGGCGGAACTCAAGGCCGCACCGGCACCGGCTGCCGAGCCGGCTCCCCCAGCCACTGCCTTTGTATCCCCGCCGCGCACGGAGGGCGCTCCGTCGCTTGATGTGGCAAGCCATGGGACTGCCACCCTCCGCGGACAGGGACGCTTTTCCCCGGTCCTGCCAGCGCCGATCCATCCGCCCATTGACGGCGGGGCAGAAGGGATTGAACTCATGGGTCCGATTGCCGGGATTTCAGCCCCGTCGACGCCCAGACCGGCCGAACCGCTTTATGGTCCGGACGAGCCGATTCCCGCCGGGCCCGCAACGCGCCGTTTGGCTCGCGAATTGGGGGTGGACTTGCGCTCCGTGCGCGGGAGTGGACCCCGCGGCCGCATCACCCCGGAAGATGTCCAGGCGGCCGCACAAAGCGCAGTGGCCGCACAAAGTGCGGATATCGCGGAAAGGTTCACGGGTGCGGCGGAGTTTATCGCGCCTCGAGTGGTCTCTTCGGACGCCCGGTCTCAGGCCGCAGTTCCCCGGCCCGAGGGACCCAGCATCTTCTGGCAACCGATTCAGCCCCCCGGTGAACCGGCACAGGACAATTGGGGACCGATCCGTCGCGAGAAAATGTCGCGAATCCGCCAGACCATTGCCGCACAGATGGTCCGCTCCGCAAGCACCATTCCCCATGTGACCAATTTCGATGACGCCGATGTCACCGAGCTGGAGCAATTACGGCGTCAGGTTCCGCCCGGATACCTGGGTGCAAATGTGAAGCTGACTTTGATGCCATTCGTGATGAAAGCGGTGGCCATCGCTTTACGGCATCACCCCGTTTTGAACGCCAGTATCGACGAGGAAAAACAGGAGATTACCTACAAAGAGTATGTCCACCTTGGGATCGCCGTGGATACCCCTCGCGGTTTGGTCGTGCCGGTCATCCGAAACGTCGATCGGATGAGCATCCCGGAGCTTGCCCGGGCAGTCGCCAATGTGGCCGAGCGGGCACGAAATGTGCAATTCGCCATCGAAGAGCTTCGCGGCGGTACCTTCAGCATCAGTAACTTAGGGGCGGTCGGAGGAGCCTACAGTACGCCGATCATCAACTATCCGGAAGCGGGCATCTTGCTTCTGGGCAAAGCTCGCTGGTTACCGGTGGTTCGGGATGGGCGAGTGGAACCTCGCTTCATGTTGCCTTTGAGCCTATCCTATGACCACCGGTTGGTCGATGGGGCGGCGGCCGGGCGGTTTCTCAACGAAGTAATCGACTGGCTCCAAAACCCGGGAAGACTCTTGCTGGCTGGATGACAACGATTGCTCGGAGGCAAGATGCACAAGGCGTTTGGGGGAAACTGCTCCATCGAGCAAACCTCCGCCATGTTTCGAGGGCCATCACAGGGCTATTGCACGGAAAATCGACTCGATTCTTCGTCCCAGCCGCATCGCGTTTAGTCGACCACGGATCGCCCGGAACCGGAATACCCAGCAATGCTCCGGGATGCCCCCCAGATCAAGGGTGAGAATTACTCCCAAGGATTAAGAAATGTCCTTTTCCTGAATCAACGATCACGAATTCCTTTATCGACGATAAACAGCTCCGATATCAGCGATTACGGATACTGCGTGTAGATTGAATGTGCGTGCTTTGTTTGCAGGGCTTAGGGGAGCCCAAAATTTGCATGGATCGGATTTTGATAAAGGTGTTAAAAACATCGGATTTTTACAAAGTTGTTGAAAGCGAGATTTTTACAAAGTTGTTGAAAGCCGTGGATTTGGAAAAAGGATTTTGAAAATTCGGCTCGGAACATAAGGTACTTCGCCACGGTGAGCGTCACCCCCCGGTGCACGGCGGCTCAAACGCTCAACGTAAATAGGGAGGTCTCCATTGAAAACCAAAAGCTTGGAAACAGATCTACTGGTCCTCGGCGGTGGTCCGGGGGGTTATGCGGCAGCTTTTCTTGCGGCCGATAACGGCCGGGAAGTAACCCTCGTGGATCAAGAGCCGAGTTTAGGGGGCGTTTGCCTCTTGCGTGGATGCATCCCCTCGAAAGCCCTCTTGGGCATTGCGAAGGTGATGGGGGAAACGCAACGCTTGGCCGAGTGGGGAATCGATTTCCAAGCTCCGAAAATCGACTTGGCCAAACTCCGCGCTCAGAAGCAGAAAGTCTTGAACACTCTCACGGGGGGGTTAGACCAATTGGCGAAGAAAAGAAAGGTCCGGGTGATTCGTGCCCGGGGTCGCTTGGTCAACAGCCATCAGTTGGCATTGCAACCCGTGGACGAAGGCCCAGAACCGGAGGCGGAACTCATCTCGTTTCGCTGGCTCATCCTGGCAGCAGGTTCTCGCGCGGTTCAGCTTTCCTCCTTATTACATACAGCGCGCGACCGAGTAATGAGTTCCCGCGAAGCCCTCGATCTGCCGGAAATTCCTTCCTCACTCCTGGTCATTGGGGGCGGATATATCGGCTTGGAGCTGGGCACGGTTTACGGCGCACTGGGATCTCGGGTCACTGTGGTCGAAATGACCGATGGACTCCTTCCGGGGGTGGATCGCGACCTTGTCCGCCCGTTAGAGCGAAAGCTTCGCAAGGTTTTTTCCGCAATTCATTTGGGGACCAAAGTGGCCAAGGTGGAGCCGACCAAACACGGAGCCCAAGTGTTTTTCGACGGTGCAGCCGGGGATAAGTCTACGATTTTCTCGCGGATCCTTGTTGCGGTCGGTCGGCGTCCCAATACCGAGCAGCTCGGCCTTGAAAACACCTCGATCCAACTGGACGAACACGGCTTCGTGCGAACCGACGAATTTCTGCGGACCGCGGAGCCCCACATTTACGCTATTGGGGATTTGGCGGGCCAACCGATGCTGGCCCATAAGGCGAGCCACCAGGGAAAGGTCGCCGTGCAAAATATTCTCGGCGAAGCGATCCGCTTCGAACCCCGGGCCATTCCCGCGGTGGTCTTCACCGATCCAGAAATTGCCTGGGCAGGACTCACCGAGGAGGCAGCTCGGCGGCAAGGTCGCGAAATCGAAACGGCAGTCTTCCCTTGGGGCGCGAGTGGCCGCGCCCAAGCCGATGGCCATGCAGAGGGGCTGACCAAATGGATCATCGATCCGAAGTCCCGACGGGTAATTGGCTGCGGTATCGTAGGGACAGGTGCCGGCGAACTTATTAGCGAGGCTGTTCTGGCCATAGAGCTGGGGGCTCATATCCAGGACGTGGCGGAAACGATCCATCCGCATCCTACTTTGTCCGAGACCCTTGGGTTTGCTGCGGAGGTCTATTTGGGGACTGCCACGGACCTCTATCGCCCCAAAGCAGCCGGCGCACCTGCCACCGCAAAGGCGTAGGAAATCAACACGCCAAGGCGCAGCAAATCGTAGAGGCGCAGGAAATCAAGCCATGAAGTCGCCTCGGCTTTCCTGCAAGATGAGCCGAGTACGGAAAACGCTTTCTCCCCAAAACCTTCACTGGCTAAGGCTCCTGGCCTGCTTCGAGAATCGCATCTTTTCCGCCCCCCGGCGGCTGTCCCTGCCCTGAAGCTCCGGAGGATCTTCCAGGCCAATACGCTGGAACTTATAGCGAGACGTCCTTGCCCTGCACTTCTGGAGGATTTCGCGGGTCCGGGCCACTTGCCGCCGAAACTCGTGGGCCACAGTTGCTTTCGTCTTGGGCTTGCCGTGATTTGAAAGAGCCGAAATCTGCCGCCCCACTCATCACCCAGAGAGGGTGGTCATAGGCCCGGGGATTCGGCCGCGTGCGGCTTGCCTTTCGGGGTTTAACGCAAGAGGATTTCGCCCCGTGTCGCGAGAGGAATCCGGTGGGGCCTGAATTGGGCGCGAAAATGCCGCAAGACGCCAAGCCCGGCACTTAAAAAAGGGGCTGTTTCGCTGCGGCCATTTTTCCCGTAAGTTATCGTTTTGTGCGTGCTGAGTATGCGGGATCGAAGAGTGTGCAATAGAAAAAAACAAAAGAATTGGAAAACACCAATCGGAACGAATCGGAACGAATCGGAACCAACCGGCACGAGATTCTTCCGATACGACGGGTTGGCAGCGAAATTCCGTTCGAGGGAAGCCTTATGCGGTTCATCGTTTTGGGATCGGCAGGGGGAAAAGGCCCCAACCCGGAAGTGGAGCACCTCCTACGAATCATCGAGGAGCATGGCGAAATTGCACAATGCGATTTCACGGGCCGAGCCGATTTGTCCGAATCAATCGGCGATTTTGTGATCGTGCTGGGGGGCGATGGCTCCATCCTAAGGGCGGCCCGACAAATGGGATGGGTGCAAAGACCCGTGATCGCAGTCAATTTAGGCAAACTGGGATTTTTGGCGGAATTGGCCCCTGGTGATCTAGAAGCTGCCCTGGGGGATTTGGAACAAGGCCATTACCAAGTCTCGGAGCATCTCATGCTCAGGTGCACGGTTTTCCAAGAGGGCGAAAGCCTCGTCGAATCTCTTGGGTTAAACGAACTTGCCGTTCAATCGGGGCCGCCATTTGCGCTCATGGAGGTAGATCTGTATGTTGATGATGAATGGGTCACTACTTATAGCTGCGACGGGCTGATTATCAGTACCCCCATCGGGTCGACTGCTCACAACCTCTCGGCAGGCGGCCCGATCTTGCGGAAAGATCTTCAGGCCTTCGTCATTTCCCCGATTAGTCCGCATACGTTGAGCCATCGGCCCGTGGTGGACTCGGCGGACCGTCTTTACCGCATTGTCATAGGCCGCACACGCGGCGAACCGGCCGTGGTGGTGGATGGGGTGGTACTTCGAACACTTTCCCCCGGAAATGAGGTAACCATCAGCCGGGCTCCCATTTGCTTTAAGCTGGTCAATTTCCCAGGCCGAGGATATTACCGCACCCTCCGGGAAAAACTCGGTTGGGGGGGCCAGCTTGAGCCAAGTCGCGGCAAAAACAAGATGGAAAATGGAAAGTGAGTCGAGACTTAGGGATACAGTCCAGTTGCGCTACCCCCACACAATGCTTTTCAGAGGCAGTGAAAAGTGCACGATGCGCGGACTAACCCCCATCCCATTGAGTTTACTCTGCTCAAGGCCTTTTACGGAGCTTGTGGACGAATCACCCCTTTGTTTCTCGCGTTGGTTGCCTAATTTGCTAACTTGCTTGGGGATAGAAAGCTGTGCATTTGGAAGCCCTATACTACTTGACTGGTCACCGCGACTACTTGACTGGTCGCCTCGACCTGAACCTCCACGCCTCCCTCTTCACCTTTAAAACCGGTTAGAACTGCGCGGTGGTCACACCTCAATCCGCTTTTCTAATCTTCTTAAGATTCTAATCTTCTTAAGATTCTGGTTCGATGGATTTTTGGACGTACATACACGGAGATACGCGTTCGGATATCCTTGCACCCCACCGGTAGGCAAGCCGTCCAAAGGTGCGTTCTTATCCAGGTTATCTTGACGAGAGAGCCGGATATTCGTATCAGACCACGTCGTTGAACCGATTTCGGAGTCCCTAAACAAGGATAGAGGTGATGACATTCTTTTCCCGGCGTTTTGCATCTGTTTTGGTACTTTTCTTGCTAAGCGTTTCATGCTGTGATTTGGCTGGATCAAGCGGTGCTCTAGATTTCCCGGGCCTTGTTGCTTCCGCTTCGGGCGGGAATTCCGCGCGGCAATTTGCGGCAGCTCAAGCACAAAGATCCCCCTCCGAGAATCGCTTGGGACTTGAGATTGAAGTTGGGAGCTTTAAAGATGGACAGATCGACTTCGCAAAAGCAGCAGAGTTTGACGAAGCACGAGGAGAGCGCCTTGCGCTTCCGAATGCCACGGCGGTAAGGGCTACCGTTTTGGAGTCGGAAACGCCGCCGGTATCTTTCGATCCATCGGGTAAGCCGGTCGGCTCGGCTACTCCAGAAACGCCCGAGGAAAAAAGCCAGGCCGACGGAGCGGGTATCGAAACGGCAAATCCCCCGGGCACCTCGTCGGAGTCAGCGGCACAAGAGGCCCCCTTGTCAGCCCCTTCTCCCGCAGCCGAAACCGCCTCTTCTGACCAGCCGCGGGCGGAATTGCCCGGAAGTTTGCCCGCTCAGCCCGCCCCCAACGAGCCGGCCCAAAGCAAGGCGGATTCACAAGATGGAAAGACCGTGTCCGAGGACCGGCAATCCACTTCGCACACACAAGGCCCATCCGACACCTTCCTCCTTCGCTACAAATTTCAACCCGGCGAGGTGGTCCGGTGGGAGGTCCTCCAGCAAGCCCGAGTGAAGACGACCGTAGGGGGCACGAGCCAAACGGCGGAATCGGTCACTCAATCGGTGAAGGCTTGGCGTGTCATTTCAGTGAGCAAAGATGGGAAGATCACCTTTGAGCCCTTGGTCGAGTCGGTGCAGATGTGGCAGAAACTGACCGGCCGCGACGAGCAACGCTATGATAGCCGCACAGACACCGATCCGGCTCCGCCGTTTCAAGCCATCGCGCAGACGGTCAATGTCCCCTTGGGAACTTTTACCATCGATGCGCAGGGACAGGTTCTGAAGCGTGTTCGCAACCCGATTGCTGCCCCTCAAAACTCGGACATTTTGATGACCATCCTTTTGCCGGAGCAACCGGTTGCCATCGGCGCCACCTGGTCATTTCCTTACGAGATCGAGCTACCGCTAGAGAACGGCACGATCAAAGTCGTAAAAGCCGCGCAACTTTATAAGCTGGTAGATGTGAAGACCGGTGTGGCCATCATTGAAACTACCACCAAAGTGCTCACCCCCATCAATGATCCGGGTTTAGAGGCCAAACTTGTTCAGCGGGAAAAGCACGGCACGGTTCGGTTCGATATCCAGGAGGGAAGAATCCTACGGCAAGAAAACCTAACGGATCGCCGTGTCGTCGGTTTTAGTGGACCGGCCAGTAGCCTTCATTTTGCGTGTCAAGTGACGGAGTCCCTTCTGCCCCCGACCGATCGGACGGCCCGCGCTTCCCAGCAGTCGGCACAACCTGTCGCAGAAAAGCGGTAGCCCGGCACCGCCCGATGCTTCCTCACTTTTAGCCTGGATGCATCCCCCCTCGTGCCTGCCGCCCGAAACCATGCACTGTCGGCTTTTCGGCGGGCATGCCATATCAGAATTCGAAGGCTTGGGAGGTGCCTACCGGGGCCTGAGTCTTTGGCACTTGCAACCGGTGATTTTCCTACGGATTCTCCGTCATCGGGAGACCCTCCAGGTCGTGCCGCCGATTTCACTGCGAGTCTTCCGCCTTGCACGGAGCTTACCGCCGGGCAAAGGAACAATGATCCTGCGTGCTTAGGAGCCTTCCCTTTTATTCCCCCTATCCTGCCTGCTTACGAGCCTTTCCCGACGATCCGCCATTACGTAAGTCTTTTCGCTGATCATTCGCTAATAAGCGTTGAACCGCCCATGGGATCGCTCTCTTCCGGCAACCACCTCACCCGGGTCATCACCCCCCCTTTGTGAAGCACGCAAGCGACTTGCCGCGGATAGCGAATCCTCCGAGGCCGTTGCCTTATTGCCGATAATCGTTATACTTTTGGGCAAGTATAACGATTGGGCCCCTAGTGCCTTGAGCAACTTAGCCTATTTGGCGATGTGCGTAAATAAGTTCGTCTAAGAGCCTGAATCTTTGTAAGCCTACCTCGAAAGGACTGACACGATGAAGGGAAATCCGCAATTGATCGATCGTCTGAATGCCCGGCTTGCGGAGGAACTTACGGCGATAAACCAATATGTGGTGCACGGGGAGATGTGCGCCAATTGGGGTTACGAGCGATTGCACGAAGCCCTGGAAAAGCGGGCCATCGCCGAAATGAAGCACGCCGAAAAATTGATTGAGCGGATCCTATTTCTCGAGGGAACCCCCATCGTTAGTAAGCTCAACGAACTGCACATTGGCAGCACGGTTCAAGCCCAACTGGAAAACGATCTTCAAGACGAGTATGCCGCGGTCCGGGCATACAATCAGGATATTCAATTCGCGGGCGAGGTGGGGGATTTCGGAACTCGCGAGCTCCTTGAGGCTATCCTTCAGGATGAAGAGGATCACGTAGATTGGCTGGAGGCTCAACTAGACCAAATCCACCAAATGGGGCTGCAAATTTACTTGTCCGAACAAATCAAATAAAGATTAAAAAGTCAGCAGCTTGAGATACCCGGCAACCAAGAATACAAGAGTCTCATCAACTAAAGATAAGATACAAGACACTCGGCAATCGAAGATAAACGAGATAAATTGTCGATAGGTACAATTCATCGACATGCGCATTGGTCGCTGCCCAGCAGGGGCGGTTTTGCAGCCCGCAAGACCGCCGCATGAAAGCCGGTAGCTCTGCCCCCAGTGTGTTTTACGTGATTTCTCCTGTGAGTCGAAAAGACTCGTAATCCATACCGGGCCGGAGGGTTTGCCCATCGAAATCAAATTTAGGTGGGAGCGTCGATGGTTCTTAAATTCGACGAAGTCTACCATCAAGATTGCCTGGTAGGCCTTCGGCAGTTGGAGGCGAAATCAGTCGACCTTGTGTTCGCTGACCCCCCGTTCAATATCGGCTATGAGTACGATGTCTACGAGGATAAGCTCGAGGCGGAAAAATACCTAGATTGGTCCCGGGAGTGGACCCGGGAGGTGGTGCGTGTTCTAAAGCCGGAGGGGACCTTCTGGCTTGCCATGGGCGACGAATTTGCCGCCGAGCTTAAGTTGATTGTACAACGTGAACATCGCTTAACGTGTCGCAACTGGGTGGTTTGGTACTACACATTCGGCGTTCACTGCCAGAACAAGTTTACGCGCTCACATACCCATCTGTTTTACTTTGTGAAGAATCCCCGCCGGTTCACCTTCAATGCGGATGCGATTCGGGTCCCCTCGGCCCGGCAGCTCGTGTACGCCGATCGCCGGGCCAATCCGCGGGGACGAATCCCGGATGATACCTGGATATTGCGTCCGCAAGACCTCTCGGAGGGATTTTCGCCCGAAGAAGACACCTGGTATTTTCCGCGTGTGTGCGGCACTTTTCATGAGCGAGCCGGCTGGCATTCCTGCCAAATGCCCGAGCGGCTTTTGGCACGGATCATTTCGGCCTGTAGCCGCCCCGGCGAACTGGTCTTGGACCCATTCGCAGGCAGTGGCACAACCTTGGCCGTAGCAAAAAAGCTGGGTAGAAGATTCCTCGGCTTTGAAATCTCCGAGGAATACGTGAAGAGGATTCGCCAGCGGTTGGCAAGAATCAGTCATGGAGATCTTTTGGAGGGCTCTGCGGAACCCTTGCGCAGCGTCCCCGGCTCGGGGAAGGCACTCGGCGCAAGTCCGGGAACACCGCGACGCTCCTCTGCGGCAAGAAAGAAACACCATATCCCGCAGTTGCCGGGTTTCGAATAATCGCAGGTTTTCCCCGCCATGCTCAACGCGATAGGAGTCTTTAAAATCGCGGGAATATTGCTTTCATAAATGTGAAGCGTAAAGGGCGAGGCGGATTCTTAGGGTCCGATGCCCGCGACGCTAGAGTTAATCGTGAGGCCTTTTTTGCGAGCTTCGGTGCGGTTTGGGGGGAGCGATCGCCGCGGCACCCCGCGGCAAAAGCCGGAAGAGAGAGCGGGAATAATCCAACTCACGACCTATCCACTTTTCGGATTTAGAGGTTATGAATTATGCGATTTGCCATCTGTAATGAGACTTTCCAGGATTGGTCGATCGAACGAGGGTTTGCCTTCGCTGCCGAGTGCGGTTACGAAGGGGTCGAAATTGCCCCATTTACGATCGCGCAATACGTAACCGATGTTCCGGCGGCTAAGCGAAGCGAAATCCGCCGCCAAGCCGAGCAAGCCGGCCTAGAGATCTTAGGACTTCACTGGCTGCTGGCAAGGACTGAGGGGTTTCACCTCACCAGTACCGATCGAGAAATCCGCAGAAAGACGGCTGCCTACCTCCGCGAGCTCGTTCGTTTTTGTGCGGAGCTCGGTGGCAACATTATGGTCTTTGGGTCGCCGGCCCAGCGTAACCTCCAGCAAGGAATCGGCCTCGAGCAAGGACTTGAATTTGCAGCGGAGGTTTTTGGATCGATTGTCCCGGAGTTGGAGCAGGCCAAAGTTACGCTGGCCATTGAACCGCTGACGCCGGCTGAGACCAACTTTTTGACGACCGCTGATGATGCCGTCCGGTTAATCCAAATGATCGGTAATCCCCACGTAAGACTGCATCTCGATTGCAAGGCGATGTCGAGCGAATCCATTCCGATTCCGGATCTCATCCGCCGTCACGCCGGCCTTTTGGCCCATTTCCACGCCAATGATCCTAATCGCCAGGGACCGGGCTTCGGACAGCTCGATTTTGTGCCCATTATGAAGACCCTGCTGGAAGTGGGTTATCACGGCTGGGTATCGGTCGAAGTGTTCGACTATTCGCCGGGGCCCGAGGCTTTGGCCCGCCGAAGCCTCGATTACCTCCGGCAATGCCTCGCTGCTGCCCAGGGTAATTAGCCGGGCAAATTCGTCGGGAGGTTGGTGCAGACCTCGGTTTCGCCCGTGGGGGCATTCGTTCCTTTTGATGGGCTTTTCAAAGGTTGCCGATCCGTTTCCTCATTTCAAGGATTTGGTCTTTTCAGAGATCGGCGGTCCGCTTTCCTGCGATTGATGAAGGCTCAATCGACTTTTATTCCACGCGCGACTTGCCCCGAGATCCGTCATTTCCCACCGGCTGTAAGAATTCGATCCGCGCTTTCCCCTACAATTCAGGTATAATTCCGTCCCCATCTTCCCTTGTAACAAGTAGGAAGGGGATTCGGCTAACAAGAAGCAAGGGGATTCAGCATCCGGTCATCCGGGAAGAGCGCATCCGGTTTCTCGTAACTTGAGAGCTTCGTTCGATTGGGGGGATCGGAGTGTGGCCCCACGGCCACAAGTACAGCCGTATAGGGTAAGAATTATCCGCGAGAGGACCGGAACATTCCGGCAAAGGGCACCTGTCATAATGGCAGGCAAATCCTTAGGCTTCTGATGATTTTTTCGCGTGATTTCTTCGCGTCTGGTTCCCTTTTTGGTACCCTCGGTCCTAGAAAAAATCTGTCCAGCGTCCCTTGCGTTTTATCTGGGAGTTCCCAGTATATTTCCATAATTTCCAAGTTTCTTGGGGAGGTAGTCTTACGACGAAGGGGTTTAATGAAAGAAAGTTTGTCATGATTGACACACAAAGCATGGAAGCTGCGCTTTGGAACAGCATTTGCTCTGTGCTTGCCCCCGCCCAACCCGCTTTAGATGTAGCGTTCGTGGAATTTTCTGGCGGACACCGCGAAATACCCATAAAATGACTAGGGTTGGCGACAGTTCGGTTCCGCCTCGGTATCTATCTTCTTAATTTTGAGTTCATTAATTCATTCCCAATTTTGCTGACTGGGCAGTCCAGGGAGGTGACTGCGGCAACCGTCGGCGAACTAAATACTAGCGAGGTTCGTAACTAGATGATGCAAGGGTCAAGGCTCCTGTACAAGAACCCGTCCACCGGACCACCCTTGATGGAGTGGGCCGATGAGGATTTGTTCGCTTTGTACAGGCACTCGGGCGATCGCCGCGCTTTCGAGGAGCTCATTCGTCGTTACGAGCGCGAGCTTTACAACTACCTGCGTCAATACCTCGGCGATCCCCAAATGGCCGAGGACGCATTCCAGTCGACGTTCCTCCAGGTACATTTGAAGTGCAATCAATTTGAGGAAGGGCGGAAATTTCGACCGTGGCTATACGCGGTGGCTACCAATCAAGCGATCGATAGCCTCCGTCGTAGCCGGCGGCATAGGGCGGTCAGCTTGGATCGGGCCATCGAAGAAACAAACCCGGATGAAGTGGCCGCCAACTTGGCCAACCTGCTTCTGAACTCGCAGGAACAGCTTCCGGCGGAGCAATTGGAGTCAGCCGAACAGAGGGATTTGGTCCGACGTGCCATCGACGAGTTGCCCGAGCCCTTACGGAAAGTGCTCCTACTGGTGTACTTCCAAGGGCTGAAATATCGGGAAGCGGCAGAAGCCCTTTCATTGCCGGTCGGCACGGTAAAAAGTCGTCTTCATGCCGCTGTTCGTCGATTAGAGCGAAGTCTTAGAGAACACCATTTGCCGGCCCATGTCTAAACGACGCTCCATCGATTTGTTAGGTCTGGTAGCGGGAGCGCTCGATGAGCAAGAGCAAGGGAAAGTTGCCAGCCAGTGTAGCCGTGATCCGCGTTTGAGTCGTCAGCTAGCTCGGTGGCGTCACCGGCTTCGCCCGTTGGAGGATCTTGCCGGTCAAACCGTCGATCCTCCCCCCACTCTTGCCGCTCGAACTGCAGAGTTTGTCTGGAGTTTCAGCTCGTCGCAAGTCGCGGGGTCATCCGGGGTCGCCCCTGCCGCACCGTCCTCACCGTCCGAAAATGTCGTCGCGGAGACCTCCTTTGTTTTTGCAACCTCTTTAGGGGCGGAGCTTGAGCAATCCTCTGCCGGGCTCGAGTGGACAGATATTCCGCCGGTAGCGGCGACTGCTACTCATGGCGAACCTTCGGGGCCGACCTGGATCAGCCAATCGAGCGCAAGAGGCACTGTAGCCCAGATCAAACCGCGAAGCCCCACGGTGGCCGCGAATACGGCACCGCGTCGAGTTTTCAGTGGATCGGCAGGCCCGGGGCTTTTGGCAGGGATCGTGTCGGAGGCTCAGTGGTGGAAGATCGTGCTGGCCGCCAGTGCGGTGGTGGTGATCTGGGGGGTGTTTGCGCCGGCGCTATACCACAGCCATCTACAAGCAAAAGCTCACCAATGTTCCCACCGCATCCAGTGCCTTAATCAGGTCTGGCAAGAGTTAGCTTTTCATCACAACACGGTAGCGAACCAACCTGAGCAGCTTCCGTCAACCTCCGGCAATGGGCGACTCGTTGGATGGTTCAACCCGGACGAGGGCGGCAGGATCGTGGCGAATGATCCTATCCTTCATGACGGTAGCTCGGAACTAGAACTTTTTGCCACATTCAGGGTTTGCTCCCCCGAAGTGTTAAACTTCCATTTGTCGCCCTCACAGGCGGAGAGGTCAATTGGCGGAGCTTTTCTTGGTGTGCCCCCCCTGGAAAATATTCAACCAACCGACTTTTATTTAGAGGCTCGAAGCAATCACTCATTTCGACCGGGCGGCTTCCCCGCAGGTTTGCCTGCCGCGTATGGCCACGAAGGCTTGCGGTCTTTGGTAGCCAAACCCTCCGAATCCAGCGGCTTGAGGAGGACGTTTTGCTCCCCTGCCAACTCGCGAAATTCGATCGCGGCAGCGGCGGTGGATTCTAAGATGGGGCGTAGCGGATCGGCCGCTTTTATTCCGGCGGTGGAAACCGGCTATTGGCTCCCCGTTGGTTCGGGCCGCTCGTCTGCTTTTCAATGGGTGGGGTACCCGGGGAATTCATCCGCGTTGCCTTAGTGTTTCCGGCGGTAGCCATACGGCGCAAAAATGCTTTTGCCGGCTGCGTCTTTTCCTCCCCAAGATGAAGATCATGCTGTGAAGCGGGTACACTCAACCTGGCATCTTTCCGCCATAGGGGCGCAGATTAGCTTTTCCTTCTTTCTTACCTTACTTACCTTATGAACGTATTGAGGGTTTTGAGAGAGGAAAGTTCGAAAGCCCCGCGAAATTTTGCCAGCCGCGGCCTAATCGCAGACGCGGATCGCTTCCGGGGGTGTCCTACTGCGCTAACAATTACACAAGCTTTAAGCACAGGATTACTCAAGCTTCAAGCGCAGTTGGAGCGAATACTTCCGCTACCTGGAAGAGTGTTATACTGAGCGAAGAATTACTCAACCTTCAAAAGCGCTCTACCATCCACATTGGGAAGTTCGAGCCCCAGGATGGCGGCAATCGTCGGTGCGATATCGACCGCTTGAATCTTGCCTAAAGAAGTGCCCGAAGGGATACCCGGTCCCCAAATGACGCACATGGCCCACATTTCGGGATCGTCGGGCAGGTAACCGTGCGTGCCGCCAACGCTGGCGCGCGATACGACAATTTGATCGCCGGTTGCCGTGTCGCTGAAGGCGTAGCCTTTTTGAGCGCTCAACCACAAATCGGGGGCTCGCGGGTCTTCCTCCGGCACGGCTTGCCCGAGCTTTCGCACCTCATCCCCCTCCAAAACGGCCGCAATACCCTCCACCTGCCGAAGCCGGGCCTTGATGGTCGTCAAAATCTCCCGGCGGTTCTCCGCATCGTAAAAATAAATGCCGGCCCCTCCACCTTGGGACATGCACCACGCCTTTTCGGCGACTGGCTTGCCATCGCGGATTGAAACCAGTCCCAACTGCCGCAGGAGCACGTTCGGCTGAATGACCTTTTCATACGGGAAAAACCCATGGTCCGAGCAAACAATCAAATAAGTGCTTTTCGCCCGCGGCGAGGCAGCGATCGCTTCGACGAGGTCCCGGACGCGGTCATCGGCGTAGCTTGCGCACCAATAAGCATCGCCCGAGCGTGGTCCGGTGCGATGTTGCACGTCATCCGGCTCCACCAGATGAATCAACACGAGATTCGGCTGATGCGATAGCAGCAATTGCCGGGCCATTCGGGTGTAGAGCCAATCCCGGGGCACACCCCCACCGGTTTCCCGACACCATCGCCCATGGCAATCCACCGGCAGCCCCGACTCTCGTAGCTCTTCGATCCACTTCGGGGTGCCGAACTGCACCCATGCATCATCCCCAGGCATATCGGGCGCATTGAAATGCAGGGTCTTTGAATTTCGTGTCACGGGCCAAACAATTCCCGCCGTGACCAGACCTGCCTGATACGCCACATCATGAATCGTCGGTACCCGTAGGATTTGGTTCTGATCATAAATCGGGTCGCAAAGTAGTGTTACCTTTTGCCGGGTTTGTCGATCCATGTAATCGTTCGCCAAAACGCCGTGTCGCCGCGGCCAGACTCCTGTGGCAAGTGTGGCATGGGCGCACCAAGTGACCGAAGGAAAGCTGGTGACCAGCGCCGCCGCCCTTGCCCCCTCGGCAGCCAGGCGGCCCAAAGTGGGCATGTCGGCGTTGGGATCCTCCAGATAAAAATTTGCCAGTCCATCAATACTCACCAGGATCACCGTGCGGTCCTTCCGCGGCCCATCCGCCGAGACAAATCCGATACTCCAAAAAACGCAAGATAAAAGCACACCAATAACAAAGATGCGACGTCGCATGATTTTCCTCCTGGAACACCACTCACTCGCTCAGCATACAAAATACCTCACCCAAAACAAAAAACGATCTCCTCTCGGAATAGTTTCGAGCATCTTCCTTCCCGGGGAACTCGTCCGAATGATGCCGCATTCGGGGAGGGCTTTCTCGGCACGTCCGAGGATTCAAAACGGCGGGAATCGCCCCCAGAATAGTTTAGCAAGGTCTCCCTCGCAATCGCGGCGAGGGTTACCCGGCGCCCCAAAAAGTTTCCTACTTAATTCACAAAAAGTTTCCTACTTAATTCACAAA